>JAAEOJ010000001.1 GCA_024244685.1 Mycoplasma sp.
CTACACCCATCCTGAAGAATAACATGTTGAGTCAAACAAATCGAGGAGAGTGTTGGGGTGTGATATCTAAAACAACTTTTGTCAATTGCGGGGGGCGATGTGTGTGGCTGGGTGGGAGGCGTGCAGCTGCAAACACATGTAATAAAAAACGATAATTCTCTAATGGAAAGAAAAAAACCGAATTGTGTTCTGGAAAGAAAAAAAAACGAATTGTGTCACTGTTTCCCCAAAATGAAAATATGTTTTTCAAAAAATCATAAAACATGTAATAAACAACTTTTGGGCCTAAAATTTCAGTATGTTAGAGGTATGTGTCTATATTTTGCAAAAACCAACTTTTTTTTTGTCGTCATGCATTATTCACATGTTACGAGACTGTAACTTCGGAATTCATCGACAAAATAAAAAGTGCGAAAAAATACGTTTTTTTCAAAAAATTCAAAACCATACTAAATCTTACTAAAAACTTATTTTTATGCTAAAAACAGCTGATACGGCTCAAAATTTACATACATGCAAATTTTTGGGGTCTGGGGTCGATTATGTGATAAATGAAAAAAAATGATTTTTTTCGTCAAATATTTTTTTCGATTTTTTTTCAAAAAAACATATTTTTTTGAAGTGAGTGTAAATGTGTGTGCAAGTTTTTGATAGTGAGCTGAGAGCCACCTAGACGTGTCTAAACAGTTTTTCTGGTGTTTATATATGGCAAACAGCCCAAAAATACTCACAAACTTTTTTGATGGTCATACCGCTCCGGAATGACAGTTTATGGGACAATTTATTTTTCATCTACCATAAACATGCTCGAAAATAAAATAAAAAATAAAAAGTTTTTTTACATTTTTCTGATTTTTGGCAATAATAATACTAACAAAATACATCCTCACCAAAGACGACAAACCCGGACAGGAACGCGGTGGAAGGACTGTTAGTACACAACTTACTGTAGCAAAATATTGAAAATTATGTTGATCGATCGATGACGGTCTGAATTCAAGGCAAGATGGAATAATGAAAAGTTAGGGTTTGAGTGTGAATTCCCTAACATAAGGATTTATTTTTATACTGTCACTGAGCGATAAGAGAGACTGTATCGATACAACAAGAAAAGGATGGAAAGTGTTTGGAGTTCCCACAGATTGTGTGCTGACAATTTGGAAACGTTATGCAGTACGAGGTCATAACAGAATCTTTGCCTAAACGGTGTAAGGAGCGAACGCTACGTGGTGTAAGGAGCGAACGCTGCATGTAACGGTAATATTTGCACTTGCGGAGAGAGTGAGGCACATATTGGAAAACCCAAGGAGAACCGTTTGAACGGCGTTCGCTCCTTACACCACGCGGCCACGTAGCGTTCGCTCCTTACACCGTTTAGGTAACGATTCGATTATGACCTCGTACAGTCTGTAAACCAAGATAAAGCAGCTGCACGAATAGCATTCAAGTCGAATAAACAACGAGAGAGCGAGAGAGATATTTCAACGAGAGAGAGAGAGAGAGATAGAG
>JAAEOJ010000002.1 GCA_024244685.1 Mycoplasma sp.
AAAAACAATTGAATACTCAAACAAGAGAAACTGGTAAAATTCTCAATTATTATATTTAAAAAATTGATTAATAAAAAATCGGATATTTTTATTCACTTTTTAGTATAGTAGTTACACGTAAAATAAAAATTATTCTAACCTCAGAAAATAAAAAAAATAACAGAAGCTTGTAAGTATAAATTTAAGACCTAAAAAATATTCTTAGTAGTTCTCGTTATCGTTAAAAATGTCCCTTAACTGTTTACCAAAAATAAACTCGAGTTCCTCTGACTAAAAATCTTATCTTGTTTTTAAGTAATAAAGAATTAACGGCTTCCGAAGATTGACCTATATAATGTAGTCTTCTATTAGAAGATTGTAATTGTTCAAGTTGGTCGTTATTAACTTGTAAAACAGAACGAGGCCGAGAAATAAATAATGGGTCGTCTGAGACTGAATTTTCAATATTAAAAGATTCTGAGCTACTCTCGGAAATACTTTGCGCAGCTGGGATAACTTGGAGGTCAAGCATGTTATGAACCTGTAAATATGCCTGACGTGCTTAAATTTTTTTTATACTCAGTTAGGTTTTATATGTTATTACTCTAGCCCATATCTACCGTTGTTAATCAGTCTCTAAATTATTTATGCTTATATTTGTAAC
>JAAEOJ010000003.1 GCA_024244685.1 Mycoplasma sp.
ACGGTAAGAAAACACAAAGTAAGAAAACCCACCGTCAGACAACACGTGGTAAGACAACACGCGGTAAGACAACACGCGGTAAGACAACACGCGGTAAGACAACACACGGTACGAAAACTCACGGTAAGAAAACACATGGTAAGAAACCCCACAGTAAGATAAAGACAACACACGACACACTGTAAGAAAACATACGGTAAGAAAACCAACAGTAAGACAACACACGGTAAGAAAACACATGGTAAGAAAACAAACGGTTAGACAACACGCGGCAAGACACACACGGTAAGAAAACACACGGTTAGACAACACGCGGTAAGACACACACGGTAAGAAATTAACATATGGACCCATCCTTATTTCTATCCATTCCCAGAGATAGGAAAAATAGATAAAGACAACACACGACACACTGTAAGAAAACCCACAGTAAGACAACACACGGTAAGAAAACACACGGTAAGACAACCTGCGGTAAGACACACACGGTAAGAAATCAACATATGGACCCAGCCCCT
>JAAEOJ010000004.1 GCA_024244685.1 Mycoplasma sp.
CTATTCACACGTGGATCACATCATTGGAACATGTCAGTCTTACATATTGTACAAAATCTTTTCTTCGATGGCCTAAGAACATCCAGGGTGAATGCCCAATACCTTGTTCTAATGAAGAATCCAAATGACCAGTTACAAGCATCTACATTAGCAAAACAACTGTTTCCAGGCAAAACCAAGTATTTCATGGAAGCCTACAAGGATGCATGTAGTGATTCTTATGGTTATCTTTTCATAGATCTTAGTCAAGACACACCTGAACATATGCGATTGCAGACAAACGTTTTTCCTGGCCAGTTGAATGTTGTTTATGTGCCTAAGATATAAAAGCTAATGATTCTGTTGTGTTTTGTTAGTCTGTTAGTTGAACAACATGCCGAATGGTTGTCCAATATGTCAAAACGTATAAAAAAGTATTTGGAACTTTTGAAGATTCTAAAGACAGCCAAACCTGAACAACGAAAAGCTTTGTTGAAAGTTGCAGATGATGGACTAATTCTTTGCATTTGTGAATGTGTTGATAACATATTACGTGGTAATATAAAACTAACCAAAAAGAAGAAAGAAGATCTTTCCAAACATGCAAATGTTTTAAGAAAATTACAAGATCGTCAAATTGCAAAAGACAAAAAACGAAAGCTTTTGATTCAAAGTGGTGGCTTCTTACCAGCCTTGTTGGCCCCAATCATTGGTATAGCTGGTAGTTTGATTGGTGATTTGGTTGGTGGTCTGATAAAGAAATAATGCAACATACAACCAAGATGGTTATGGTTCCACAAGATGCATATTCAAGCCTAATGTCCCAACAGAAACAGATGTATTCCCCAGTTGTAAATCAACTATCGAATCTTGACCAGGAACTACAATCTATAATGTCGAATCCAAACATTCCTTCTGATGCAAAATATCACCATTACAGACAAGTTTTTGGGAGATACCAACAGCTTAGAAATCAACAGTTTCCACAATCAACCCCAAACTTTGCCAAAATGTCGACTGAAGCACAAACTTACAATGACTTTCATGCGAGAGGTCTACCTATCGACGAAAGACATCTGATTGAAACATTACCAAAACCAAGCAGACGCAAGGGCAAGATTCTACTTGATCACATGAAACAAAATGATCAAAGTTTCCAGTGGTTGGATTCAGGTGAACTGGTAATAGATGGGACACCTATCCATGGCTCAAATATAGCTGACCTGGTGCATCATGTTACAAGAAACAGACCAACTGTAAGATCACCAGATGGGGCAGAAGAATTTGCAGAACTTCTAGACAAAACAAATGTTCCAAAAGAAGCTTTTAACCGATCAGAAACTTTTACAACCCCAACAGGTTTGGGGACAAGTTTTTCACCCATGTCTTTTCAGTCATCAAGCACACCAAAGACAACAAAGAAACTAGACAAGTCAACAATGTATAAGTCAAGACAGTCAAGAACTCGATCGAAACCAGACCGTTTTGGCAACTGGGTTCAATACAGATAGATATAAATTGATTGAATGTGATCGTATGTAACATTGTTAAAAATGGAAGCTGCAGTGAATGACGTATATTTTGATGTTGCAAATCCAGCATGTTATTCTGGTGTCAACCCTGTATATTATGAAACAAAGAAACGATTTCCATTGATAAAACGTTCTGATGTAGAAAACTGCCTTCACAAACAAGATACCTATACATTGCACAAGCCAATACGTCGCAAGTTTGTTAGAAACAAATTCTTTGCATTAGGAATCGATTCAGATTGGCAAGCTGATCTATGTGATGTTCAGAAGATACGAAAATATAACGATGGTTTTGGTCACCTTCTAACTGTAATCGATGTTCTGTCAAAATTTGCATGGGCTGTGCCAATCACAAACAAGAAACCAGAAACAGTGGTTGAAGCTTTCAAACACATTCTAAAAACAAGTGGAAGAAAACCATGGCGACTTTTTACAGACAAGGGAATGGAATTTCGTGGCAAACCATTTCAAGACTTTCTAAAGAAACAAGACATTCAATACATTGCCAGTGAAAGTCCAGACATAAAAGCTGGTGTTGCAGAACGTTACAACAGAACATTGAAAAGTCGTATATGGAAACGATTCACACAGACTGGATCACTTAGATATTTGGAAGACCTACCAAAGATTGTTGATGCAATCAATCATTCCTATCACAGAACTATAAAATGTCGACCAATCGATGTGACTTTAGAAACTGAAAGAAAAGTTTGGGAAACATTATATGGTCAATCAAATCATACCAAACCAACCAAGTTCAAATTCAAAGTTGGTGACAAAGTTCGTATCGCACAATACAAACATTGTTTCAAAAAAGGTTATCTGCCAAACTTTACAGAAGAAATTTTCATTGTAACAGATGTCATTCCTAGACAACCACCTGTATACAGAATCAAAGATTGGAATTCTGAACCAGTGATTGGAATTTTCTATCAATCAGAATTGGTAAAAGTTGACAAAACAGATAACATTTACAAAATCGAACAGATTTTAAAAACAAGAAAACGAAACAGTGTGACAGAACATTTTGTCAAGTGGTCTGGTTATCCAAACAGTTTCAATCAATGGATCAAACAAACGGACCTGAAATCGACATAGAAAGTGATTCAAGAACCAGTTCCAGATGGAACTTCTTTGGAAAGGTTCTACCTAGATCAGAAATAGTTTTCTTCGCCCAGATCATAATAGTATATATAGTGATCATTGTTTCAATTGTCAATCTGACATTAAGTCGTGGTGATGATAAGTTGTGGATTGCATTGTTGTCTAGTTCAATTGGCTATATCTTACCAAATCCAAAGATAAAAATAAAATCATGAATGACTTTTACATCACACTACCTAGCAATACCTTGCCAACAAATACAACTGGAAAGTTTTCTGTACACTTGCCAAACAAATTGACATTAGATGGACAATGGGAAGTGGCTTTAGCTGAAATCCAATATCCACATAGCTGGAAGAATATTCATGGTAATGCAGATAAAGACAATGTCATTCAAGTCACATTCGAGGACAACATAACTGTATCTGTATTCATACCAAGTGGCTATTATGGAACCATATACGAACTATTGGCTGCGATTGAATTTGGTAAAGAACGAAGCAGTCTAACCATACAAAGACTATTGAAAAAACGAAAGAAGATCTTGAACAAACGACAGAAAAAGTTTTTGCCTAGACATGTGAAAGACATCAAGTTTGGATTCATATTTGAATTCGATGAAACCTTAAAACGAATTCGATGCAAACAGTTTCCATCTAGGGTTCGTTCAATCAAGTTATCTGAAAAATTGCAATACATGTTAGGTTTCAATGATCCAGTCATTACAAAATCCAAACAACTGGCAACATATCAAACAGATTTGCAAGGTGGATTCTATTCATTGTTCGTGTATTGTGACCTAGTAGAACCACAGATCGTTGGAAATGTAACAGCACCATTGATTAGAAATGTTCACATTGAAGGTTTGCATGGTGGCATCATTGACAAACTGTTCCATACACCACACTATGTTCCAGTCATTGCAAAAGAAGTGGACCGAATACAAATAGATATAAAAGACGATAATAATCAGTCTGTACCATTTCAGTTTGGAAAGACGGTTGTGAAATTGCATTTTAGAAAGAAACGTTATACATTGTGAAATCATGGTGCGAATTGTGTTTGTCCCTTTCAATGATAAAATTTGGTTTGACTATTACATTAATCAAGCAAAACAAAGTGGTCATGGTTTAGGTGGTTTCCAAGGTGTGCCATATCAACGTGGCAATGGACTTGGTAGTTTCTTTGGTCGTTTGTTTCGTTCCATTCTTCCTGTGGCCAAACGTATTGGCAAATCTGCATTGAAAACGATTGGACAAGAAGCTTTGCATATGGGCACTAATGTTATTGGTGACCTATCCGATGGAACCAATGTGAAAGAATCTGTCAAGCGACGTGGTTTACAAGCCACCAAGAATCTTATAAATAAGGCCGAATCTGTTGTAAAGAATCAGTCTGGTGGTCGGATAGGCAAGCGAAAGGCTGTGTCTAAAGTGAATCCATTGCCAATAAAGAAACAACGTATTCAAAAGAAGAAAACTAAAAAGAATACAGATATCTTCTACAATGTCAAAAATTATTGATTCTTCTTCTGTACCTGGTACAAAAAGTGAACTAAGTCTGTTCGATGTTCCACCAACCCAAGTTGCTGTAGAAAATTGTCATTGGAATGAAATAAACCTTCGTAATGCATGTACAAATAGTGGTCCTTACGAATTCCATATTGGTCCAAATCCACAATTCCTTCATCTCGCAAAGAATTATCTATTCATCGAATTTCATATCGTAAAAGAAGATTCGACAAATTTGATACATCCACCTGCAGCTCAGAATGTCGATCCCTTAATTGGTCCAATCAATCTGATTGGCAAAACATTGATTCGTCAAGTGAAACTTAGTTTGAATGGAAGTGAAGTTTTCGATTCTGGTGACAAATATGCTTACCGAGCATTTCTGGAGACTGAGCTCAACTATGGTCAAGATGCAAG
>JAAEOJ010000005.1 GCA_024244685.1 Mycoplasma sp.
ATTTTCCCGAGCCAAATTTTTCTTAAATAGTAGAAAAAATCTACATATTTCACTATATTTTGACAATTGTGTGATTGCGATAATATAATATTGTATTTACGTAAACTTGATTTTCAACTCAAATACGAATGTATTCAGAAATCCACATTTTATTTCATATCTACGCCTGGTGGACTATCGAACAAGTTATGTTGGAAATTCAACACTCTCACTGCGAGTCCACGCCGTACCCCGAAAGTCGAGCTATGTTGGAACTATTTATTCGAAAAACGTACCTGTGTGTGCATGGTCATAAAATACATGTGGATTTTTGACACTGGATGTTTAGTTTACAACGCATATTTCAGGCTTAACACGAAGTTCACCTCAAGACAATAACATTTAATCGCAGAAATGGCTTTCTGAATTCATTTTTGAAATCATCAAGACAATATACTTGTAACTTGTGTATGTACACGCCAAGCCTACGAGCTCACTGACAGAAGCATGTAGGTTCGGCCGAGAGAACACAAACTTTTTAATGTAATCTTTAAAGATATTAGAAAATAAAATAATATCGAAAAAATCAACGTATTTTAGTATCGTTTGACCATATTCTGGTCGCGATAATATAGCATTATATTTAAGAAAACGTTATTTTCGCCGCAAATACGAATGTATTCAGAAATCGACGTTCTAGTGCATGTGAACGCCTGGTTGACTATCGAACAAGCGGTGTTGGAAATTCAACACTTTCATTGCATGTTCACGCTGTATCCTGAAAGTCGAGAAATGTTGGAGATA
>JAAEOJ010000006.1 GCA_024244685.1 Mycoplasma sp.
CTACCCAGGGGTTGGATCACGCTCAACGGCCCCGTGCATCTCGACTGTGTCTTCGCCTTCAATCGACCCGACAAGACTCCCAAGTACATGAGCGAGTTCCCCTACAAGGGGGTAGGGAGTGATCTCGACAAGCTGGTGCGAGCGGTCGGGGACAGCCTCGAGTCTGCACGTGTCGTCACCAACGATTCACGCATCGCATCCATCTCGGCGGTCAAGGGGTTCTGTCCCGATCTGCTCCCCGATGTCGGGGTGCAGGTGCGTGTGATCCCGTTCAGACTGCCGACGCACTCGCCAGCGAAAGGGCGAGGGCGATGAATGGGTATGAGGATCTGGGGAGTGGCTACGGCTCCGGCCCCGGTTCCGGCCCCGGTTCCGGCTACGGCTCCGGGTACGGTTACGGCTCCGGCTCCGGCTCCGGCCACGGTGACAGTTCCGGCCACGGTGACAGTTCCGGCTCCGGTTACAGCTACGGCTACGGCTACGGGGATGGTGACGGCGGAGAACGTGGGGATGGGAGCGGGGATGGACGAGAGGATGAGGATGATGAGTAGGTGTGAGGAGAGGTGGGTCGAGCAGATTCAGTTTCTGCAAAAGCGATGCCGTCGCTGGCGAATTGGCGCTTCGGTTCTCTACTTCGCCGGGACGCTCCTGGCGGGAGTGAGTTGGGGGGTGCTGGTGTGGGTTGACGATCCTGGGTGGGCCTTTGGTGTGCCAGTCGTCGCGTGTTACACGATGACGGCTGCGTTCCTGAGTCTCGGTCGGTCGCAAGATCTTGCCGCCAAGGTCCGTACTGAATGGCGGCGGGTTGACAGGAGTCGACACTGGGAGGAGTGAGGGCGATGAACGGGTATGAGGATCTAGGGAGTGGCTACAGTTTCAGCTCCGGCTACGGCTCCAGCCACGGCGACGGCTCCGGCGACAGCTACGGCTACGGAACGGGTGAAGGTCGCTGGGATGGGAGCGGGGATGGACGAGAAATCGACGATGAAGGGACAAGCGATGAGCTCTGACAGCACTGTGTATCGAATGGGAGGTGTGGCGTGGGCCGGGGCGTTCGTGGGCGCAGCGGCACGTGTCGGACTGGAGGGGTGGGGTGCGGCGCTTGGCGTCGTTCTCGTCTGTGCAAGCCTTCTCTGCTTCGTGGCGGGGCATCGTGCCAGGGAGCATGAGAAGCAACTACGTCGCACCGCCGAGGCGCACCCTGCGGGGTGGGCACGGAAGCGCTGAGCTCTTCGACAACTACAAACGCCCCGGCTCCTCAAGCGAGGGACCGGGGCGTTTGTAGTTGAGGGAGTCAGGGCTCGAGGCGACGCTGTCTGCGTTGTCTGTTGCGTTCCTGCAACCACTCCCCGACCGTTCCCACGACCCATCCGATTGCACCGAGGATCACGACTGCAACAATGCAGACGAGCCCCACCACGTAGAAGGCGCCGAAGAAGAGGTCGAGCATCAGACCCCACCTGCTTCGAAGTCGTGCTGCGCTTCACGTGCTTCGTCGTTCCCCATCCAACGATCGTACGCCTCCCCTATCGCGAAGTGGAGGTCATGCACCTTCTCTCGCATATCGAAGACGAAGTGTACTTCGTACCCCATGCAGTCTTGGAGTGTCACGGTGTGCAAGTGGGCGTTGGTCGTGGTGATGGAGACGCAGGGGGCGTGGTCGGGGTGAAAAGTGAAGTTTGATGTGGTCATTGTCTCGTCCTGCTCCTGCTCACCTGTTGATGTTGTACATGCGTATGGGCATGATGACCGCTTCGATCGTGTCGGAGGTGGAGTTGCACACGTAGAGGGGCCTGAGGTTCGTCTCCTGGTGCAGTTGGTGCTCCGAATCCACGAAGGCGTCGAAGAACTCGGCCGAAAACGCCGAGGTCGTGTATTTCTCACCTGTCGACGTGAGAACCCTTCGTTCCCCGTTCGCCGTCTCGATCGAGGCAGGGTAGCTGTACAGCTCAATGCGAGAGACGATTTGGGCCGGGGGTTCTTCGGGGACCACGCTCTCGATGGCGTGATTCGCCTTCGAGATGCCCACGAGCTCCTGGCCCTCCCATCTCCACGAGCCCGGCTCGTCGATCTCGTACTTGAGGACGAGTTTGTCGAGTATGGGATGCGAGAAGGGAACGGCCCAGAAGGTGTTTGTCGCCCACAGTTCCCCTCCCACGTCTGCGACGTGGAGTTTGTCGTTCTTGCGGAGCACTTCACGTTTGAGTTGAGTCAGGTTCATCGGGTCATCCTTCGTTGTCGGTGTTGGTTGTTTCGTAATCGCTCTCAAGGTCCCCGTCGAGATACCCGGCGACATATCCGGCCTCGTAGCCCGTGTCGTAGCTGTCTTCGGAGTACAGGGTTCCGTCGTCGAGCAAGTCCTGGATCACATCGAGGGCGTCGCTCACGCTCGTGTCGTGTCCTCTTGCGATCATGGCCTCGCGCACTGTGAAGGCGAGAGCGCCGGGGGTGTAGGTGAGTTGAGTGTCGACTGTCATCGCACCCATCCTTTCTCGATCGTCTTGGTCAGGTAGTAGATGAAGTCGAAGTCCACCAGAAGCACGCTCCCAAGTGCTCGGTGCATCGTGAGCATCGTGTCGTTGTCGTGCAACAGGAGCGCCTCTACGTAGGTCTCGAGGGTCGCTGCGTTCTCGCTGGGAGTCTCAGTCTCACAGATCAGCGAGACCATGTCGTTCTGCAGGTCGCTGTCGGCGAGCAGCCAAGCACGCATGACGGCGGTGGGGAGTTCGTGGGTTGTGTTGTCAGTCATCGTGTTCATCCTTCTTCCCAGATCGTGTCACTGTCGAGCGTGACTGCGAGTTCTCTTGCAAGTTCTTCGGCCACTTCGACGACGAGGAGGTCATCTTCAGCGGGCGTTCCGATGCCGTAGTCGATTCCCCAGCAACTCGCTCCAGCGATGACGCCACCATGTTCGCAGAGCGTCTCCACGGTCACTACAATTCCCCACCACTCTCCCCTGCTGTACTCCTCGATCAGGCGTAGTCCTTCGCCTTCGGAGTCTGGGCGTCCCGGCACCGCTTCATTGAAACAGTCTTGCTCGTAGTGAGATAGATCGTGGTCTGGGTCCGGGGTTCTTGTAACTCTGACCTTGGCTACGTTCTCAGTCATCGCACTGTCCCTTCCGTTCGTAGTCGCGGATCTCACGGGCGTCGTTTCGGAACGCTTCCCCGACGTCGGCCCAGTTGACACGCCACATGCTCCCGATGTCGTCGCGCATGTTGGACAGGGCCTCGGGGAGCTGTTCGAACATCTCTTCGAGATACTCCTTGATGAGGTTCCCTGCCTCCCAAACGTGCTCGCAGTCGACAACGAGAGCGTGAACGTCTTCCTCTAGTGCTGGCTCGCAGTCGAGCCACAGAACAACTGCCCACGTCTCGCGGTTCGCCCACCCGTTGTAGGTCTCGTCTGTCGTCATGCGTTCATCCCTCTCGTCGTTCTCGGCGTCACGCTGAGCGTGCGCCTCTTCCATGCCAAGTTCGCGTCCTGCGTCGCGTCCGGCCTCGTAGCCAGCGTTCCAGGTCTTGGTTTCTTCGGTAGCGTCCATCGTACTCACCCTTCCTGTTGCTCGACCCAGTAGACCAGGCCGAGATCGTGGGGCGAACGTGACATGGGTACGTTCGTGAAGCCCCTGTTACGTAGATCGTTGACCGCTCGGTTGTGGATGACGGAGAGATGAAGGGAGCCAAACCCATCTTCCTGGGACAGACCGTCGACATGCCCACCGACAGCGTCCAGCACGTAGTCGAGAGCGTCGCTCTCGGTGTCGAATGTTTCGGGGTCCGTCTCAGGCAGGTAGCCCGGCATGTTCCATCCCGCGGTGTAGGTCTCGTTTGTCATCGTGTGCTCATCCTTCGTAGATGTGGAGAGTGTTGTTGTCAGTAGGTATCACATGGGCAAGGCCAAGTTTCTCAGCGCTCACCGAGAGACGTTTCCCAGCTTCGCCCTCCCCGCGATCCCAGAACCCAGTGCCGTGGCAGTTGCGAGTGAGCCATAGGTCGTGTCCAGCTTGCCCAGCGTCCCACTTATCCAAGTCATCCTCACTGGAGCGGTGGAATGCTTCACACGTCTCCAAAGCATGCTTGAGCGCCTCGGGTGTGAGGTCGTACTGACCGTCGGGGGCATCTGTCCACAGTGCGGAAGCCAGGTAGGCATCTGCCATCTCTGCGACGTAAGTCTCGTCAGTCATCGTGTGCTCATCCTTCGTAGTCGCTTGCTTGCCTTCTGACATCACTCAAGCATGTATCTCATTGAAAGACAAGCGATCGGGGAAACAACGTTCTGACCAGGGCATATGTGCACCCTTGAGGGGTCGTGAGAGGGTGAAAGGTGCGGGCTGCCACTGCCGGAGTGGGGTGAAAGGTGCTGCATCCCAAGCGCAGCAAGGGCGAGTGAGGGGTGCGGGTGAGGGGAGCGGAGGGGATGGGAGGGGAGAGAAGGAGACTGAAGGGGAGCAGATTGGGGGAGAAAGGGAGAGGCCGTCCCGGCCTGTGTGCTGCTAGATACACCTAGCACCCTCTCATTTGCCAGCTTTACATCTCCAGAAGCTGGCGAATGCAAGCTTTCTCTCACCCCCCACCCCACCACCCGAACGAACACGGCGGCAGAGGCACCACGCAGCCCAACCACCAACTCGAGACACCCACCCAGGCCAGCCGCCCCCCCGCACCCCCACCGACCCGGGGCACTGCCGAGGCCCCCGGGCTCATATAGAGAGTGGTTCTCCCCCCAACCTGCTTGTGCGATTTCGCAGCTCAGGTTCGCAACCCTGATGCGCCTAGCACATCGCCCCGCCCCCCGCAACCCGCACCCCTCAGACGCATGCGCCTGCTCATCCCCCGCCCCCACTGCCCTACTCGTGTTTTTAGGGTATCACACGCCACCAAATCCCCCCAAATCCC
>JAAEOJ010000007.1 GCA_024244685.1 Mycoplasma sp.
AAATTTTCCACCCCCTCCCCAAATATATAAACACCAAAAGAATAATTCAAGCTACATAATTATTTAGTTTAGATTCAGACCTTATATTATTACATCTAAACTCAAAATTAATCTTGTTAAATTAAACCTTCTCTGTACCTCTGTGTAAAAACCCTATCCTAATATTTGCTATTTAGTTCTATCCGGACCGCACATTATACACCTAAATTGAACTGTGTTAATTTTTAACAAGCCCTTTATCCAAAATATTGGACCACAGCATCCCTCTGTTCACGGCGTGTTAAGGATTGCCTTGCTACAATACGGTGAGAAAACTATAGCAATTAATATTGAAATAGGGTTTTTACACAGAGGTACGGAGAAGGTTTCAGAATTTCTAAATATCGATCAGTGTAACCCTTTATATGATAGGTATGACTACGTTAGTTCAATAAATTATGAGTACCAAAGTTTACTCTTTAAAAGAAATCAACTCACACGAATTAAAAAGTTTTATACTACAAATATTGAACACTTTATCATTATATTTTTAGAATTAAGCCGTGTCAGTAACCACCTTTTACCTATTTCCACGAATATAATGGATCTCGGCGGTGTTACACCTTATTTATGGGTATTTGATATTAGAGATCAGATTATGGAAGTAATAGAGTTTTCTACAGGAAGTAGGCTACACAGTCAACTTTTAACTAAAAAGCAACTAAATAATACAAAAATTAATACCAGTTCAACACTTAAAAAAATAAAACTGATTGTCAGTAGTATCACGTCAAAAATAAGTGAATTATATGAATTAATATTTTTGGGCTAAAAGAACAATAATTGTCTGTATAGAGGTTTTAATAATTTTTGAGTTCAGATGTAATACTATAAGATCTGAACCTAAACTAAATAATTAGGTAGTTTGAATTATTCTTTTGGCATTTATATATAAAAAATTTTTTGAGATATTTATGTTCGTTTGAAAATTGAACTTTTTATTTTTGTACTCCTTAAACGAGGATAATATATTTCAGGCTGGTCTTCTTTTAAGTGCTTCATTTTTACTCCTTTATGACTTTATTAAATCTAGTTTTGAGCTACTAAAAATAGTTTTATGGTGGGTTTTTAGGTTGTAAAGGGTTTAATATTTTTAAAATAGTGTTTTCCCAAAATACAGAATCTTTTATACAAGAAATTTTTGAGTTCAGATGTAATAATATAGGATCTGAATCTAAGCTAAATAATTATGTAGTTTGAATTACTCTTTTGGCATTTATATATTTGGAGGTAAAAAATTTTCTATACAATAAAAAAAATTTATTAAAACATCTAAAAAAATAAAATTTGGGGTTAGCACATTAAAAATTAAAACAGATAAACAAGTAAAAACTATTAAACCCTTTTCAACCTAAAACTCACCATAAAACTATTTTTAGTAGCTCAAAACTTGATTCAATAAAGAAAAAAATGAGAAATCAAATATGTCTGTACTTCTGGTTGGGCTAAAAGAACAATAATTGTCTGTATAGGGGTTTTAATAAAATTTTTTTTACACGTTGAAAATTTTTCAAGTCCAAATATATAAATACCAAAAGACTAATTCAAACTACATAATTATTTCGTTTAGACACAGAAAAAATTTTTTACCTTCAAATATATAAATGCCAGTAGAATACTTCAAAAAAATTTTAGATTCAGACCCTAAATTATTACGTCTGAACCCAAAAATAATCTTGTTAGCGTCCAATTTAATTCTTACTTGTCAACCTCGCCCATTATGATATCTACTGACGCTATATTCGCTATCAGATCAGTCAATATGATATTTTTAGAGTATTTTTGAGTGCCATATAAATTCAGAATACCTGAGTTTTTAATCCGACTACGAAAAGGGATCGATTCCCGTGAAACTAAATTTAAGTTCGTTAGTACACCTTTTGGGGACTCACTAAAGCAAATACACGCAGCGTTTTTACTATTTTTCTGTGTAGATTGTGGAGTGACAGGTATTTTGGATGTTTGCACAAACTTGTGAATTACCTTTTCCATGTCATCACATAGTATTATTTTAACACTACTGTGCCGTGTTAGTTTATTATCATACTCTAGTAAAAAGCTGGTGGCTAAACATATAATACTAATTGAGGAGTTAATTTCCTCAAGTCTTATTATTAGTCTGTCCAACGCGGACGACTCGTCACAGGTTATAGCTTTTAACTGTAAATAGTTATAATTGCTATATGGGTACTTAAATCTAACGTCAAAGACAACTCCTCCCGACCTTAAAATTGGTCCCGTTATAAGGTAAGACCTTAGACTATTTATTGAGGCTATACCAAGACTATATAGTCTATCAACTAATACTTTACTCGAGTATATTAATTCATATAATTCACTTATTTTTGACGTGATACTACTGACAATCAGTTTTATTTTTTTAAGCGTTGAACTGGTATTAATTTTTGTATTATTTAGTTGCTTTTTAGTTAAAAGTTGACTGTGTAGCCTACTTCCTGTAGAAAACTCTATTACTTCCATAATCTGCTCTCTAATATCAAATACCCATAAATAAGGTGTAACACCGCCGAGATCCATTATATTCGTGGATATAGATAAAAGGTGGTTACTGACACGGCTTAATTCTAAAAATATAATGATAAAGTGTTCAATATTTGTAGTATAAAACTTTTTAATTCGTGTGAGTTGATTTCTTTTAA
>JAAEOJ010000008.1 GCA_024244685.1 Mycoplasma sp.
CTTACCGTGTGTTGTCTTACCGTGTGTTGTCTCACCGCGTGTTGTCTTACTGTGTGTTGTCTTACCGCGTGTTGTCTTAACGCGTGTTGTCTTACTATGTGTTTTCTTACCGTGTGTTTTCTTACCGTGTGTTTTCTTACCATGTGTTTTCTTATCGTGTGTTTTCTTATCGTGTGTTGTCTTACCGCGTGTTGTCTTACCGCGTGTTGTCTTACTGTGTGTTTTCTTACCGTGTGTTTTCTTACAGTGTGTTTTCTTACCGTGTGTTGTCTTACTGTGTGTTTTCTTACCGTGTGTTTTCTTATCGTGTGTTTTCTTACCGTGTGTTGTCTTACCGTGTGTTGTCTTACCGAGCGTTGTTTTACTGTGCGGTTTCTTACCGTATGTTTTCTTACAGTGTGGCGTGTGTTGTATTTATCTTACTGTGGGGTTTCTTACCGTTTGTTTTCTTACAGTGTGTTTTCTTACCGTGTGTTGTCTTACCGTGTGTTGTCTTACCGCGTGTTTTCTTACCGTGTGTTTTCTTACCGTGTCGTGTATTCTGTCGGGAAAACAATCATAAAA
>JAAEOJ010000009.1 GCA_024244685.1 Mycoplasma sp.
AACGATTATTTTTTAAACTTCGTTAAACAAGTATTCAAGACAGAGAACTTTTTATTTTTCTTTAAATATCTTAGAAAACCATTACCTTCAACCAAGCTAATCAACAATAAAATAAGACCTCAATTAAAACGTGTATTTACTGCTGAAAATGCAGACTTTAAATATGATGTTACTAATGTCGATAAAGGTGAAATAGTAGAGACTCTTGACATTAAGGATTTTCAAGACGAGCTATTTGATAAAATATTATTCGAACACAACGCTATATTGATTGAGGATTTAGATAGTGAAGAAAAGAATAGTCCTTATAGATACTTTTTAGACATAGATAAAGTAGTATCATTATCTCACGACAGTAAAAGAATAACAAGGATAGCTTATTCTGGGTGCGCCTTAATAGATGGTGAAGAAAAAGAGGGATATATTTATATTGACGATAAAGTATACGCATTATATGATAACGATTATAAATTAATAGCAGAGGTTCCGCATGATTTAGGCAGATGTCCTGCTGATTTTATAACCAATCAAAAGTATAAAGGTAATTTCATAGTAAGAGAATCTATATTCACTTATATCCGTGAAGAGTTAGAGGAATATGTATTCCTAAAGACTTTACAGCGGATGACCGAGCCAAACGGGGCGATCCCTGTAGTCACTAAATTGGAAATACCGGAAAATTCAGATGATATTAGTGGTAGTAAAGGGGAGCCAAATAGTGGTGCTATAATGGGTTCCCAAAAAGCTTCGATTTATAATGAGAATAATAATGAGCAATTAGGAGATTTACAGACAGGCACACTTCATGAAGTCCCAATAGACTCAATTACTAAAGATGATGGCAGTTTAGATATGGATGCTGTAAAAAGCTTTTTAAATTTCTTTTATGTGCCTGTAGAAGCTCTTAATTATATGAAAGAGCGCATAAGTGAAATAGAGAACTCTATACTGTCGACAGTTATAGGAACTATTGATACATCAAACGAAGAAAGTAAGAACGAACTACAGATAGAAAAATCTATTATAGTACTCGAAAATACACTTTCTAGCCTTGCCGACAACCTAAATAAGATTAGAAGGGAATCAGATTATAACATGCTCGCTCTTAAATACGGTAGAGAAAAAGTAAACGAAGTATTTATATACTATGGTACTGATTTCTTTTTAGAATCAGAGAGTCGGCTATATGAGAATTTAGCAAAAGCAAGTAACCCAATAGAAAGAAAGAATATATTAGTTAGAATCAATCAGAATAAGTATAAGAATAATCAAGATCAAATGGTAAGAGCTAAATTGCTATATGATTTATTGCCTTATACTACTGATACTGATTTTGAAATAGCAAGAGGTATAGGATTAGACGATATAATACTGCAATATCAGTTAAGATTTAATTATTGGATAGGCTTATTTGAGGCTCAATATGGTGATATTGTAGCGTTCTGGATGGAATTGGAAAGCGATACAGCCACTAGATTAACATTGCTTAATAATTTAATAATAGAGATAATTAAAACGAATACGGTAAAGGTAGAGCCTGAACCAATTAATAATGAATCATAAAAGAATATGAAACAGGAAAAAGTAGTACATTTTAGAGTGCAAAAAGTAGTTAGTCATGATAGCAAAGGAATGCCAATCATAGAGGATAACATAATTAAAGTTAGTCCAGAATTTCAGGTAATTAGATATATTAACCTAATTAAGCAACAGAATAATTTATCTGTTGAAGTAGTAAAAGTGCTACAGCGCGATGACGACAAGTCTGAATATAAAGAGATTAAGGAAATCGAAAAGTGGCAATCTTTAGTTAATGAAGAAACAAAAGAGCCCGAACAGGTTAAGGATTACAAGAAAGCTTACGAGGATCAAAGTAAAGATATTGAAAACTTAAAAGCTCAAATGGCTGAATTATTAGCGGCTAAAGACAACACAAAACCCAAGCAGCCAAAGGAAAGGAGCGATAAAAGAATAACCCTTGAAAACAAAGCTTCTGAACTTGGGATAAGGTTTATGAAAACAATAGGAGATGATAACCTATTGAAAAGGGTTCAAGATGTAGAATCAGAATTTAATGTAGAATAATATAAACTAACTAAAAGAATAGTTAATTATGGAATTATCACAAGAATTTATCCAAGAGAATGGATTTAACGAAGATCAAGTAACGGCTATTAATGGCGAAGTTATTAATCATGTAGCAGATTTAAAAAAGGGTTGGGACGGATTAGCAAATGCTAATGCTGAAAAGATTATTGACGGAGCCTTAACAAAAACAGTTGAATTAACTGGTATAGCTCGAAACGAAGGTGAAAAATCAGCAGATTATTTAAAAAGAGCTAATGAGTTATTTTTTGAAAGCACAAAAAGTACCCTAGAAACAGAAAAACAAAAGCTTGATAAGCTCATTAAAGATGGTAAGCCAAGCGAACAACAACAGGCTCAATATGATGAATTAAAGGGAAAGTTTGATAAACTACAGCAAAAAGAGGCGATGTTTACAGACTATGAAGAAAACGACTATAAAGGTAAGTATGAGAAATCAAAAGAAACCTTAACTAAATTAAATAGAAAGGTTGCGTTTAATAGTGTTAAGCCTAATTTCCCCGATACGGTTAATTCATTCGAAGCTAAAGCAAGATGGAAGGAGTTCCAAAAGAATACAGAAGAAAAATACAATGTTATATTAGATGAAGATAATGAGGCGTGGGTAGTAGATAAAGAGAACGAGCATAAAACATCTAAATTATCAGACCTAGTATCAAGGGATGAAATTCTAACAGAATTAGTTAAAGGTAGAGAACAAAAAGGAATAGGGTCTAAGGATAAAAAAATAACACTAGAAGGGCTACCATTTGAAATAAAGGAAAATGCAACTCCGTTAGAAAGAACCGCAGCGATAAAAGAATATCTAGCGACTAAATACAACTCAAATATAGATGCTGGTTACGCTAAGGATTTTACCAAGTTTAACCAAATAGCATTAGGGCTGGGAAAGAAACTGGCAGAAAGTAAAAATTAATTAAAAATGGATTAAAAATGGATTATTTAAACTTAAGCGTCATAAATGATTTTCAAGCAAAAGAATTACAAGACGAACAATTTACGGCTAAATATGGTCTGGTTGACCTAGCTAAAGATAGCGGACAAAGCATTGACTACATTAGCCCGACAACAAAAACAATGATGCAAACCATGTCAAAGGCGAGGAATGCAGTATTGCCAGTAATGAAAGAGACCGAGGTGACGGTAGGTACTGTTCCCGGATTCGAAAACATCCCAGTAAACTTAGGAGAAAGCGGAACATATTATTTTACTGCATATGATGCGTTTACGGGCATGAGAATGTTCCCGGCATCATTCGAGAATAATATGGTAGATAGAGAAGCTTACTTTCAAAGTCAAATGCGTAAGATTAACAAAAAAGTGGCTGAGACAGTTGAGGGTATCATATCTACTAATTTGGAGAACAGAAAAACACAAGTGTTGAACTATGTCTCTCAAATATCACAAGGGGCAGGAGCTTATACATTTAATGGAACTACTGACACATTAGAAATTAGTAAAGCGGCTCAAAAGAGCACTATGTTTAGCGACCTATATCAATTGATGGAAGCTAATAAATTAGAAGGTAATACTCGCATAGTAACAAGCCCCGGGGGTTTAGTTGCAACTAATACAGAGGCAAATTTATACCGCGATTACAACGAAAAGAATTTAGGCTGGGCAGAGGGTTACATGACATCTGATAGACGTTATCAATCTCACCAAATCAGTACAGCTGCTAATTTTAATGGATTTTTAGTTCGTGATGGGGACATAGGATTGATTGAGAATTTCCCATGGGATTTCCGTAATAGAACTACGTTTGCAGGGAAAGAGTGGGCTGTTTCAGATGTTGAAATGCCTTATGTAAAAATGAGACCAAACGTATATATCAATAAAGAGGCTACAGAAGCTACTTCATTGTTTACTAGCGAGGACTCAAACTTAACTATGACATATTTTGAAGAGATGGCACTCTGGTTTAGATTCTACGTACCTTATCGTTATAATAGCGATTTGACTACTCGTCAGAATGGTGTTGTTAAATTACTAGGTCTAACTTAATATAGGAGGTAAAAAATGAAAAATTATCAAAAAACAACAGCAACAGGAGAAAGCTTCTCACTGTTGGCGAATGATGGGATTGGCGTAACAGTTGAAACTATTTCAGCCGACACTACTTTAACCGCTGCTGATAGTGGTAAAACACTTATTTTATCTAATGCAACAGGTGAAGTCATTACACTTCCAGCAGTTGCAAATATATCAAATGGCTGGAATATTAAAGCTAAAACTGGGTTAGCATTCGCTACATCTGATTGGACGATTGTTAGTGCTACTGATGTCATTGAAGGCTATGCGTCAGTTAATTATGCAACGGTAGCGGCTGTAAATGAAAATACTATATCATTTGTAGCAACAGCTGAAACGATAGGAGATTGGATTGAAATTTTATTTGATGGCACAAGCTTTATTGTATACGGAGTAGGGAACTCTACCGGGTCAATAACATTTACTGTAGCATAATATGAATTTAACATTTGTACAAGATCATACAAGTAATGTAAGTTTAGATTCTGAACTAATGGGGACTCCTGATTCTGGTTTATACTGGAATCAAGGGGTGCACCCCTTAGTAACAATAAACAATCTTCTTACTTTCATGAATGAAAAGGAATTTACTTTTAGCGATTGGGCTATTGGTACGATCTATGTAAAATATGAAGATTCACAGAAAACAACCGATATAGTAACATATAATGATGTTATTTATCAATCATTAACCGATAACAACACAGGTAATCAGCCTGATATAAGCCCTACAAATTGGCTTGAAACAAATATAGAAAGCTTAAAAATAAAAACATTCTTAAAAAGCGCAGAAAGAAACATGATTAGTCAGCTACATTTAACACGTAAATTAGTTGATAGTCAATATATATATAATGTAGGAGAAACACTACAGACATTGCCAAATGATTACGCTGGATGGGTTATTGAACCTAAAGGTAGTGATTATGTGAAAATTAGAATAAATCAATTATCACTACAAGCTAATACTACTAATGATGTTAGTTTATATGTAATTAATCAAGGTGTATTAGTAGATACATTAACATTGCACCCCCAAGATGGCAGATTAGTATTCGAAGATATAGGATATTCATTTAATGGAATAGGTAAGTTTATATTTGCTTTCGATTCACAAGAAGTAAAAACAGAATCGGCTTATAATGACCCTTTAAAATACGATGGTTTTGTATTGTATCCAGTTAGCGGAATAGGTACAACTCCTCAAGATGCAGATTATTCATTTAATAGCAATAGTAACGGGTTGAACTTTAATATATCAGCTTATTTAGATTCAGCTCAATATCTTAATAATAATCTAATAGACTTTAGTAAGATGCTACAAACACAGTTCGAATATGATCTCTTTAGATTGATGTTAAGTAATGCTAATAATCAGAGTAGTGCAGATGAAAGAAACATTGCTGACAATCCAAGGACGTTACAATTATTAACAACTGAAACTTTAGATACAGAACACTTAACAATAGCAAAAAAATATGATGTTTTATTACAAGATACTAAAAGAAGTATAAACAAAACATTTGATAGATTTCTAAAGTCACCTACAAAATTCAGAGTTAAAACAGGAACAATAGGATAATGAGTACAGGATTAGATTTATATATAGAAAAAGCAATATCAATATTCACTGATCAATTATGGTCAGGGTATAATAATGCTTTCTTGGGTCGTTCTTATCGAGTTAAAAAGGGCGGCAATATAAGACCAGAGATATATAATGAAACTACACAAAATAAAAAATATAAAGAGGTATTTTTTACAAATAAATATGATTCAATAGTACATTTTGACATTGAACCATTTAACCCATTAACCGGTGATATGCAAAAAACATCATCTGTTAATATATTCTTTGCTGTTAATATAGGCAAAATATACGGCAATGATTCAAGAGCAGCAGAACAGTGTCAATATGATATAATGAGTGCTATTATAAATACCTCATTTAAAGCCACTGGATTTGTTGACCAATTACCAGCTTATACAGACATATATGATTTAACACCCTCGCAAGAAAATCAATATAATATGCAGCCTTATTATGTTATCAGAATTGAGACAGAAATAATGGCGGGTTTAGGAGATTGCTTACCAAAACCAAGACCAGTACAATACGCTTTAACCTTATCACATGAGGGTGAAGGATTAACCTTTATTGATGGTGTTCAGTCAGTAGACGGTATATATAGCAAACAGGCAGATAGTACGATTCAATTTGCTGCATCTCCTTTAGAGGGTAGTGAATTTGTTAGTTGGGTAATAGATGAAACTTATGAGTACCCTACTCCTAGTATTTTAATGGACGGTGCTAAAAGTGCAATAGCCACATTTAAAGTATCAATATTAGAATACACACTAACAGGCATAATAAGTAATGGGTATGGAGATATTACGCCCAATAATGGCTTATATGGAGGTGAATTAGAAATATCTTGCGTTCCAGATAGTAGATTTACATTTACAGAATGGGATATAAACGGGAATACAGAAACAGATAATCCATATTTATTTACAATAAACGAAGATACAACAGCCACAGCAACATTAACCCCAATAGCGGAACATTTACAGTTTCCTAATAACACATTAAATTTAACAGAGGTTTTAGACCTAGATAAAATATTATCATTATGAGCACTGAATATAAAAATATATTTGAAACAAATCAATCTAGTGAAACGCTTGCGACTAATTTAGATGAAGATTTTGATTTAGGAATTATGGATAATGCTTTTGAATCTGGCACAAAATCAGTTTTTTATAGTGATGTAGAAAATGCCTATGATGGCAATGCAGATTATATATATTATAACGTGGGTAATTACTGCGAAGCTGGTAGAGCTGGATTGGTAAATAAAATAAGCGTGAAAATTAAAAATGTTAGTTCCAGCTATATAACATATAGAGTATATTTAGGTGATGAATTAAAATTAAATGCAACTCCTGAAGTAGATTTAACATTTATAGAAGAAATTACACTAAAATCATCAGGCACAGTAGACGATTTTGAAACATTGAACTTAACTAATTCATTCAGTATCGCAAGAGGTCAATATGTTTACGTATTAGCAACTTGCGATAGAAATCTAGCATGTGGAATTAAGCGATGGACTGATAAGCCAGATTTGGGGCGATTAATGATATGTGTAGCCGCAAGCGATATTTACAACTCAGCTTGGACAGCAACCAGCTCAGGGTATTATATGACTCCTCCAATATTAGAACTGGAAGGGTATGACGCATTAAACCTAATACCACCAGCAAATGTTCAAATACCAGACACTTTTTATGCAGTAGAGGGCGTGGAGTTTAATTTATATGCTAATTCAATATGTTCTAATGAAGCATATCAAATAGCTATAACTGCAGACATTGGGGAAACACAAAATGAAAGATATTTTATAAAGCCAACGTCAGGAAATGTGGGAACTCACGAAATAGGAATAGAAATATTTGATGCTAATTTTACATTGGTATTAACAAAGTATGTTGATTTAGTAGTTCAGGCTAGTGTAAATTTATCTGGTAAAAATATACTTATAATAGGAGATAGTATAACATCGGCATATAGCGGTAAGGTTGTGGAAACGGTAAGAGAAAATCTGTTATCAATGGGCGGTACTGTGCCAACGTTTATAGGAACGCAGGGCAATTCCCCGAGTAATCACGAAGCGAGAGGCGGTTGGACTTATACAACTTTTATATCAAGCGGTTCGCCTTTTTATCATAATGGTAGTGTTGATATTGGCAATTACAAAACAGTTAACGGATATAGTAGTATTGATGTAATATATATAATGCTTGGAACTAATGGTTTAAATATTAATGATGCTAAAGTATTAATAGACGCATTTATAGACAATGACGCAAGTACTAAAATAATAGTATGTCCACCCCCAATAACAGCTAATCAAGATGCATTTGGTGCAAATTACGGAGCGAGTCTAAATCTTAACTATGTTTTTTTTAGAAATCTACTTTTTACACGTACTGAAGAGTTAATTAATGAATTTGATAACGAAACATATAATGCAAATGTTAAATTGGGATGTGGCAGATATGGACTAAGTAATAATTATGGTTTCCCAACCGAAACGGTAGCTGTATCTGATAGAATAACCGAAACAACAATAAGACAAAGCAACGCATTACATCCAACAGAGGAAGGCTCTCAGCAATTGGGTGATGCGTTTACTGGTAGTATATTAAATGCATTAATTTAAACAATAGAATACTAATTTAAAAATAAATATATATGAGCGAAATTAATGAGTGCCCGAATTCAACAGTTTATCAACCGACTGGCGATTCCGGCTGTCCGCAGGACTTAACAGTAGCTAGAAAAATATTCCTGTACAAGGCAGGGGTTAATTACGCTACTATTGACTTAGCAAAAGAAGAAGCTAGTCTTGATACACTTATCCAGAATGAGGATGTGATACCGTTTAAGCTTGTTGAGCAAGCAGATAACTCAGACAAAGAGGAGGAAATGTGGGAAGGCAATGCTGGGGGAACCCATAAAATAGCAGACGCTGTAACAAAGAACACATTTAATTTAATCACAACACCATCACAACATGCTTTTTTAAGGTCGTATGACCAATTTAGTGGCGGTTATGTAATAGTAGATAGAAATGAAAATGTAAGGATGTACACAGAAGACGGAACTACCGTTGACCCTATTACAATAGGTGTTATGTCTGTAGGTATTCATACTACTGCTAACGATGGTACGCCATCATTTACACCAATTACTATTAGCGATGCCTTCCCCAGAGAGTGGAATAATAGTCCAGTATCATTTAAGCCTAGCTATAAGATATTAGCTAAAAATGGATTGCTACCGGTTAGATTAAAAGAGGTAGGTTCGTCTACATCAACATCTATAGTAGTTAATGTTACTAATTATGACACTGGCGCAGCTGTTGCAGGATTAACAGAAATTACAGATTGGATATTAGCAGATAGCCAAACAATTACAGGAGCAGCAGAAAGTGCAACTATACCGGGACAATATACAATTAGCGGAACCGGACTAGTGTCTGGAACATTAAACTTAGCTAACCCAGAAGATTTAGGAGTAACGGGGTATAAATCAGTAGGAGCAATAACCATAACTATATCATAATGGAAAAGAAAAATGAAAAGCCAGTAAAGAAAAGCAAATTAACTAAGAGTGAGTTTGTTATAAAAACAGGCATTCAACATTTGAATAGCAAGGAAAAGAAAAAGAAATATCTGGAGTATTTACGATAACTAAATGGGGAAATAAAACATCCCCTTTTTTACTATGGGTTTAATTACGTTATATGAAAAATGGAGTAAGATATATTTTATTGATCTAGCAGAACAAACACTGCTAGAAATGGATGAGTTTATAGCGGAATTGAATAGAAAGCAAATGTATGATAAAGGAGTGAGGGCTGACGGCTCAGAGATTACACCAGAATACTCAGGTTTAACGGAGTTCTTTAAACGACAAAAAGGGCAAATAGTAAACCATGTTACATTAAAAGACAGTGGCGATTTTCATAAATCAATATTTGCAGACATTTACTCAAGCGACTTAGTACTAGATGCAACAGATAAAAAAACAAATTCACTGCTTGAAAAATATGGCGAAGTGTTAGGATTAACAGAAGAAAGCTTAATGATATTACAGAATGAATTTAGACCTAGGTATGTTAAAAATATTGAAAAAGCTTTACAATAGATTCTTTAAGGGTAAAGAAAAGACTATTACATTATCAGATATAACAGTATTTGATTTTAAAAACTGCTCTCAAGGTGATTTAAGTAGCTTGAATAATGATGCTGATAAATGGAGTAAGTTAGATGAGTTATGGCAAGATACTATTAATTCAAAAGGAATTGATTTAATATTAGAGCTCAGGACTCAAATAGCCATTAAAGAAAATACAGTTATTATATTAGATAGCTATTTATTCATGATGCGTAATGCTTTCAAATCTTATCAAAACTCTTTAATAACAACACCTAAAGGAATAAGCAACGATGTTTATTATTTAGATATTATAGACTTTTGTGCTGATGAATTAATAAAACATGGTATTAAGTACAATAAAATGAACAATCTAATTAAGGAACATAACCGATGTATTAAGCTTGTAAGGAATAAAAGGAATGATATACAAGTAGATATAAACGACTTGAAAGAAGCTACTAAGGGTGAGAATGTGACATTTGATGATTTAATAGCTGTTGTAGGTAAGTTTTCAGGTGGTGGATTGATAAGACAAAAGACTACTACTGTGGATGAATTTGTTTCATTTTACAAATTAATGGTTAAGTATGGCAGTTGATATAAAAACAATAGTAGGTAGAGATGCCATCAAAGGTTTAGAAAAAACCAATAATGAATTAAAGCAGTCTAATGATTTGTTAAAAGAACAGATTCAACTTCTTGATACTTTAAATAAAGAATACGGGGAGATTAGAACTAACGTGCAATTAAAAGGAAAGCTTAATAAGCAAGAGCAAGCCAACTTAAAAATTCAGCAAGAGCAGAATAAAATATTAATAGGGAATAAGAAACTAGAACAGGAAGCAATAAAAGTACACCAACAATCCTTAAAGGTAGATCAAGAGAGAGAAAAGAAAAGGCAACAATCAATAAAAACAAAAAAATTAGAAGCTACAGCAACAAAAAAACAAGCACAAGCGCAAAAAACATTAATAAATGAATATAAAGAAGAAATAAAAACAGGCAAACAAGCAACAGAGCAAAATAAACGATTGCGCAATATGCGTAATAACCTAGATAAAACCACTAAAAATTATTCAAAGAAACTAGATAAGATAAATAAGCTAATTGATAGGAATAATAAACTAACAGGGAAACAAGCAGACAAAGAGAAAAAAAGGTCTTTAGGTATAGGTAAATACAAGGAAGCTTTATCCGACATTGAAGATAAATTAGACAGTATGCCGGGGGCGCAAGCATCGGTAGCTCAGGGGTTTGTAGGCATGGCAAAACAAGCAGCTAAATTCTTAGCTAATCCCATAGTCGCAGTAATAGCTGCAATAGTAGGAGCGGTTACATTATTAACTAAAGCATTTTTTAACAGCAAAAAAGGTCAAGAGGAATATGCAGCAGCCATAGCAACTACTAAAGCGGCATGGAATAGCTTTAGTGATGCGCTAACAAGCGGGAAAGGGTTAATACATTGGGCTAAAAATTTAGGAGAAGTAACAAATAAGGCTTATGCGTTATCTAAAATGATCCGGAAATTAGGTAGGGATGTTATAATTGCAGAAACTGGATTTGTTGCTATGTCAAGAGAGATAGAGAAAACAAAAATAAACGCTGACGATGCTACGTTATCATTTCAAAAAAGAGCACAAAGTATAATTTTATTAGCAGCGCAAGAAGAGTTTTTTTATAAAAACAAGCATGAATTAGCATCCAAGGCATACAAAACGGAATTAGTAAGATTACAAACGGAGTATAACGGGGTTAAAGATTTAAATAAACTAAAGAAAATATTAAAAACAGAGGATTTACAGAGATTGGAAGAACTGGCGGCAGCTACTATAAATGCAGAGTATGATAAAACCCAAAGCATAGAAGATAATGCAAGAAGGGCAAGAGATCTTAGATTAGATGATTTTGAGCAAGAGTTAGACTTTCTGCTCGATATTTCCGATAGAAGAAAAACAGCTAATGAAAAAATAATAGCCGACGAAACATTAACTACAAAAACTAGGCAAAATCTACTTAATGAAACAAAAGATTTATTAAACGATTCATTTGATGACCAGATAAACCTATTTGAGATAGAAAATGATTTAAATATAGACAGGAATAAGCTTCTCACACTAAACAATAAAGAATCATTTGAGTATGCTAGAGGGTTAGGAATGAGCGAAAGGGCTACTAATAGATTACTAGAGGTCATCAGAGACAGAATATCGGCTACATCAGATTTAGAAGAGGCGCAAAAGGGAGTAAATAAGGCTATAAGAGCAGAAAGGGCTGAGGAAACAAGTATAGACGAATCTGTAATAGAAAAGAAAAAAGAAATAGGAGAACAAGGATTAATAATAAATCAAGAACAGTTAAATATAAGAGAAGAGCAATTATTAAAAACTCTTAGATTCTTAGAGGATGAAGAACAAAAATCCGCAGACACAAGAAAAGCAATAGCACAACAATTAGTTAGCTCACTACAAGAGATAGGAAATGTAGCTTTTGAATTTCAACAGCAAAAATTAAACGCTGAATTAGATGCCGTAAGGGTTAATTATGATGCAAGAATACAAGCAGCTGAGGGAGACAGCAAAAAACAAGAGGCTTTAAGTAGAGAATTAGCACAAAAACAATGGGAAATACAAGTAGCATTAGCTAAAAGCGAAAAGGACCAAGCTTTAACTGATATCGCTATTAATACGGCAGTTGCAACAACAAAAGCGCTGCCCAATATAGCACTTGCGGTACTAATAGCAGCGGCAGGAGTAGCGCAAGGTATTTTAGTTCAATCTCAGCCATTACCAGTTGCACCGCAATTTGCAGAAGGTGGAATAACCCCAGATACATTTATAGCGGGTGAAGAAGGACAGGAATTAATGAAGCTAAAAGATGGTTCAATGATGCTTACACCTAACCATGCTACATTATACCAAGGTATGAAAGATACACAAGTAATACCAAACGCGCAGACAAAGCAGATATTAGGAGCGGTTAATTTAGCTAATTCAAATGTAATTGATA
>JAAEOJ010000010.1 GCA_024244685.1 Mycoplasma sp.
AATCAATTAAATTGCGTCCAAATAATTGGCCGCAAATCGAGTGAAAACTTCAATATTTGTGTCTACTGAAAGTTCTGTTATTTTGTAAAAAAAATGACTGAATTAGATAACTGACACTTTTAGGCCGAATTTTCTGAAATTACGAAAGCAAAAGTTCTGCTATTTTCTAAAAATTGACTGAATCAGATAATTGACACTTTTAGGTCCAATTTTCTGAAATTACGAAAGTTCGGTTATTTAGTAAATTTCTGAAATTACGAAAGCAAAAGTTCGGTTATTTAGTAAAAAAAATGACTGAATCAGATAATTGACACTTTTAGGTCCAATTTTCTGAAATTACGAAAGCAAAAGTTCGGTTATTTTGTAAAAAATGACTGAAATCCAGAAATGTTCCGCATATACTGTATGTCTGGAATTTAACCAGTTTTTGATCGAATTGGCTGAAAAATCACGAAAGCAAAAGTTTGGATTTTGTAAAAATTGACTGAATCAATGAACACTAGGAAAATGCAGTTATAATTTTGGGACAAGCACATGGAAAGTGCGCATTCTGCATTCTGCGTATTATATGCAAATTCGGTTGCTAATTGAGCAATTATGCACTTAAAACCCACGATTTTACGCAGATTATCGTCTTATATTGCGTCGAAATATCCACCGGAACAATCGACAGTTTTTGTGTTTGCCGCAGATTGACTATTTTTCAGTACATCCATACAGCTTCGGCTTAGACATTTCCTTGTTTCGCGCACTTCCCTAACTGTTCAAAATTCGAATAAAAAGTGCGATGGATGGAAGTTTGATTTTTTTGATTTGAATTTGAGTGTTTTCGTGCCTGTTTTTCCTTAATATTTGCCTTGTTTCATGATTTCAGTTTATTATGCGCCATATTTCACCATGATTTGAGTCTATTGCACGATTAAAAAACAGCACAAAACAATAATCCGACGGTAAGTTAATCCGGCACTTCAAAGGCTGTCTTCAGTTAA
>JAAEOJ010000011.1 GCA_024244685.1 Mycoplasma sp.
GCAAAATCTCTACAATAGGTCCACAGTAATCCTGAAAGAATATTTCAGCTTCCTGAAAATTTGAAAAAGTTTGAATATGAAATTTAAACAAAACATTACGAATGGTAAAATACATTCTATCTCTTGAATATTCTAAAGAACTGAATATATTTTCTCCTGCAACGAATATTATGTCAACAGTATCAGATGGCAGGATACTGTAATAAATAATATGTAAAATCATAGAAAATTCCGAATAAGAAATGTCATGTGGCTTATTACCACAATAAAAACCTTGTTTATACGCAACACTTGGAAAATTCATGCACAATTTAAACTTTGAAAACAGTAAAATTAAAATTTGCAAATTTTTGATGGTTTTAATGAACACTTAAAATAATCCATGCGCTAATCAAATTTCAATTTGTTTTAGTCTTCTGAAACTATAAGGAATATGCCATTTAGAAATGATGTAATATAGGATAAGCATTTATAGTGAAATGTAAAGAAGAGAAATGGATATAATATGCAAACTTTGGAGTACTAACCTTGATCCCCTAACCAATTATATACGCACTCTTCTCGATCTACCAGCAAAATCTCTACAATAGGTCCACAGTAATCCTGAAAGAATATTTCAGCTTCCTGAAAATTTGAAAAAGTTTGAATATGAAATTTAAACAAAACATTACGAATGGTAAAATACATTCTATCTCTTGAATATTCTAAAGAAC
>JAAEOJ010000012.1 GCA_024244685.1 Mycoplasma sp.
AAATAATATCGTATTTTGTGGGAAAATATACTACATTTTTCAAAACATCCTACCGAATTTGCTGACCAACAGTTATGCATATGTTGGTCGATTTTTGGAATCCTCTGATAAATATGTACTTTTTAGACCCCCATGTCTTTAGAATCGGAATCCGGTTTCCTTACCGTTTGGGTCGACAAACAATTTCAGGATTCTGAAGAAATATTGAGAAAAAAAATCAGGGAAATAATATCGTATTTTGTGGGAAAATATACTACATTTTTCAAAACCTCCTGCCGAATTTGCTGACCAACAGTTATGCATATATCGGTCGATTTTTGGAATCGCATGACCAAAAACCCCGCGAGTTATTTGCCTTCAAAGTCGACCGGAATTATTCGAAAAAGTTGAGAAAATTTCAAAAAAACTGAAAAAAATGGTCGGAGGAGTGTTTTATGGTAGGTGTCCTTTGCATCCCGCCCCACGACTGTCCCTGTTTCAATGCATCACGCCGGTAGACGTACATTTTTGCAATTTCCAACAACTTTTGGCGAACACATTCTGTAGGAATGCTAAGATTTGACATTGCAAGCGCTAATATTTTAAGATGGCAGGTTCTAAGCAATTTTTACATGCGATTACAACAGAGAAACAAGTATTTTCTGAACCGATCGCGTTAAGAACTTATGGTCGATTGAACACCGATGTGGTATGGTTATATGCAATATATTATATTGTACGAGATACTACTATGATATCACGTTTAGTCAGATTTTTTTCTTTCCAGATTGTCGGTAGACCCTAGATTGTTTCTTCATGTAAATTCCTTCCATGCAGTCAACTGTCTTGGACACAGAATGTTGGGTAGAAAATATTTTTTAATTTCCAGACATCCCCGATACAATATTTACATATGATGCGAAAAAAATCACAAATTGCATCAAAAAGTGCAAAGTTGAGAATAGCATAAAAAAAAACTTTGAT
>JAAEOJ010000013.1 GCA_024244685.1 Mycoplasma sp.
TAAACTAAAATTATCTAAAACTTACCATAGTTCCTATGGACTCTACTGCTATACTAGCACAACGCATTTGATAATTACCATTGCTCCTACATGCACTAAATTTAAAAACGACGCACGACACATTTGAGAATTACCATTGCTCCTACATGCACTAAAATTAAAAACGACGCACAGCTAGCACTCCGATAACTACAAACAGCATCTTTCATATCACATTTTTGTTCTCATTTTCTAACCGCGGTGTGCGCTGACTGGATTCTTTTTCGAGTCTAGCCCAATCATGTTATGTAAATCTTACTCTCAAGAGAAGCAAACTCCATCGTAAATAAAACCATACACATTACTATTAATATAAAAAAGCACTGTAAGATATATACAGGGTGGCAGAAAATTTAGAATGACCTGCAATCAAAATCTGAAAGACCGATTTAGTCATAAAACAAAAGCCTTTCCTTCATTAAAATTTTTAAATATCTACAAGAAAATACACTTTAATGACATAAAAGTCCATTCAATTAACCCCAATTTAGACACTTTTAAGCAAAAAATTATATTTTGCTTAATAATCGAGCTAGAGAGATGATCTTTTTTTAGTTTTGAAGCTCTAGATGAGCTAAAGATGATGAATAACCTACTCTTTGACCTGAAAGCCCTGCGATTTTATCGCAGACATCGCCCACTATCTGCCACCCTGGATATATAGTTAAACCCTTTCACATAAGCTTTATTAGTCCCTATTAATGCTGTTACATGACCATGACCAGGCATGCCACACTCCTTCAATTTCTTCAAATTCCTTAAAAAATCTCTGCAATACAGGGTGTAACAGAATAAAATTTGAAGGAAAATGAAGGAATTTGAAAGAATAAGTTTAATGGTTATAATAAAATTTGAAGGAAAATTAAGGAATTTGAAAGAATAAGTTTAATGGTTATAATATTATTCTACAAGCACTCCCATTATAAAAAATGGTATTGCAATAAGAATTTGGACAAATAGTATTCAAATGGTAGATCATTAAAAAAACTGTTTTCTACAGTATTTGCCAGTATTACGTCAAAATAACCAACGAA
>JAAEOJ010000014.1 GCA_024244685.1 Mycoplasma sp.
GTGCTCAGCCTTCGTTTTTCCGTGAATAAGAATATCATCAACGTATGAATCCACTCCGTTTAATCCTCGGAGGGTCTGCTCCACGGCTCTGCAGAAGACGGCGCCAGAGTCGATCATACCCATGGGGAGACGAGTGAATTGCAACAGTCCGTGACTGGGAGTAATGAATGCGGTCAAAGGTCGAGATTCCTTTGCCAGATTAATGTGCCAATACCCTTTAGATAAATCGAGTTTGGTCATGTGAGAGGCGTGTATGGCGCGTTGATAGATGTCCACTGGGCGTGGAAGGGGGTGACTGACAGGAATAATCGCTTTATTTAGACCTGTACTGTAGTCAATGGTCACTCGAACGCACTTCCCATCTTTCTTCACGTAGTGTACAGGGGACACCCAATTGATGGTTCGTATTCACTCACATAACCCGTTTTTCAGCATAGATTCAATTTCTTCCACTGCCAACTGGGCATAAGCTTGAGGCGCTTCCCTCATTCTCGAACAGCAAGGAATCGCGTCAGGCTTTACA
>JAAEOJ010000015.1 GCA_024244685.1 Mycoplasma sp.
AGGAATTACCATTGTAGACTAAAAAAAACTAGGGATCTATAGCCTAGAAAGAAGACAAGAGAGATTTCTTATAATAAATGCATGGCAACAACTAGAGGGCATCAAAGAAAATGCTCTAAAGCTTGAAACAGGAAGAGAGGGAAGGCGAAGATGTATAAAGTCAACAGCGATACCAACTACCATAGATGGTAAACATAGAACCCAAATACAAAACTCCACTGCGAGACAAATGGAGAGGTTGTTTAATGCACTGCCATATGAAATACAAAAAATAACGGATGTGAAGCTGGACACATTCAAAAAACATCTTGACAAATGGCTAAAAAGTATCCCCGATACTCCGAAAATTGATGACTATGGAGTAGCAGTTGGGGCTGAGACGAATAGTATAACAAAACAAAAAGAAAACATCTGGTGACCCTATTTGTGAGGTAGCCATGTCTCTACAGGAGACAAAATCCTTAATAATAATAATATTAATATCTATATTAACAAGCTAAAAAAGGAAAAGGCTGAAATAATAAATGATACCTTTTTAGGGGTTTTTGGAGTCAAGGAAATGGATGGAATGTTTATTTTGTTG
>JAAEOJ010000016.1 GCA_024244685.1 Mycoplasma sp.
GACACAGACACAGACACAGACACAGACACAGACACAGACACAGACGCAAACACAGACACAGACACACACAGAGACACAGACACACACACACACACAGACACACAGACACAAGCAGAGATACAAACACAGACACGCAGACACAGACACACAGACACACAGACACACGCACAGACACAGACATTGCCACACACACACGCACACACATACACACATATATATATATATACACACACATACACACACAGACACACACAGACACACACACACACACACACACACACACACAGACACACACAGACACACACACACACACACAGACAGACACAGACGGACACAGACACACAGACACACAGACACACACAGACACACACCCTCCCTTTAGGAAGACATACCCTCCATTAAGAGAGAATTTGAAGACACCTCTCAACACACCCTCCCTTTAGGAAGACATACCCTCCCGTAAAGAGAATCAGTGTTTTACTTTTACTCGGTGAGACGGGTGCCCTGCTCCCGCTTTTGTCATGCATCGGTGCCCTGTTTGTAAACGAAGCTTTGATAACAGAACAGAATTATTGGATCATTTACCAACCCATCCTGCTGAAGAATATGGAGAACAGAGTCGATATGCTACGTCGAGGAAACGAGCTTTGCATAAATGTGATGATTGTCCCCAACATTTTGTGAACAAGTGGAATCTTAACCATCATCGGAGGAAAGCACATCATAAAGATGAATATGGTGAACGCTCGGATGGAGGCCCTGGTCCAAAAACAAGCCAAACTAATAGAATCAATAAGTCAAATTCTCGGTTGAGAGAGTTAGCTATTGCTGCATCAGCATCCTTAGATGAAGATCCTGACGAATTGATATTTGATTGCCCATATTGCTCTAAGAAATTTAAAACCCCTGGATATTTGAATGGTCATTTGAGGAATGCTCATGATCCTGCTCTTGCTCAACCCCTTGTGGAACGTAGAAATGAAAGAACTGATGCTCGCTTACGTCGACAAGCAATTTTCCAAGCAGGTGTTGCTGCTAATAAAGCAAAGATGGCATCTGTGGAAGCTCAACAGAAGGAGAATGAAGCTGATCAATGGTTGCAAATTAATCAGGAGCTGGTTGATTTACAAAAGGCTACGAAAGAGGCAGAAATTCATCATCCTGACAATGTGGATGCTGTTTTACCTCCATTGGAACCTACTGATGAGAATGATGAAACTTTAGGAGGTATGATCAGAAGGATAGATCAAAGAATGGTGAATGTACCTCAATTTCACCTTGACTCAACATCCATAACCTTTGAATTCAGTGATAAAGCTATAAATCTATGTTCAACGCAACAAAGATTTCAAGACATAATGGATAAAGTATTGACAGAAGTTGTGAGACAAACAATCAGTTCGGACAAACCTGCTTGGGTTCAGTTACTTCTCACTAGTCCTTCAGGTGCTTTAGACCTTCCAATGTTTACCTACATTGAAGAATCAGAGGTTTTTGACCCAAAAGTTATTATGGAACAGATCGCAAGGAAAATTCAATCGGATTCTTCATTTGGGATAGAAGACGAATTCCAAATTCAAGTGTTATACATAGATCGAGGACTTGCAGAGGGAATACCTGTGCGTGTGCGCAAAAAGAATACTTTTAGCACTATGAAAGAATACTTCCTGTACACCAGGTAAGCATTTATAGCTTTATTTTTGAAACATAGACATTGTTTTTAATTTTTTAGAAGTGTTTGGCCTCAGAATAAGAAGAATTCAAGTACAGTATGGGATCCCAAAAATCCAACTTGTGAACCATTCTGTGTTTCATACTGTATCGCTGCAGGCATTTTGAAACTACAATACGATAAAAAAATGATGTCCGGAGTTGCTGTCATAGGAACTAAGGGGAAAAGAGCTCGTCCATTTGTATACAGTTCAGAAGATTGGTTCAAAGATTATAAAAAGAGCAGGAAATTAAAGAACCTTTCCAAAAACATCCGAGAAGCAGTAGGAATTGAGGAAAAAGGCATTGAACTGAGAGATTTTGAAAAGATTCAGGAATACCTGTACCTGCCTCGAATGAGGTACCAACTGAACGTTTACTGCAGAGATAAAAATGACCTGCTGGTTTTTCAAGGAGATGCTACGTTACCTGCTAATAGGCAGATACATATCGTTATTTCTGACCATCACTCTAGATTGATACTGAAACCAAAGACATATTTCCAATTCAAGCATGAATGTGAATACTGTGGTAAACTCTTCCAAAAGGGTCACAGTTGCAGAAAAAGATGTTTAGTTTGCAATGCCATGAACTGTCCTATGGTTAGAAAGCGATGGGGCAGACGAAATTTAGTTGAAGAACCAGTTAAAAGAACGATTTGCGAACTTTGCAATAGATATTTTGAAGATTTGGAGTGTCAAGCCATACACCTGAAAAATGGAGTTTGTCAAAAAAGTTATCGTTGCTTGGCATGTAAACGGTTTGTTAATCGTCATACTCCTACCCCAGAAAACCCCATAGACCCTCATATCGGGAAGTGCAAAACTGTCAAATGCCCTATTTGCAAAACA
>JAAEOJ010000017.1 GCA_024244685.1 Mycoplasma sp.
TCGGTTTTTGGGAGCGGGATTCACTAATAATGTTACTGATAGCTGGTTGTCCGTCAAACATTACTAGAACACCACTATATGTTGTCTGGAGCCGTTCTCAAACGATATCGAAAAGGTTGGGCGGACATAGCTGTTTTTTTCATATCTGCAAAGTGGACGTAGCTAGTTTTTGCTGTCTACCACTCATTAGTCATAAAATTATCTATATCCTAAGCGCGAAATGTGAAACAAGTCGTCATATTATTAGGATTTTTCATTTTCTCACAACTCTTTTCACGAACACCGCTGTTAAAATCGGTAGAAAAAAATGCGTGTCATGTAGATTCTAGCACGTTCTTGAGGCAAACGAGAGCAATTTTGGAATAGGCGAATATTTTTCGAAAACCGCATTTTTCCATTTTAATTTTCTATCCCTTAAATCGTATTTTTATGCAAATTTTCACTTTTCGGCAAAAACTCCGAGTCCGACAGGTAAAATAGACAAGTATCACATTATAATCATCCCTACACCTTCGGCGATTGTGGTCATTCACACAGTTGTTTTACTACATAATAAGAGCAGTAAGAGCGTGAAATGAATCGATTGCGTACGGCGAGAATACACAATTTTCATTGTATGTGCGTTTTTTGCGTTTAGCGAGAGTGTATCACAGTGTCTGGAGGCAGTGAAAATTTCAAATACACAGGAGAGGAGTGATTCTATTTCTGAAAAATACGCTTGACGACAGGATTTCACTTTGAGAAAAATGTCGTTTTTATTTGTAAACCTAGAAAAAACACAACACTTTTCAGCGGGCGGATCCATAAAACAGAATTTAATATAATCAGTTTCCAGCACGGAAAGTTCATCCTAAATATGTGAACACACTCCAGCACATGATTCAACGCGTATTTGATGTGTTTTCATTAAAAATGTGACGCAAATGTTGATATTCTAAATAAGCTCAGAAAATCGACACAGTTTAGTTGAAAGAAAATTTACTTTTGTAGACCCAAACACATTTTTTTCTCAGAAAATGTACTAGAAATGCACCATATTTTCCCGATGGATCTACAATTAAGAATATATTCAATATTTCTCATAACTACTCTCCTCTGCAAA
>JAAEOJ010000018.1 GCA_024244685.1 Mycoplasma sp.
GCCAAATCAACAGTAATATGCACGAAAGTGCCTGCAAAAAATATTTTTTATTTTTCAGACTGTGCGGATGATATACCTGCATTTATAAGTAAAAAATTGATAACTTCGCCAAAATACACTATTTGTGAAAAGTGTCCCCCAAAAAAGTTTAAATTGCACCACAACCATCAGATTTCGTTTTCAAGAAAATTCCTTCGGCCAAATCAACCCTAAGATGCATGGAATTGCATACAAAAAATATTTTTTATTTTTCAGTCTGTATAGATGAGTTACTTGCATTTGTACGAAAAAAAAATGGTAAATTCACCAAAATCACACATTTGTGAAAAGTGTCCCCCAAAAAAGTTTAAATTGCACCACAACCATCAGGTTTCGTTTTCAAGAAAATTCCTTCGGCCAAATCAACCCTAAGAGGTATGGAATTGCCTACAAAAAATATTTTTTATTTTTCAGACCGTATAGATGCGATACTTGCATTTGTACGAAAAAAAATGGTAAATTCACCAGAATCACACATTTGTGGAAAGTGTCCCCAAAAAAAGTTTAAATTACACCACAACTATCAGGTTTCGTTTTCTAGTAAATTCATTCGGCGAAAGCAACCCTAAGATGTATGGAATGGCATACAAAAAATATTTTTTATTTTTCAGATTGTATAGATGAGTTACTTGCAATTGTACGAGAAAAAAATTTAAATTTTCCAAAATCACACATTTGTGAAAAGTGTCCCCCCAAAAAAGTTTAAATTACACCACAACTGTCAGGTTTCGTTTTCATGACAATTCCGTCGGCCATATCAACCCTAAGATGTATGGAAGTGCATACAAAACATATTTTTTATTTTTCAGACTGTATAAATGAGATACGTACATTTGTATGTAAAAATAACACTTGTATCTTATAATATAGCTTCACAAAAAATTACCCACCCCCCTCCGCATTTTATGTTATAATATAGCTTCACAAAAAATTACCCCTCCCCCCTCCGCCTTTTATGTTATAATATATAAAAATACACACCCTCTCCCGTATATGGTATAATATAGCTTCACAAAAAATTACCTCTCCCCACTCCGTCTTTTATGTTATAATATATCTTTACAAAAAATTACACCCCCTCTCCCGTATATGTTATAATATAGCTTCACAAAAAATTACCCCTCCACCCTCCGCATTTTATGTTATAATATAGATTCACAAAAAAATACACCCCCCCTCCCCTTTATATGTTATAATATAGCTTTACAAAAAATTACCCCTCCCCACTCCGCATTTATATTATAATATACTTATCTTTACAAAAAATTACACACACTCTCCCGTATATGTTATAATATAGCTTCACAAAAAGTTAC
>JAAEOJ010000019.1 GCA_024244685.1 Mycoplasma sp.
GCTTCAAAAATATACTCTATTAAAAACCAAATTTAAGCCACCCTTTTTTCAGAACTTTTAGTTACTTCTTTTCTTGGATCATTTTGTATATGATTTTTTTCATATGGTTTATTGTTTTTAATTACACTATAAATCATTCGAACCATTTTGTTTGATATATTATTCATTACCAGAAAGTAATGCTTCCCTTCAAGTTTCTTTCTTTGAAAATATAGCATGAACTCTGGATTATGCTTAACTGCAGCTTTAGCCCCCATGTATAAAAGAGACTTTAAGCGTTTGTCTGCCAAATTGCTTGTTTTCGATCTTCCTATCATTTTTCCTGAAGAGTTAGGAAATGGACATACTCCAGCATAAGAAGATGCTTTTTTTGCTGAATCAATAACCTTAAAATTACCTGTCTTTATTATTAATTCTATTGTTATTACAGGACCTATTCCCGGAATACTTGTTGCAAGATTAAAGCTATTACAAAGTTCCGATGAACTTTGAATAATTGATTCCATTTCTTGTTCTATGGTCTTAATCTCATGTGTAAGAGAGTCAATAGCATTCTTTGTACTTTGGTGTACCTTTATACTTTGAAAAGGAAGGTGTTTTCTTCCTTTCTTACTGGTTGAAAGTAGCTTTCTAGATTTTACTAATTGAGACCTTAATGCGTGTAATTCTCTAAGTTCAGCTATTTCTTCTGAATGAAACTCGCTTATTTTTAGTTTGTCAAAAAATCTAATTCCAAATTCTCTCATTTTTCTTGAATCAATTGGATCAGATTTACCTCTAATAAGACCAAGGCTATGTTTTATTGTATAACCTGGAATCAACGAAATAGGTACATGCATCTGGTTACACAGAAAAACTAGTAAATCTCCGTAACATCCCGTATGCTCTGCACACAAATAAACATCTTTTGGTAGATCACCAATAAATCTAGATATGCCTCTAAGATCGTTTTTTACTACTTTCATCTTTTCATTCTCTTTAGCATCGACATAATAAACGTCAAACTTTTCTTTTGATAAATCAATTCCATAAATTTGCATAATAATAAATTTTATGCTCCGCATTGAGTGGCTATTATCGTGATAATGGGTTCTTCCCTAAATACTCTCTGGCTTTAACTCAATAATTCACTGTGCTTAATATTTTTGTTAGGTTATTCCTAATAATACGACAAAGCTAACGCAGTAAATGGAGCTTTTTCTTTATCCCAATTTAATAATCTTAACTCAGATTATTAAATTGGGATTGCCTATTGCAAACTAACGATA
>JAAEOJ010000020.1 GCA_024244685.1 Mycoplasma sp.
AAATGAATTACTAGTGTACAATATAATATCTACAGTGTTTTCTTCACACCACGATACAGTACCGTCCACTATTTTTATGCCTACAGTAAGGTTTGGTACAATAATGCACAGTATACTGTGTGTTTATAGTACCGCGCATATGCGGTGCTGTACACAGTAAGTTCTGTACAGTAATGTTCGGAACAGTACGTGTACTGTCCAAATGCAGAGTTATGCGGCACATACAGTACATAGTGTTTGGTACAGTAATGTTGTACTGTAGTATACATGCACTACAATGCACAGAATACGTTATGGTGCAGTATACTTCGGTACACTAATGCACAGCAAACGGCATGATACAGTAACGTTCAGTGCAGTAATGCACAGTATACGGTGCGTTACAGTGCATCAAACATAGCACTAAAAAGTATGCTGTATACAAAAAAGTTCAGCTTACTTTACATACAGTTTATACTGTGTCGTTTGCAGCCGCTATAATTTACGTTTGTATTGTTAAATACAGCTCATGCCATATCTGGTCAGGGAAGTAAAAAACCGGCAAAGTGGTTGAACAAAAGTTGTTCAGAATGGTCGATTTGGTTTGTTTGACACTTCTCCGAAGTGATTTGACCGATTTTGAAATTTTCAATTTTTACGAGAAATCCAATCCTTCAAAACCAGATGGATTTTTAAATTCGTGCCATTTTGGACGTATAAATTGGACACAATTCGACTAAAAAAACTTTAAAATTAGTGTCTACTCGAAACTCTTACTGTATGGAAATGCGTCCAAATTGAACACAATTCGACAACATTTATACCAAAAGATGCGCAATGGTCGATTTAGTAGGGTAGCTGAGATTTCATGGGACCGGGACCAACTAATTCAGTAGCGGAGGGATTTATGCTTTATTTTCCGCTCTAATTTAGTAGCGGAGGGATTTATGCTTTATTGAAATTCTGAACT
>JAAEOJ010000021.1 GCA_024244685.1 Mycoplasma sp.
GAACATGTGTTTGTGTTTACCACACCCTTTGGGACACTCATAGGAACATTTCCAGAAAAAGTATTTTTTAGAAGTCGACTACCTACTTTGGCAGGGGTCGATTTGGTCAGACCACCTCAAAATATATGGCCACTCAATTTTGAAAAATACAAATATCTGAGATTTGGCCTCCCAAAAAGTGACTATAGCAAAATAAGTCACTTTCTAGGGGGGGTACCCCAAATTTTTTTCGACCATCGGAATCAGCATATTTTTCTACCCTATTGAGCATAAGATCACTGGAAATACCCCAAGTGCTCACTCAGGAGGTCGCATAATGTACCTGAAATCCATCTCTCTCTCATACACACTCATTGCATAACTTCATTTTTGTTCGCGAAATCTGAAAAAATTGCGATTTATAAGAGGAAAGTCAAAAAAATTGTATCGAAAAAAATCTGAAAACATGTGCTACTAGGTTTTCGTGGGTGCTGATCACGAAAAACGGCGTAAAAACGGCCATACGCCGTTCGGTAGGTCGTTTTTGGCTGATTTTGGAAAAAAATGCACTATTTCATTTTTTCTCGCATTGCACTATTTCATTTTTTTCAACCTAAATATGTATTTCGCAACATGATATTATGGTATACTAGTAAATCCGGTACGCCTTTGGCTTTCCGATTGCATGTTTACATTATGTGAGTATAGTAATTATAGTTTTCCTGAAATTCTAATTTACATAATTCAATTAGTTTATTTA
>JAAEOJ010000022.1 GCA_024244685.1 Mycoplasma sp.
AGCACAAGAGAGTGCAGAAGTAGAAAGCCAAGAAGTAGCCGAGCAAGAGCAGCCAGTTACTACTGAAGAAAAAGAATTACCGCAAGTCAGCGCAGCACAAGCGAAAGCTTTAACCAAAGGCTGGCAAACTAAAGAAGATTGGACTGCTTCAGGTAAAGATCCTGAAGAATGGATTAGCGCATCACACTTTAATAAAAACGGTGAGTTGTTCAGCCAAATGCAAAACCTTAAGCATGGCATGAAGCAGCAAGACAAGCGCATTCAAGACAACAATGTTTATTGGCAAGGTCAGTTACAAATTCAGCGTGACGATTTAATGGCAAAGCGTGATGAAGCTATTGAAGACGCTGATAAAGGCGCAGTACGTGAAATCGACAAACAAATTAATCAAGTCGATAAGCAAGTTGATCAATTAAACCAAAGCAAGCAAGAACAAGTTCAAGCTTCAGCCGAAGACTTACAAGCTGAAAACGAATATTTTAATGGCCTTACTGTTCAACAAGCAGGTTATGCACAACAAGTTGCCGGTAGCTTTATTAATAATGACGGCTTATCTGGTGCCGATCTGGTTGCCGCTGTAACTAAAGAAGTTAACAAGCAATTCAATAGTGCACCTAAGCCAGCAGTAGACGAAAGACGCGAAAAAGCTTCTGTCACTGATTCAAAGCGTTCATCCAAGCCGCAAGAGGGCAAGTTAACGGTTGATACTTTGACCGCTCAAGATAAAGCTTCGATCCAAGCGATGCGAAATGTTAGCAAAACTTACGCTA
>JAAEOJ010000023.1 GCA_024244685.1 Mycoplasma sp.
ACCTTCGGCAAATTTTTCATCACCCAGCTTTTCCAGACCGTATTCATCAAACATTTTAGCCCGTTCACCCGGTGACACGGAATCTTTTTCGATATGATCGAAAATTTTGCATATTTCCGATTTCTGATAAACCGTTTCGTCAACTTCCCCGTCCAGTGTGTCCTGAATGGCAAGCAGCCATGACCGGAACGGCTCCGGGGTTTCGTCATTCACATATTTCGGACACAGATATATCACCTTATGTTTTATTTCCCCCAGTGAATTTCCCTTCAGATCCCTGGGATCGAAATCGCTGACAGCCATATATTTCTTATGCCTGTCGCCCGAAGTCAGCACCACAATTGTGAACACTGTCATCGGCGGGGTGTAATCCTCCGCACTTTTAACCTGCTCCAGAACAGCCGCCATGTGATAATGCATGAACCGGTCATAATGATCCGAATAGCGTTCGTGCTGAATGTCGACAACCAGGCGGTTTTTGCTGTCCTGGGCAAAAAGGTCGAAACGGGATTTCACATAACCGACCGGGGGATCGAATTCCTTTTCCGTTTCAACCGCATCGATTTCAATTTCGACTCCTGCAATATCCCGCACAAAAGCCGTA
>JAAEOJ010000024.1 GCA_024244685.1 Mycoplasma sp.
ATAATTTTTTCTGAACAATTCCGAAGGTATCACTGGAACCAGCGTGCTCGAAAGTATATGTACACAATTTTTTGATACTTGGGTCGAGACAGCAAAAAAGTTATTTCAAAAAAGGATGTGAAAATACATGAAAAAATACGTACATGCTGCATGTTTTGCATGCGGCATGCACTATATTACAGTCATGCAGGTCGATTTTTTCATGTATTTTTCAGCTCCTTTTTTGAAATAACTTTTTTGCTGTCTCGACCCAAGTATCAAAAAATTGTGTACATATACTTTCGAGCACGCTGGTTCCAGTGATACCTTCGGAATTGTTCAGAAAAAATTATAAGTGTGTCAAAATCGCATTTCAATTTCAAGACTTATGGGATTTCTCGGCCAAATATGGCTGAAATTGTTTCAAAGGTCGGTATGGCCGACTTGGATGTGTGTATGACAAAAAATATATTTATTTTTGAAATTTCGGTCTCTTATAGGCCCTAGTTACCAAATATCGTGTTCTGACGCGAGACGGCAGAGAAATGAAAAA
>JAAEOJ010000025.1 GCA_024244685.1 Mycoplasma sp.
AAAAAATATGTTGTATTATAGAGTTTGTTATTAATCGATTCGCATGATATATGAACGGTGGATAAAAAAAAAGCCTAAGTCACATTTCACGCGGTGGACAAAAAAAAAAGCCTAAGTCACACAATAAATTTCTTTTAATCGTAAAAAAACTGAATAAAAATAAATTATGGTGCCGGATTTGAATACTTGTGGATCTCATCGAGAACGGTTAAGAAATGTATATTTTTGTATGGCTAGCTTCTGTGGAGAGATATGAGTGGTGGACAAAAAAAAAGCCTAAGTCATATTTCACGCGGTGGACAAAAAAAAAAGCCTAAGTCACACGAATTTTGTAAACCTTAGAAAAAGACGTTTACAACTCGTTATGTGTGTTTAAACATGATATTCTGTTAATACTGTGATGGTACTGTAACGTACAATTATTTTTTCTCGGAAATCAACACTATAGTCGTCCAGGTGAGTGATCAAACGCACAGTTATATAGCATGTAAAAATTTGCATTTTTCAGGCTTCGAAGGTGCGTATGAAGTGTAAAAACGCGTTTTCAACATTTTTAGATGTTACCATCGTATTCTACGCACTTTTTTACCCTAGAACAAATTTTTTTGGTGTCAGTAGTCAAGGGGTGAGGTCACAGTGGCGAGAGATGTGGAAATTTTGAGGTCCGAATTCCTGATCTGGAATTTTTCACTTTTTGGTGGAGGGGTGAGGAGAGAGTGTATGTGAGA
>JAAEOJ010000026.1 GCA_024244685.1 Mycoplasma sp.
GCATTTATTATATAACTGATATTTCCTGCGCTCAGCAGTTCGAGGAAATTGATACGGCTCTTACTTCCGGTGCTTTCAAACCAGGCAAAAAATTCATTCCCGATGTGAGTGCAGCAGCCGTTTTTTCCATTGTGCCTTGCCCCGGTATCGTCCGTATTCACGTATCCCGAAACTCCGAGTCCTGCCGGAAGGATTTCTTTTTTCTCTGTGTGAAACGGTTCTTTTCCCTCGGTTATTATCCGGCTGAGCTGTCCCGAAGAAATATCGACTCCGAACTCTCTCAGTTCCTCAAGTATAAGAGGCTGAGTAACGTGGGCATGATAATACTGATGAAGGATGTAACTTGTAAGCGTCGGACCGAAGTGACCTGAAATTTCATCCGGGAGTTTCCCGGTTACACAGCTTCCGTCCGGCGTCTCCCATCGCTCAAGACGATACACAGTGTTATGTGTTCCGATGACGATATCCTGCACTGCATAATCCTGCCAGTCTTTAAACCGGCTGCCTTCGGGAATGATATCGGGGCTGATTATTTTCGTTTCATGAATATCAAGTTCTTCCGTCTTTTTTCTTTTGGCTGATCCGGGACGTTTTCCGGGTTCGGAATTCTTTCCGTTTTCATTTTCTTCGGACGCAGGTTTCTCAAGCGCGGACGGCTTTATAACCGGTTTGCCTTTCAGACCTTTAAGTCTGGCGATCTCATCTTTAAGCTGCTGAATCTCTTCCTGCTGAAGATGTATTATCTCAATCAGTTCCGCTGTCAGAGGAGTAATCTGTTCTTCAGGTATTTTCGGTATTTTCGGTATAGCTGCCATTCTGACCTCCGAGTCCGGCGATCTCATCTTTAAGCTGCTGAATTATTTCCTGCTGAAGATGTATTATCTCAATCAGTTCCGCTGCCAGGGGAGTGATATGCTCTTCAGATATATCAGATATATTCGGTACAGTTGCCATCTGAACATTAACATGCTATGATGCCGTTTAAAATGCAAGATAAATTTTAAATTTTTTATGGATTATAATTTTTTATGGATTATAATTGTTCATGCCCGGACTTATTGAGAAGTTAC
>JAAEOJ010000027.1 GCA_024244685.1 Mycoplasma sp.
TTACATAAAGCTTGGCCGAAGGCCAAGCTACTTTAGCCATACAGTACATACATGAACAATAGACCTAAACATATATGAATGATGTTATAATAGTTACCATTATGCGGCTGGGTGGATATACCATAACCAGTTGTTATAGGCAGTGGTCCCAACGCGAAATGACCAATTTGGGGTTACGGTAATTTGCATTTCATGCGAAAAAATATCGCAATAGGATGGTTGGTCCCGTACGTGGTTGGTCCCGCAACGAAAATAACAAACCTGCACATCAATTGGGTACGGTAATTTACATTTCATGCGATAAAATCCCCCAATGTTGCATGTGTTTATGTACACTTGTTGTAACACCTTATAGGTGTGATAGGTGGTTGGCCCCGCAACGAAAATAACAAACCTGCACATCAATTGGGTACGGTAATTTATATTTCATGCGAAAAATGTCACAATGTTGCACGAGTTTATATGCACTTGTTATCTAATAGGTGTGATATGTTGTTGGGCCCCCGCAACGAAAAATGACAAGATGAAAAGAATTGGTGGGAATTCAAATTTTATGCGAAAAATGTCACAATGTTGTACGAGTTTATACGCAGTTGTTATCGTATAGGTGTGATATGTTGTTGGGCCCACGCAAACGAAATTAACAACCTGCACATCAATAGAATTGGCGGGAATTCAAATTTTAATGCGAAAAAACTCACAATGTTGCACAAGTTTATATGCAGTTGTTATCGATACGTATATGTGTGATACGTGTTTGGTCCTGCGACGAAAATAACAACCTGCACATCAATTGGGTTATGGTACATTTCATTATGTCTAATGAAAAAAGTCGGCAATTCAAAAATTGAAATATAAACGGTCTTGATTTTAAAATTTGCATGGAACAATTGCGAAAAGGGTTATCGATCGTGCAATCAACGTTGTGCCAAACCCATACCGATTCATGCCCGATCAGTTAATAAACCGAATAATAATGGACGGCTCTCTGTCTACGTACCTTATACCATTGGGTAAACACCGACCTGGCCATTGGTTTTCCGAAATTTCCAGACTTAAAGATTCTTTGAAACATTCTTGAATGTTGTACATGTTTAACGTTGGAAACCAGACCGATGACGTGACAAGGGGTCCCCTAATCTGTGTAAACCCTTTGTAACGAACCGTTTAAAAAATCCCTTTATAACGAACCAATTAAAAAAGCCCCTTGTAACGTAACGAACCAATTAAAAATGCCCCTTGTAACGAACTGTTTAGAAAATCCCTTTGTAACGAACCAATTAAAAAAGCCCCTTGTAATGAACTGTTTAAAAAAAGCCCCAGTCAGATTTTCCAAGACTTTGTTGGTGCCAGGCCCCCAAATTCTTATATACATTGTACAGGTGTAAGACAATAGAAGAAAGTCTGCACAACTGAAACAGTCAGCGCAATTAGGTAATTGTCAGAAATTTGTTGTAAGGGCTTGTACAATTAAAGTGCAAACTGATGTAAATTTTGAATATGCAATTTTATTTTTCGAACAAAAACACAAACCATAATGAACAGAACAAAA
>JAAEOJ010000028.1 GCA_024244685.1 Mycoplasma sp.
GTACTGAGATTAATCGAAATTGATTAATCGAAATGGAAATCCTAATTTCGATTAAAATTAATGTCCAGCCATCATACAGGTCACTACTCTATTATCAGTCTATAGGGTTTAAAATATGAGTAATTTCGATTAATGTCAATCTTTAAAATTGGAAGGGAAAACGGTGCTCCAGTACTGAGATATGCATGAAAAGAAGCAAATAATCGATTTGACTATTTCGATTAATTTTTTTAACCCTAGAACACAGGACTGTTGCGGTACTGAGATTAATCGAAATTGATTAATCGAAATGGAAATCCTAATTTCGATTAAAATTAATGTCCAGCCATCATACAGGTCACTACTCTATTGTCAGTCTATAGGGTTTAAAATATGAATAATTTCGATTAATGTAAATCTGGCGTCTCGGGTGGAAATCGGTCGCTCCAGTACAGAGATATGCATGAAAAGAAGCAAATAATCGATTTGACAATTTCGATTAATTTTTTTAATTCTATTACTTTCACATGCTTTTATTATACTTGCTCGAAAATTTTATTTTGCATGATAGATAAGTTATAGAATTGACAGAACATGCTAAAAAACAGTGATTCAAAAAAATCGTTAGAAAACGGCAACATCAAACAAGCCGTACAAATAATCAATCTCTTCGCCTACGCCACAAACGGGTTGGTGTTTCATGAAAATCAGTTACATAGCCAGAAATCCAGAAATATAAACTCTTAAAAAATTGGAGGGAAAATTATTTAAAAAACGGACATTCTAAAAAATTGGAGACATTTAAAGTGTAATTATTGA
>JAAEOJ010000029.1 GCA_024244685.1 Mycoplasma sp.
ACAAGTAGAAATAATACAGGGTGAACTTTGGTTTGGAGCTGAAGGAACTACTCTGAACGCACCAGATAATGACTGGGTGAAATTAGGGGAAGAACACGGAACTGATAAATACTGGGAGGTTGTGTCTTAAATGGGGCATAACTAAAGTATAGTAATATGAAACGTAAAATAGCTGAACAAAGAATTAATGATGCTAAGCACAGACTGTTTTAGTATTATGCACAACGTTGGTAATATAAAAATGTAAAAATTATGGACTTAATAAAAGAGCTAAGACAGCATAAAAAATTGGTGGAAGAAAATACACCGTGTTATATGCACTTTGAATTAACGTGCAATGGCAATGATATAACGATAAAGATTGGCATACAGTGCAGTTGGGAATACTTGCTAGATGAAAATAAATGTTGGAATGCTTGCGACTATGAGACAAACAAAGCAAATGCCGAAAACTATGTACGCAATTTTGATTATAGAAAGCACAAACAAACTTTTAAGGTATGAACGCAACAGATTATATAAAAACCAAATTAAAAGAAATCGCTTCAAAATTTAATGAAGCAAAAATAAGATATGAACACAGGGTAACCACCCAAAGTCATTTAATTGAAATAGTTCCACTCACTTTTTTTGAAAATGATGAAGCGTATATAATAGAAGAAGCTGCATTTGAGGATGAGTTTGAACAATTATTTCCTGATGAAAATATTGTGTTCATATCAGAAAACTCACTAACACAAATAAATAAATCAGAATTTGATTTAGGATACAATCACTTTGTGTTTGATTTAAAAAGAAAGCATCATGATTAAAGATAAACCATGTCGTCCAACAGGAAGAGCAGCGGGATTTAAAAGCTGTGGTGATTTAGTTTTAGCTAAAACTAGAACATACGGGTTATGCCCAAAATGTTTAAAGCTATGGGCTAAATCTACACCCGAAGGGCTGCAATATACACTTTCATTAATTCCCAAAGCTAGAAAGCAAGTAGAACAGACCAAGAAGGATGAAAGGAGAAAGCTTAAAATAGAAATAAAATCAGGTGATGTAATGAAGTTGGCGGACATGTACTTTAGTAGGTACATAAGGCTAATACATAGTGAAGATGGATTCTGTACCTGCCACACATGTGGAACTATCAAAGAAATAAAAGAAGTCGACAACGGTCATTATATTAAGCGTGAACATAAAAGCGTTAGATATGATGAGAATAATTGCCGACCTCAATGTAAAACCTGCAATGGAGACATTAAACATAATGGTAAACAAATAGAGTTTAGAGCTAATCTTGTGCGAGAAATAGGCTTAATTAATGTAACTAGATTAGAATCAGCTGGTAAATTGCAAAGAAAGGCTAATGGCTTATTCTACAAAGAGAAAGCTGATTATTACAGACAAAAAGTAAATGAGATACAAAAAGAATTAGGGATTAAATACTGGTAATTAGAACTAAGGAAGCAATATAAAATAGGAATTATAAATTAATATCATGACAAAAAGTAAACCAGAACCAGTAGTAAAAGAAGAAGAAATAAGCGCTAAGGATTCAGCAACACACAAAGCTAAGAAAGACAAAATAACCTTAAGAAGAAAAGGAATAGTAAGCCCTGACCTAAGCAAGATGAAAAAAGTAAAAATAACGAAAGGTTATAAATTTATCAAGCATGAATAAGATAGCTAATGTATTGGATATAAAAAATCTAAAATATATTTGTCTTATTTTGAAACAAAGTGGTAAAAATTTACTATATTGCACTATGAACGAATACGAAGACTCAAGAAATAGGTTAGAATTATTACTATCAATAACACCTCTGGATAGTTCCGGTTTATTAATGTTTGATTTTGGGGTATTCCAAGAAGAGGGTAGAATAATAATGCCATTATGTCAAGAAAATTAATATGTGGGATAAAGGAACTTTAACATACAACTTTGAACACTATTACACTTATGAAAAGATTAAATCAAAAAAAGAGAAATACAATTACGAACTAAAACTTAAAAACGCTGAGATATGAAAAGTTACTACATAGTATTAAGAGAAGAGATAAAAAGAAAGATAGCAAAAAAAGATTCTGAAAAACTTCAAAGAGAATTGAGAGTATTAAACATGACTATCAACTGGCTGTAATGTAAATTAGTGTATAAACTGTAAAATTTTAAACCAATGATTTACGAAGAAGATTTAGAAATCGCAGAACGTGAGCATTATGCTACCCTTGATAAGGGTAGAGAAGTAGCTAGATCAAACAACATGAACCTAACTAAGTTCAAAAATGAGATAAAGCAATGGCCTTTAACTACCAATAGTGAAGACCAATGGACGTTTGATTATGAAAGCTTTTTAGGTGCTATATCGAATGGCATTTATAAAACCCCGACCAAGTGGGCAGAACAGTGTTATTATGGATAATAAAAAACTACTCAGGTACAAATTAGCTTATTTCCCCTTCAGTCCGCTAAGGCGTACAGCTTCCTCAGGGAAGATACCGCTTGCGGGGATGGGGGCGATAAAAATATACCTGAGTAGTTACAAACACTGAAATAATGATTAAATTTATTGCTAAAATATTATTAGATAGGTAATGGCATACACTAAACAACAAAAAGAATCAATATTTAAAGAAATTGTAAAGGCTATTAAAGGTAATAAGCTTAAGCACTTTTCGTATATTGGAAACTTTATAGAACCAGACGTTAAGACTTTAGAGAGATGGGGCTGGAAAACTAATGATGAATGTCCTGAATGTCTAACAATAAAAAGTGAATTAGCATTTAATAAAATATCATCAAAAATAAAGTTGATTAATAAGTGGGAGGATTCCGATAATCCAACTTTACAAATAGCAGCCTTTAAACTAATAGCAACCGATGAAGAACAAAAAGCACTATCGACTAACTATCAACAAACCGAACATTCAGGAGAAATAAAAACAACCCCAATTAAAGGAATTACGTTTGATGAATGATACACATTGATGACAACGGAAAATTAAATCTTTCAAAACTTCACGACAGCCAAAAGGAGTTTATAAAATCTAAATACTTACATACTGGCATAGTTGGAGGTTATCAGTCTGGTAAATCCACAGTCGCGTTTATTAAGGTTATTTGCCATTTATTACAATATCCGGGAGTACCCATAGCATATTACTTGCCTACTTACGGACTATTTGAAGATATGTTAATACCAAAAGCTACTCAATTATTTGGCAAATTAAACATACTATTCAAACATGATAAAATACATTCAAAAATAATTACTTCATTTGGTGAAATATGGATGAGATCAATGGATAATCCAGATAGGATAGTTAGTTATTCAGTTGGTTATTCTGTAGTCGACGAGGTAGATGTAGTACATCCAAATAAGCGTGATGATGCAATGAAAAGAATATCGTCAAGGAATAGCTATAAAAAGGACACTTCTAATCAAATAGATTTTGTCAGTACTCCAGAGGGTTTTGCTTATATGTATCAATTCTTCGAAAAGAAAGCCAACGAAAATAAACTACTATTAAAACTATCTACATTAGCCAATGAAGAAAACTTAGCGGGTGGTTATATTCAAGGACTAAGAGAGCAGTATACAGAAGATCAATTAAAAGCCTATCTAAATGGGGAGTTCGTTAATCTCACATCAGGCACGGTTCACTATAAGTTTGATAGGAATGTAAATAAAAGCGATAGAGCAATAAAAGAACATGATACACTATATATCGGCATGGACTTTAATATCGGCAATATGTCAGGAGTTGTTCATATTGTTGATGATATACCTATAGCTGTTGACGAATTAACAAAGGTTTATGATACTGCTGAGATGTGTAATTTAATAAAAGATAAATATAAAGGTCATAGAATTATAATCTATCCAGATGCAAGCGGAAAAAACAGAAATACAAATGCGTCTAAAACAGATATTGAAATAATAAAAGAATATAAATACATCGTAAAAGCTAAATTGTCTAATCCCCCAGTTGCTGACCGTATAAAAAATATGAATAGAATGTTTAGTGATGGCAATGGGAAAGTAGGATATAAGGTAAATACAACTAAGTGCCCTGAATATACAGAATCGCTAGAAAGACAGGCATATGATAAAAATGGAATACCAGACAAGTCAAGTGGGTTCGATCATCTAAATGAAGCTGGGGGATACTTTATTTATTATGAATATTCACTGAGAAGAAAGAGGGTATTTACTGCTAAAAAAAGATAAAAATTATTATTTGTAATAATTCTAAATAATATTTGTAACTTTGTTCAATTAAAGCAAAAAGAATGCTTAATAGTTCAATACTAGTAAATGAGCAAGGAATTTATAGAAAAAGGGTATAATAAAAACGCAATTACTGAGGCATCGACACAAGAGCAACAGCTATTGTATTTTACCAAATCAGAACTACAGGATACATCGGAATACATAACCGCATGGGCCGAAAGAAACTACAAAAGTAACGATTATTTTTTAAACTTCGTTAAACAAGTATTCAAGACAGAGAACTTTTTATTTTTCTTTAAATATCTTAGAAAACCATTACCTTCAACCAAGCTAATCAACAATAAAATAAGACCTCAATTAAAACGTGTATTTACT
>JAAEOJ010000030.1 GCA_024244685.1 Mycoplasma sp.
CTAGGACCAATAAAGTGCGGACACCAATTTTTTAATGCTATATAACTTTGCAAATTGTAGAGATTTTTCACATCTGTTGCGTCCAGTAGATTCTACGCACACTGTTTACCCTAGTTAGGTCGATATGTGCTGTGTCAAAAAATATTTTATATCCCAAAAAAAATTCTGAACTTTTTGGTGTCCTTAAAAACGTGATTTTCTCTGGTGTCCGCAAAGTAGTTCCTTGTAGAAGCTGTAACTTTGCACTCTTAAAGATAAACATGAACAAAGTATACATTTTCTAATTCGCAAGATCGAGTTCTCTCCGGGAAAAAATACTAGAAGGTCCAAAACGATCATATAAATTCACGGTCGACTCTCAGGATGTCATATATTAATCTGGTGTCCGCACAACTCGGTTTTGAAGGTTGAATGGTGCAAAACAATAGGATTTTTCAAAAAATTATCATAATTATGTGCAGTTTTTTGCGTGGGAGTTCGTTAAGTATGTATCTTCTAGAATATATCATGTAAAAGCAGTTCGAAACTAAATTTTGTTTTACTTTTAACAAAAATATGGTCTCTGGACACCATATTTTTGCAAAATATCGTCTCAGGACACTTGAGACAAAAATAACTAATTATTCGTAATTTTTTATATATTTTAATTTGATTTTTTGTGTACGTGGTTCTGCGTGTCTGAATGGTCAATAAAAACATATGTTATAATAAGTTTCCGTGTTTGAGTATCACGAAAATAATAGTTTACTTCCTTATATGTTCTGCGGA
>JAAEOJ010000031.1 GCA_024244685.1 Mycoplasma sp.
GACCTTTGACCACTTTTATTACTCCTAGTCATGGACTTTTACAGTTCACTCGTCTTCCTATGGGGATGATCGACTCTGGAGCCATCTTTTGCAGAGCTGTGGAGCAGACACTCCAAGGATTAGATGGAGTTGACAGTTACATTGACAACATTTTGATACATGGAAGGACAAAAGCAGAACACGATCGGAATCTTCTTGCTGTTTGTTCTCGCCTAGAACAAGCTGGGTTCCGCCTGAACAAAAAGAAAGTCCTAATTTGCAAAACCACTCTTCCTATGCTTGGATCCATCTTACATGCCAGAGGACCAGCAGGATTGCAAATTTCCATCGACCCTAAGAAAACGGAAGCTATTTCGAAATTTCCAGTTCCGACTAACATGACTGGAGTGAAAAGTTTTCTTGGGGCTTGTCAACGCATGCACGTGTCTTCCTTCTCTCACGTCGCAGAGCCCATGACCAACCTCACGAGGAAAGGAGTCCCTTTCGACTGGACGGCCGAATGTCAGACCGCTTTCGATGTTCTAAAAGCCAAGATTGTCAACGCTATCGAATTGATGCCTTTTGATCCTACGTTTCTGATTCTTCTACGAACGGATGCCTCTGATTATGGACTAGGAGCAGAACTGATCCTGATCAAGGATGGAAAAGAATGTCCAGTGACCTATGCAGCAAGAACTCTCTCTCAGGCAGAGCGAAATTATTCCACTCCGGAAAAAGAAGCTCTAGCCGCTGTTTGGGCGATAGACAAGCAGTTTTCGAAATATCTGCTTGGGCATTACTTTATCGTCGAATCTGATCAGTCAAGTCTGACTGTTCTCCTCTCTAGATTCTCGTCGCGCGCATCTCAACGGATTCAGCGCTGGACTGAAAAACTGCACATGTACGACTTTGACTGCAGACATGTGAAAGGAACGGACAACAAAGTCGCCGACTTCTTGTCTCGTATCCATTTTGACGAAGAAAACGCTCCTTCCACCAACAAAGGAAGATATGCTCTCGACAATGAAGACTCTCAAGTCATCTTCTGTTCAATTTCAGGAATTCCGATTGCGGATTTCATCGAAGCGACGTCAACAGATGCAGATCTTCAGAACGTGATTCGATTCCAC
>JAAEOJ010000032.1 GCA_024244685.1 Mycoplasma sp.
AAAGATTTAAGCAATAATGTACATATATTCTTATATAAATTACAAGTAACTTCTGCAAGCTTAAAACTCGAAAAAATTTCGCCTGCGGCATGCCCAAGGGACCCAAAAATATTTGACGTTATTAAACCTCCCTGCGCAGCGCGAAGCGAGACCTCCCACATTCGAAACGCAGTAATTTGAGCTCGATTCGACATTCCGAATTATCGGCCGAATCGGTGGAACGATCGCCACAGTCAACGGCTGGACGGATCGAGCTGAAATTTTCACTGAACGTTCGGTGCATGCGTGGGTTATGAACCGGACTATTTGAGCTCGATCTGACGATTCCCAATTATCGGCCAAATCGGTGGAGCGATCGCGGGTTTGGGACCTTACTGCAGGGAGGTTTTCTTGGCTTTTCTTTGATCATGAAAAAAAAATGCTCCAGAAACGCCGACCTATAATAATAATTATTGTACAAAAATGATGTATTCAAGATTCAGCGGCCAATAGGGTACAAAAATATTATTGAAATTTGGCTGGCAAAATTAGGGTGGTGCCCTACATGCGATTTGTGTTGCATGACATCTAAATTAGGGCTTTAACTAAAGTTTGGGACAACCAGCGGTACGGCGCATACGATGCGCATAGGATAAACCTCC
>JAAEOJ010000033.1 GCA_024244685.1 Mycoplasma sp.
CGGAATCGGCGTCGACGGAGTTAGAGTTCCGGTTCCCATATCGATGAGGAGTTTGAGTGCCTTGAGTTCCAGAGCGCCCAATACTGATTGACATGATGAGGACAAAACTTGAAAATTCCCATTGATCCATTCTCCCCCAACGGAAATTCGAAGGTTGACTTGTCCTTTCGGCTTCTTCAATTTTGAATTGTCGAAGTTGTAGAGCTGGATTTTCGTCGGCGAAAGTTTTGTCAGTTTCTTCACCGAATTGACGTAGTCTTGCGCGGAAAGTGCCAAAACTTCCGCTCCGGAGTCGACTAGAAAGCGCAATGAAGTCTCTCTTCTCTGAGGTAGGTCCAAAGGTCGAATTTGAACGTTGCAAAATATTCGAGAGTCTGTTTTCATGGAATTGATACCAGCTGACGTCCGGTCCGCTGGCAAATGAATCGCCCCAGCCATTTTGAAGTCAACTGGAGTGGACGGAATGGGTTTTCGACGAATTCGCAGTCGGGATCCGGGTTGCCCAGGTGTCCGGGA
>JAAEOJ010000034.1 GCA_024244685.1 Mycoplasma sp.
CCCCTTATATGTTATAATATAGCTTTGCAAACAATTACCCCTCCACCTCCCCTTATATATTATAATATAGCTTCACAAAAAATTACCCCTCCCCCTCCGTCTTTTATGTTATAATATATCTTTACAAAAAAATACAGCCCCCCTCACCCTTATATATTATAATATAGCTGCACAATAAATTACACCTCCCCCCTCCGCCTTTTATGTTATAATATAGCTTCACAAAAAATGCACACTCCCTCCCCTTTATATCTTATAATATAGCTTTACAAAAAATTACCACTCCCCCTCCCCCTTATATATTATAATATAGCTTCACAAAAAATTAGCCCTCCCCCGTCCGCCTTTTATGTTATAATATAGCGCCACAAAAAATTACACCTCCCCCCTTCATATGTTATAATATACATCCAAACAAATCTTTGAACACATCCCCTTATATGTTATAATATAGCTTCACAAAAAAATACAGACACTCTCCCTTATACGTTATAATATCGCGTCACAAAACGTTGACCCTTCACCTTCTGTGACGCTATATTATAATATATAAGGGAGAGTGTGTGCATTTTTTGTGGATGTATATTATAACATACAATTTTTTGTCACTATATTATAACATATAGCGGGGAGGGGTACATTTTTTTGACCTTCTATTATAACATATAAGGGTGAGGGGTGCAATTTTCTGTGACTTTATGTTATAACATATAAGGGGGAGGGGTGCAATTTTTCTGGACCTATATTATGATATATAAGGGGGAGGAGTACATGCAACCGAAGCATCTTTCGTACGTACATAAATTAATCTCGCAAATTTATTACTCATTGAAACGTTTATGTCACACACTCGCCCCCTTTACTAAATATACTATCAGAAATTCGCTCTGGAAACTAACGCATTTTAACGAATGTACATTTTCGGGGCCGCATGCAACCGATGCATCTTTCGTACGTACGTAAATTAATCTCGCAAATTTATTACTCATTGAAACGTTTATGTCACACACTCG
>JAAEOJ010000035.1 GCA_024244685.1 Mycoplasma sp.
ATCCGTTATACCTATCTCACAGTACCTCCTACATTGACTACAGCGTATTAAAAATGGAATTAAAGTACGATTTAGAGTAAAGTTTTCGAAATAAAATGTACAGAATTAGAATAAAAACCCCTTCTGTACTTTAATTGTACTTTTAATACACTATACACTGGCTATTGCAAACCATCATATATGTCACAACAGGATTAAGAGGATTACGGATGGATAAAGCCAGGTTCTGTACTCTAATTATTTGAATAGAGTACAGAATTAGAGTACAACTCTTTTCCAAAGGCCATACCTGAACATCCATCCATTATACACTACTCACAGTCTCTCCTACAATTGACTATAGCGTATTAAAAATGGAATTAAAGTACGATTTAGAGTACAATTAAAGTTTTCGAAATAAAATGTACAGAATTAGAATAAAAACCCCTTCTGTACTGAAAGTCCACATTTTAGATGCTAGGCGTTGGCTATTGCAAACCATCATATATGTCACAAAGTATAAAGGGACTGGAAGGGAGAAAAATCCAGTCCTGCACTGAAAGTCAAATAATTTCAGTACAAGACTTTCAGTACAACTCTTTTGGAATGCCACATCCAATTATTCCTGCGCATATACATATAACTACTCTTCCCTACAATTGACTATAGCATCTAAAAAGTGGAATTTCAGTACAACTTTGAGTACAATTAAAGTATTCGATATAAAATGTACAGAATTAGAATAAAAACCCCTTCTGTACTGAAAGTCCACATTTTAGATGCTAGGCGTTGGCTATTGCAAACCATCATATATGTCACAAAGTATAA
>JAAEOJ010000036.1 GCA_024244685.1 Mycoplasma sp.
AACTTTGTTTCTCGTAGGTCTAAATAGTACAGTTATATGCTTTCTAACAAATTTTCAAGCTTTCTTTTCAGTGTACCAAAATTGTACACTATGGGCAAATCGCTGCTCAAATTTCCAATAATTATTAAACTTTGTTTCTCGTAGGTCTAAATAGTGCAGTTATGCTTTCTAATGAATTTTCTAGATTTGTTTTCAGAGTGCCAAAATCGTACAGCATGGCCAAATCGCTGCGCTAATTTCAACAAATTTTACTCTGTTCTTTCATAGGCCAAAAACAAATTTTCAATCTTTGTTTTCAGTGTGCCAAAATCACACAGTATGGGCAAACCCCTGCTCAAATTTCCAATAATTATTAAACTTTGTTTCTCGTAGGTCATAATAGTACAGTTATATGTTTTCTAACAAATTTTCAAGCTTTGTTTTCAGTGTACCAAAATCGTACACTATGGGCAAATCGCTGCTCAAATTTCCAATAGTTATTAAACTTTGTTTCTCGTAGGTCTAAATAGTACAGTTATGCTTTCTAACAAATTTTCTAGTTTGTTTTCAGTGTGCCAAAATCGTACAGTATGGGCAAATCGCTGCTCAAATTTCCAATAATTATTAAACTTTGTTTCTCGTAGGTCTAAATAGTACAGTTATGCTTTCTAACAAACTTTCAAGCTTTGTTTTCAGTGTACCAAAATCGTACAGTATGGGCAAATCGCTGCACTCTAATTCCAACAAATTTTATTCTCTGTTTTTTCGTAGGCTAAAAGAAATTTTCAATCTTTGTTTTCAGTGTGCCAAAATCATAGTACAGGCAAACCCCTGCGCAAATTTCCAATAATTATTAAACTTTGTTTCTCGTAGGTCTAAATAGTACAGTTAT
>JAAEOJ010000037.1 GCA_024244685.1 Mycoplasma sp.
AACGAAAGTATAACATTAGTAGCGTTAATTAAAAACAGAATTATGAATATAAGCAAAGAACAATTTACAAAGCTGGCAAAAGAGCATTTACTTGCTTTAGAAAGCTATAAAATGGATAAAAACGGAAACAAGCCTATTGAAATATTTGGTATAGAAAAACTGTATGAAGCTATTAATGTTATACAGTGTTGTATGGGCGAAGCCGAACAGTTGTGCGATGGATTGCACTCTACTGGTTCTAGTGGTAAATGCTTTAAATGTGGTGAACAAGTTTTTATAAGAGAACCGAAGTGAACACAATTGCATACACCGCTCAGATATATGGTTTGTGAGCAAGCCTAGTAGAATATTGAAACGAGCGACAAACCAAACATTAATTATGAGCCGTCTAATTAATCTATTTACAAAATGAAATATAACCTTAAGAACTCCTTTAAAAGGAAATTTGCTATAACCCGATTTAAGAAGCTATTAGACTTAGATGCCACTATTGAGCTGAAAGAGTTAAAATGTAAACGTAGTATCTCTGCAAATGCTTTGTATTGGCTTTGGCTAACATGTATAGAAAATGAAACAGGAAGCGACAAATACGACCTACACGAATATTTTAAACTAAAGTATTTAGGCACTGAGGGCGTAGAGATATTTGGCGAAATAATAACTAAGATAAAAACAACATCAACAAAAGACAGTGCAGAATTTTCTATGTACATGAATCATATAAAAGACTTTTGCCTTGTTAACTTGAGAATTGATTTGCCCTATCCAGATCATAAGTACTTTAAAGATTTTTACCTTGAATATATAAAATAGAAACTATGAAAGAATACGATTTAAGCAAAGCTAAAAGAATAGCCGATTTAGTTGAATATGAATTTGGATTAGCCCCCGGAATAATCTATTCAAAGACTAGGGAAAGAGAAATAGTTTCAGTAAGACAAATAGCCCAACAAATTACTTCTGAATTAACCAACTTATCTTTGGCTAGTATAGGGTTAGCAATAGGATGCAAAGAACACGCCACGGTATTACATAGTATAAAGACAGTAAATAACCTAAAGGAAACAGATAAAAAATACAAAGAAGAGTATGAAAGAATATTAAAAAAATGTCTATTTATAAGCAATGATGCTTCCTATATAGATGAATTAATAAAATCTAAAAATAAAGAAATAGCTAGGCTAAAGCAGGCTAAAATGCTATTAGATTTGAATCAAAATAATCATAAGTGGTCTTTTCTTGGATTCATTATAAGATTATACTCAAGACTTAACTATAAATAATAAAACTATGAAAGTAAAAATAACAACAAAATAGCCACTATTTAGACGCACTATAAATAAGCTTTACTATTGTGTGTACCAAATATTAAATGTAAATTGCATTAGAGTAAAAGCTAGAAATTATGATTAAGATAATACAAGCGTCACTAAGACTAAAGCTAGACGATAAGAATACAACTAGAGATATTATGTTGGAGCTATCAAAGACTACAGATAGATTAAGATATTCTTATGGTATTGAATTTGAAAAAGAGTGGTTAGATGGGTTTAATAATGACATTGAATTTGAATTAAGTAAAGCTAATTGCCCATAATGGTTTGTGTTGGGTAGTTTTTGCCCGATTTAATAATTACTAAAATTTAATAAAATGACAGAAGCAGAAGAAATATACCATAGATTTGTAAACTATGAATGTAATGCAGTATCTGATGGTTTAAAAGAAAGCATATTAAAAGCTATAAACGAAGCACTAACGCAAGGTTCAGCATTTTTATTAACAAAAAGAGAATTAGAAAAACTAGCAAATGAAATTAAATGGTTTTGCGAAAGGACAGAACATGTTAACTTTATTGCACCGAGCAGTAATGTTTTATAGCAGCTTGGCTATGAAGCGTTGAGGAAAGAAATGATTTATAGGTGTTATTATGCACTGTTAATTAAATACTAAATTATGAAATATACACATCAACAAAAAACAGAGATACTAAAATTTCTTGCTCAATATCCATTTAAGGAAATAGATTTCGGTGAAGATGGAGTATCTCAAATTATGAAAATTGATTATGCAGCGCAAGAAATTGTACTTCGTGATTTCTGTGATTATACAATAGAAGAAATAATAAATACAAATGGTTTTAGGGATAAAGAAATTAATAAAAAGTGGAAAGCTTTTTTAAATGCCCTATAACGGTTTTAACAAGAAGCACATAATGTCGCACTTGTTTGCAAACGGTTTGGGTATGGTTAGAAAATTTAACGATTAAATAAAGACAAATGAACGCAGAAGAATATTATAATAAAATAGAAAGACAATTAGGAACGCAAGCATTATTGAGTTACCAAATAGATGGTTATAGACTTTACGGAAAAGATGCAATTTGCAAAATGCTTGAAGATTACCACCAAGCTAAGTTAAAATTATTGGGTTTACATAATGTTAGCAAAACGAAGTGAACGTTTTAATGCATTTTAAACATTGTTAGCCACAGTACTATTAACGAATTTAAATAAATAGAATTATGAAATATATGGGAAGTAAAAATAGGATAGCTAAACACTTGCTACTACACTTAGTAAGCAGAAAGGTAAAATTGATACCGAGAAGCTTTTTGTGTATTGTGACTAACGTGTTAGGTATGGTTTGAAAGCCATAGCAACCAACTTTGAATTAATTACTAACCTTATAATTGGCTTTTTAACTATACACGTTGTTATAGCCAGTTATTTAAATAAACGAAAAATGAAAAACTTAAAATTATTTGTATGGGAAGATGTATTAGAAGACTACACAAGCGGAGTAATGTTTGCTTTGGCTGAAAATGTTGAAGAAGCAAGAAAAGTAATACTTGATAAATGCCAAAAAGAAGATGGTTATACATCTAAAACATTACAGAGCGATTTAGCAAGCGAGCCTAAAGCAATAGACAACTCGGAAGGCTTCTATGTTTGGGGTGGTGGTTAATTGGCTATAATGGTTTGGCTATGCGTAGTTGCGATATTAATAATTTAAAACAAAATATAATGACAACCAAAGAAGTTGAATTAACAGCAGAAGTAAAAAGACTAAAAGAGCAATTACGTATAGGTATTGTTAGCGGTCGTTTTTGCTCAGATACTAATGAAGAAAATGAAAAGATCCTAACTGGAATTTTGTATAAACATACAGATGAAAAGGAAATGAAACTTAGGGAAGTTGACTATGAAGAAGTGGTTAAAGATATAATGGAATATTTTTAAATGACCGCTAACGTTCAAAAATAAGGCAATGTAGCCCGCCTAAAAAGTGGCTATGAAATACAGGTGTTCAACGGGCTATTTGCTTTATTTGTTGTTGTGCATCTTTTAAAATTATTGAGCGATGGAATTTATTAGTACAAAAAACATGAAAAACGAAGATGCTCCAGAAGGAACAGTATTGGTTAAATATTTAGAACCGAGTTGGGGTGGTTGGTACTGCCAATACGGAATGGCTTATTTTGATAACCCAAATGATTACGAAAACTCGTGCGATGGGGAGGGGTGGAAACATGATAATACTGGCAACACTCTAAATGTAGTTGCATACTGTAAACTGCCAGAGATTGACCAAGAGACAGAAAACCCATTTAACGACTTAGACCAAAAGGCTGTAAATGCTAAATATGGAACTTATACTCCAAATTTAGGGTGCGTGGGGCAATAATTTTTATTGTGCACAACGGTCTTGTGGTATATTGACGGTTGCTGCTAAAATACTCACTAAAGATAAAGCGAGAGATAAACCTTAAACAATAACGAGCGATGGATTTAACAAACGAAATAGTAGAGAAAAATGGTTTTAAACGTGTAAACAATAGCACGTGGAGGAATGGGAATATAACTTTGCAAAACGGATACACGAATAAAGGAAATACTATCTATGAAAAAATATTAAGCACCAAAAAAGCGTATAAAGTTTGCATAGACAGTGAATATATACAAATGGTAACATCTGAAGAATGTTTAATTGAACTTGTGCGATGGCAAAGAATTGATTCGGGAGTAAGCAACTGCCATATACCACTT
>JAAEOJ010000038.1 GCA_024244685.1 Mycoplasma sp.
CGATTCGTTTGAATTTTCCGAAAACCGATTCGATTACCTCACTGCTTCCCGGGAGCCGTTCGTATGATCCGACTTTCAGTTCCTCTTCCGCTACAAAACTGACAAGTTCGTTACGGACTTTTTCTGCACGTTCTGTTTCTGTACGGGCAGGCAGGTGTTCCTTAAGCTCCCGGCAGCAACCGTTATACAGTCCGTTCTTTCTCACAAAACTTTCAGTTGTTTCAACAATCCGAACAACTTCTTCCCACTCGTCAATCTGATCGCGCAGGCTGAGCGTCCGTCCCAGGGTTTCGTCAATCCGATTCCGATCCCATCCGAACTCGTCACATATTTCCTTACAGTCGTCTCTGTCAAAAAAATTCAGTATATTACGTCCCCATCCGACAAGTCTGCCCGCATTCATATATCGTGACTTCGACCTCTGAGCCGGAGGTGACAGAGGAGCCAGGGATGTCTGCTGAAGTTTCAGCTTTGTCTGTGCAGCAGACTGAACGAATTTCTGCCATGCTTCGTCGTTTTCGAGTTCGTGCTTCAGTACGGAGGCGGTTTTATGTTTAATATCATACAGATATACTGTCCCAGAGTGGTTCCGGCAGAATTTTACGACCCCTGCCTTTATATCCGACCCGTGATCTCCGAGAATCGCTCTCGGCACCCCTGTTTTTTCTACAGCATTTTCGAGATGCTTCCATACAATTTTTCCGTCCGACTTCCTTACCGGAATGATATCGATCGGTTCAATATCTTCGTGACTGACACATCTCTCAGGACAGGGAAGATGTGAAATACGGATTCCGAGAATCACAAAACATTTTTCCGCTCCGATCTGAATTGTGTGATCGACAATCCACACCCAGTCGTCTGCTTTTTCTGGCTCTCTGGTAATTCGTGTTAAAGATATTTTTCTTATAAAACAATATATTATCATATTTTTGCTGTTCTTTGACAATCTGTATAACCGTTCTCATTCAATACCATCACAGTTTCAGGCAAACAAAGAATATCCTCGGAG
>JAAEOJ010000039.1 GCA_024244685.1 Mycoplasma sp.
ACAAAATCTTTCCCAGAGTTTGCAATGTCTTGCCCAAAGTTTACAAAATCTTTCCCAGAGTTTGCAACGTCTTGCCCAACATTTTCAAAATCTTTCACAGAGTTTGCAATGTCTTGCCGAAAGTTTACAAAATCTTTCCCAGAGTTTGCAATGTCTTGCCCAACATTTTCAAAATCTTTCCCAGAGTTTGCAATGCCTTGCCCAAAGTTTACAAAATCTTTCCCAGAGTTTGCAATGTCTTGCCCAAAGTTTACAAAATCTTTGCATGCCCCTGATTCTATGTTCATGTCCCAAAGCTTTTTTGAAAAATCCAGTACCCATCTGAAAAGTCTGGGGTTTTATTAAATGTCTAGCCCAAAGTTTGCAAAATCTTCCCCAGAGTTAGCAATGTCTAGCCCAAAGTTTGTAAAATCTTTCCCAGAGTTTGCAATGTCTTGCCCAAAGTTTGTAAAATCCTTCCCAGAGTTTGCAATGTCTTGCCCAAAGTTTGTAAAACCTTTCCCAGAGTTTGCAATGTCTAGCCCAAAGTTTGTAAAATCTTTCCCAGAGTTTGCTATGTCTTGCCCAAAGTTTGTAAAATCATTCCCAGA
>JAAEOJ010000040.1 GCA_024244685.1 Mycoplasma sp.
ATAGGAAATTTTATGTTGAGAATGGAAATTTCCAAGGAAAATACAGTTTCCACACTTTTTGAGTCATAATTGTGGATGAACATACTAGTCAATTCATCCTAATTTTTATTATAAACATGTAAATGCTATATGCTTCACACCAGTATGTACTGTACAAAAAAGAGCGAAACTGTTGCTGTCAAATGTATCGTGTACACTAGTTTGGAGAATTTGAACATTTTATCATATTCTCTCTCTATAGGAAATTTTATGTTGAGAATGGAAATTTTCAAGGAAAATACAGTTTCCACACTTTTTGAGTCATAATTGTGGATGAACCTACTAGTCAATTCCTCATAATTTTTATTATAAACATGTAAATGCTATATGCTTCACACCAGTATGCACTGCACAAAAAATAGCGAAACTGTTGCTGTCAAATGTATCGTGTACACTAGTTTGGAGAATTTGAACATTTTATCATATTCTCTCTCTAGAGGAAACTTTATGTTGAGAATGGAAATTGTCAAGGAAAATACA
>JAAEOJ010000041.1 GCA_024244685.1 Mycoplasma sp.
GTTATAAATAAAACATTGTTTAAAAAATAGTTGTGACTGAATACTATCCTTTCATTGACCAACATCTTATTCGGCGTCCACCTAATTGTACCAGGCCAAAAAACTGGTTTATAACCCTTCGAGTCACTTTTCAACGCCATTCGCAACGGATTCCGGCCATTTTTGACGCAGCGAATTGCGTCGATTTTTTTGGAAATCTACCGCCATGCTCTTTACTGACCGTTAGAGGGGCTTCGGTGAAAAACCATCGATTGATATTTTTTATAGTTTCAAATAATATATTCAAACCCCACGTAAAATTTTGAGCGTTTAAACAATTTTTAGTGACAAAAAAATTGTTTAATGCACGTTTTTTTGTTTTTACGGGGACCGCTGACTTTTTTTTCAAAAATTAAAGTTTCATTTCTTTTAACATGAAAAAGTTTAAATAACATTTTACGTGGGGGTTGAATATATTATTTGAAACTAAAAAATATCAATCGATGATTTTTCACCGTAAGCCCCTCTTTAATGAGGAATAGCAGACGCAATTCGCAGCGTTGAATATCGACGCAACCAAAGGGATTAAAAATCTACTAGCGAGCGATACAGTAGCTACTAATCAGTCTTTTCAAAGGTTATTAAAAATTTA
>JAAEOJ010000042.1 GCA_024244685.1 Mycoplasma sp.
GATCCGCGAATATCCTAATGGGGCAACCCGTTATACTGAAGGTATAACATCCGACTATGTCGGAGGCAAACCCGGTGAACTGAAACATCTAAGTAACCGGAGGAGAAGAAAACAAAAGTGATTCCCCAAGTAGTGGCGAGCGAACGGGGATTAGCCCAAACCATAACTGTTTCGGCATTTATGGGGTTGTAGGACTACGATATGAGATTATGCGTGAAGTGGAACACTTTGGAAAGAGTGGCAATATAGGGTGACAGCCCCGTACACGAAAGCAAGTAAAATCTAGTAGTATCCTGAGTAAGGCGGGACACGAGAAATCCTGTTTGAATCAGCCGGGACCATCCGGTAAGGCTAAATACTCCTGAGAGACCGATAGTGAACCAGTACCGTGAGGGAAAGGTGAAAAGTACCCCGAACAGGGGAGTGAAATAGTACCTGAAACCATACGCTTACAAACGGTTGGAGTCTGCCTTCGGGCGGATGACAGCGTGCCTTTTGCATAATGAGCCTACGAGTTACCCTATCTAGCGAGGTTAAGCACTTCAGGTGCGAAGCCCAAGCGAAAGCGAGTCTGAACAGGGCGAACAAGTTAGGTGGGGTAGACGCGAAACCCGGTGATCTACCCATGGTCAGGATGAAGCCCCGGTAATACGGGGTGGAGGTCCGAACTGATATACGTTGAAAAGTGTTCAGATGAACTGTGGGTAGGGGTGAAAGGCCAATCAAACCGGGAAATAGCTCGTACTCCCCGAAATGCATTTAGGTGCAGCCTCGGTTATGAGTCTTATAGAGGTAGAGCTACTGATAGGGCTAGAGGGCTTCACCGCCTATCAACCCCTGATAAAC
>JAAEOJ010000043.1 GCA_024244685.1 Mycoplasma sp.
AATTACAAATATGTCCCATTCTACCGAAAAAAATCTGTAGTACTACCTGCAGAAATTTTAAAAATTGATTCTTCTTAAAATCAGAAAGTTGCAAATTAAAAGCTGCAATGTGGGTTAATCCTAATATTATAACAATTGACAAAATACGAATCATAATTTTTTTATATAAAGTTTCAATCATCTAAGCACTAAATTTTGCACAACGTATGGTGCTATGAATAGTTGCCGAATTCGGGTTGCTTTCCTGTCCAGTTACACCGAACTAAATGCGGGCTACAACCTTTGAATAACCTACTAAACGGCAATTATTTATGAGCGCGTGTTGCCAGTAGTTTTAATTAATCATCCTCAGTCTATCTATTCCATTATCTTTCATTAGCAATTACATTTTATTAATAGCCAATTTTCCTTAGTTTTTACCATATTTTCTAAAAGCCTGAATTGTTTGGTAATAACCATAACCAATAAATATTCTACCAATAAAAAGAATTATATACACAATACCATTATCTTCTATTCCAAATGGTTTATAATCCCAATTCGTAATATTAAGGAATTGAAAGAAAATTTTAAATGTATCTACAACGGCTGTTTGAGTGAAATCAAATTTTACAGCATATTCAATCTTAAGGTATATTAATAATAGTTGAAAAAATACAAAAGTAATACCCAAAGTAAAAAGTACGCCCCTTCCTAAACTAGTTCCATGAATATTTGATAAATTATTACTAAATAAAATAAACCACTATGGATTAAAAATCCATAGTTTTCAAAAAAAAGAAAGAATGAAATTCTTTATGGCTATTCTAATATCCAGTTTCCTTTCTCTGAATTGGACTTTTCCTTGTGATGTTCAAGATATTCCTGAAACATTTCGTCTGTTATATTCCCAGTGCTCCATACGCCATAGCCAACTGCCCAGAAATGGCGTCCCCAATATTTCTTACCCAACTCTGGAAATTCATTTTGAAGTAGTCGAGAAGAACGACCTTTCAATTTCTTCACCAGCACACTTATGCTCAAGGATGGAGGATATTCAATATGCATATGTACATGATCTTTACTCACTACTCCTTTTAGTATATGAACATTCTCCGAATCACATATCTGAATTAGCAAATCCCGACACCGAGTCTGCAAATCACCTTTCAATACATGATAACGATACTTCGTTGCCCACACAATATGACAACTCAAACTACTTGTTGAATGAGAATTCCTCCGGTATTCTGCCATTCTACAAAACTAGAACATTTATAGAAACTAAAGTAACTGCAATGAAATTGCAGGGTTTTAACCTTTAACTTGATA
>JAAEOJ010000044.1 GCA_024244685.1 Mycoplasma sp.
TCATGCTGCTCTGGGCACATCTCCATGGGATGCGTGCTATATTATTTGTTTACTATAGAATGAGCACAGATGTTTTGATTGTAGCTAGTTTTCACTACTTTTGCTCAATGAAAACTTGTGAGACACAGATTGTGTTTTCTGCTAAAGAGTTGTTACCAATCGCTTTGAAGTAAGCTCCATATCAATGCCAAAGTGCCACACTTTCAGTATGCACATTGTTGGTCGAACCATCATGCTGCTCTGGGCACATCTCCATGGGATGCGTGCTATATTAATCAGCTTGTTAGTGCGAAACAACATTTTGTTTACTGTAGAATGAGCACTGATGTTTTGATTGTAGCTAGTTTTCACTACTTTTGCTCAGTGAAAACTTGTGAGACACAGGTCATGTTTTCTGCTGAAGAGAGATCGGAAGTGCCTTGGGTGGGAGCTGAGTGTCGATCTCAAAGGGCCACGCATCATGAAAACACATAGTTGGTCCGAACCGTCATGCTGCTCTGGGCATGACATCTCCATGGGATGTGTGCTATATTAATCAGCTTGTTAGTGCGAAACAACATTTTGTTTACTGTAGAATGAGCGCTGATGTTTTGATTGTAGCTAGTTTTCACTACTTTTGGTCAGTGAAAACTTGTGAGACACAGGTTGTGTTTACTGCTGAAGAGTAGTTACCAATCGCTTTGAAGTAAGCTCCATATCAATGCCAAAGTGCCACACTTTCAGTATGCACATTGTTGGTCCAAACCGTCATGCTGCTCTGGGCATGACATCTCCATGGGATGTGTGCTATATTAATCAGCTTGTTAGTGCGAAACAA
>JAAEOJ010000045.1 GCA_024244685.1 Mycoplasma sp.
TACATTATAACCCTCGCTTCTTTTATATATAGTGATCGGGGGACCATCGAAGTACACTCTCTCCCTCTCCCAGTCCCTATTTCGTGCTCGGCCGGCGATCGAAGTATGTTATAACCGTCGCTCAGTACATAAATGGTGGTCGGCGGGCGATCGAAATACATTATAACCATCGCTCAGTACATACATGGTGGTCGGCGGGCGATCGAAGTACAATATAGCCATCGCTCAGTACATACATGGTGGTCGGCCGGCGATCGAAGTACAATATAACCATCGATCAGTACGCACGTGGTGGTCGGCGGGCGATCGAAGTACATTATAACCATCGCTCAGTACCTACATGGTGATCGGCTGGCGATCGAAGTACATTATAACCATCGCTCAGTACATACATGTTGGTCGGCCGGCGATCGAAGTACATTATAACCATCGCTCAGTACATACCCGGTGGTCGGTGGGCGATCGAAGTACAGTATAACCATCGATCAGTATGCACGTGGTGGTCGGCAGGCGATCGAAGTA
>JAAEOJ010000046.1 GCA_024244685.1 Mycoplasma sp.
GAATAACAAATTTTGTCTAATGATCCAGTGGATCATTACATTGAATTTTTGGTCAATGCAATCATAAGATAAAAAATAAATGTCCTGAATGAATTCTGGAATATTTCATTGAAACCAATTTTGATTAACGCATTTTCTAAACTAATACTAATAACAGGGATGAGAATGGCGTGTCCAAAAAATAGCTGAAAATGACTCCAATGAAAATAGGCAGCATATTTTCTCTTTATTACACTACGTATCAACTTGATATGCAAGTTAGTTATTCATTGATTAATGAAATACTTTTCACATCAAATCATTTTCCTCGGCATGGTAGGTCACTCATATAACCCCACTTATGGCCTATGCATCATACCAAAATTTGACTCATAGTATTTTTTTCATGGCAATTATACTGATCCAAGAAATCTTTTGAGGTGTCAAGTTGATATGCAAGTGTGTAAAACATCTATTTTTTAGGGGGTAATATAATTTTGTAAACCTTATTTTGGTCTTATTAGCTAAGTAGAGAGTCTGTTATTTATGGAAAACATACTTAAAAGTAAAATCTGTGATTTGAATTTGCCCAAATTGCCGTATGTAAATACTTTTCTAGATATTTTTAATTAAGTAATTTAAACCTATTTTTGATACTTTGTAATGCTATTTTTTGTGATTCTAGCAAACTTTGTAACACTATTCTCCTATCCGAATATCAGGATTGGATATTTATAGACAAGATAGATGTTTCAGACTACTTTGTAATTTTCAAGCATTTTTCTATGGATTATTTGGCATCCTTTAAATGACCCAATTTGCATTAAAAACTCCTTAAATCATCATTACAATGTGTACTTCTTACCCCTTAAACCCTCTGAAAAAAATCATCAAGGTTCATGAGCTATGTTTCCATTAAAGTGAAAATCTCGAAAATGACTCAAAAACTCACGAAAAACATGCATTTTCAAGGGATTTTAAAGAAATTCACTTAAATGAAAACACAGCTCATGAACTTCAATGATTTTTTTCAGAAGGTTTAAGGGGTAAGAAGTACACATTGTAATGATGATTTAAGGAATTTTCTATGCAAATTGGGTCATTTAAAGGATGCCAAATAATCCATAGAAAAATGCTTGAAAATTACAAAGTAGTCTGAAACATC
>JAAEOJ010000047.1 GCA_024244685.1 Mycoplasma sp.
CAATCTGACGATTCTGAATTATCGATCGAATCGACGGGGTCGATCGTCACAATGAACCGCTGGACGGATCGAGCTGAAATTTTCACTGAATGAGGACTATGTACCGTTAATTGGAATAATGCAATTTGAGCTCGATCTGAGTGCTCTCTCATAAGCTCGCTGCGCTCCAAGGTGCTCGGAATCGATTTTCTCCTGAACGGTTGGTTGGATCGAGCTCAAATTTCCCTATTCCAATCTTTGGTATGTACTGAGCGTTCAGTGAAAATTTCAGCTCGATCTGACGATTTCGACTTCAAACTCGAAAACCCGTGAACTTGATGTTTCAAGAGGTGATGCTGTCGAATTGAGACGAGTTTTGAACCCGCAGCAACCCGCAGCTTTCACGTAGCAGTTTCCCAATAGATTTGATCCGATGGATTTTCAAGTCTATTTCCTATTTTTGAAAGCTCATTTTCGAAAGAAAATGGGCGAAAAATCGCGAAATAAAGTCTACGTTAGGACCAAACAATCCGCGATAGCGGGAGTGACAGTCTAAATTAGTTGCGATGCGAAGCGGAACCTTGTCCTAGGACCTAATTTTTCTCTGAAAAATGAATAGGAAAAATGAAAATGAAAAGATTGGAATAGGAAAAATTTGGGTTTAATCTGACGATTCTGAATTATTGCTCGAATCGATGGGTCGATCGTCACAATGAACCGCTGGACGGATCGAGCGGAAATTTTCACTGAATGAGGACTATGTACCGTTAATTGGAATAATGTAATTTGAGCTCGATCTGAGTGCTCTCTCGTAAGCTCACTGCGCTCCAATGTGCTCGGAATCGATTTTCTCCTGAACGGTTGGTTGGATCGAACTCAAATTTCCCTATTCCAATCTTTGGTATGTACTGAGCGTTCAGTGAAAATTGGAGCTCGATCTGACGATTTCGACTTCAAACTCGAAAACCCGTGAACTTGATGTTTCACTCTATTACTCTACCCCTTCGAGTTTTTCGGAAGGCGTTTCAATTTGTGTGGTTTTGATCAATGGGACTGCATCCTGCTCCAGCGTCAAAATCGATCTCACTTTTTTGGATTATTTGAAGACTCATTTTCGAAAGAAAATGAGTTAAAAAACCGTGAAATAAATAAAGTCTACCACTGATTGCGGAGTGGTTAGGGTTCGAACATTCCGCGATAGCGGGACAAACCAAAACTTGACTGACACTCCCTAAACTTGCGAAGCGAAGTGGAGCCTTTGCCCTAGGACTGAAATTTTCACTGAAA
>JAAEOJ010000048.1 GCA_024244685.1 Mycoplasma sp.
AAAAATGATTGGAAAGAAATACTTTGTGGATGTACAGAATGTGATGAAATGTACATTAGAAAATATAAGTATTTAGAAACTATCAAATTGGTACGAACTAAGTAACTTTTATTATTTATATTATGTGTTAGGTATCTTTTTTTTTTAATTGAGCCTAACGGGTAATTGCATGGACTGATTTTTAACGGATTAAATTAAAAAATATTATGGGTAAAGTAGAAAAAGAATTACAAAAGATTATTAATAATTGTACCCCTAAATTAGCAGTAGAAGAAATATTGCATTTATCTAGTGTTAGTGGCAGTTATTCCTATGATAACCGATACTTACATAGGTTTTTTAAAATGAATACCGCACCGCTGTTAATGAGTGCGAAAGTATTTCCGAATATTAAAGAGATAACCGAGAGTGTGGGAGCATTTGTGGCAATACAAAATCACATAATTGATAAATATGTAAGCCGAACAGATGAAGTTGATGTATATGTAGTAGGTGACGGACACAGCCCACGCACAGGAGCATTGATAGCTTGCTTAACTAAGTGGAATGTAAAAAGCATAGACCCACAAATGCGGGGGAAACAATGGAATATTAAACGACTAGAAACATATAAGAACAAAGCCGAAGAGTTAACATTTGAAGGTAAGAATAACAGTGCGGTGGTTGTTTGCGTACACTCACACGCTAAAATAAGCGACTGTATAAAAATGTTGCACGGATATTCGGAAATACACTTGGTAAATATACCATGCTGCTTTAAAGCTGACATAGATAAAAAACCTAATGTAAGTTATACCGACATTGGAATACAAAGTGAGAAGCAGCAAGTTGACCTATACTTTAATTGCCACTAACGTTGGTGTAAGAATAGTAGCCGCAACCAGAACGAACGAATGATAAATTAATATGTTAATTTATATTCATTCTAAACAAAAAATACCCTATATTAGCATAGAATTTAAAACTAGAAACTATGACCATTCAAGCAAACATCAACAGAGAAATAAGCGAAACAAAAGAAACATTAAAGCTTAACCGTAGAAGGATATTTACACATGCTTACTACTTATTAAAATCTAATCCTTTTATGAGCTGGTCAGAATGTTTAAAAGAATCATGGAGAAAAGCTAAAGAGTTCAAAGCTAAGCAAACTATTAAGCTAAACAATGCTATTAATAGACTAGCTGAAAGATATAATATTAAGAAAGCCTTTGTACATCCCGAAAGTTTAATGAATGGGTTAACTTCTAAAGGGGTATTATATAGGTGAAGTGTTCCGAGTGGCTTGTGGGGGCTGGCACTAACTTTAATGCTATAAAATTAGCCCCTTTATTAATATCACCGTATTGTATATGCGCCTGTTGACTTTTAATTAGAATTACAAAACTTTAAATACTTAATAAGATGGAAAAGCAGATAATTGAATACCTATGGCAGATAATAGATGATATTGACACTGCTTCTGATATAGCAAAAAGTAATGATGTAGCATACCGAAAAATGGTAGAGAAACTACAAAAGAAAAGATGGAACACAAAGATAACTACTGATGGATATAAGTTGGATTTAACTAAAATGGAAGTACCAAAGTAGTACCGTGTACAACGTATTGTGTATGAATAGTAGTATTACGGAATTGAAAACGAAACCTAATAATTAAATTTATAAAAATGGAAATAAGCATAAGACATATTGGACATAGCCCAGTAAAAGCATCAAACATTATAGAAATGACAGTAACTGATTGGGGAGGCAATGCTTCAATTACAGAAAGTATTACAGATTTAAATGGACACGTTGACGAAAATTTAATTATGGCATTAAGAAACATTGCTGATGAATTAGAAGCCCAAAATAGATTAGGTGCAGAAAGCGAGTAATGCTATTATTTATACACGTTGTTATAGTGTCGTTTTAATGCGCTATAACTGTTAGTATATGAGCCTGTACTTGTATGGCTTATATACATTGTTGTAGGTAGGATTAATAAACTAAAACTTATATAGGATGGAAGTATATAAAAAGATTAATAAGGCTATTGAAAAGATAAAAAATAGTGATTTAAAAAAGGGAGGTTATAATAGTTATTCTGAATATAATTATTATACACCTGAGCAAGTTGATAAGCTTGTTTATGATGCGGTTAAAGAATTGAATTTATTTATAAAATTTGATTTAAAAAGAAATGAATTTGGCATTGAGGGTGAATTAACCGTTATGGATTTAGATAATGA
>JAAEOJ010000049.1 GCA_024244685.1 Mycoplasma sp.
TAATTATTACCGTTATTTCTATGTTCTGGATAAAGTCTTTCATTAATTTCTCTTTAACTTATTAGTTCTTATTTATTATTTTATTAAGCGCATGCGCTTAATTATTTATTAATCGGCCAGCGGCCGAATGTTTAGTTAGTTCTTTATTAATAGGATCTTCAATGTAAATTATATTTATTGCTTTATTAACTAAGTGCTCTTTATATGATTTATAATTAATGGATCACGACAAAATATTTCTAAAGTTACTAATTAATTTTCCTTATTATTCTTAATTATTATTACCATTATCATAACTAGAATTATATTACCACAACAGATATTATTTTAATTATGTTCAGTGTAAATATTTTATTATCGATAAGTATTTAGTATTGATAAAAAGTTGATAAGAAATTAATATTAGCTCAATTAGTTTTATTTTTAATAGTTTATGGTTTTGGTGGAATTATTAGTGATTGATTAGTTTTGATTAAATAATTAATAGGTTTTATTTCAGCTAATCGTATATTTTAGGAACAATGAATAGTTAATTAGGTTTTCTCTTTAACTGATGGTTTTAATTTTATTTAATTGGTTTTGATTAAGCTTATTTTAGGTCTTATTTTAATTTATCTATTTATTATCTATTAATTAATTATCTACTATTTATTCATCATGTATTTATTTAATTTACATGTCTTTATTGGAGTATTTAGTAACATTCTTTTTTATATATTAATCGATAAGAATTCAATAAACTGATAATTATTTACTGCTTATTATCTAGTAGTATTGTTGGATTAATTATTGGTATTTTAATGTCTAATGGATTAATTTATACTATTATATTCTTTACCCTTTTATTTAGTAAGATATTAATTGAAGAGTTTTTAATTAATTTCCCTTTAATTTTTGCATTAATCAAGAACAGACAAATAATATTCCTTGTATTATAATCGTAATTTTGGAGTAATTATAAAATTATCGAGTGTTCTATTGTAATTCATCATTATATTTTATTTAAGTGATATTCATACTGCTGAAATAGTATCTAATAATTGGACATTCTTCTGGTTTTATTTATGTTATCCATTATTAATTTATCCTTTTTATTTTGTATTTATTAAAATATTATTTTCCTTTATATTTACCTTTATATTCATTATTTTATTTAATAGAGATTGGATTTATATTATATTATGAACAGTATATTTTTGTTTAGAATTGCAATGATAATTAATAAGTAACTTTTATTTTTCTTTAAGTTTTCGGTCATTCAATTATTTATTCTGGTTAAAATAATACTATGAATAGAGAAACTGAGATTTAAATTTGAGCTTGGTAAAATATCCTTTATATATGGTATTGTAATAGAAATGTTAATCGAGAATTATTCGTTATCAACTATTTTATATCAACTTTTGATGTTATTCCAGGTCGAATTAATTTGGTTTATTATTTATTATGATTGTTACTATTTTAATTTAGGCAATTAGAATTATTGTATTGACAAGGCTATACATGAAAAAAGCACTAATAAAGGAACATGGCATTTAATTTAATGTTAATTATTAATCTTATTATAATTAATTGAATTAATTTTACCCTCTTATTTTATGCATGGTTGTCGTAAGGTAGTTAATTAATGGATAGATAATTAATGGATTTACTAATAATA
>JAAEOJ010000050.1 GCA_024244685.1 Mycoplasma sp.
ATAACTAGATCTTTATGAATAATCATGAATAATGTAACTCAAATAGCGATATCATATACCGCTTTTTTAATGTGGTACTAGGATAAAAAGTTAACAATGTAGGGATTATGACCTCCCAGTGTGAATTACATGTCTGAAGTTTCTTTAGCAGAAATGAAAATAAGTGCAAAATATATTGGGAAACAAAACAAATAAATCCATATTTTGTTTATTAATATATAACAAAAGGTATTATTAAATGATACAATTTATTTAAAATAATTTGTTAATTTTAACAGAATTGTTTTTTTATAAAACATAGGTGCGAGACAACATGAGATCTTTAGCACTTGATACAAATTAATGATGCAATACCTAAAGGTTTTCTATATACATCCCTTATAATGACATTTCCAGAATGTTCCACTTTTCACAGTATTCTAAACAATATTTACCTAATTCAGAATGGTAAAATCTAAGTGGTTGGGTAAAATCTGTATATTTTAATTTACTTATTTATAAAGCTATGATTTGAAAAATCTATCAGGATTGAGGCAAAGAAGTGCCTTAGTCTATACCGAGAATAATTTTGGGATTTTTTAAAAATATTAACCATCTTAGAGTGGACATTGTGATTTTACTTCACCATATTAATAGAATACACTCTATGCCTCTTATGTGCAGTTAATAAACATGAAAATGATACTTGAGTATGCATTAAAAGGTAATTTATAGGCATATCATAAGTATATTCAACATCTACAAGCCTGCACTATCAAATGTCAAGCACACACATTACCCTTTCTGGCATCAACTTGAGCACCCTAATGGCAATGTTTTCAGTCTGGGAGCCTCTCGCCCATAGGACAATAGGCTAGAGGGTTAGATCGTTCCCATCGTGTTCAACACTGTAGAAATTCGACCAGTATCGATTGGAGGCTTCCTCTCGACGTCGGCGTCGACGGGGCTGGTTCCGTCGAACCCTCTGGCAGGATGATTGTGAGTTGAATGATCTTGTGCATAGAATAAATATCATTCTGACCTCATTCCAAGTAAGGTACTCGGGGAGAGACAAGGTCACATAATCAAAGTCACATAGAATACAAGGAGAGGCTTCCATCTAAATATTATATTTCTAATTTATTTATATAATTATATAATTCAATGAAATATTTTATCTAACATCATAATTATAACA
>JAAEOJ010000051.1 GCA_024244685.1 Mycoplasma sp.
ATTATCCCAAAATCAACTAGGGGAGGGGAGGCGAAAAAATATTTTGTCTCACTAGAGGGACGGGAGGCGGCCGGAACCAAGTTAGTCTATAAAAAACGAAAAACATAATGACATGACAAGCTGAAAAACAAAAGAGTTATATCGTATTTAATTTCTGCTGGAGAAGAAAAAAAATAGTATTTAAATTTTCATGAAAATTAGAAAAACGTCTCGTACACCTCAGAGACTTGTTTAAACATGTTTTAGGGGTTTGTATCATAAAAATATGATGTTCAGGCACATTTTGATAATTTTTTCGATCGGTGACCGAAAAGGGCTACTTTTTATAACTGGATCTGAGAAAGTGAGGACTTTCTCAAAATCGTGAAATTTCCCGAAATTGAACTTGAATCGAAATAAATCGATATAAATACTTTACGACACGTTTCGAAACATAGCGCAAACGACTCAGCCCGCGGAGACGATTTCAGAGGTGTTTTCAAATTTTTCAGAACTCAAATATTTCGAAAGTTAGGACATCATAACTGAAAAAGTGGTAAGGGGGGGTCCCATTTATAAGAGGAAATATAAAGGAAAAAATTCACACACACTCTCATTTTTCATACGTTTTTCCTCATAACTTCGCTAATAATGGTCCCCAGAGGCTAAAAATGGGTGCATTCGACTCCCAGAGGTATGTCTGTCATTTGGATCACTAGTTTAGATATTTTCAACAAACTTCCGAACCCCCCGGCATCCTTTAAGGCAAAAATCTGAAAATAGTCAAAAGTTGTAACGCTGAGAAT
>JAAEOJ010000052.1 GCA_024244685.1 Mycoplasma sp.
AAAATTGAGCAACAAAATCAATGGTTATTATAGATTTATAAAATAATTTTACCTTTATATCTTCGCCATGAACCTCGGTTACATATTAGTCATCTAATGAAAGCAAATCCTGATTAATGATGCATATCGTTTTCAAGAAATAGCACAGCTGGCAGGCTGAGGTTTTCGAGAATTGAATAATTGCTCTTTATCCTGTTACCCAAAATTTAGATTTTGACCTTCAGATTTTAAGATAATTATTGTGTGTCATGTGTTAGACTAAGCCACAGTTCCTGATTGCGATTTGAATATCAGCTAAATTATTCATTGTTCTCTCACACAAGTATAATATTTCAACAAAATGAAAGGCAATCCGAACAATTTTTGAAAACAGGTACTATGAAAATTACAGTTGATTGAAGATAATGGCATATTGTGAGAGACTTTTCAAAAGTTGAAGACAGAACAATCTGAGACACCCCTGGAGATACACAACCCCAGAATTTCAGATTTTTGCATTTTTGATATTAAAACCGAAATATTCGAAAACTAAAAATTGCCAAATTTTAGGGTGTCTGATTCTGTTTCGATTTGGTCGAGAAAATAAGGAATATGCAGTCTTCGAAATCAGATTTTTACTACATCGGCGTTTAAAATTTCGCACCTTCTAAATTCTCAGCAAAAATGACAACTATAACTCAAACAACCCCCTATATTAGGAGTAGGAGACAGCATTTTTAGCACTTCATTTAAACTCTGAAATGGTTGTGCCCTCAACTGTGTCAAATTGAGCTATACAGGGTGTCTCAAAACTGATTCAGTTTTATAAACGCTTATTGCGAAAGATGGTGAAAGTGTAGAAAGTTGTATGAGGGCTCATTATGACTTGGCGAATTCACAATGTCTCATAAAAATTTGGATTTGTCCACTGTGGAGTCATTCCAATGTTGATATATATCACCTTGATTTTTCGACGTGAACATATTTTTAGTACCAGAAAAGTATCGAAACT
>JAAEOJ010000053.1 GCA_024244685.1 Mycoplasma sp.
AGTTTCAAGGGATATCATTATGAATTCCAATTGGGAGCAAGTGATAAAGTTTGAAAAAACTGAGATGCTCTTGTAACAGCAACAAAAGCAAAAGAATTATTTTGAGCTCCAGGTACAAGTAAAGATGTCAAAAAATCTGGTCCTACTTGAATTGCAAAAGATTTAAAAATAAAATTAGTTGCTAATCCTGGTTATGAATTAAAATCTGCATCAGGTAAAGCAAATGAGACTCCCGTAACAAGTGTTGATATTTCAAAATTTAGTAGTTTTAAAAGACTTGTTACTAAAAAACTGATTGATGATATTTATAATGAGTATGATAAAAAATTACGTGTTACTGGTGATACTCATGCAATGTCATGATCATCAACAAAATATTTAGAGGCTTTTTACAGAAACCGTGGTATATGAGAATGAATTTATGAAATGGATAATAGCAGGTATTTCAAACCATTTCAATTACCACAATCAATAGATTCTAGTGATGACCTCTTCCTAATCAAAGATTCTAATCGTTCTACTAGATCTATTTCTTTATTTAGTTCACTAAAACTATATACTGGATTTATTTTACAAAAAAACCTCAACATAAAGCAACATAAAATAAAAAATACCGGTTGAGATACTCTTCCTATGTATATTGACACTACACCAATTAATATGAATCCTGAATTAAGTGGAACAACAACAGCTATAGCTGATTTAGTTGAACACAATTCTCCTCTTACAGGATATACTCCAGATTTCTTATATTCTATTGATAATGGACAACATTGAATAACAAAAGACGAACTTATGAAACTGTATGATGGTAGTGATGTTAATAAAAATTTATGAACTCCTGGTACAAAAACAGAAAAAGGTAAATGATTAGCTTCAACAAATGGAAATATATTAGTTAAATTAAAACCCGCTAAATACACAGTTCTTTCAACAGATAAGA
>JAAEOJ010000054.1 GCA_024244685.1 Mycoplasma sp.
CAAATTGACCCAGATCCATCAAAAAGACAATTATGAGTTAGAATAAATCCAAAACCTGGATTTGCACTTTCATCTAACAAAACCCAAAATAATAAAACTGATATTACAGCAACATCAGATTTATTCCGTATTAAACAAGAAATTGATGTTACAAGTGTAGATCTTTCAAAATTTGAACTTGAAGGCGATACAATGCATATAGGATGAAAAAATAAGCCCGCCAAACAAAAAGGATATCACTATGAATTCCAATTGGGAGCAAGTGACAATGTTTGAAAAAATTGAGATGCTCTTGTAACAGCAACAAAAGCAAAAGAATTATTTTGAGCTCCAGGTACAGGTAAAAATGAGCCTACTTGAATTGCAAAAAATTTAAAAATAAAATTAGTTGCTAATCCTGGTTATGAATTAAAATCTGCATCAGGTAAAGCAAATGAGACTCCTGTAACAAGTGTTGATATTTCAAAATTTAGTAGTTTTAAAAGATTTATTACTAAAAAAATGGTAGATGAATTAATTGATATTTTTGATAAAGAATTCCGTGTTCATGGTAATAGTAAGTCATTGTCATGAACAACAGGGAATATATTGAACTTCCTAAAAAACCACGGTTTCAAAAAAAATGGTGATATGGAAATTTATTACTATGATAAACATTATATACATGCTATAAATATTTTTGATGTTCTTATAAAATCAAACCATATTCCTAAGGATTATTTCCTAATCGGAGGAAAAATTGAAAGAAAGCTATCTTTAACTAATTTAGAAACTTGAGCAGAAGATGGTTTTATTATTGATTCTTCAGCTAGGAAAGAATTTGAGTTAAAAAAATCTGGTTATTCTACTATTCCTATGTATATCGACACTTCACCAATTGATATGCATCCTGAATTAAGTGGAACAACTACAAAATTAGATAATTTAACTCATAAAAGTTCTTCTGTTAGAGGATATACTCCAGATTTCTTATATTCTATTGATAATGGACAACATTGAATAACAAAAGACGAACTTATGAAATTGTATGATGGTAGTGATGTTAATAAAAATTTATGAACTCCTGGTACAAAAACAGAAAAAGGTAAATGATTAGCTTCAACAAATGGAAATATATTAGTTAAATTAAAACCCGCTAAATACACAGTTCTTTCAACAGATAAGA
>JAAEOJ010000055.1 GCA_024244685.1 Mycoplasma sp.
ACTTTTGAGTGCAGACTGCAACCTCAGTGATACAGCAGTGCAGAACAAGCAAATCGCCAAGCAGCTCATTTTCAATTGCCTTTCAGACCAGCTTCTTGAAAAACTTCTCTCCGAGCTTAAATCTCACAAATGCGAACTCTCCAAAATCCTAGGAACCCTGACCAATGATGAAGACCCAAAATGCAATGTGCAAGAACTCAAGCCTGGATAGTCTGGCAGCAACATGGCTCCCATCCAGAGAAGAACACAAAGGAAGAACCAAAAGAATTCTTCTAATTCTTCGGCATCTGTTATGCCTAGTAAACTGTATTGTTTTGGTTGTGGTAAAAGTGATCATACACATGGTGATAAGAAATGTAAAGCTTTTACATGAGAACATTGTGGTCACAAACACCATTATGAATCATTATGCAAGAAAAAGAAACAAGGTCTTCCAAATCACCAAAGCACAGTATGAGTAGTTGGTTCCTCTGAGAAATCCAAGTTTCAGATCCACTGCAAACTTGATCTTCACACAATTTCCAGTCATTCATGGAAATCTCATAAATTCGAATTCCTTGTCGACAGTGGGGCTCAGGCAACCAGCTTGCACCATTCAGAATATGTGATGTCACTTAGCCACATTCCACTTCAGCCCACAACTGACATTTTGACCAATTGGGACAGATCTGCTGGAAAGACCAAGCCTTTCGGAACAATCCACATTCATGCCAGTTTCAAATCGAGCTCAGCAGTTATCAAAATTTTCATTGTCAATGACTTGTGTCTGCAGGTACTTGGTCTTGAAGAGATGTCTAACCTTGGAATACAGCTCAATACTGTCACGAAGTCTGTTTCTGCTGTTCTTCCAGTTTCCTCAAATTCTCCTTCACTTCCTTCCTTCTGCAGATGAACTCCTTTTGGGACTGACAGAAAAACACCTTCATTTGTTCTCCGACAGCTTCAGTTTCATCTCAGGTGTTACGCATAGGATTCAGCTGTGACCTGATGCTGTTCCAGTAAAAATCCCACCTCACAGACCAGCCCT
>JAAEOJ010000056.1 GCA_024244685.1 Mycoplasma sp.
ATTTGAAATCAGCACGAAAAACTGATTTAAGAAACACTTTACTTCCAGAAGTGGCATTAATATTCAAAAAATTAAATATGAAAGCATCAATGTGGCAAGGCGGTTATTTATGATCCCTTATAACAACTGGACTATAATACAATGTCAATTATGACATAAACTAGTCCTAAACATCAATATTCCATGAATAGTTGGACCTGGTCCCCTTTGGTTTTGATACAATATGTGTAAATGTGACTCGCATATGGAGGGGGGCACTATTAGTCTAATTGTGACCGGACTTAAATGCTCACATTTTTGTAACATAGCCTATAACACTATTTGGGTTACAAAGATTCTAAAATGCCCAAGTTTGTAACTCTGAGATTATTAGTTCCTGAGATATAGAAGTTGTGAATTTGGTGGTATATGTATGTATAATAGTAGTAGTATATCCCTATACATTTTTTTCGATATTTGGCTGCTCATTACTCGAGTCCAAATTGCCAGAATCACTTCATATTTGGCAGAGACGTTGTAATAGGTAAGGACAATCTCAAAATCAATTTTGAGCTGATTTGACCTTGGG
>JAAEOJ010000057.1 GCA_024244685.1 Mycoplasma sp.
AATTCCCTACTGCTGCCTCCCGTAGGAGTCTGGGCCGTATCTCAGTCCCAGTGTGGCGGATCAGCCTCTCGGCCCCGCTATACATCATAGTCTTGGTAGGCCATTACCCTACCAACTAACTAATGTAGCGCACTCCCATCCTCTAGTGAAGCCGAAGCTCCTTTTATATATCTATCATGCGATAAAAATACGTATTTGGTATTAGCACTCGTTTCCAAGTGTTGTCCCAATCTTGAGGGTAGGTTAAGTACGTGTTACTCACCCATTCGCCGCTAAGCACCGAAGTGCTTCGCTCGACATGCATGTATTAGGCACACAGCCAGCGTTCATCCTGAGCCAGGATCAAACTCTCAAAAATTGATCCGGGTTCATGGTTCTTGTATCTAGTTTTCAAAGATCTATCTGCACTTAAATTTATTTTAGTTTAGTTATAAAACCACTAAGTTGGTATAGTGCTTTATAAGTATATCAAAATATTTTTAAAGTTTTACATTTTTTTATAAAATATATAAAATTCAAAATATAAGCATATAATATGGATTATAATTTTAATTAAACTAAAAAAATTAATTATATAACTTCATAATTAATTCTTTTAATTGTATTTTTTCTTTTACACATATTTATTAATACTGCGTTAATTCTACATTTATTTTTTGAGACAGTAAACTTAGACATTTCATCATATCTCATTTTTTTATAAACAGAAAGATAATCAGCTCCTATAGCTGAATTAATAGGTCCATTCATACCAACGTCTGTAATAAAAGCGGTTCCTTTTGGTAATGTTTTATTATCAGAAGTTTGTATATGCGTATGTGTTCCAACTATAGCATTAACTTTTCCATCTACATATAAACCAAAAACAGATTTTTCTGAAGTAGTTTCAGCATGAAAATCTATGAAATGATAATCAGCTTTATTTATTTTATCAAGTTCATCAAAAGAGTCGAAAAAATTATAAGCATATTTTTGTTTTCAAGGTTTATATAATTCATTGAAAGCAATACCCATAAAAGAAGAAACTCTTAACATTTTATTATTAACTTTGAATAAAAGACTCCCAAAACCAGGTACATTTTTTTTTACATTATAAGGTCTAATAATATCTTTAAATTTAAATAAATTTAAAATATCAGACTTTGCAAAAACATGATTACCCATTGTAAATGCATTAACCCCAGCTTTTTTTAATAATTTGTATTCTTTGGTTTCTAATCCTTTTCTACCTGAAATATTTTCTCCTTGAACAATTATAAAATCCGGTTTGAATTTTTGTTTTAATTTTGGCAGTTCTGAAATTGTTGCTTTTACACCAGGAGTACCAAATATATCTCCTAAGAATAATACTTTCATGAATCCTCATTTCTATTTAATAATATTATACAATAATATAAAAAAATAGGAATAAACCTATTTATTATCTTTAAAAATATTATTTACTTCTGAGATAATATTTTCATCACCTTTAATTCTAATTGTTACTTTTCTTGATGTTTTTGTTAAATATATATCTATAACATTAATTGAAAATAAATTTTTAGGTAAAGAATCTAATTTCGATTTTATATCTTCTCTTAAATTTAGCTCAAATGTAATATCCATTGTTTTCAATTGATTTATATTATATTCTTTATAACTTATATTTGGAATATTTTTTTCTAAAATAACTTCAGCTATAAAAGCATTAACTTTATTAATAGAAGGATGAATTTTACCTATTCATCCAATTACTTTATTTTCTAGCTTTATTAAAGATGAAACTCCTGTATGTAATTGTTTGTCTAAGGCTCTTTCAAAAGTTATGTTTAATTTTAATAAATTTATTAATTCTTGCTTAATTTGATTAAAAGTTTTAATATTAGAAGCTAAAGCCAAAACTTCTATCCCATCATTTATTTGCCCAATTTCAAATATATTTATATTTTCAATTTTTCTTTTTTTGTTATATTCAATAACCTCTAATAAAGATTGAGACATAGAATTTCTTATAACCTCTCTTTTTTTTGAAACAAAAGTTTCTAATTCAATATTATTTTTAAAATTAAAAGGATTAATAATGTTTTTTTCTTTTGAAATTAATGTATAAGTAAGCACCTCTTGATAACCCAGAGTAGATATATTACTTTTTATAGATTTTAATGATTGAATTTTTACAGGAAATGTTTTTAATTTTCTTGGAACTAAATTATCATAACCATAAAATCTTAAAAATTCTTCATTTAAGTCTTGTTGGCTATTAATATCATGCCTATATTCAGGAATTATAAAATAATCGTTTTTGTATTCAAAACCTAAAATTTTTATTTTACTAATAATTTTTTCAAACACTTTATTATTTATTTCTGTTCCAATAACTTTAAATAATTCGTTTTTTGAAAATTTTATAGATTTAAGACTTAATTTTGGAATACCTATTATTTCTGATAGCTCAATTCTATTAGAAATATATCTCCAACCTAGTTTTTGGGTTCCTATACCTAATTTTTTTGAAGATTGCCTATTTGATATAGAGTCTATTTTTAATAGTTTATTATTATTTCTAATTTGTTTTATATTAAAATTACCTATTTCAAAAACAATGTTATCAGTTAAAGTATTAACAGTTTTTTTTTCCAAAACCATAGAACCGGCAATAGAAATATTTTCTTTTCCGTCATTGATCAATAAATTATCTTTAAACAAAATTTCTTTATCTCCTATTATAGTTTCTTTCCCGCTAAATAATTTTGCGGTCAAAGTGTTTTTAATTTTATTAGCATCATATGCATGAACAGGCTGACCAGTCATAATTAAGGTGAGATTTGTTAAATCAATAATAGGATTAATTGATTTTATACCACCTTTAATTAAAAGCATTCTATCTTCTAATGTAATAACAATTTTTGTGTTGTTGGATTCAGCAATAGAAAGAACTTCCGCTTCACCTTTAATAACTTTAAAACTTGTTTTTCTTGAAGAGTTTTTATATTCTTCAAAAATATTGTGATTATTATTTAATGATGCTGCTATTTCTGTTGATAAAATTCAATATGATTGTGCATCTGATCTATTTGATAAAAAATCAATTTCAATAATATAATCATCTAAAAATAATTCTTTAATAGGATCGTCTTTAATATCAATATCATCAAATATTAATACACCTTCTTTAAAATTATTTGGTAGTATATCTTTAGAAATTCCAAGTTCTTCTAAAGCTAAAAACATACCTTCAGATATAATGTTATTAATTTTTTTAGGACTAAAAATTATATCGTCTAATCTTGAACCTTCAATAAAGGCAACAACATATTTATTTACTTCTAAATTTTTAGCTGTTGTTAATATAATTCTTTTTTTATCTTCAAATTCAGTTTCACAAATAAATAAATTATTTGAATTAAGATCTTTTTTAATATTAATTAACTTACCAAACTTAATTCCAGATACATCAGTAAATTTTTTGTAATTTTCTACTTCAAATCCTAAATTATTTAATGTTTCAACCATATCTTCTACGGTTCAATGCAAGGGTGCTCGAGATAGTTCTTTTAATTTATTAAATGAAAATAACATTACATAACCTCCTTGAATTGATTTAAAAATCTTAAATCATTTAAATAGAATTCTCTAATATCTTTTATGCCATATTTAATCATGGCTAATCTTTCTACCCCAATACCTGCAGCAAAAGCTGTTTTGTTATTTGTATAACCAGCTTTTTTAAGGACATTTTGATGTAACATTCCAGCACCTAAAACTTCTATTCATTTTTTATTATAAAATATATCAACTTCAACAGACGGTTCTGTAAAAGGAAAATAAGAAGGACGAAGTCTTATTTTAACTTCTTCTTCTAATATATAAGATATTAAAGATTTTAAAGTTCAAATTAATTCAGAAAAAGATACGTTACCAACATTAGTTAGATCAATTTGTGTAAATTGATGAGAGTGAGTTGAATCATCTTCATCATTTCTATAAACTTTACCAATGGAAAACTCGGCAAATGATTTATTAGGATTCTCTTGTAAAGTTCTAGCTGTAAAACCAGTATTGTGAGTTCTCATTAATTTTTCTGAATTAATATATAAAGAATCTTGCATATCTCTTGCTGGATGATCTTTCGGAATATTTAATCTTTCAAAATTATATTCATCACTTTCCTGTTCTGAACCGCAAGTTTCAAAATATCCATTTTGCATTAATCAATTTCTTGCTCTATTAGTAATTATAGTTATAGGATGTAAAGAGCTTGTTTGTTGAATTGGTTCGGTAACATCAATTCATTCTTCTTCAATTATTTTATTTATTTTAATTAATTCAATTTCTTTTGCTTTTTTAGAAAAATTTTTTTCTAATTCCATTTTTAATTTTGTTATTTTTTTACCTATAATAGCTTTTAATTCTGGTGAAACTGTCTTTATCTCTTTTTGAAGTTTTCTTAATTCTCCTTTTGGTCCATATTCTTTAGATTTTAATTCTTTTAATTCTTCTAATGTTTTTATATTTTTTAAATCCATAATTACTCCTTTTTTTAATTTGATATTAAATAAAAAGTCCTATTCATGTGTTAACATAACACCTTGAAGGACTTCTTTATTATAAACTTAAGGGTTTATGACTAACATTATCAATGCTACTAAATCGGATAATTAAAAATATTCTATACTACTTCTAATTTCACTAATTATATTTAATTAATATTATTATACTATACTATTATTTAAATTTCTTAACATTTTTACAAAAATGACATTCAATAATTATAGCTCCATATTCTTTTATTAATTTTTCTTTTTCTTTTTCTGAAAGATTAGATAAAATTTTTTTAAAACCTTTTTCATCACAATTACATTTTCACTGAATACTTTTTTCTTCTAAAAATTGTCCATTTATAAATTCTTCGTATTCTTCTATAGTTAATTTATCTGGTTTATGTTTTTTTATAAAGTTTTCTGTTCAAATTAAATCTTCTTCTGTATGCCCTGGCAACATTTGAAATAAATAAGAATAAGACCTTTTAAAACTTTTCCCGTTTTCATTTAAAAGAACTGAAGATATTATAGCTGTTTTTATTTGTTCTGAAGTTTCATAATAGTAAGCCATATCAGTTACTATGTCTCCTTTTACTAACTTAACCTCTCCACCAAAAGTTATTCCAGAAAGTGTTTGAATTAATTTTAAACTTCCTTGTGTACCTACACCAATAGATAAAGGAATCATATTTGGATTAGTTTTATCTACATCTGTTGTTACGGTAGGATCTGAAATACTTGCTCTTATATCTCCTTTAGAATTAGAGTCTACAATAATTGTTCCATTTGCTCCTTTTCCATTAATAATAGCTGTAACCTTTTCATTTCTTTTAATTATAGATAATGGTCCCAAAACTGCTATTGCAGTTCCTAAAACTAAAGAACCTAATGGTTTGGAATTGTGTATTTTTAAAGCTTTATTAGCAATATTTGTTAAATCAGAAATATAAATTCTAACATTATTTTTTATAAACAGTTTTATTTTAGACATAATTTTATTATAGTTGTTTTTTGTTAAAATATATTATATGAAAAAAAATAATGAAAAAATATTTATATTTAATGAAAAGGGAGAAAAAGAAAGAGTTTTATTTTTTCATGGTTTTAATTCAAGTCATAAATTTATACTACCTATTTTAAAAAAAACTAGAAATTTTTGTATAAGTTCTTTTGATTTCCCAGGTAATGGTTATTCACCTATTTCAGAAAAAGCTAGCATTCAAAAATATTCAGAAGTCGCAAATAAAATATTAGATTCTTATAAAGAACCTGTAACTGTTGTAGCACATTCTTTAGGGGGTGCTATTATTAATTTTATTTCTAAACATAAAAATATTAAAAAAATTATATTAATATCTCCTGTTAACCCTTATATGTCAGAAACAGTAATACAAAATAAAGATAGTAAGAAAAAAGCAATAAATTTAACTTGGGAAAAAACAAAATCTTTATGGAATAATGATGAAAAATCAACTTATATAAAATATGTTGCTAGCTCTGCCATTAGTTATATATCTGGTTCTAAAATTAGATATAAATATATGAAGCATTTAATTTATAATGAAATGCTTAACCCTTTTTATTTAAAAACAATTTTATATGAAGCTTATAAGAATAATAAAAAACCAACTTATATCATGCAAGGTGCAAACGATCCATTTGTACCTACTCAAACTTCAAAAGCAACATCTATAGAATTTGGTTGACAATTTTATTCTTTACCTCTTACAGGTCACTCTCCTTTAGTTGAAAGACCTAAATATTGTTTAGAAATTATTGAAGATATTTTAAAAAAAGATGATTTATAAATTTTATTATTAAAAAAATAATGCGATATAGCATTATTTTTTAATAAGACTTTTTTCTTTCATTGAAGAACCTAATTTTATATTCATATAATCTAAAACTGTAGGAGATACATTAGCAAGTTTACCACCATCTAATAATTCAATATTTTTATCACTACATACTAATAATACTGGTGATGAAGTGTGTTTTGTTGCAGGGTTACCTTTTTCGTCAATCATAATTTCTGCATTACCATGATCAGCTGTAATAAATAATGTACCATTAATTTCATTTATTTTATCTAATATACGTCCAACTTGTAAATCTAACTCTTCCATTGCAATAATAGCTGATTTTAAATCACCTGTATGACCTACCATATCTGGATTAGCAAAGTTCATTATTAATAAATCATAATTATCTGCAACTTCAATTAATTTATTTGCTATTCCTTTAGCTGACATTTTAGGTGCTTCAGTAAATGATTTAACTTTAACTGAATCAATAAGAAATCTATCTTCTCCTGGATATTCAACATCAACTCCTCCATCCATAAAGAATGTAACGTGAGCATATTTTTGAGTTTCAGCAAGACGAGCTTGTTTTAGTCCTGCTTCAGAAACCACTTTTCCGATAGGTGTATTTACTTTCATCATATCAAATGCAACATCTGTTTCAATACCCTCATATTTCATCATTGAAATAATAGGTGTATTTTTTAACTTTACTGATGGTTTGTTTTTATATACTTTTGATTCTCCAACCATTAAATGAGCAAGTTGTCTTGCTCTATCTGGTCTAAAATTAAAGAATATAACAGAATCATTATCTTGTAAGAAATTAATGTTTTCTTTAGAGTTGATTGCAGGTTCAATAAATTCATCTGTATTTCCATCTGCATATTGTTGTTTTACATAATCATATATATTTGTAAATTCTTTTTTAGCTTTACCCATTATTGCTTGATAAGCCATTTCTGTTCTTTCAAATATTTCATCACGATCCATTGAATAAAGACGCCCTGAAACTGAACCAAGTTCAAAACCATATTTTTCTAATCTTGGCATTAATTTATCTAATGACTCTGAAAAAGCATCCGGAGAAACATCTCTACCATCAGAAAATACATGAAGAGTTACTTTTTTAAGATTGTTATTGTGTAACATTTCAATTAATTCTCATAAATGTTCATCTAAAGAATGTATTCCACCAGGTGATAATAACCCTATTAAATGTAATGTAGAATTATTTTCTTTTGAATGTTTTATAGCCCTCATAAAAGATTTGTTATTTCTAAATGTTTTATTGTCAATTTCATTTTGAATTAAAGAAAGTCCTGTAAAAACTATTTCTCCTGCACCGATATTTAAATGACCAACTTCTGAATTACCCATTTGTCCTTTTGGGAGACCTACTTGTTCTCCTGCTGCATGAAGAAGAGTATTAGGATATTCTTTGAATATCTTATCAAATACTGGTGTTTTAGCTTGATTTACTGCATTTCCTTCAACTTTATCTATTGTTCCTAATCCATCAATAACCATTAAAACTACTGGTTTTTTCATTTTTAACTCCTTTTTTAATTAAATAAATAATTTAATAATATTATACAACTTAAACAAATAAAAAAGACCATTAAGTCTTTTTTTATTTGTTTAATGTCAATAATTTAATAAATGAATCTGCAGTAATTGAAGCTCCACCAACTAATGCTCCATCAATATTTGGTTTTGAAAGTAATTCTTCAATATTTTCAGGTTTAACTGAACCACCATATTGAATTAATACTTCTTCTGAAGTTATGCTTCTTATGAAAGAACACATTTCTTCTGCATATTCTGATGTTGCTGTTTTTCCTGTTCCGATTGCTCAAACTGGTTCATAAGCAATAACGATTTTTGATCAATCTGTAATTCCTTTTAATGATGATAAAGTAGATTCTTTAACAACATCTTTAGATTTACCTGATTCATATTCTTCTAGAGTTTCACCTACACATATAATTGGCATTACTCCATTTGATAAGGCTACTTTTGTTTTTTTATTAACATCTTTATCTGTTTCTTTAAACATAGCTCTTCTTTCAGAATGTCCTAATATTACAGCATTTGATCCTACAGATTTAATCATTTCTACAGATAATTCTCCTGTAAATGCTCCGTTAGATTCAAAATGCATATTTTCTGCTGCGATAATGAAATTTTTATTTGCCATTTTTGAAATTATTTCTAAATCAATAGATGGAGCTCCAATTCCATATTTAATTTTTGGATCAATTTTTTCTTTATTTGATTCAAATAATTTATTAAACTCATCCATGAAAGTTTTTGCTTCTAATGGTGTTTTGTTCATTTTCCAATTTCCTACAATAATTTTTTTTCTCATTTTTTTCTCCTATTTTATGTATAAATATTATAACAATAAAGTAAAGATAAATATTAAAAAATAAAGAGTATAATTATTTTATAATGCTATCTTAGCTCAGTAGGTAGAGCGCATCCATGGTAAGGATGAGGTCATGGGTTCAATTCCCATAGTTAGCACCATTAAATGCCCGCGTGATGAAATTGGTAGACATGAGAGATTCAAACCCTCTTGCCTTGTGCGTGCTGGTTCAAGTCCAGTCGCGGGTACCATTTCAATAAAATATTGATCAAATAAAAAAACAAGATAATTCTTGTTTTTTTATTTATCTTGAATAGAAGTAATCCCTGGTAATTCTTTACCTTCCATATAAGTTAAAGAAGCTCCTCCACCTGTAGATATATGAGTAAACTTTTCTTCAAAACCTAATTTAATTGCTGCAGCAGCTGAATCACCACCTCCAATTACAGAGAATACTCCAGGTTGATTTGCAATAGCTTTACATACCGATTCTGTACCTTGTTTAAAGTTTTCGAATTCAGCAACTCCCATAGGTCCATTTCAAACAACTGTTTTAGCTCCTTTTAAAGAGTTTTCATATTGATTTATTGATTTATCACCAAGATCAAGTCCCATAAATCCTTCTGGAATATCTTGTCCTTCTGTTATTTTTCTTTCATTATCTGCAAAACTACTTGAAATAGCATGATCAATAGGTAAAATAATTTTATCTTTACCTTCATCAAGAAATTTTTTGGCTAATTCTAAATAATCTTCTTCTAATAAAGAATTCCCCACATTAAATCCCATAACTTTTAAAAATGTATATGCCATTCCACCACCAATAAGTATTTTGTCTGCTTTTTCTAATAAATTTTCAATAACAGCTATTTTATCAGAAACTTTAGCTCCACCAACAATAGCTATAAATGGGTGTTCAGGTTTATCTAAACCTTTTGCTAGCATTTCAACTTCATTTTGAACTAAATATCCTAAACAAGATTCTGATATATTTGAAGCGATACCAACATTTGAAGCATGGGCACGATGTGCAGTACCAAAAGCATCATTTACAAATACATCTCCTAGTGAAGCTCAATATTTACCAAGTTCTGGATCATTTTTTGATTCAGCTTTATTATTTAAATCTTCATATCTTGTATTTTGGAACATAATTACATCTCCATTTGACATTAAATTTATTGCGTTTTCTAATTCTTTTCCTCTTGTTTGATTTATGAATTTAACTTCTTTCTTTAATTTTTCAGAAAGTTTTTTAGCAACAACTTCTAATGAGTTTTGGAGTTTATCTGATTCTGTTTTTATTCTTCCTAAATGTGAAAATAAAATTGCTTTTCCACCATCAGAAATTACTTTATTTATTGTTTTTAAAGCTGAGTCTATTCTTTTTTCTGAAGTTATAACTCCATCTTTAATTGGAACATTAAAGTCAACACGTATAAGAACCTTTCTTCCTGCTAACTTAATATCATTAATTGATTTTTTCATTTATTTTCTCCTTTAAATTTACTTTTAAATTATACTACTTTAAAATAAAAAATAACCAATCGGTTATTTAGTTTCAAAATAAGACTTTGGATCTCTAATGTCGAATTTACCTTTTTCTTCATAAGCAACTCCAGTACCAGCAGGAATTCTATGACCTAAAATAATATTTTCTTTTAGTCCTTCTAATTTATCTTTTTTACCAGAAATTGAAGAATGAACAAGTATTTTTGCTGTTTCTTGATAAGAAGCCGCTGCTAAAAATGAAGAAGATAATAATGGTGTTTGTTTAGCACCTTTAATAATTATATTACCAAATGTAGGCTCTTTTCCTTCAGCTATTAATTTTGTGTTTTCAGCTTGATAATCTGCTATATCAACTAATGAACCAGCAAAAAATTGTGAATCTCCTGGATCAGCAATAATTACTTTTGAAAGCATTTGCCTAATAATAATTTCAATATATTTATCAGAAATAGCAATACCTTGCATTCTATAAAGCCTTTGTATTTCTTTTAATAAATAATTTTGAACAGCACGAGCATCTGCTATATCTAATAAATCCTTAAGAATAATTGGTCCTTCAACAAGTTTTTGTCCTGGTTTAACAACTTGACCTTTTTTAACTCTTATTTTTCTACCAGTTTCAAATATATACTCTTCTTCTCTTTCTTTTATTGTTTTAACTTTAATAATTGTAGTTTTTGATTTTTGTTTTGATTCTTCAATACTTAAAATTTCTCCGTTAGTTTTTGAAATTATGGCTTCACTACCTCATGGAGTTTTTCAAGCATCAATAAGTTCTAATAGACGTTTGAATCCACCTGTAATATCTTCAACTCCAGCAACACCACCAGTATGGAAAGTACGCATAGTAAGTTGTGTTCCAGGTTCACCTATTGATTGTGCAGCAATAATACCAACTGCTTCTCCAATATTAACAATTCTATTTGTAGCTAAATCAATTCCATAACATTTTTTACATACACCTTGACGAGTATGACAACCTAAAACAGAACGAATTTCAATTGTTTTTTTAATTTTAGAAATTTCTTCTGCTTGTTTAGGTGTTATAATTTCACCTTTTTCAGCAACTACTAAACCTTTTTCATCTAATACTTGCTCCATTATAAATCTTCCAATAATTCTTTCTCTCATTGAAACAATCATTGTATTAGTTTTTGTATCAATAATATCTTTTGCAATAAAACCAAAATCTGAGAAACAATCTTCTTCTTTAACAACGATATTTTGAGCAACATCAACTAAACGTCTAGTTAAATATCCTGAACTAGCTGTATTAAGAGCTGTATCAGTAAGACCTTTACGAGCACCATGAGTTGATGAAAAGAATTCATAACCTGTTAAACCTTCAAGAAATGATGATTTAACCGGAACTTCAATTGTTGATTTAACAAGAACATCATTATTAGCAAAAGCTTTTTTAGTCTTTGATGAATTCGTCATAAGTCCACGCATTCCTGCTAATTGAACAAAATTAGCAATATTACCACGTGCACCTGATTCCATCATCATAAAAATTGAATTTTCTGGATTTTTATTAACTTTAGTTTGCAAGTCATTCTCTATATCTTTTTTAATTGAAGCTCATTTATTAATTGTTAAATTATATCTTTCTTTTTCAGTAACAAATCCATCTTTTGCCATTTTTGTTAATTCTTTTACAAAATTTTCACCTTCTTGGACTTTTTTATCTTTAACATCTGACTTTATAATGTCTGAAATAGATACAGTTGATCCTGAAAGCATTGAAAATTTAAAACCTAATAATTTAATTTTATCAAGAACATCTGCAACTAAATTTGTATAATTAAATCAAACATATTCCAATAATTTAACTTTATCTTGGATTTCAAATATAGGGGTAACACCTTCATTTTTTAATGCTAATTCTTTAGAAATTTGTTCAAATCCTTCTTTAACAAAAGTTGATAATGCTGATGCGTGTTTTGGATTAACTTGTTTATTTCTAAAATCATTTATTTCTGAAAACAACATAATTGTATCAGTATAATTTTCCTCATTTATTTGATTGATTATTCCAGCAATATCTTCCATAGTAATTGTAGCAACATATGCATCAAAAACAGCACGAACAATTTTTGCAATATCTTTTTTATTTAAAGCTTTATTAATAGGCATAGATTTAATATACTTTTTAAAATCTGTCCCTAAAGGAACAATATATTGTTTTTTTGTTTTTGTTTCATTAAATGATGTATTATCAAAAATAAAAGGGAAATCATCTGGGAAAGATGTATTAAAAATAAATTTTCCAACAGTTGATATTACATATCCTTCTTCATTTAAAATTGAAGATTTAGAAATAGACTTTGAAGATAATGCTACACGAGCATGAATTGAAACTTGATTTAATTCATAAGCTTTTTTCAAATGATCTATTGAAGAAAAGTAATGCCCTTCTCCTTTTGCGTTTTGTTTTTCTTGAGTTAAATAAAATAAACCAAGAATCATATCTTGAGACGGATTAATAATTGGTTCTCCATCTTTAGGACCTAGAATATTTTTATTTGCCAACATTAATTCTTTAGCTTCACGTCTTGCTGCTAGTGATATAGGTACATGTACCGCCATTTGATCACCATCAAAATCAGCATTAAATGCACCACAAACAAGTGGATGTAATTTAATAGCTTTACCACGAACTAAAACAGGTTCAAAAGCTTGTACTGAAAGACGGTGTAATGTAGGTGCACGATTTAATAATACTTGTTTACCGATAATAGTTTTTTCTACATGAGGTCAAATTAAGTTATCTTGCTCTTCAACCATTTTTTTAGCCATCTTAATTGATTGAACAACCTCATTACTAATTAATTCTTTAACTATTCAAGGTTCAAATAATTTAGAGGCCATTCCACGAGGAATACCTACTTGATGCATTTTTAATGAAGGACCTACAACAATTACTGAACGTCCTGAATAATCAACACGTTTACCAAGAAGATTTTGTCTAAATCTACCTTTTTTACCTGTAAGTGCATCTGAAATAGATTTTAATGGACGTCCATCTTTTGATGGAACTGGGCTTGGTTTACGTCTTTGATTATCAATTAAAGCATCAACAGCTTCTTGTAACATACGCATTTCATTTTGAATAATTAAAATAGGTGCTTCTAAATCATGTCATTTTTTAAGACGATTATTTCTAATTATAATACGTCTATATAATTCATTAACATCTGTTGTTGAATGTCTTCCACCATCTAATTGAATCAGAGGACGTAAATCAGAAGGTATAACTGGTAAATGTTTGATTAACATTGACGAAGGTTTTTGTTTTGAATCAATAAAAGAATTTACAACTTGTAAACGTTTATATAATTTTGTTCTTTCATCAATTTTAGTTGCTGGTATTTTTCCAGTTTCTTTAAAGTTTATATTTATTTTTTCAATAGACTTTTTAATTAAGCGAACTTCTTTTTTAAGATCAAAATTTTCTAATAAATATTCGATAGCTTTAGCTCCTGTTAAAATTTTAGCATCAGAATATTGTTCTATTATATTATTTAATTCATAAAAATCAATACCATAATCTTTACCCATTTTTGAAGAAGCTGTTTCTTCTAAGTCTTCAATCGCAATTTTAATATCATCATATTCTAATGAATCTTTTTTATAATTTTCTTGTATTTCTTTAAGGGCTGCTCTATAACGAACGGCAGCATCGTTTATTTCAATAATAGAATTTTGAGGAAGTGCTTTTATACCATCTGATTCAACAACAATATGAGCTTTAAAATAAATTATATTTTCAATAGCTGTTCTAGAATGTCTTTTAGTTTTTCCTTCTTCTCTTAAACCTAATAACTTAGAAATTATTGAGTGATCAACTTTAAAATATCAAAAATGAACAACTGGTGAAGCTAGTTCAATATGTCCCATTCTTGATCTTTTAGCTGATTTTGAAAGAATTTCCGGTTTTTTAATTTTACAATCTTCAGACTTTTCACAAATTTGACCTTCATTTGTTCTTTTGTATTTAGTACCACAAACTGGACACTTAAAATCTGTTGTTGGACCAAAAATTAATTCATCAAATAAACCTTCTTTTTCAGGTTTAAATGATTTATAATTTATTGTTTCTGGTTTTTTAACTTCACCATGAGATCATTCTAAAATATCTTCTGAGGTTGCTAATGTTAATGAAACCGAAGAAATTGCATTTGGTGCTACTGTTGCATATTTACGGGTGACTTTTCTAACTTTGGCCATTATTCTACCTCCACTTCTTTAATTTCTTCTTTTTGTTTTTCTTCATCTACATTAACTTCTAATTTTAAACCTAAACCTCTTAATTCGTAAGCAAGGACATTAAATGATTCTGGCATACCAGCTTTAGGCATAGGCAATCCTGTTGCAAGAGAATTATAAACTCTATTACGTCCATCTATATTATCTGATTTATAAGTTAATAACTCTTGAAGAATATTTGTTGCACCATATGATTCAATTGATCATGTTTCCATTTCACCGAATCTTTGTCCACCATTTTGTGATTTTCCACCTAATGGTTGTTGAGTTATTAATGAATAAGGACCAACAGAACGAGCATGCATTTTATCATCAATCATATGTGATAATTTCAGCATATACATAACTCCAACTGAAACTTCATTATCAAATTGATTTCCAGAAGTAGGATCTGTTAACTTAAATTTACCTGTTATTGGTAATTTTGCTTCTTCTAAAGCAGCATTAATATCTCGAAAATTAATTCCATCAAAAATAGGTGATACAAATTTAACTCCTAATTCTCTAGCTGCCATTCCAAGATGTAATTCAAGTACTTGACCAATATTCATACGTGAAGGAACACCTAATGGATTAAGCATAATATCTAAAGGTGTACCATCAGGTAAATGTGGCATATCTTCAACTGGTAAAATTCTTGAAATAACACCTTTATTACCGTGACGACCAGCCATTTTATCTCCAACTTTAATTTTACGTTTTTGAGCAATATAAACTTTTACTATTTTATCTACTCCATCTTCAAGTTTATCTCCGAATTCTCTAGATAATATTTCAATATTAATAACTGTTCCGCCTTTTCCTTGTTTAACTTTTAAAGAAGATTCTCTTAAATTTTTTGATCTTTGTGAAAAAATAGCAGCGATTAACTTTTCTTCAGGGGTAGAATTTTCTTCTCCACGTGGAGAAACACGACCAACAAGAATATCTCCAGCTGATACTTCTGAACCTATATTTACAATACCATTTTCACCTAAAAATCTTTTTGCATGACTAGAAACATTAGGTAATTCTGTAGTCATTTCATCATCACCAACTTTTGATTTTCTAAATTGTAATGAATACTCCTCTATATGAACGGAAGTGTAAACATCATCTTTGACTAAACGCTCTGAAAGAATAATAGCGTCTTCATAATTAAAACCATTTCAAGTTGTAAATGCAACAAGAACATTTTTACCTATAGCTAATTCACCGTTCTCGAAAGATGAACCATCAGTAAGAATTTGATTCGCATTTACTTTATCTCCAACTTTAACAATTGGTTTTTGTGAAATCATTGTTCCTTGATTAGATCTTTCAAAAGTTCTCAGTAAATAACTTTGTGTTTTTGAACCATGTTTTACTTTAACTTCATTTGAATCAACAAAAATAACTTCTCCATCTTTATCAGTTCTAATATTCATAGCTGAAGAGGCTGCAATTTCTGATTCAATACCAGTTGCAACTAAAGGGGCTTCTGTTTTAATTAAAGGAACCGCTTGACGTTGCATATTAGAACCCATAAGTGTACGGTTAGCATCATCATTTTCTAAAAAGGGAATACATGATGCAGCAACTGAAGCTATTTGTTTTGAAGAAACATCAATATAGTTAACTTCAGAAGCTTGAACTATTGTATAATTACCATCTTTACGAACTGTAATTGTCTTATCTGTTATTTTTCCATCGTTATCTAATTGAACTGTTGATTGAGCAAAAGTTTTACCAATTTCTTCTATGGCTGATAAATAAATTGGTTCTTTTATAACTTGACCATTTTTAACTGGAAAATAAGGAGTTTCAATAAAACCAAGTTTATTTATTTTTGAATAATTAGCAAAATTTAATATAAGACCAATATTAGGACCTTCTGGAGTTTCGATAGGACAAATACGCCCATAATGTGTTGGGTGTACATCACGAACATCAAATTGCGCGGTATCTCTATTAAGACCACCAGGACCTAAAGATGTAATTCTTCTTTTATTAGAAATTTCTGCTAATGGATTAATTTGATCCATAAATTGTGAAAGTTGAGACGAATTAAAAAATGCTTTAAACTGATTAAAAATCGGTTTATTATTAGTGATATTTTTTGGAGTAATTTTATCAGTTTCTTTTGATGACATTCTTTCTTTTGCGTTTTTTTCCATTTTTGTAAGACCAATTCTAAATTGGTTTTCTAATAACTCTCCAACAGGAACAATCCTTTTGTTTTTAAGTGAATCTGCATCATCATCTTTACCTATATTAATTGCAATATTGAAATAATATGAAAATGAAGCAATAATATCTGAAATAGTTAAATGTAATTCTTCAATTAATGGATCTATACCAATTACATTAATTGGTTCTTCATCTTGTTCCATATCTTTTCTTGTTGAAAACACTTTAACTGAAATTACTTTAATTCTATCTTTTAATTTTGGATTATTTTCTAATTGAGCACCATAAATTTTAGGTGTAATTCCTTTAATAATATTTGATTCTAATTTTTTTGTATTAAATGCTTCTTGAATTTCTTTTGCTTTTTCAAAATTAATTATAAGTCCTTTTTTGAAAAGAACTTCACCTTTTTTTGTTGTTAAATCTTCAGCTAAAAAAGTTCCGTTAATTCTATCAATTAAATTAAGTTTTCTTTGAAGCATAAATCTACCTGTTTTAGATAAATTATATCTACGAGTATTAAATAAAAGATTTGAAATAAGATTAGATTTAGAGTCTTCAGTTATACGATCACCTTTTCTAATTACACGATGAAGAGCTTCTAATGCTTCTTCTTCTGTGGCATGTTTATCTTTTGTAAATGTATTTTCTAAAAGTTCTGAAGTTCCAAAAGTTTCTCTAATATTATCTTTTGACATCCCTAAAGACCTTAAAAATAGAGATAAAGGTAAAAATCTGTTTTTATCTAATCTAATTTTTATCCAAGGTGTTGAAGTACCTGTTACTCTATGAAAAACTTCTATTCATGAACCAAGTTGCGGTAAAATTTCTAATTTATTAATTAAATCATTACCTCCTTGCTGATTTAATCCATAATATGCACCTGGAGATCTAATTAGTTGTGAAACAATTATTTTTTCTGATCCATTAATTAAAAAAGTTCCACCTTTTGTCATCATTGGCATTGAACCAAAAACTACTTCATTAGCAATAATTCCGTAATCTTTAGCTTTCTTTGACTCTCTTTTTGTTGCAGAATTTTTTGTTAAATCAGAAGCATTCTTAATTAGAAGAGAAACATCAATTTTATCAATAACTTCTCCAGTTTCTTCATTTATAATTTGAATTTTACTTTGATTCTTATCAATAACTTTATTTAATTGAACATCTTTTAAATTAACTAAATCAGAATCCTCTGGATTCTCAATATTAATTCTTAAAAGTACAGCTCTTATTTTAGCTTCGTATGTTGTACCTTTTTGTTTTTGTAATTTTAATCAACCATATTCAGTTGATGGTGCGGATTCAATATCTGATAATAATTTTTGAACTGTTTTGTTATTTCCTTTTTTTCTAGCGATAATACTTTTTTCTTTTTTCTCTTCTCTTTCTTCTATTGGTGTCAAAAAAGTTAAAGTTTTACTTAAAAAATGTATTGAAGTTTTTCCTGAAGTTGAAATAATTGGATATATAGACTCAATAGACTCTTTAAGTCCTTCGCTTATTAATTTTTGAAAAGAATCTTTTTGAACTGATAATAAATCAGGCATTGATAAATTATTTGTTGTTTTTGAGTAATCCCTTCTTTCTGTAATTGGTCCAAATTTTTTCAATTTATATTTTTTGTTAGCCATTTTTCCTCTTTCGTTATTCCTCTTTTTAGGGATTATTATATTTAGAATATGCTTTCAAAGTATAACATATTTTTTAAATTATTACAAAAAATAAATTAAAAAAAATAGCTATAAAAATGCTATTTTTAATTAATTAAGAAAGTTCTACTTCAGCTCCTGCTGCTTCTAACTTACCTTTAATATCATCTGCTTCTTCTTTTTTAATATTTTCTTTAATTACTGCTGGTGCTGATTCTACCATTTTTTTAGCATCCATAAGTCCTGCTCCAGTAATTTCTTTAACTGCTTTAATAACAGCAACTTTATTTCCTCCAATTGATTTTAAGTTAACTGTAAATTCAGTTTTTTCTTCAGCTTGTTCCGTTGCTGGACCTGCTGCTACTGCTACTGCTGTAGGATCAATACCAAACTCTTCTTTCATTGCATCAATAAGTTCCATAACTTCTTTGATGTTCATTTCTTTTAGTGAATCAATAAATGATTTTTTTGTTAATTTAGCCATAATTTATTAGCCTCCTATTTTATTTGGAATCACTTAAATGTCCTTCTTCTTTTAATAAATTAAGTGATATACCAATTTGTTTGATTGGTGCAAGAAGTGAATTTGCAAGCATTCCAAGTGCTTCTTCCATTGAAGGTAAAGAAGCTACTAATTGTAATTCTTCTAATCCAATAACCTTGCCTTCATATGTTCCTGCTTTTAGTTTTAGAGCTTTATTCTTTTTAGCGAAATTAGCTAGTATTTTTGCTGGTGAAATATCATCAGACATTCCAAAAGCATAAATGTTTGGTCCAGTTAATTCTGCATTAATATCTTCAAAACCATTTTCTTTGGTTGCAATTTTAAAAATTCTATTTTTATAAACTGTTAATTCAACATCTTTTTCTTGAAGTTGTAAACGTAGTTCTTGTAATTGAGCAACTGTTAAGCCATGATATTCAGCTACAACAATAGATTTAGATTTTTTTAACTTATCAGAAATTATCTTGACTTGTTTTTCTTTCGCTTTTCTTATTGTACTCATTAAACCTCCTATAATTTTGCTCATACTTAAATTGAAATATAGTTAATATTTAAAAACGAGAATACACTCGGCAACTTTATTAAGGTATATACCTGTTGCGGTCTTTATGTATGGCTTTTATATTATACACAAATATTTTTTTAATTTTAAAAAAGAAAAATTATATAAAAATATATTTAAAAAATTAGTAAATTATTTTTTATTTTTTTGTTTTGACTTTTTTTGTTTTAACTTTGCTAATCTCTCTAGTTTTAATTGTTGCTCAAATTTTTTTAATTCAGATTGTTTTTTTATTCTTTTTGCTTCTATTTTGTTTTGTTGTATTAATTTTTCTTCCGCATCTTTTTCTTTCTCATATAAGAATTTCTTCATTTTTTCTATTTTTTCTTGTTTTCTTTTAGCTTTTTTTTCTTTTCATGAGGATAAGTTTCTTAATTTTATATCCTGCGTTTTTATAATTTCTAATTTTTTCTCTTCTTTTAAAATTTTAAGTTCTTTTATTTTTCTTATTTTTAATTCTTTTGTTATTTGAATTTCAATTCTTTTAATTTCTTTTGTTCTTTGGATTTCAATTCTTTTAAGTTCTTTTAACTTCCTAATTCTTCTTAATTCAATTTCTTTTGTTCTTTGGATTTCAGCTTTTTCTTTAGCCTTTTCAGCTAAAAAGTTTTCTCTAATTGCATTATCTGTTTCTTTTGCTATTATTATTGATTCAAAAGGTTGTAGTGTATTTGGAAGGTTGTTATATTTTTTATATCCATAAGATGAATAAATAACTTCTCCACCTTTTTTAGGTATTATAATAGACTTTTCTTTTTTAGATAAATTTATTAAAAAATGAACTTCCTTTCTTTTATAAGATCTAATTATATGAATAACACCTATACCTAATCTTTGAATTTTTATTTTATAAGAACCATATTTCATAATAGGAGATAATTTACTATTTTTTATTAAACCAATAATTGTTTTATAAAAATTCATTGGTGAGTGAATGTCTCTAAACTGTATCTCGACATTTACTAATCTATAATTTTGAGAAATTGGTGATATTGTTTTATCTGAAAGAGAAAATCCTCCATTTTTATTGCTGTTTCAAGGCATTAATGATTTTGCATTAATTGGATTTTGTAATATTTGTGCCTGCATAAATCTTTTTTCTGAAATTCCTAAATCAGCTAAAGCTCTTTTTCTTTCGTTAATTGTTTCATCATGAAAATTATTTAAGTTAGTTAATTCTAAATTTTTAATTCCTAATTCATCACCATAGTAAATACATGCTGATGAAGAAGTTGAAAGTAAAAGTAAACCTAATGATTTAGCCGATTCATGGGCATATTGACCTTCATCTCCTCATCTTGAAGTAATTCGACCTATATTGATTGAACCAAATGTAATAATATCATTGTTTGCTTTAACGTGTTTAGATAATTCTTTAACAAGTTTATTTTGAGAAAAATTTCCTATTACATCTAAACCATATTTTTCGGAACAACCAATATATGGCATTGTATTAATTTGCATATAATCAAATAACTGATTTGCACCCTCTGTAAATTCGTTTGCTGCTTCAGGAATTAATTTATCTGTTTTTCCGATTACTATTATTGAATTATTAATATTTTTAATTGCTAAATAAAATTTTCGTAACTCTTTTAATGTAATTCTAGTCATAAGTTCTTTAGTGTAATTGTTAATATTTTCAAAATTAGTAAAAGTAAATCCAGCAACTCCTAAGTTGCTTCAAAATTTAACGACATCTATAAATTTTTTTAAGGTCTCATCAGAAGATCAGTTTAATGATACTTCTTGTGTTTTACTATCAATAATATAGAATGACTTTGTTTTTTCATCATATTTATAATTACCTATCTCAATATCTTCGTTTTTATTATTTCTAAAATCAATTATATTTTCAAAAGATTGTGTTTGTTCAATTGAAGCTTTAAATCAATTGTGAGATTCTGAAATAGAGCCAATATTTAAGTCTAAAATTATATATATATTTTTAGATTTAGCAATTGAAATAATTCTCCTTAAATCATTAATTGTTCCAAATTCTTTTGAAATATTTTTATAATTATGCCCAAAATCTAATCCATGTGTTGCAAATAAATCTGGCAAAATAATAGCATCAACTCCTAAGAAGCTAAAATATTCCATTTTATCTCCTAAACCTCTTAAATCTCCTACTCCATTTCCTGAATAATCTTTAAAATATCTTGGGTGCACTTCATAAAATAATAGTTTTTTATTCATTACTTCTCCTTGGATATTAATAATATAAAAATTATACAAAAAATATTAAGTAATTATTTTAATTGTTTTTTTATTAAAAATATATTATTTTAATTTAATTAATTTTTTAATATTATAAAAATACTTAGCGCCAGAAAATAAAGAAAATATTGTTGAAATATACATTGGTATATTATAAATAAAGAAAGTTAATTGTTCAGGGTTTTTTTTAAATCAAATAGGTGTTAAGAAAAATGCTAAAATAACTGAGATTGATTGTGCAACTGTTTTTAGTTTTCCTCAAATATTTGCTGCTATAACTTTATTGTTTGCTGCTGATATGGTTCTTGTTGCATCAACTAATATATCTCTTAAAATCATTAAAATGACTAAATATATAGGAATGATTCTTAAAAAGGATAAAGCAATCAAAGATGAAGAAATCATAAACTTATCAGCTAAAGGATCAAATAATTTACCAAAAGAAGTTACAGTATTTGTTTTTCTTGCAATATAACCATCAATATAATCTGTAATCATAGCAAAAATAAATATGATGCCTGCAGCTATAAAAATTTGTAATTGCTTTGAATTTTTTAAATTTTGATAATTGAATAAATTTAATGATGAATCTATTGTTATACAAACATAAGATAACAAAGAAATAAAAGGGATAACCAAAATTAATCTTAATATTGTGAATTTATTTGCTGTTGTCATATTTATATTCCTTTTTTAATCTATTTATTTGATTTTTTTTAAAAACTTCAAATTCTGCTTTAAAAGATTCTTTCTCAGTTTGCTTTTCAAGGTCGCCAAAAAATTTTATAGATTTTGGGCATTGTTTAATTCAATTATTTGATTTTGTTTTAGATATAATTAAAAAATTTTCTAATATTTTAGGATCTTTTGAAATGAATTTATATAAATTATCTTTTTTAATTCTATATAGTTCTTTTTTTGCATAATTATTTATTGTTGACATCTTCTCTTTTCCAATAGAAGGTTTAAATTTTTCTAATTTTTTATTATTTAAATTAACTAAAATACCAATTAAAATTGAAACCTTGCCTTTAGCCATTGATTCTTCTTGTTTTTGTTGCTTCAATATTTCTTTTTCCTGTTTTCTCTTTTTTTTATCTAATATAGCAGAGAAAAAAAGGAAACCAATAACTATAGTAATTAAAACACCTAAAATAATCCACATTGTCATACCTTGCATAAAAACTCCTTTTAATTATTTTTTTATTATACCAAGACTAATTAACAAGTGTAAATAAAAAAGAGAATAATTCTCTTTTTTGCACTTATAAGCCGCGTTTTGTACCATTGCTGGCGCTAATAATTTATCTAATCTTACGATTCCAAAATTGAATTAAATTCTTCTCTTTTGGTTCCCCTACCATAATTTGGGTTTCTAGCTCGTGGTGTTTACCGCGTTTCATTTCCAGGTCGCCCCTTCTCGTCTCTGTGGCACTTTAGGTTATAACTATAAATAGTTTTTTACCTGACGTCTAAGCTTATCCTTATTAGGGATAACACGAACACTACAACCATCTCAGGTTGTGCTAGCGCGGACTTTCCTCTACAATTTTAATAAATGCAGTAATTAGCCGGTGCTATATTATTATATTATATTTCATTAATTTTTTTCTTAATTTCTTCTATATCTTTTTTTATTGATAAATTAGAAGACTCCTCTGCTTTTAGTAGTTGTTTTTTTAAAACATCGATTTCTAGTTTTAACTCTTCTAATTCTTCTTGCTTATCTGAAATAAATTCATTTTTTTCAATCAATTGTCTTTTTAGTATATCAATTTCTGATTCATAAAACTTATAATCCAATAAAATTTTATCTAAATATTCATCCACTTCTTTTGCATTGTAACCTGATAACTCGGTTTTAAATTTTTTGTTTAATATTAATTCTGATTTTAAGTTTATTTTTCTCATACATTTATTTTAATGTATTTATAATAAAAATAAAAAACATTTTTTAAAAATAGTGAATTATAAAAATTATTCATCGTTTAAGTTTATTTCATAAGATTTATATTTTCCATGTTTTTTTAATTTTATTTTATCAAAAATATAATTTATTGTTAATGAAGTAGGTATTAATAATAAATAAAGTAATAAAGGTCATATCAAGTTTAAAATTGTATTTGTATCAGGTTGATATAAAAATTCTCTATAAGTATCTATTGTATATGTGAATGGTATTATAGGGTGTATTATTTGGAAAAAGCCAACTTGTAATTCAACTGGAAACGTTCCTGAAGCAGAAACTAATTGCATAATTAATAATATTAATACTATAAAAGAGCCTATTTCTCCCATTCTAAATGCAAATGCTATTGATTGAACTATTAAAGAAAATATTGTGGAAACAAATAAACTATAAATAATTAAATAGAATCAACTAATATTAATATTTAAACCTATAGCAAGTGAAATTAATAACAATAATAGCGTTTGTATTCAACCAGTACAAATTCAAAGAATGCTTCTTGAAAAATAGTTTTTTATAGTTTTTGCTTGTGTTGAATATTTACCATGTCTATGGTTTTTATATAAAAATACCATCATAACACAACCAGCTCAAATTCCAATAGAAAAGAAATAAGGGAGCATTCCTTGGCCATAATCATTTATTGTATCTGAACCCATTCCTTTAAAATTTGTTATTTTATTTACTAAAGAAACTCCTCCTATTATATCAAGAACCATTTTTGTTTTATTTAAGTTATTAGGAATAATATCTTTTATAATTTTAAAAAATATATCTTTATGTAGAGAATAAATTTGAGAACGCATCTCTAATAATTCTGCTTGTAAATAGTTATTTTTATATGAAACATAAAATATAATTTTAGGTATAACAAAATTTGAATTTGGATTTTTGGCTATATCTTGAATTGTTTTTTTTATTTTTGTTCCAAAATTTTCTGGAATTATAATTGCTGCTTGATATTTATTAGAATCAACTGCTTTTTCAATATCTTTTTGAGTTTTATAGACAGAAGGAGCTTCTTTAATATCCATATATAATTTATCTGTAGCTGTTTTTAATTCGTGTTTACCATTAAAATATTTTTTGTAATTTTGATTATTACCCAATTCCATTACAACAACATTAGCTGCATTCATTTTATGCATAGGATTTTTAAATGCACTCAAAAATATACCGCTATAAACGGCTGGAACAAATAAAATTATAATTAATGAAAATATACCTCATCTTTTATTTCTTATATTATTTATTTCTTCTTTAATTATGTTTCACATTAATATCCCCCTCATTTAAAAGTTCTTTTGTTTTCCTATTTTTATATATAATTGGCGCAATAATTATAAAAGGAATAGAAAATAAAATTAAAATCATTATATTTTTAAATAGTTCAAGTGTATTAGTTTCAAACATACTTTCTCTTAATGCATCTACAGAGTAAGATAAAGGTAATATATAATGAATAAATTTATAAAATCCTGATTGTGCTAATGTTGGAAATAAACCTCCTGAAGATCCCATTTGAAAAATCAGTATAAATACTACAATAATAATACCTACAATACGATTAGGAATCATTAATCTAATTGAATGAATTATTATTGAAAATATGAAAGCGCCAATTAACGAGACTATAAACATGATAAGTAAATTGATACCTAAACTTGAAAAACCTATTATTGCTAAAGAAATAAATAACACACTTGTTTGAATAATATTTGAAATAAATAAAATAAATAATTTAGCGAAGTAACCTTTTATTTTAGAACTTTTTTTGTTATATACCTTCCCGTGTATAAATAACGATGTTGATAAAGAACCTACCCAAAGAGCCAAAGAAATAAAGAAGGGTGCTAATCCAAAGCCATATTCTGCATGTTCATGCATTTGAGATTTATTAATAAATAAATCTGTATCTTCGGTTAATAATTTTGAATCTTGCAATAATTTTCAACCTTTCGTCATTAATGTTGGATTTAATTTATTATTTTTATCAGATATACTTTTAATTAGGTTGATTGGTTCTGTTTGTAATATTAATTTAATTATTTTTTTTAAAGAATTTATTGTTGATACTTTTACATTAGTTCCAAATCCAATTAAAAATGATTTTTTATAATTTATATAAAAATCAAATAATGGATTTTTATTAAATAAAATAATATCAGCAAACTTACTAGCTATATCTGAAGGTTTTTTTAAATTAACTTCATTTATAAATGTTTTTATTATTTTATCTGTAATAGTTATTTCATTATTAAATTTATCATATAATGGATTTATGATTATTGTGGAATAATTTTTTTTTATATTATTTTTTAATTCTTTTGAATTGTTTTTTATATCTTCAGCTTTCATATAAATTGTTTTAATGTTAATAGATAATTTTTGTTTATGTTTATTAAGGTGGCTTGTAACATCTTTTATAAATGGATCTCCAATAAATTTATTTGCTTTTGAAGGTTCATATTTTTTAGATAATATTAAAGTAAAATTTAATTGATTTGTTTTTTCTAAAGGATTAAAAAAAGCGAAAATATAAATAAAACCATATAAAAAAGGTATAAATAATATACCAAAATATCTAATTAATTTTATAGGATGATTTAAAATTCCGTTTTTTATTTCATTTTTAAATATTTCTCACATAATTAATAAAATTATAACTTAAATACAAAATAACATTACATAATGCCATTAAACATTCCAGGATTAAAAGATCCTTCTTTCATCGATTTTGCCATAGATTTCATTTGTTTTGACATCTTTTCAAATTCATTAATTAAAGCATTGAATTCCTGAGATGATCTACCAGAACCTTTTAAAACTCTTTCTTTTCTTTTGGAATTTTTTAATAATTTAGGATTTTTTCTTTCTTTTCTTGTCATAGAAGAAATCATAACTTCATATAATTTTGATTTTTTATCTGCACTTGTAATTTGTGATTCGGAAATTTTATTTGCTCCAGGAATCATTTTTAGTATAGAACTCATTTTACCTAGTTTTTTCATTTGTTTAATTTGAGATAGTAAATCATCTAAATCGAAATGTCCGTTCATAATTCTATTTGTTAATTTTGATGCTTTATCTTGATCAATGGAATCTTGCGCTTTTTCAATTAAAGATAAAATATCTCCCATTCCAAGAATACGATCCGCCATTCTATCAGGATAAAATTTATCTAATCCATCAATAGTTTCTCCGGTACCAATAAAAATAATGGGTATTTTTAGTATATAAGAAATTGATAATGCAGCCCCTCCACGTGCATTAGAATCTAATTTAGTTATTATTGATCCTGTTAATTTTAGTCTTTCATTGAATATTTTAGCAACATTAATAATATCTTGACCTGAAAGAGAATCAGCAACATAAATAATTTCATTTGGATTAGAAATTCTTTTTAAATCTTCTAATTCTTTCATCAAATCATCATCAATAGATAAACGTCCGGCTGTATCTATAATAATAAAGTCGTTATTTTGTGCTTTTGATAATTCTATAGCTTCAGCAACAATTTCTTGTGGAGTTGAATTTATTCCTTTATCAAAAACTTCAACATTAAGTTGTTTTCCCAACACTTTAATTTGTTCTATGGCAGCAGGCCTGTAAATATCCGCCGCAACAATTAAAGGTTTATTTATACTATTGTTTTTTCGAAAAAAGTTAATTATTTTCCCTGTTGTGGTTGTTTTTCCTGAACCTTGCAATCCAACCATCATTATTATGGTTGGATTTTTTAATTTTATTTCTTTATTTTTTCCTCCTAGTATTTCCACAAGTTCTTCTTTAACTATCTTAACAACATTTTGTCCCGCATCTAATTGAGCTAATGCTATAATATTGATAGCTTTTTGCTTAATTGATTTAATAAATTTCTTTACAACAATTAAATTAACATCAGCCTCTAAAAGAGCAAGACGAATTTCTCTTGTTACTTCTAATATATCTTCTTCTTTTAGTATTGTTTTAGCTTTCATTTTTTGAAGAGATTTTTGCATTCTATTTCCAAGAGCATTTAACATAATTAAATTATAAAGAAAAAAATTATTTATTAATAATAATGTATTCAAATAATTCTACTGACTTTTTTATATTATTTTTTTTATTATAAAAACAATTATATTTTGAAGTAATTAATATGGCTTGATTTTTTATGTCTTTATTGGAATTTATTTTTTTAATTAAATGTTTTATTTCTAAGGGTAAATTATTATAATTTAAATTGCTATTTTTAATATTAGCTTTATATGTTTTTAAAAAAAAGTTTAATTTATTTGTTTTAATAGGATTTGTATATTTTTTTTTAATATAAAAAACTGTTGTACATTGAATGAGTCAAATTACTAAACAATAAACAGATATAGAAATTATATATTCTGTATAACCAGATAATGTTTTATTATTATTAAAATAAATATAAAATATATTAATAATTATATTTGATATACATAAAAATAAAGAGCCTTTTATGTTTATACTTATAAAAAAATTTTTAAAAATTGAATTAGATGCAAATTGAATATCTTGAGAAGAGTTACACTTCATCCCCATTTCTTTTAGCAACAAAAAATCTTTTATCCATATTTTTTTCATTATATAAATTGCAAATAAAAATAAAAATAAAATGCCCGCAACAAAAATTAATAATGAAGAAAATGCTAAAAAAGGGAATTTTATTGTAATAATTTTAAACATAAAAAAATTATAACACTAGATATTAACGAAAATGTTTCTAAAAGAATAAAACTATATTTATAATTATTTTAAAAAATAGTTTATAATAAATTAGTATTATAAATGTTGTAATTCTCGGTTTATATATTGTCCATATTTTTGCTGGGGTTACATGAAATAATTATTAGGAGGACAAATGGCAGTTTCAAAAGAAGTGAAAAAAAAATTAATTAAAAAATATGGTAGTAATGATAAAGATACTGGAGCAATAGAAGTTCAAGTTGCTATTCTTACAGAAGATATAAATTTACTTACACCACATTTTAAAGAAAATAAAAAAGATAATCATTCAAGAAGAGGTTTTTTAGCTAAAATTCAAAAACGTAAAAATTTATTAGCTTATTTAAAGAAAATTAATTTTGAAAGATATTCTAAATTAATTAAGTCGCTTGGATTGAGAAAATAATGGTATAACCATTATTTTTTATATAAAAATATGTAAAGCAAAAGTGCTTGACATATTTTTTAGAATATGTTAAACTTTAAATACTTATTAATTTAAGAATAAGAAAAGGAGAAAAAATGACAAAAATTAGACTAAAACGTCAAGGTTCTAAATTTAATGTTCACTATAAAATAGTTGTTTCTGATTCTAAAGCGCCTAGAGATGGAAGGTTTATTGAAGTTGTAGGTTTTTACAATCCTCACTCGAAAGAATTAAAAGTTGAAAAAGAATTAATAATAAAGTGGTTAAATGATGGTGCTGTTCCTACAATTACAGTTAAATCATTATTTAAAAAATATAAAATTAACGAAGAATTTATTTTGCAAAAGAATAGCATTAAAAAATCAACTACTAAAAAGTCAGTTAATAAAAAAAATACTTCTAAAAAAGTTTCAACTAATACTAAAGTTAAAAAAACTAAAAAAATAGATAATAAAAAATAATGAAAATAAACTTTATAACACTATTCCCAAAATTTTATGAACCATTTCAAACAGAGTCGATAATAAAAAGAGCTATCGAAAAGAGGCTTGTTGAAATTAATGTTATAGATTTTAGAGAATTCTCAGATAATAAACATAAAAAGATAGATGATGTTGTTTATGGTGGTGGTCAAGGAATGTTATTGATGGTAGAACCAATTGATAAAGCAATTCAAACTACAAAAGGTAAAAAAATACTACTTTCACCACAAGGTATTAAATTCACACAAAAAAAAGCACTTGAATTATCTAAAGAAAAAGAAATAACTTTTATTGCTGGTCGTTATGAAGGATATGATGAAAGAATTAGAGAATTAGTTGATGAAGAAATATCAATTGGTGATTATGTATTAACTGGGGGTGAATTGCCTTCAATGGTAATAGCTGATTCAATTATAAGATTAATACCTAATGTTATTAGAGCGTCTTCTTATGAAAATGATTCTTTTCAAAATAATTTATTGGATTATCCTCAATATACTAAACCAAGAGAGTATAAAGGAATGAGGGTTCCTGAAGTTTTATTAAATGGGGATCATAAAAAAATTAAAATTTGGAGAAAAGAAAAACAAATAGAAAAAACAAAAAAAGTCAGACCAGACTTATTAGAAAAGGGGAAAAATGAGAAATAAATTAATTGAAGCTGTTGAAGCTAAACAAATTAGACAAGATTTGCCAGAATTTAAATCTGGAGATAACATTGTTGTTCACGTACGTATTAAAGAAGGTAATAAAGAACGTATCCAATTATTCGAGGGACTTGTTATTAAAAAACATGGTTCAGGAACAAAAGAAACTTTTACGGTTAGAAAAATTTCATATGGTATTGGTGTTGAGAGAACATTTCCAATGAATTCACCTATAATAGCAAATATCGACCTTAAACGTAAAAATAAAGTTAGAAGAGCGAAACTTTATTATATGAGAGATAGAAAAGGTAAATCAGCTAGACTTAAAGAGATTAAAAACATAAAAAAATAACTTATATAAGTTATTTTTTTATGTTTTTTTAAATAACTTATTTGCAAATTCCATTTGTTCTTGAGTTATTTTATTATCTATTTCATTTATAGAAATTTTAATTTCTTGTATCCACCTAATTACCACAATACTATTTTGTGGAATTATCTTTAATTTATAATTTAATAATTTCAATTTAAAGATACCTTTATTTACAGAACATACTCCATGATACAAAATACTTTTTAATTCCAATGTAATTGCATAAATTCCATTATGAGGCTTAACTTGTTCTTTTTCTAGCTCAAATGTATTATTTGATTTCATATTAACTTTTATAGTTCATGGTTCTGTCATTAAAGAATTACAAAATTTTATTTCTCCAAAAGATATCTGTTCTTTAATAATAGATGAAGAAATTTTAATATTATTTATTTTAACAGGTTTTACTGCATCTACATCAAAATATTTCTTAAGTAAATCAATATTCCCTTTAGCATTATGACCAAATTTATAATCATTCCCACAAATGATTTTTAAAGGATTATATTGTTTTAATTTATTAATAAATTCTTTGGCACTTAAAAATACATTTTCTTTTTTTGTTTCTATTATAATAGAATAATCAATATTTAGATTAGCAGCTTTTTGAAGTCTTACGCTTAATTGTTCAAATATTAAATTTGTTTTATTTGGTAATTTTTCTGGTTTATCAAATATAAATAAAACTATTTTTTGTTTCTCGTTTTTTGCTATTTTCAATAAATCTAAATGCCCTAAATGAAACATTGAAAAACTACCAAGGATAATTGTTGTATTTTTTTCATTTATTAAATTAGGAAATTTAATTACTTTCATAATTAAATTGTATCAACCTTATTGCCAAATATTTTAATTGTTTTAATTGTTTCTGAAAAATACCCTATTCCACAAATCACTCCATTTACTTTTATTATATTTTTTCCTTTAACATTAGTATTATTTTTAATAATATTTCCTTTAATTAAGCTATTGATTTGCTCCTTAACTAAATTTATAGTTGGAAGTGTTAATAATGGTGAGATATCTATAATACCAATTTGTTTTTCTGTTAAGGAACCTATCGAAGTTCTTCTTAGCTCAGTCATTATAGCTCCGCATTTCGCAATTTTTCCAAAATTATGAATTATACTTCTAATGTAAGTTCCCCTAGAAACAATAACCTCAAATTTTACGAATTCATTAATTATTGAAATTATTTTAATGTTGCTTAATTTTACTTTTATTTTTTTTAATTCTACTTTCAAGCCTTTTCTTGCTAATTTGTATGCTCTTTTGCCATTAACTTTTTTTGCAGAAAATTGAGGTGGTTTTTGATATTGCTCACCTTCCATAGAAAGTAATATTTTTTTTATTATTTCAGGAGATGGAATGTTTTTGGAAAACTTTTGAATTTCTCCATCAATATCATAAGTATCAGAAATAAAACCTAATTTCATAGTAGCAACATATTTTTTGGTTCCTTTATCTATATAATCTATTAATTTTGTATCCTCATTTGTTGCAACCAATAACAAACCTGTTGCTAATGGATCTAATGTTCCTGTGTGGCCAATTTTTTTAATATTATTATCTTTAGCATATTGATTAATAGTTTTAAAAGATGAAATACCTTTTTTCTTATCTAATAATAAAAACATATAAAAATTATATAAAAAAATAGCTATTATAAAATACTATTTTTGTTCTTCTTTAATTTTTCTTAAAATTTCATCTATACGATTGCCTTTTTCAATTGATGAATCGTGTTCAAAATGAATTTCCGGAATTTTTCTTATGTTAATTCTCTTAGAAAGAGTTGTCCTAACAAATCCTTTTATATTTTTGATTGCTTCTAAAGATTTTTCTTTATTGCTTTCAAAATCTAAAAAAACTTTTAAATGAGATCCATCACCTGAAAGTTTAACATCAGTTACAGTAGGAAAAAAAATATTAGAATTTTTTATTTCTTCTGTAATAATTATAGAAATAGCCCTTAAAAACATCTTTTCTTTTTTTAAGTGGTTTATATTCGGCATTATTTAACCTCTATATCTTTATAAGTTTCAATAATATCATCTATTTTAATATCATTATATTTTTTAATACATGTTCCAAACTCTTTGCCTAATTCTACTTTCTTAGTTTGATCGGGTCCTCTTTGTAAAGAATCTAAAATTCCTTCATGTATAACTCTTCCATCGCGAATTAATCTCATTTTAGTTCCAGATTCAATAATACCTTGAGTTACAATAGAACCTGCAATATTTCCAACTTTAGAAGAAAAAATAACTTTAATAATCTTAGCTTCTCCAATAACTTTTTCCTCTAGTTTAGGTGCTTTCATACCTAATATAATTTCCTCTAATTCTTCTAATATTTTGTAAATAATTGTATGTGGTTTAATTACTACTTTTTCTTGCTCTGCAAATTGTTTGACAGAGCCTGTTGGACGAATATTAAAGGTATAAATAATAGCATTTGAAGCTTGAGCTAATAATACATCGGACTTAGTTACGGCTCCTGCTGATGCACGAAGTATATTTATCTCAGCTTCTTCATTTTTTATTTTTAATAAAGCATGCTTTACAGCTTCAGAAGTTCCTTGTGTATCTCCTTTAATAATAATATTAAGAATTTTAATACCTTCTTTTATTTGAATAGAGTTTTTATTATTTAGTTCTTTTTGCTTATCTGTAAATTTCTTTTTATTAGCTAGTTGCTTTGCAAATTTTTCATCTTTAAATCCTATGAATCTTTCTCCTGCAACTGGAACATAGTTTAAACCAGTAATAACAACAGGCGTACCTGGACCAGCTGAATCTATTTTTTTGCCGTTTGTATCTGTCATAGATCTTATACGACCATAATGTGATCCAGCTACTATAAAGTCTCTAATGATAATAGTTCCATTTTCAACTATTATAGTTGCAACAGCTCCTTTACCATGATCTAGGTGTGACTCAATAATAACACCTAATCCTAATCTGCTAGGGTTAGCTTCTAATTGTAACATTTCAGCTTCTGCATTAATAGAATCAAATAATTTATCTATACCTTCACCTGTTAATCCTGATCCATAAATAAATTGATAATCTCCGCCTCAATCATCAGCTATAATTTCAAGAGAAGAAAGGTCAGCTTTAACTTTTTCTGCGTTTGCTCCGGGTTTATCCATTTTATTTACAAAAATAATGATTGGTACTTTTGCTGCTTTGGCATGATCTATGGCTTCTTTAGTTTGTGGCATAACTCCATCATCAGCTGCAACAACAATAATTACTATATCAGTAATCTTAGCTCCTCTAGAACGCATAGCTGTAAAAGCTTCATGTCCTGGGGTATCTAAAAATGTTATTTTATTATTATTATAATTTATTTGATAAGCACCTGTGTGCTGTGTAATTCCGCCTGCTTCCCCTAAAGCAACATTGGCATTTCTTATTTTATCAATTAAAGTTGTTTTACCATGATCAACATGACCCATTATAGTTACTATTGGAGCTTTTTTTACTAATTCAATTTTATCATCTTGAATTGAAAGTTCTTCCATAAAATTCGAGGCGTTTATTTGACTTTCTTTTTGAAAATCAAATTCATGTTCTATACAAAGTTCCGCTATTTGTTCTTCATCTAAAGTAGAATTTAAGTTTAGAATCTTACCCTTCATAAAAAAAGATTTAACTATATTTGTTGCCGGTATATTTATAGCTAATGAAAATTCAGAAATAGTCATAGGTCCAGTATAAACAAATATACCATCTTTTAATTCTGTTTTAACTTCTTTCATTTGAGTTTTAACATCTTTAATATTTGTTTTTCTTTTATCTTTCATCTTTGCCTCCTTTTATAATTTGTGTTATTTCTTTATATAATTTTTCATTTACTTTTTGTTTGAAATTTTTATGCAATAATTTTTGTTTTATTAATTTATCAATAACATTTATATCATTTTTTATATAACAACTTCTTCCAGGTTTATTTTGTTTATAATCTATTGTTATTTCATTTTTAAATTTAACTATCTTTATTAAATCTGATTTTTTGATTTTTTCTCCTGTTGCAATGCATTTTCTTATGTTATTCGTTTTCAAAATCTTCCAATTTAGATAAATCAATATCTGCAAAATCAGCTAATTCACTATCTAATTCAAATTCCGATTCCATAGCTTTTAATTCATCATCTGAAAAAATAGGGTTATCATTTTCAATAGGAATAAATGTATTTGTTTCATTTTCTTTTTTAAATGATTCAATGTCTTGATCAACATCATCAAAATTAATGTTTGTTGAATAATTATTAGAAAATTGATTGTTTTTAAATTTTGTTTTTCTTTGTAATTTTTGACCTGATTCAATAATTTCTAATTCTGATTCCGAAATATTACCATTAAATTTAAATTCAATCCCCTGCTCTTTAGCTTGATTTAATGATAAAATATCAATTCTAACTTTACACAGTTCAGCAACTAACTTCGCATTAGAACCTCTTCTACCTATTGCTAATGTATGTTGCCTATTTGGAACAATAACAATTTTTTTATCTTCTTCATCGTTTTTATTTATAATTGCTACAGCTTTTGCTGGAGAAATTGCGGATGCAACAAATTCATTTAAATTATCAGAATATCTAATAACATCTATTTTTTCACCATGTATTTTATTTACTATTTTATTAATTCTATCTCCACCAGCTCCAATAATTGCTCCTACTGGATCAATGGATTCAGATGTTGAAAAAACGGCAATTTTAGTTCTTTCTCCAACAATACGTGACATAGATTTAATTTCAACTGAACCATCCATTATCTCTGGAACTTCTTGCTCTAATACTCTACGAACAATTGATGGTGATGAATTTGAAACAATAATTTGTGCTGCTTTCGATTCTTCTAAAACTTCTTCAACATAAACAGAAACATTTTCTCCAATAGCTAAAGGTACGCGAGGGTTTTTCATTGGGCCTGGCATAAAAGCTTCGGTTCCATCTTCTATTAAAGAGAGGATTGCGAAGTTTTTAGCAGAAGAAATAACAGTTGCTTCAACCATTTCTCCAACTAAGCCTTTATGTTTAGAATAAATTTGTGTTTTTCTAATTTCTTTAATTTTTTGAATTAATAGTTGTTTTATTTGTTGAGTAACTGCTCTTGAATAAGAATCAAAAGAAACTTCTTCTGCAATTAAATCACCTACTTTTGCTGAAGGATTAATTTTTAAAGCATCCTCTAGTGAAATTTCGACAGTTTTGATTTGTTCATCATCAATTTTTTCATCAATTACTAATTTTGTTTTATTTATTAATTTAAATTCTTTATCTTTTCTATCAATTAAAACTTCTAAATCAGCATCCGGATCAAACTTTGAGTGGAATGATTTTGTAACCGCCTCTTTTAAGATCTCGTCTATCTCTGATGATTTTAATTTATTTGCTTTTGCAATTTCTTCAATAGCTATAAAAAATTGTTCTTTATTTAAATTCGCCATATTATTTTTTCTCCTTTTTTATTTTTGCAGATAAATATATTTCTTTAATATTGTTTTTATCTAATTTTGTTTTTCTAAATTGACCTTTTGCATTTCACTTTATAATTAAATATTCTTCTTTTATATCAATAAGTTCTCCTTCAAAAATAAGTTTATCTTTAATAAGTTTTTTTAATTTTATTTTAATATTTTTATTTAATTGGGAGCTTATATCTTTAAAAGAAATTTTCTCTTCTGTTCCTTTTGAGATAATATCTAAAAAGTAATTTTCTTCTATGTTTCCTTTAATATCAAGGTATTTTGAAATATCATGTGATATATTTGTAATTTTATCTAAAGATGGTTCATTTACTATAATTTCTAAAAATTTATTACCGTCTTTTTCAATTCATTTACAAGATTGAATTTTTAAATTTACTTCATTTTGTAATTTTTTTAATAATTGTATTATATTTTCCTCCTTGATAAACAAATGAGATACCAAGTGGCATCTCATTTGAATATTCACATTGATAAAATTATTATACCATCTTATTATTAAAATAAACTTAATTGATTGGTTTTTTCCATATCTTTAAATGCGCCTAAATCTTCTAAGGTTTTTAATGAAGTTTTATTTAAAGAAGTTCTTAACTTTAAATCTTCGATTGATATGAAAGGTCTTTCTTTTCTTGCTTTTATTATAGATTCAGCTACTGATTCTCCTAAACCATCAATACATGAAAAAGGCGGTATTAATGTTTTTTTATCAGAAGAAATCTTTCACTCGTTAGCAAGTGATTCTGATATACTTATATTTCCTATATTAAAACCTCTAGCATATAATTCTAAAGATATTTCAAAAATAGGTATTAATGCAACTTCTTTATTGCTTAAAGCATCATCTCCACGTTTATATCTTCTGCTTTTAAAATCTATAATTTTCTTTTTAATTTCTTCTGCTCCACTATAAAATGTTTCTATATCAAAAACATCAGCACGAGTAGTAAAGTATGTGGCATAATATTCTAATGGATAATATATTTTAAATCATGCTATTTTTCAAGCCATTTGAACATATGCTGTAGCATGAGCTTTAGGGAACATATATTTAATAATTTTACATGAATTAATATATCAATCTTCTATATTATGTTTTATCATATTTTGTTCTTGCTCTTTATTTATTGACTTTCCTTTACGGACTTGTTCCATGATTGTAAAAGCTTCTAATGGATCAATTCCTTTATTTATAAGGTCAGACATAATATCATCACGACAAGAAATCAAATCATTAATTCCTTTTCCTTGTTTTTTAACAAGTTCTTCACCATTATTGGTTCAAACATCAGTTCCATGTGAAAGACCAGAAATTGAAACTAAATCCGAAAATTTTTTAACTTTAACTGTTTTTAACATTCCCCTAACAAATTTAGTTCCAAACTCAGGTATACCCATTACTCCGGTTATTTCTCCAAAAATGTCTTCGGGATTAATATTCAATTCTTTTGTTGAAGAAAATAAAGAGATAACTTTTTCATCTGTATAAGGAATTTCTTTAGGGTTTACTCCAGTTATTTTTTGCAACATTCTAATTGCTGTAGGATCATCATGTCCTAATAAATCTAATTTTAAAACGTTGTCATGTATAGCATGGAAATCAAAATGAGTTGTTAACCAATCAGCTGACTTATCATTTGCAGGGAAGTTAATAGGAGTAAAATCTTCAACATCAAATTCACTTGGTATAACAATAATACCGCCTGGATGTTGACCTGTTGTTCGTTTTGTTCCGGCTACTTTTTTTGCTATAAATTCAATAAAGGGTTTTGATATAGACTTATTTGTTTCTTCAGCTCATGCTTTTACAAATCCAAAAGCCGTTTTTTCTGCAACTGTAGAAATAGTTCCAGCTCTAAAAGAATGGTATTCACCAAATTCTTTTTTTACTTCTTTATGAATTATAGATTGATAGTCACCAGAAAAATTTAAATCAATATCAGGAACTTTATTTGCATCAAAACCTAAAAATGTTTCAAAAGGAATGTTGTGGCCGTCTTTATCGTAAGGTTTATTACAAAAACTACAATTTTTATCTAATAAATCATAACCACAATCATATTCTCCGTTTATATAAAATTCAAATTTTTTACAATTTTTGCAAACATAATGTGGAGGAAGGGGATTGACTTCAGTTATGCCTGATAATGTTGCTACTATTGATGAACCAACAGAACCACGAGATCCAACTAAGTAACCATCATCTAAAGATTTTTTTACTAATTTATGAGCAATATAATAAATAACACTAAAACCATATTTAATAATACTACTTAGTTCTTTATCAATTCTTTCTTTAACTATATCGGGTAATTTATCACCATATTTCTCTCTAGCGTTTTTTCAAACCATTTCTGATAATTTTTCATCTGAGTTTGGAATCTTAGGAGTATATAATTTATCTTTAATAACAATACATTTTTCAATAGAATCAGCTATTAAATTAGAATTAGTGATAACTATTTCTTCAATCAATTTTTTATTTTCTAAAAACTCAAACTCTTTAAGCATTTCATCAGTAGACATGTAGTGCTGAACTGGATAATCGGGTTTTGTTTCATTATATTTAAATAAATAATGTCTCAAACCTCCTAAACCTTTAGCGTTTATATAAACTGAATGAAAAAGCTTATCTTTTTCATCTAAATATCTACCATCACTAGTTGCGACTATTATTTTGCTTTGTTTTTTAGCTTCTTTAATAACAAATTTTATAACTTCAATTAACTCCGTTTTTTTAATGTTACCTCTAGATATTAAATGAGAGAAATTTTTTAAAGGTTGTAATTCAATATAGTCATATTTAGAAATATTTTTTATAATTTGTTTTTTTGTTCCTGTTAACATTAGATCTACTAATTTAGATTTTATTCCTCCTGATCCAATTAATAAATTTCCTGATTTAGAAAGTTGATCCCAAAAAATTTTAGGGCCTTTAAAATATTGTTCTGTGGAAGCTTTTGATACTATTTTAAATAATTCTTTTAATCCTTTGTTGTTTTTGGCTAATAAGGTAATTTCTTTTTCAAAATGTGATTCATAAATTTTATCGTTAATTTTTTCTTCTAATTGCTTTAAAGTTTCAACGCCGCTTCTTCTTAATTTAGAAATCATAGTTAACCATACATTTGTCAATACTTCGGCATCATAATCAGCTCTGTGGGCAATACTCGGATCATATTTATGTCCCATTCTTGTTGCCACTTTTTCTAAATTAAACCTTTTTGCTGTTGGTTCTAATATTTTAGCAACGGCAACGGTATCAATATAAGTAAAATTAACTTCATCTAAATTATATTGATCAATTTTTTGATATATAAAACCCATATCAAAAGGAGCATTATGAGCAATAAGAACTGAATCTTGGAAATAATCTAAAATTTCTTTTATACCAACAAATTCATCTATACAATTATCAAGCATTTCATTAGTTATACCAGTTAAATTAGTTGTAAAATCAGAAATAGGTGTTTTTGGTTTTATGAAAAATTGTTTTCTATCAATAATAACTCCATTTTTTAATTTAATAGCACCAAACTCAATAATTTCATGACAAATAGGTGAAAGACCTGTTGTTTCTAAATCAAAAACAATATATGTATTATCTTTTATATTTTGATTTGAATCTTTACAATTAAATACAGTTCCGTTTTTATTGTCTATTACATTAATAGATATCCCATAAATTGCTTTAATGTCTTTTGAAGAATTAAAAAATGCAGGAAAAGATTGTATAGAACCTGAATCAGCAATAGCAACAGCTTTATGACCGTATTCTTTAGCTTTATTTATAATATCTTGAGGAGATGCTATTCCATCCATAGTTGACATTCTAGTTTTCATGTTTAACTCAACCCTTTTAATTTTAGCGTTATCTTTTTTTTGTTTAAACTTTGATTTTATAATATCTAATTTTTTAGATTTAATTTCCGGTTGATTTTGCCTATAAATATTTAATTCTAGTTTACCATAAACACTTACTCATTGTTTTGGTTTGAATTTATCATATAATTCCAATTCTTTATCGGTTTTACCAGCTAATAAAGTAACATAAATAGCATCATCAAAATCAGTAACTGAAAATTCAATAACATTTCAACCTGTTTTTGTTTTTTTATCTTTTCTATCAAAAATCATACCTTCAATATTCACTTCTTTATTTACAAAGTCATCTTTGGCATCTTTAATTGAAGTTATATTTTTATTAATTATTTTTGTTCCTTTTTTATTTATATTAATATTTTCTTTTAATTTAAAATTTAAGGAATTAGCTTTTTCTTCATCTTCTAAAATTAAATTATGGTTTTTAATTATTGATAAATAAATATTTGTATTTAATCCAAACATTTTTAAAGCTCGCTTTAATTCATTTATTATTTCAAAAAATCTATTATATCCATTTTGAGTAAAGAATTTTATATTTACTTTATCTTCTTTAATTAAAAACTGTTCTTTTGTTAATTGAGAACTAATGTAATTTTGCTTTAAAAAAAAATCTAAAATATATTTTACATAATTAAAATATAAATCTTCTTTTATATCTTTTGTTTTATACTTAAATTGTATTTTTGTCTTAAAACCAAAATTTTCATTTAAAGTTTCAATAAAACTTTTCATTTCTTCTAAATTTGGAATATAAGATAATTCAATCCCAATAGAAAAAACATCTTTTTTTTCTAATTTTGCAAAATAAATATCAGCTTCTTCAAAAGCACCTATAGGTACATAATCAATTTTTTGAGAAAGTTTTTTAAATTTTTCATACATATTAATAAATATTATAACACCTTAAAAACAAGTGAAAAAATAAATAAAAAATATTTTAACTTAACCTAGAAATTGAAAAATGAATATAAAAGTTATAAACAATAAAACTCAAGAATCAATTCTATCCAATATTCCTCCGTGACCTGGTATTAAATTAGAAAAATCTTTTATATTTCTTTCTCTCTTGAATTTTGAGTATATTAAATCTCCTATAGGTGATACAATTGGTAAAATAATAACTAAAATTACAATCATTGATATTCTATAAATTTCATTTATTTGAATTTTTTTAAATATTATTTTATCTGCAAAAGCAAATAAAAGGCTTAAATAAATAACTGTAAATATATATCCGACTCAAAATCCAATTCATGTTTTTTTTGGTGAAATATTAGGTGCGAATTTTTTGGGGAATCTTTTACTAAGTAATCTACCACCAAAATATGCAAAAGTATCAGAAATTATTGCTGTAGGTATAATAACTAATAAAAATATTGGATTTATAGCTGTTAATACAAATGCACTTTTAATTGCAAATGTTGGAAATGCTATGCCTATAATTAAATATAAAATTGTTCTTGTAGGATCAAAAATTTTTCTTGCTATTGGATCTATCAAAACAATTAAACCAATTATAAAAACTAATAAAAATGAATAAAATGTTAATGAATTAGTTATGGTTAGATGTAAATTATTTTTTATTCAGGCTGAGTGTGAAGAAGGCAAGATTTTATTAATTGTAATTAAATCAATATCAAGTATCATTATTGGAATCGCTATAAAAGGTAATAATATTTTTGAAAGTAAACTTATTTCCATATTTTTAACAAATTCTCAAATTGTGTATATTGCTACAATAGTAAATAATGATAAAGATATAATTCTGGTTATTTTTGAATCAAATCCAGCCAAGAAAAATACGGGTGCAACTATTATAAATGCAAATATAGCACCTAAATATCTAATATATTTAAAATTTAGAATTTTTGAATTTTTTATCATTTAATATAATTATAATAAAAAAAGACTTATATTGTCATAATGTCTTTTTCTTTTTCTTTTGTTATAATATCAATTTTTTTATTAAATTCATTTGTTAAATTTTGAATCTCTTCTAGATAAAATCTTTCATTATCTTCGGATAAGTCTTCATCAACTTTAATCATTTGATTTATTTCTTTTCTTGTTTGTCTTATCTGAATTCTTGCTTGTTCTGTGTATTTAGAAAGTGATTTAACCATAAATTTTCTTCTTTCTGTTGTTAATTCGGGAAAAGTAATTCTAATTTGACTACCTTCATCCACTGCTTGAAAACCTAAAGAAGCTGAATTAATAACAGCAACAATATTTTTAACTGTAATTGGATCAAAAGGCTTTATTAATAACTGATTATATTCAGGAACTGATATTGAAGCCAATTGGTTAATAGGTGTCATTGAATCAAAATAATCAACATTTAAGTGTTCTAATATTTTAGGGTTTGCTCTACCTGTTGAAACTTTATGTAAATTATCTTCATATTTTTCAATTGCTTTTTGCATTCCAGATTTTACCTCTAATTTATATAATTCTAATTCCATAATTATTTAACCACCAATGAATGTTTTATTTTACCATCAACTGCTTTTAATAAAGCATCTTTTTCATTAATATTAAAAACCATTAAATTGATCGAATTATCTTTAGCCATTGCTGCTGCTGTTGAGTCCATTACATTTAAACTTTTTTCTAAAAGTTGATCATATGTTATTTTTTCAAAATGTTTTGCATCATTATTTATTTTGGGATCTTTAGAATATATTCCATCCACTCCATTTTTTCCCATAAAAATAATATCAGCATTAATTTCAGAAGCTATAAGAGTTGATGCTGTATCTGTTGTAAAAAAAGGTCTACCAATTCCACCAGCAAAAATAATTACCTCTCCTTTTTCTAAATAAGCACAAGCTTTTTCTTTGATATAGTTTTCTGCTAACTTAGGATCTACTAAAATTGAAGTTTGAACTCTAGCTTTAATATCGTTATTTTCAAATCCTGATTGTAAAGCTAAAGCGTTCATAATAGTTGCTAACATTCCTATATAGTCAGCTCTTACTCTTGGTATTCCAAATTTTGTTGCAGCTGATCCTCTTCAAAAATTTCCTCCACCTACAATTACTCCTACTTGAACACCTTTTTCTAAAATGACCTTAATTTGCCTTACAATATCATTTATAATTTTATTGTCTATTTGAATATCGTTCTCTTTATTAGAAAGACCTTCTCCAGATAATTTAATAATTATTCTTTTATACATTTTACACCTTTTCTTTTATTAAATAAATTATAACAAAAGAGAAACAAAAAACTAACTACTATATATTTTAATCGGTTAGTTTTTTTTCTATATTAAATAATTTTTTTTCACCTTTTTTAATTGCATCATGAATAGCGCTTCTTGTTGTAGCAACTATATTAGCTACTTCACTCAAAGTTAAGTCTTCTATATGATAAAGTTGAATAGCTTGTTTTTGAGTTTGAGTAAGAAAGTTTTTATATTTATCAAATAATATTAAAATTTTTTCTCTGTGTTCTAAATTAATCATCAATAATATCTTTCATCATAGCATAAATAAAAATATCCAAATCAAATTCTTGTAAATCTTCTAAGTTCTCTCCTAAACCAATAAATTTAACTGCTAGTGCTATTTTATCTTTTATAGATAAAATAATTCCTCCTTTTGATGTTCCGTCCATTTTAGTTAATATAATTCCTGTCAAAGGCGTAGTTTTTTTAAATTCTATAGCTTGAGAAATAGCATTTTGACCGATTGTTGAATCAATCACTAATAAAGATTCGTGAGGCGCATCAGGGAATGAATTTTTTAATATTTTAGATATTTTTTTTAGTTCATTCATTAAATTAATTTTATTTTGCATTCTACCAGCAGTATCTATAATTAATACATCTGTTTTTTGTGATTTAGATTTTTCAATAGCATCATATACAACAGATGCAGGATCAGCACCTTCTTTTTTAGGTTTTATAATATCAACGCCAATACGTTCAGCTCATATTCCTAATTGTTCTACAGCTCCAGCACGAAAAGTATCTGCTGCAGCTAAGACTACATTTTTACCTTCATTTTTAAACTTATTTGCTAATTTTGCTATTGAAGTGGTTTTACCAGAGCCGTTTATACCAACCATTAAAATAACATTTATTCTTCCTTCTTTGATATTTAAAGTTGTATCTACATTACTTTTATTTGTATAAATAATAAATATTTTTTCTGCAATAATCTCATTGATTAATTTAATATCTGCAATATTTTCAATTTTAACCTCTTTTTTTACTTCATCAATTATTTCTGTAACCAAATCCATTGATATATCTGACATAATCAAAATTTCTTCAAGATCTTCAAAATATGATTCATTAATATTATTGTGTCTTGATTGTATTTCTTTGAGTCTTCTTGTAAATGAAGAACTACTTTTTGTTAAGCCTGCAATATATTTATCTATTTTTTTTGCTTTCTTAAGTTCTTTTAATTTTTTTTGTTTTTCTTTCTTAATAATTTGTTTTTCTTTCTTAATAACAGCATCACTTTTAAATTCTACTGTATCTTCCAAAGAGAAAGAGGAAGCGTTATTAACGCCACTGAAAGAAGAAGAAAAATCTTTTTGCTCTAAATCAAAATCTTCAAGATTTACTTGTGTAGTTTCACCTTTTGTGTTTTTTTTAATTTTTGTTCTATCAACATCTAAAGTTAAAAGTCTTGTTTTTAATTTTTTGAAGAATTTCATATTTATATTATATAAAAGAATAAAAGAAAAATAACTCAAAAGAGTTATTTTTTTGAAAAAGTTTTTTTATGAACTGTGTCTTCTCCAAAATGAGTTTTATAAAATACAACATTAACAATCAAACCAATATATATATAATAAGAAATTTGAAACATTGATGCTGAAATAATCATAAATACAGATAATTGTCCATATCCTTTATATTGAAAAAGAACTTTTGTTAATTGTGTAAATAAAACAACAAATAAAGTTAAGGGTATTGTTGTTGCAATAGCTCCAGGGTGAATTTGTCTTACGTGTAATTTAAATCTTGGAGAAAATCTAAATAATGATAAAGTTCCTATATAAATACCTATTAATGAACCAATTGCAACCATTATAATATAAACAAAATTTCATCCAGTTGTCCTCTCTTTTAGTCCCATTCAAGAAATTATTCCTGGTAATGCTGATAAACAAATGACGGCAATTGTCATATATATTGTAATACATAAAACAATGAACATTCCTCGAAATTTATTCGCTCAATAACTACCAAACTTTTCATGGTCATAAATATATGACTCTGTATAAACAAATTTAGCGAATCCGGAAGAAGAAATTCAAAATGACATTGCAATTAAAGGTACTATGGTTGAAATTGCACCAACTGATTTCATAGTTTTAATTGTATCAATAAAAGCTTTTGAACCTTCAATACCCAAAAACTTTGTTAACATATCTTGGGCTTGAATAGAAACTCAATTAATATTTGCGGTTAATAATAAAACTAATAATGTTATTGGTAAAAAAGCCATAATTAAATAAAAAGCGAATGATGGAGGAATAAATATAAAATCAGGGGCCATAATTCTTTTGTAAGCTCTATCAATTATTTGATAGTTTTTTCTATTATCTTTTCATAAAGACGGCTTAATAGCTATTCTTAAGGCTATTCAAATAAATGTTTTAACAATTCTTTCTCCTATAGCCATTTTTTTAGGACGAATTAATATTCTTGAAATTAATCTATTAGTTTTTTTAATAAAATGTAAATTATTAAAAAGTTTTCACTTTTTTTTCTTTTTTCTTTTTTGTCAACCAGATCTAGGTTTTTTATTTTTTTGATTTAACATTTTATACTCCTTAATTTTTCTAAAACTATTTTATTAGATATTACTGGATTAGCTTGACCTTTAGTTTTTTTCATTAATAAACCTATAATTTGTTTAATTACTCTTTGTGGTCTCTTGCAATAGTCTTTAAGAATTAATTTATCATTAATAATTATATCAATCATTTCGGTTAATTCATTTATATTTGATAATTGTTTCATATTATTTTCTTTAATAATTATATCTACATTTTTTTGTTTATCAACTAATAAAGGAAGTATAATTTTTAAATGTTTCCCAGAAATTTCTCCTAAATCAACTAATTTAATTGCTTTTACTATTTCTTTTTTATCTATGTTCAAGTTTTGCAAAGATTTATTGTTTGAATTTGCAATTGCAATTAATTCTGAAAATAAAATTTTAGATAATCTATTTCTATCTTTATAATTTATAGAATCAAAATATCTAACCAAATCAATATCAGACATTAATTTTTCAACAATATCAGGTTGAACTCCTGATTCAATTAATCTATTTTTGGTTTCTCAAGGAAGTTCAGATATTTCTATTGAATCAATAAAATCTTGCTCAAGTTTTATTATTGGTATATTTGGTTCTGGAAAATATTTATAATCTGTAGCATTATTTTTAGTTCTCATTGTTACTGTTGAATTGTTTTCAGCTAAAAATCTTTTTGTATCCATGGTTATTTTTTCGTTATTTAATATTTTTTTTGTTTGCAATGAAATTTCAAATTCAATAGCTTTTTCAACATTAGAAATAGAATTCATATTTTTAATTTCTACCTTTGTACCAAATTCTTTTTGACCATAAGGACGTAAAGAAATATTTACATCAGCACGTAAAGAACCTTCTTCCATTTTAGCATCTGAAATATTTAGGTTCTTAGCTATTTGACGAATCATGTCAATATATTTTGCTGCCTCACTGCTTGTTCTAATAACGGGTTCTGTAACAATTTCTAACAAAGGAACTCCAGAACGATTATAATTTAATTTAGAAAAAGTATCTCCATGAATCTGTTTTGCAGTATCTTCTTCTATATGAATTCTTTCTATAGAAATTTCTTTTATTTTTCCTTCTACTTCAATTAATAATTTACCATAAGATCCTATTGGTCTTCTTTGTTGGGTTATTTGAAATCCTTTTGGTAAATCTGGGTAATAATAATTTTTTCTATCAAAGTGCAATTCATTATCTATATTCATTTTCAAGGCTTTAGCAAGCTTAATGCCCTGAATAACAACAGCTTTATTTAATATTGGTAAAGTTCCTGGAAACCCTAAATCTAAAGGTTGAACATTAGTGTTTTCTAAATCTCCAAAATTATTTGGTGATGATGAAAATACTTTTGTATTAGTTTTTAACTCAAGGTGTATTTCTATACCTATAACAACTTCAAAATTATTCATTTTTATCTCCTAAAAAATCTTCTATTCATAATGCATATGAAAGCAATTCTTTATCTTTATAAAGCTCTGTTTCTAATTGAATGCCAAAAGGCATATTTTTTTCTTTTCCTCAAGGCAGTGTTATTGAAGGGTTACCTACTAAATTAGACGTTGTTAGTATGCTAGACATTAAATTATCCAATCTTTTTTCACCTATTTTGTTAGCTATTTCTCCTGTTGAAGGAAAAATAATTAATTCTCCGCTTCTTTGTAATTTAAGGTATTCTTCTTTAATTAATCTCCTTACTTTTTGAGCCCTTAAAAAATATTCTGTTTGATTTTCTGATTCTAAAAAAAACGAACCTAAAGTAAATCTTCTTTGCACCATCGGTCCAAATTTAGCAGAACGCGTGTTAGTCATTATATCACTTCAACTTTTTCCATCAACACGTTTCCCAAAAGCGATTCCAGTAAGATTTGAATCGTTTGAAGAAGCCTCAGAATATGAAATAATATTATAAACAGTATTAACTGTAGAAAATAATTTTTCATTAATTTTTAATTTTTTTACTTTTATATTATTCTTTTTTAATTCTAAAATTAATTTATCATATTCTTTAGAGACGTAATCTTTACATAAATGACCTACATCTAAAGCAATAATTGTTTTTGGCTTGTTTTTTTTAATTCCTTTAATATTAATATCTTTGGAAGTCATATCTTTTTTATCTTTACCAAATAATAATTCTGAAACATTGATGCTAGTATTAACATCATGAGATAGTCAACCAACCGTATCTAAAGATGAAGCAAAAGCAAAAAGTCCATATCTTGATACAGATCCATAAGAAGGCTTAAATCCAACTTTACCTACAAAAGATGCTGGAAGCCTTACTGAATCTCCGGTATCAGAACCTAAAGCAAAAGTAATGTTATTTGTTAGTGTGGCGGCTGCTCCTGAGGAAGAACCTCCAATATATCTTGTCTTATCAAGTGGATTAACAATATTTCCTCAAGCAGAATATTCTCCTGTTCCTCCTAAGGCCAGTTCGTCTAAATGTGTTTTTGCTACAATTGCTGCACCAGAATTTTTTATTTTTGAAACTACTGTTGCATCATATTGAGGTTCAAAACCTTCGAGTATTTTTGAAGAACATTGAGTTGGAGCATCTTTTGTAGCGAATATATCTTTAATAGTAACTGTCATTCCATTAAAAGGTCCTTCAGAAAATTTTGCATCATAATAAATAAATGCAACAGCATTATTGTTATTTTCTTTTAATTCTTTTAAAGTGTTTTTAATATTATTCATTATTTAACCACCTTAGTAATGGTTATAAAATTTCCTTTACTGCTATCACTATTTTTAATTACTTGTTCCGGTGTAAATGTTTTTTCTATTATATCTTCTCTTAAAAATAAAATTGGTTTTTCATCTATTCTGAACATAGGTTCAATATTTGTTACATCTATTTCTTTTAGCATATTTAAATTTTTGATAATTTCTTCAGAATCATGCCTTAAACTATCAAGAACATCTTTAGAAGGTTTTAATTTTAAAGTATAAGCAATTTCTTCTAACTTTTTAATATTAATTTTACTCATTTGAATCTCCTATAATTTGATAAAAATATTTTTCATTTATAACTTTTATATTTAAATTTAAAGCTTTTTCTTTTTTAGAACCAGAATTTTCTCCGGCTAATAAAAAATTTGTTTTTGACGAAATAACACTCGAAACATTTCCACCATTCATTTCTATTATATCAATAAAGTGTTTTCTTGGTAAAGAAAGGGTTCCAGTAATAACAAAAGTTTTGTTAATTAAAATATTTGATTTAATTGTTTTTCCTTCTTTTAGTTTTAATCCAACTTTTTTAAAATCTTCAATAAGATTATAATTATTAATAAAAAAAGAAGTTAAAGATTCTAATACTTTTGGTCCTATTTCCCTTATGCTTGAAAGATTAATTTCTTTTGCTTCTTGTATTGCTTTTAAGGTTCCAAATCTTTTTGATAGTATTTTTGAATATTTAATACCAATATATCTAATGCCTAATCCAAATATAAATCTATGTAATTCTTGTTTTTTAGAATTATTAATTGATTTTAAGAGATTGTTGATAGATTTATCTTTGAAACCTTCAATTTTAATAAGATTTTCTTTTTTTAATTTATAAATATCAACAATTGAATTAATTAATTTTAATTCTACTAAACGATTTACTATTTGAACCCCCAAACCTTTAATATCCATAGCTTCTCTTGAAGCAAAGTGATATATAGATGCTTTTATAATGGCAGGGCAATTAACATTTATACAATATTGATCAACTTCGTCCTTAACTCTTATAATTGGTTTGCTACATTCTGGGCATTTTTTTTCTTCTTTTCACATTTTTAAATTATTTTTTTTAAAAACTTTGATTACTTTAGGAATAATTTCTCCTGCTTTTTTTACTTCAACTATATCTCCAATTGATAATCCTAATCCAACTATATAGTCAGCATTATGTAAAGTTGCCGCAGATACTATTGTACCTGCTAATCTAACTGAAGATAATTTTGCATTATAAGTAATTCTACCTGTTCTACCAACTGTAGGAAAAATATCTAATAACTCTGTTGTTTCTACTTCTTCTGGAAACTTGTAAGCAATCATATACTTAGGTGCTTTTGAAGTATGGCCGATTTCTTCATGTAATTTAATATTATCTACTTTAATAACAATTCCGTCATATTCATAATTTGTTTTTATATCCATTATTTTTTTTATGTATTCAATAACTTCATTTATTGAATTAACAGTTTTAGTTTCATTGTTCGTTGGTAACTTGTTTTCTTTTATAAATTTTAAAACGTCTTCTTGAGTGTATAGGTTATGATCTAATGGGTTTGGGATCATATAAATAAAAGCGTCTAGTTTTCTTTTTTTTGCTATCAATGAATCAAGTTGTCTTAAAGTACCTGCGGCTGCGTTTCTTGGGTTTGCAAAATTATCTCCGCTATTATTTAATTTTTCAAAAGTTGAATTAGACATATAAATCTCACCACGAAATTCAATCTTTTTTTTGTATTTAATTTCATTGGGTATTGTTTTTATTGTTCTTATATTATTAGTAACATCTTCACCTATAATGCCATTACCCCTTGTGATAGCTCGTTTTAATTTACCGTTTTTATAAATTAAAGATATTGAAACTCCATCTATTTTTAATTCACAAGAGTATTTTAAATTTTTTTTAATATGTAATTCTCTTTTAATTTGTTCGCTAAATTTTAATAAATCATCATAATTAAAAGCATTCAATAAAGAAAGCATAGGAAATTCATGTTTTATTTTTTTAAAACTATCTAATGTGGTTCCTCCCACTTTTTGAGTTGGTGATGTATCGGTTATTAATTCAGGGTTTTCTGATTCCAATCTTTTTAATTCTTCCATGGCTCCATCATACTGAGCGTCAGAAACAGTTGGTTTATCAAGTGTATAATATTCTTTACCTCATTGATTAAGTTTCTTTTTAAGTTCATTAATTTTATCATTAATATTCATATATCAATTATATAAAAAATAGTATATTAATATACTATTCTTTTATCATTCTGGTTTTGAAATAAAACGCATTCCATTCAAATAACTTAAATCTCTTGATAAATTTTGAATTATTGTAATATAAGAATGCAAATAAACTCTTGAATCTTTTTTCCCTCCGTATTTTACATCTCCATTAATCGGAAAACCTAACTTTGCTAAGGAAACTCTAATTTGATGTTTCTTACCAGTATAAATTCTTGCTAATTTCATACTACCTTCTTTATAAAATTTTGTTTTTGTTAAATCTCCTTTGGGATGAATACACATTCTCTTTTTATTTTCATCATGACCAATAATATAATTTGTTTCAATTTCTTTTTCCATATCACTTTGGTAAGTATATATTTTTTTAAATTTTGATTGATTATACTTCAATTGTCTAAGTGATTCATAAGTCTTTCCATATAAAACTATACCTGATGTAACTTTATCAATTCTTCCAATATGAGAAGGTGTAAAGGAAGAGGTTGTTTTTCAATTAAGGTATGTTAATACTTGATTATCTAAACAATTATCTTCATCATGAATAGAAATTCCTGTTGGTTTATCAACAACTAAAATATTTTCATCTTCAAAAATAACCTTGAAACTTGGTTTTGCTTTTTTATAATCTTTTAATCCTTGAGATATAATTCCATAAACTATTATTTCATCTCCAAATTTAATATTATAGTTTTTATTTGATATCCTTTTACCATTTATTTTAATATCTTTTTTTCTAAAAAGTTTTTCCATTCTAGAATTGGGAACATCAGAAATAACTTTTTGTAAAAATTTAAGTATTGTTCTTCCTGAATCGTTTCTATTAGCAATAAATATTTTCATATATTTATTATAAAAGAAAAAATGCAATTAATTGCATTTAAGTCATTAAAAATGATTGGAGCAAGTGATGGGAATCGAACCCACACAGTCAGCTTGGAAGGCTGAAGTTCTACCATTAAACTACACTTGCATATTTGATGCTAAAATATTATAACACCAATTTATTATTTTTAAAACATCTACTCATTAAATTTTTCAACTAATAGTTTAACTTCTTCTTCTGAATCTAATTCTATTGCTTTTATAGCTAATTTTTTTGCTTCTTGAAGATTAATTTTAGAAATTTGTTTTCTAGTTTTTAAGATTGAAGTAGCTGACATAGAAAATTCATCCAATCCTAAACCAATAAGAATAGGGACAGCATTTTTATCTCCTGCCATTTCTCCACACATACCAACTCATTTATTATGTTTATGAGCACCTTCTATTGTTAATTTAATTAAATTTAGAATTGATGGATTTAAAGGTTGGTATAAATAAGAAACTTTTTCAGACATTCTATCTGCTGCCATTGTATATTGCATTAAATCATTTGTACCAATTGAAAAGAAATCAGCATATTTTGCAAAACTTTCTGCATTTGCGGCGGCAGCAGGAACTTCAACCATCATACCTATTTCAATATCTTCAATATTAGCAACTTTTTTTCCTTCTTTGACTAAATCTTTATATACATTATTTAAAATTTCTTTTGATTTTTTAAATTCACCTACTGTTGCAATCATTGGAAACATAATTGACAATTTACCAAATGCTGAAGCTCTTATAAGTGCTCTTAATTGGGTTTTAAATACATTAATTTGATCTAAACAAAGTCTAATGGCTCTATAACCTAAAAATGGATTCATTTCTTCAGGAAAATTATAATAAGAAAGCGTTTTATCTCCACCTATATCTAAAGTTCTAACAACAACTTTTTTTCCATTCATTTCTGAAAGAACTTTTTTATATGACTCAAACTGTTCTTCTTCATTGGGTCAATCTCTTGCATCCATATAAAGGAATTCAGATCTAAATAAACCAATTGCTTCACCATCATTATCGAGAACTCCTTTAACATCATTTGGAGATCCTATGTTTCCAGCTAATTCAACTTTGTGTCCATCATTTGTTTTTGTTTCTTTACCAATAAATTTTTTTAATTCTTCTGCTTCTTTTAAAAATATATTTTTTTTATCTTCATACTCTTTCAATTGCGCATCTGAAGGATTTATTATTACAACTCCTTTATTACCGTCAATAATTAATATATCATTAGTTTTAACTCTATTAGTTATATCTTCTAATCCTAATACAGCAGGAATCTCCAATGATCTAGCCATAATAGCTGAATGAGATGTTCTTCCTCCAATATTGGTTGCAAAACCTAAAACAAATTTTTTATTCAATTGAGATGTATCTGAAGGTGTTAAATCTTCTCCTACAACAATAACTTCTTCGCTTATTGAACTCAAATCATTAGATTTAATTCCAGCTAAATTATTAATTATTCTTTTAGCAACATCCTTAATGTCAGCCGCTCTTTCTTTCATATAATCATCTTCCATATTCTCAAACATTTCAGCATATTTATTAAATATTTCATTACTTGCTCAAATTACATTCACTTTTTCTGAATCTAATAATTTTTTAATTTCATCTATCATCATTGGATCTGAAGCAACTTGAATATGCGCATCAAAAACAGCAACATGTTCAGCATCTAAATTTTTAGATGCGTTTGATTTAATTTGCTCAATTTCTTTAACTGTGCTTATAATAGATTCTTCTAATTTTTTTAATTCTTCTTTTGGTTCTGCTTTTGATTTTATAATTTTAATTTTTGTTTCTTTTAATTCAAAAACTTTTGCAATCGCAATACCAGATGAAGCTCCTATTCCTTTTAATTTCATAATGCCACTCCTTTTTTATAATTAATTTATTAAAAACAATAACCTAATATTAAATTAGGTTATTTTCTTTCATTGTTTTTTGGACTTGAGTAATTGCTTCGTCTTCATCAGATCCATTTGCAGTAATAATTATTTCATCATCTTGTCTAACTCCAAGAGCCATGATATTCATAATTGACTTTAAATTTCCTTTTTTGCCATTTGATTCTATTGTAATATCTGAATCAAATTTTGATGCAGAAGACACAGTAACTGAAGCTGGTCTTGCGTGTAATCCAACAGGATCTATAATTTTTGCTGTGAATGATTTCATAATATAAAACTCCTTTTTTATAAATATTTTTTACTTTTTAATTATACATTAATATTCTTTTTTCATTAATATTCTTTTTTCTTATAATACTGGAGCAATAATTTTAGCTATACAAAATTTAAATCTTTTTCAAAAATTTCTTGATTCTTTAGATTCAAATTCTAAATTTTTAGAATTTGAATTATAAATTTTAAATATAGAATCAATTTGTTTGGTTGGTTCACCTTCAAAAAATAAGTTATTCTCAAATTGAGAAAATAAACTTCTATAATCAAGATTACTTGTTCCGATATAAGCGATTTCTTTATCAAAAAGACCTATTTTTGAATGTAAAAACTTTTTGTTTAATTGTTTAACTTTAACTCCATATGGTAATAATTCATTTGCGAATATTTTAGATGCAAATAAAACAATCTTTTTATCAGCCAAACCTGGTATGTAAATGGTAATTTTTATACCCTTCATAGCGGCAACTTGTAAAGACTTTAATAAGGCAACTGAAGGAACAAAATAAGGTGAAGATAATTTTATTTCTTTCTTAGCGTTATATATTAAATTACTTAATATATCTTCGAAAATTGATTCTTTAATTTCGGGAGTTTCTTCTATTAAAACCATATTTGATGATTTAGAATTTATTTCTAATGAATTAATTTTAATGTTGGGATTATATTTTTCTTTGGAAAGTTTTTGTTGAGATACAAAATATCAATCAATAATAAATAATGAGTTTATATTTGTCATTATATCTCCATCAATTTTAGAAACTATATCTTCTCATGCTCCATATTTTGGCATAAATGAAATATATTCATCAGCAATATTAGCGCCACCAATATAAGCTATTTCACCATCAATAATTGTATATTTTCTATGTGTTCTAAATAATGCTTCTGATGAAATAAAAGGAAAAATAACTTTATTAAATAATTTTATTTCAATTCCATGTTTTCTTAATTGTTTAAAATCATATCAAGGTAATTTTCAAGATCCAAAATCATCTACAATTATTCTTATTTCTACTCCTTCTTTATTTTTTTGTATTAGTAATTGTCTTAATTCATCTCAAATCTCTGAACTTTTAATAATATAATAATGCATATGAATAAAATTTTTAGCTTTTTTAATATCTTCAAATAAATTTACAAATGAATCCATAATTCTTCTTGAAGAATCAATATTACCTTTAACAACAGGTTTTTTTGAATAATCAGAAATATTTTTTAATAATGGGTGTACTTTTTCTGTGACTTCTTTAACTTCCTTATTTGCAAATTTATATTTTTCTAAATATTTTTTTTGAGAAATTCTTTTTTTATATCTACCAGCAAAAATAATATATAAAAATGGCCCTAAAACTGGTATTGCAAGAACAAAAAATAACCAAGTAAGTTTTGCAATTGAATTTCTTTTGTTTATAAAAATAATCATTGAACAAATTAAGGATGGAAAATATAAACAAATTAATAAAATTTCTAGTCATTGATCTTTATTTTTAAATAATTCATATATTGCTCAAACTGATAATGATATAACGGCAACCCTCATAATCATTATTCCTATTTTAAATAAAAGTTTCATATAAATATTATAAAGTAAAGTAAAGAAAAAATACACTATTTAAGTGTATTTTAACATATGGCGGGCTAGAGAGGATTCGAACCTCCGCGGGGATTGCTCCCCCTACATCCTTAGCAGGGACGCCTCTTCGGCCAACTTGAGTACTAGCCCATATAAAATAATTAAATAACCATTATTATTATACCAATACTTATTCCAAAAAAGATTAAAATTGATAATGCATCAATTAGGGTTGTTAATAATGGAGCCGCCATAACTGCGGGATCTAATTTTAACTTTTTAGCAATCAAAGGTAATGCACCACCAATTGTTTTAGCAAATATGATTATTACAAATAAAGAAATAGAAGATGCAAATGCTATTCATAATAATACTATATCTTTTGTATTTGAAGAAACTAGTATATTCACTTGTTGATTAAAACGTGAACCTTGAACTGCATAATATATAATTAATCTAATAAAATTAACTATTGAAAGAGTTATTCCAATCATTGCTCCAGTAAAAATCTCTTTTTTTAAAACATTAAAAATATCTTTACCTTTTATCTCCCCTAAAGCAATACTACGAGTTATCATAGTACTTGACTGAGCTCCAGCATTACCAGCAGAACCAGATATAACAGGAACTATTGCAATTAATGAAGATGTAATAGTTCCTGTTATTGCAACACCTTTAGCTGTTTGACCAAGAGTTTTATCGGCAATGTTTATAAATCCATCTAATACTATTTGAGATAATGTAGCTGAAATCATAAGCAACAATATTCAAAGAACTCTGGATCTGAATAATTTTATAATTGAGATTTTTAGATAAGAATTATCAATATTTTCAATACCAGCCATCTTATGAATATCTTCTGTAGCTTCTTCTTGAATAGTATCGATAATATCATCAGATGTAATCATACCTGTTAAATAACCTTGAGAGTTAATTACTGGAAGTGTTGAGCTATCATGTTTAGCAAACTCTAAAGTTGCACTTTCTTTATCCATTGTTGTTAAAACAGATCCTACGGGAGTCATTACATCTTTAACCTTTTTATTTTCATCAGCAAAAACTAAAGATTGTAATTTTACAGCTCCAACTAGTTGACCTTTAGAATTAACAACATAATAATTAGAAGTATCTTCTATATTTTGATATTCTTGACGAATCAACTTAATTGCATTATAACAACTTAATGTTTGTTTTATTTCAACCATATCAATTGACATGATAGATCCTGTTTGATTATCTTTATATCTTAACAACTTATTAATATCAGACCTTTTATCTTTTGGAGTATTTTTTAAAATTTGTTTAGAAATATTAGATGGCATCTCTTCAATAATATCCACTATATCATCAGCATAAATATTTTCCAATATTGTTTTTTGTTCTTTATCAGATAATAATTTAATAATTAATTCTTGTTTTTCATGATCTAAAAAAGCAAATAACTTCCCAGCTTCTCTAACTCCTAAAACTCGAAAAAAGAAACCAAGTTGAGTTGTCGGTATTTTTTCTAACATCTCAGCTAAATCAGCTATTGGTGTTTCTTTTACAATTTTACGTATTTCAGAGACTTTTTTATTTCTAACTGCTGTTTTTAATGTCATATAATACTCCTTTCAAATATTTTAATCTTGCAAAATTTTTATAAGTTCTTCTTGTAAATTATTAATTTTTACTTTTGTTAATTTACTATTTCTAGCAATTGATATTCCACCTGTTTCTTCAGATACTATAATTGTGATTGAATCTGATTGTTCAGATATTCCCAATGCAGCACGATGACGTGCACCATATTTATTATTTACTGATGCTTGAGTTATTTTAAAATATGTTGCAACATATTTAATTTTTCCACCTTCTATAATTAAAGCTCCATCATGCAATGGTGATTTTTTATTAAAAATTGAAATTATGAGTAATGATGAAATATTAGCATTTATAAGTATTCCATCGGTTCTTAATTTATCTAAATTATCTTTATTAACTAATGTAATTATAGCGCCTGTTTTTGTTTCTGATAATTGAAGTACAGATTCATATAATTGGTGAATTAAACGGAGTTGCGTTGAACTTCCTAAAGAATTAAATTTATTTGTTTTAAATAATCATATAAGTAAGCGAGTTATGTGAGGTAATAAAATTATTAATAATATAATAACTGAAATTACTGTTATTGTTTCTAACATTGTTTGATTCATATATTTATTCACCTCCCTTATTTTTTATATATTCTATATATATTTTATCTTTTTTATTAAAATTTGTTGGATATAATTCTGATTTATTAAATAAACTACCACCAACATTATTGATTTTAAATTCTAATGCCATTTTTAATTCTTCTAATGAAGATATTTTATGAGCTATAGAAGTAATATTATTTTGCTTACAAATACTTAATGTTTTTTTTAATTCTGATTTATTTAAATCATTTAAATCTAAAAAGATATATTCGAAATCAATCCATTCTACTTTTTTTATTTTTTCTGCTCTATCACAATTTATGATACCAAATGTCATACCCAAATTTTTTAAATAATTTATTTTTGAAATCATTATTTCTTTTTTATTCACTTTTAATAAAGAGTTTATATTTAATAAACAAATTAAATTTAATGCCGATTGTTTGAATCTATGAATAGAAGAAATAAATTCTTCAGCATTAAAATCTATTGAGTTAATTATTGAAGCATGATATTGAAATGCTATTTTATTATTTGTCCAACTGTTTGAACTTATGATAGATTTTGCTGAAATATATTTTTTTAAGATATTTAATTTACCAATTTCTTTTGCATATTTAAATGAACCATCTAATGAAATTAATCCACCACTAGCAATTATTGTTTTTGCATAGTTGCAAATAGTATTTTTATTATTAATATTAATTATAGGATAATATTTTTGAGATATAAAAGGTATATCAATATTTTTAACTAAAATTTCTATATCTTTATAATCTCTTATTTTATTTCTTTCTAAAGCTGGATCATATAAAGTTACGTTATTTAAAGTATTATGTCATTTTGCGTTTTTTAGTGCTAAAGCTGACTTTTCTATCATTTTTTGAATTGAACATTCTTGTATACCATATATAATAGCTCCACCTTTAACTGTAGCTGTTGCACCATTTAAAGAATTTTTTAATTTATAAAATTTACTAATTTTAGTAATTTTATTTTCTATAATAGAAAGGGCGTCTCTTCCTATTCTATTTTTACTTGAATTATTATTAATAATATTTTTGATGACTATTTTTTCTTTTGTTTTAATAAACAAACCTCATTTATTTGAATCCACTTTAAAGAAAATGGCACCTTTTTTTAATAAAGAGTTTTCAAGATTAGATAAAACAAAAGGAGTTAATTTTTTTATTGTTTTTTTATTTGTTATATCTCACTTAATTTGAAACAATAAGAAAATACCTTGATTTAAATTATATTTTTTTATGTGCTTTTGTATTTCAAAGTTAGTATGACCTTCTCTAAAATAATTTCCATGAACATATTTAGAACTTTTATATAAACTGGTTGCTGATTCAAAAAATAAAGTTAATCGACAAATCCCAAAAATAATAATAAGTGAAATAATAAATGGCAATACACTACTTATAATGAAAAACTTATTTAATAATATTCCTGTAATAACAGTTGATATAACTCAGAATATAACTAAATTTGAAAGTAAAAAAATAAATAATAAAAATAGTGTAGTATTTTGTTTGAAAAAATTAGATGATATATTTATTATAATCATAGATGCAAAAGTTAAAGATAAAATATAATAAAAATTAATTAAATTATCATAATCCGTATTATTAAAGAAAAAAAGAGTAAATAAAATAATACCTATTAAAGAATAACAACTAACAATAGCGCTGTTAAAAAATGAAATTGATAATCCTATAGCAATAAATAAATAAGGGCTGTACATTTGATTTGAATTTTGCATCCAAAATTGAAAAATAATTGCAATTGATGAATAAAGAGTTCCTTTAATAAATTCTATTATTTGAACTGGTAATTTTAATTGAATAAAAAATCTTGAAGTTATAAAAATACCAATAATAAAATAACTTACAATAAAAGTTAAACAAAATAAAAATAATATTAATATATTTATAAAAATAGCCATAATTATATTATACATAACTACTTTATAAGTTACATTTATAAAAATGAAATAAAAAATGGTGGAGATGCCGGGAGTTGAACCCGGGTCCACACAAACTTCAATCTAAGTACTTCTACAGTTTATTTTTCTTTATCTATTACTTATTTTGAACTAAAGAAAACAAAAATTTCAAATAAGTTCTTACTTAAATTTCGTTGTATTTTAGTAAGATCCATACAACTACCCCTTGAATATAATAAGCTATAATACCTCCAAGGAAAAAGTATTTTCGCTTTAGCTGCCAAGTATTGTTAGGCGAATGCTAATTGTTTTGAAGCAGTTTTGGCAATAAATAGATCTTTGTCATTAACTACATCTTGTTTTTTTGAATTTGCATTTAACAAATGTCTAGCCCTTAAGGTTTGGAGACCACTGCAATACAAAGGAAAAGTAGGTCTGTCGAATCCATTTCATCCCCATAATTAAAACAATTTATGTTTCATAAATATTATACTTTTTTTAATCGATTTTCTAAAAAATTTAAATATTATATTCCTTTTTAATTTTTCTAGAAATATCTCTTTGTTTTATTGTTTCACGTTTATCTATTTTTGTTTTACCTTTTGCTAATGCTATATCAACTTTAACAAAACCTTTATTTGATAACTTAAGAGAAACAGCAATTAAAGACATTCCTTTTTGTTGAACTCCAATTTTTAATTTTTTTAGTTGATTTTTATGCAATAATAATTTTTTGCTTCTCATTTCATCGCCATTAACATTCATAAATAAGTCTATATGCATACCTTGCAAATAAGCTTCTTTATTTTTGAAATTAACAAAAGCCCCTTTAATTTGAACTTTTCCTGCTCTTATTGATTTAACTTCTCAACCCAGGAGTTCAATGCCGGCCTCTATTCTATCTTTAAGTTCATAAGAATAGTGTGCAAGTTTATTTTTTGCTATTATTTTATGCATCTATATCTCCTTAAATATTTAGTCTATTGTTTTTGCATATCTGCCAATAATAAGTCTATTTTACCTTCAGATTTATTTGTTTTATTTACTATTACTTCAACTGTATCACCAATTGTAATTTCTCTTGTTTTGGACTTAAGTTTAAAACCATTTTTTGATAACTCATACTTACCATCAATTAATGAAGATATGTGAACTAATCCATCTACTTTATTAGGAAATTCTACAAAAAATCCAAACTTTGCCATTGAAACAATTTGCCCTTTTAATTTTTTTCCGATAAATTTTTCAAAAAATTCAGCTTTTTTAATATCAGAAACTTTTCTTTCTAGTTCTATTGCTTTTTGTTCTGAATCGGAGTTACTTTTAGCTATTTGATCTAATATACTATCAAAATGCCTAGTCATGTTTGGTTTATTATCAAAGAAATATGTTCTCAACATTCTATGAACCATTAAATCAGGATATCTTCTAATAGGAGAAGTAAAGTGAGTGTAGTTTTTTGATGCTAATCCAAAATGACCTATATTTTCTTTTTGATAAATTGCTTTTGACATTGTTCTTAACATCATTATTTTCAAGAAATCATCAAAACGTTTTCTTTTAAGTTGTTCTATTACATTAGCAAATTCCTTTGGCTCCGGATTATCTGGAATAGATAAGTTTAATCCTAATGTTTTTAAAACTTCTGTTAATGAAGAGGTCCTTTCCATCTCTGGTTTATCATGAATCCTATAAATAAAAGCTAATTTTTTTGATGCCACATGTTCTGCAACTGTTTCATTTGCACGCACCATAAAATCTTCAATCATCATTTCTGAAAAACCTCTATTTCTAATAACAATATCAATTGTTTTTCCAACTTCATCTAAAACTAATTTAGATTCATTTATATCAAAATCAATATAACCTTGTTCTTTTTTGTATTTTCTGATTTTGGTTGTAAGTTCTTTAGAAATCATTAACATATTAACCAATTTTTTATTATCATATTTTTTTTTGCCTTCATAAAATTCATTTACATCTTTATAAGTTAATCTATATTTTGAATTTATAATAGCAGGATAAATATCATAAGAGACTGTTTCTCCACTTGAATTTATTTCTATTTCACAAGAAACAACAAATCTATCTACATTTGGATTCAATGAACATATTCCGTTAGATAATTTTTCAGGAAGCATTGGTATAACTCTATCAGCAAGATAAACTGAAGTCCCTCTTTTTAATGCTTCTTCATCAATAAAGCTTCCTTCTTTAACATAATGAGTTACATCAGCAATATGAACACCTAAAATATAATTTCCGTTTTTTAACTTTGAAACTTCAATAGCATCATCAAAATCTTTTGTATCATCACCATCTATCGTAATAACAAGTCTTTCTCTAATATCTTTTCTGCCTTTTTTTTCTTCTTTATCAATAGTATTAGGTATTTTTTGAGCTTCTTTTAAAACTTCTTCAGGAAATTTTCAAGATATTCCTGATTGTTCAATGTTAGATTGAATAAATACTTTAGCATCATCTTTATGACCTATGGTTGATATTAAATCAATAATTATTTCATTTGGTTTATACTCAATTATTTTTACTTTTATTATGTAATTTTCATTTAGTTTAGAAGTATCTAAAAATCTATACCTATTAATAAACTTACCATCAATAGTTTTAAAACCTCATTTTTTACCAAACTTTTCTGGAATACCAACTAATGTTTTTGTTTTTCTTTTTAATATTTTAATTACTTTTCCTGTCCTTTTGGTTTTATCTGTTGAATCTTCATAATATTTAATAACTACTTCATCTCTATCGAAAGCATTTAAAGTGTCTTTTGGTCCAATAAAAATAGAATTTTCACCTTCAATATCAACAAAACCAAACCCTTTTGGATTAACTCTAATTTCTCCAAAAGTTTCTTTAATTTTATTTGGTTTTATAAAACTACCATCATTCATTATAAAAATTTTTCCATCTTTTGAAAGCGATATTAAAAATTTAGATAAAATTTTATTATCTTCTCTTTTTATTTTTAATTTTTTAGCTAAAGCAATAAAATTCTGTGGTTGTTCATTTATTACTGAAAGTATTTTTTTTTCATTCATATTACATATAAAATCTTACAATTATTGAAGCCAACATAAAACAAATACCTAAAATCATCATAGTTCATTTTAAAGCTTTTTTAGAACCTTGTTCTTTTGATACTTTAAATAAATCAAGATCAGAAGAACCAACCAATGCCCCTGAAAAACCTTGCGAATCTCCAGACATTAATAAAGAAATTATTATTGTAACTAATGATAAAAATATCAATATGATTAATAGTGCAAGCATTTATTCCTCCTTATCTATAGTATTAAGATTAAAATTCAGCCAATAATATATATTAGTGCAATAATAGCAGGAAATAATATATAAAGAAATTTATTCTTAATCTTCTTTGAAATTATAGCAAATATTCCAAGAAACATTAACATTAAAGAAGTTGCAATAGCTATTTCTCAAACTTTTCCACTACTTTTAACAATAGGACCACCTGTATAAGCCATATCTCCATAAAAAATTAATGATAAATTAAATATTTGCGAACCTATTATAGAACCAATTGCTGCTATTGGCTGTTTATTTATTATTAATACAAATAAAGAAACTATTTCAGGCATAGCTGTTGTCATGGAAAGTAAAATTCCTCCTGCTGATTCACTTTTTAATTTATAAGTATCCTTCATACCATCAACTATAATATTTAAAAAAAATGCCGAAATTAATAACAATAATGAATATATAATAAATCCAAATATACCTTTTTTAATTGAAATATTCAATATTTTTTTTTCACTTTTATCTTCTTCTCCATATTTATAAGATAAAAATACATAAATCAAATAAGTTATAAAAAATATAAATGGCAATATTCCTATTACAAATTTACCCTCTACTCCTATCGAAAAATCATCGCCTATACCTAGTACAATTGCAACTATTATAGATAGTATCATAGAAAAAAATATTGAGAACTTTGTTCATGTACCTAGTTTTTTTATAAACATTTGTCTAAAGAAAATTATAGATGCAATTGCAATTGCAAATGTAGAAAAAAAGTTTGCTCCAATATCATCTGCCAAACCTATTGCAGGAGTTCCATTGCGAGCTTGAATGATTTCAGTTGATAATTCAGTTAATGAAGTAGACGCAGAAATTAAAGTCCCTCCAATAAAAGCTCCTCCCAATCTAGTTTTTTCAATAATTACTTCAGCATATTTAACCATCTTATATGAAAATAAAAAAGTTAATAGTGATGCTGGTATAAATCACATTCAAAATAATGATGGATTATTAATTCCTGGTATTTTTTCAATAAAATTCATATAAATATTATATACCTATAATATATTTAGTATAAAAAAGACTTATAAAAAAATAGTTACTCTTCAACTATTTTTCTTAATTTAATTAATCAGTGGTTTAATCCGCTTCTAGTTTTTTTTATTCCTTTTTCTTCTAATAAAATTACTAATTCCGCCAAAGAAGAAAAGGGGTTTTGTTTTTTTAATTCAAAAAATATTAATTCATTTTTATTAAATTTATCCTTTAAATTATTATTTATAATATATTTATAATTTTCTAAATGATATGAAGAAGCTATAGAGAGTTTTTCTTGATTATGTGAATCTAAATTAGAATACCTATTTAAATGATTAGAATAATCTCTTTGTATTCTAATATCTTCAAAAATAATCAAAGAATTTGTTGCTTGAATTGCTTTTAAGAAATCAGATATCATATCTGCTTTTTTTAAATAAATAACTCAATTCATTCTACGTTTAATAATTGTAAAAGAAAAATTATATTTATATAGATAATCAACAACTTTTTTTGCTTGTTCTTTATAATAAAATTGTATTTCTAAATGATATGAAGTTGTATTAGGATCAGAAACCGAACCTCCTCCAACAAAAATACCGGCAAAATAATAACCGGGTTGCTTAATTGTAGGTGATATTTCAAAATCATTATTATTAATTTCTATTCAATTTTTATTCTTTTTATTTGTTAAATTTTTTATATTAAGTTGAAAAAGTAGCTCCCTAACTTCTTTAGAAATAAAGTTGTTGTTTAATTTAATTATGATTGATTCTTTAAATATTTCCGCCGAAGAAATAATTAAACCACTTATAAAAGCATTAGCTTGCTCTTTATTGAATTCTTGATTAAGTATTTCTTTTTTTACATCAATTGAAAATGACATATTCCCTCCTGATTTTAGTGTATCGTAATTATACAAAAATACAATCTATAATTCATTAATTATTTTTTTAGCAGCAATTGTCCCATCAGAACAAGCCGTAGTTATTTGTCTAATATCTTTAGACCTAATATCTCCAATAGCATAAATTCCTATTTTAGAAGTTTGCATAAATTCATCAGTCTTGATAAAACCATTTTTATTTGTTATATTTAATTTTGAAACAAAATCGGAAACGGGTATGTATCCTATATAAGGAAAAATAGCTTTTATTTGCATTTCTTTTTCTTCTCCGTTTTCTAAAAACTTAATTGATTCTAATTCATTATCACCAATTAATTTGGTTATTTTTGATTTCATATGTATAGTAACATTTTCTTTAGATTTTAATAAATCAACTTCTTTTGCATCAGCATGAAAAAAATCATCAAATACAAATACATGAACTTCTCTTGAAGAAGATGCTAAGTATGAAGCTTCTTCAATTGCAGAATTACCTCCACCAATAATTCCGCAAACTTCGCCTTTATAAAGAGGACCATCACAAATAGCACAATAAGAAATCCCTTTATGATTATATTCTTCTATTCTATTTATATCAGGGATTCTGGATACCATACCTGTAGCAATGATAACTTTTTTAGCATATAATTCAGAATCATCTTTTAAAATAACTATTTGTTCATTTGGTCCATTATTTTTTATTTCTTTAACTTCTCCATATTTATATTCAACGCCATTTTCTTTTACTTGATTAAACATAGATATAGCCAAATCTGGACCGCTAATAGTTGAAAATCCAGGATAATTCTCTATCTTAAAAGTGGTCACCATTTTACCTCCTGGAGCACCTTTTTCTATAATTGCTGTTTTAAGGTTGGATCTAGATGCATAAATAGACGCAGTCATTCCTCCAGGTCCAGCTCCTATTACTAATAAATCATATTTCATAACTTTCTCTCTTTCTATTTAAATTTACTTCTTTCTTGTTTTCTAACTCAAATGTATGTTCTAAATTTTCAATTCATACTTTTAAATTTGCTATATTTTTTAATGTTTATGTTTTGTTTTTTATTATATTCATCTTTTGAAAACATTAAGTTTCAAGCATAAGAAATTAATAAAACTATTTTTTGTAAAAAAACCATAAATATATTACCTTTAATTAAATTTTGTTTTTTCTCTTTACGTTTTTGAGCTTCATCTTTTTTATTTTTTGCAGTTAATGCAGATCATAAACTACTAAAGAAAACTGCTATTTTGAATGCTCATATAATAAAAAATATTCTTTGTTCAATTTTTATTCTTATGTATTTTTGTTTTTTTGGTAAATATTTTTTTATTTTTTTTATTTTTTTATTTTTAATTGCTATAACAAAAGCAACTATTCATCTAGTTCAACTTAAATAAGCATTTAATATTAAAAGAATACCAATAATAATATAAACGATAGATATGAATATACCTGAATTTAATTTACCTCACATCATAGCATCTTTTTGTGTTCTCATTGGTTCCATAATTAGTCTAACAATTCCATATCAAGTAAAATACATTCCTCCTGTTGTTCCTGGTTTTTGTCAATTAAATATATTAAAAACAAAAACAATTAAAATAGCACCAATTATAGAAGTTAATGATTCATAGAAAAATAAAGGTACGCGATAATGACCATCTATAAACATATTATCCGAAATAAATTCACCTAATCATTTTGATGTGGAACCATCTTGATCAATTTTTCCATATACTTCATGATTTGCAAAATTACCCCAACGACCAATTGCTTGCCCTATTAATACTGCAGGTAATATATAATCCAAAGCAGTTTTTACATCAATACTTTTTCTTTTTGTTGTTAAAAATATTATTCCAGCAATTGCAGCTCCAATTACTGCTCCATGAATGGATAAACCTCCTTCTCATATTTTATATCAATCTCTTGATGCTACAAAACCACTATAAAGTTTTTTATCTGTAGCAGCATAAATAACATGCCATAAACGAGAACATATTACAGCTGTTGGTATTACTATAAGAATTAATACTTGAAGGTGTTCTGTTGAATATTTTTGTCTCTTTCAAAAATAAAAAATTGTAAGAATTGAAAGTAATATAGCAGAAGCTATAGCTAATGAATATGCATGCACACTATAATTACCTATTTTAAATGCAACAGCTGGTCCATTTGTTCCATTATCTCCTATTATTCAATTAGGAGAAGTTTTTCCTGGGGCTGGCAATAAATTATTTTTCATTTTAAACACCTCTTATTCTTTTTGTTATTTCTTTTAACGGTTTATGACCTTGTTTATCAGCTATAAATAAATTAACAGCAGCAATAATTAATGAAGTTACAGATTTCCCTTGTTTAACAGGAACAATAACTTTTGGAATTTTTGATCCTAGAATTTCAAAATAATTTTTTTTAATTCCAAGTCTATCTTCATTATCTTTTTTATTATCATTTTCAACTAATTCAATAACTAATTGAATTTCAGTTTTTTCCCTTATTGTTCTAGTTCCATAAATATAAGGAACATCTATTAATCCAAGTCCTCTAACTTCTAAAAATCCATTCGTTATCTCTGAAGGAGCACCTATAAATTTAGTTCCTATACGTTTAATTATTACTGTATCATCTGAAATAAAATTAAACCCAGCTTGAATTAACTCAATTACAGCTTCTGATTTACCGATTCCTGAATTACCATTAATCATTACACCAACTCCATCAATCTCAACAAGACATGCATGAACTCTTTCACTTGGAGCGAATTCTTCTGCTAATTGTATTGATAATAAAGAAGAAATTTCTGAAACATGAATGTCAGTGCTTGCCATAGGAACATTATATTTATTACAAATTTTTAATATTTCTTCTTTAAGACTTTCTTTAATTCCTGTAGATAAAATTAAAAGAGGTGGACATACAGAAAGGACTCTGTCTATATTTTTTAAGCTTTCTTCTTTTGAAAAATTATCAAATCAACTTTGTTCTTTTGTACCTCAAATAATAATATTCTTCTGATTTTTAGAAACATGAAATCCATTAAGTTCTAAACCAGCACGATAAATACCAGGAGCAGTAATGTTAATGTATTCTTTAATATTTTCTTTATTTTTAATTGGTATGCCCAAATTTTTTAATAAATCTTTAGCTGTCATATTTTCTCCTTATTTAATATATTTATATCTAATATGATATATTCATTAAAGCTCTTACTGAATTATGAGAAATTCTTTTTATTAATTCCTGAAATAATTCTAACCCTTTTTCTGTAAATACTTGAAAAGGATTTTTTTGAGCATAAGATGAAAGTGAAGAAGACATTCTTAATTTATCCATTTGATCAATATGTAGTTGTCAATTAGCATCTAATGTCTCTAATAAAATTTCTTTTTCGTTATTTATAAATCCATCTTCACCTATTTTTTCAATTGCATCTCTAGATATATCTTTATAAGATTCTTTCATTTTTTTATCTAATAATTCTATTATTTCATATTTTGATAAACTTGATAATATTGCAGGTTCTAAATTAAATTTAACATTAGCAAATCAAACTTGATTAAGTGAAAGAGATAAATTCTCGATATCAATATCATTATTCTTGTCTATAAATTGCGGAAAATCAACAATATCTTTAACTACACTACTTAAAATTCTTTCTATAATATTAGAAATACTTCTTTGACTAATAACCATATCTCTTTGTTTATAAATCGCGTCTCTTTGTTGCCTAATAACATCATCAAATTGTAAAACATTTTTACGTGAATCAAAATTAAAACCTTCAATTTTCTTTTGAGCTCTATTTAAAGCTTTGACTATAGCCTTTGTAGAAATTGGTTTTTCTCCAAATATTTTAAAAGTTTTCTTTAATTTTTCTTGAGAAGAAAATCTTGAAATTAATTGATCGTCAAGCGATAAAAAGAAGCGTGATTCTCCAATATCACCTTGACGACCTGAACGACCTCTTAATTGATTATCTATACGTCTTGATTCTGATTTATCTGTACCTAAAACATATAAACCTCCAAGAGCAATAACATCTTTTTGTATTTTAATATCTGTACCACGACCAGCCATATTAGTGGCTATTGTAACTGCACCTTTTTTACCTGCTTCAGCAATAATATCAGCTTCTTTTCCATCTTGTTTAGCATTTAAAAGTTTATAAGGTATTTTTATTTCTTTTAAAAGTTTTGCAATTCTTTCTGATTGTTCAACTAAAGATGTACCTATAAGAACAGGTTGTTTTTTTTCATATAACCTTTTAACTTCTTGAGCTATAGCTTTATATTTTGATGACCTAGTAACATAAACTTTATCTCTATGATCTTTACGAATAATAGGTTTATTTGTTGGTATTACTACAACACGCATATTATAAATTTCAATAAACTCATTTTCTTCTGTTTTAGCAGTACCTGTCATTCCTGAAAGTTTTTTAAACATACGAAATAAATTTTGATATGTAATTGTAGCTAAGGTTTTCATTTCATCTTCAATCTCAACATTTTCTTTTGCTTGTATTGCTTGTTGTAAACCATCAGCATAAGAACGTCCATCCATAATACGACCTGTAAAAGCATCTATTAAAAGTATTTTTTCATCCTTAACAATATAATCACCATTTAATTCCATTATATAATTTGCTCTTAATGCATTTTGAATTCTATGTACAAGTTCTGAATTTTCCATAGAAAATAAATCTGTTTTATAGAAATTATTCGCTTTATCAATACCTTCTTCTGATAATTGAATTGATTTAGATTCAAAATCAATAATATAGTGTTCTTCTTTTAATGACTTAGCAAATTGGTTTGCTGCTAAATACAAAGATGAAGGAGAAGATTCTCCTCCTGAAATAATTAGAGGTGTTCTAGCTTCATCTATTAAAATTGAGTCAACTTCATCTATTAAAGCAAAATTAAAACCTCTCTGAACTTTTTGATTAATATGTTGAACCATATTATCTCTTAAATAATCAAATCCAATTTCTGAATGAACAGAATAAGTTATATCACAAGAATAAGCTTCTCTTTTTTCATCAGGAGAAAGGTTAGTAGTGTTGATTCCAACGCTCAATCCAAGTCAATTATGCACTTTTCCAGTTTCTTCTGCATCTCTTTCTGTAAGATATTCATTAACTGTAGATACAATAACACCTTTACCTGATAAGGCATTTAAGTATACGGGTGCAATTGAAGCTATTGTTTTACCTTCACCAGTACGCATTTCCGCAACGGATCCAAAATGTAAAATTAAACCTCCCAATATTTGAACATCATACGGTCTTTTATTTAATACTCTAAAAGTTGCTTCTCTTGCTATTGCAAAAGCTTCTACAATAAAATCATCAACCGTTGAATCGCCATTGGCAATTTGTTCTTGAAATCTTTTAGTTTGTTTTTTTAATTCTTCATCACTAAGACTTTTTGCCACTTCTTCATAATCATTAATTTTTTTTAGTGCTAAGTTTGCTTTTTTATATTCTAAAGAATGTATTTTAAATTTTTGTTTCATATTTATATTGTATAAAAAAACCTAATTAAATAAAAATAAAAAAATAAGCTAAAAACTTATTATTTATTTGAATTTATTAATATATCAATAACTCTTTCATTAGTCATAGGTATTTGCATTTGTGTTTTTTGTATTGTTTTTTTTATGTTTTCAACTGATTGGCCATAAACTTTAGATAACTTTTTATATTCTTTTTCGTAATCTTCTTCTTTGAGCTCAATTTTTTCTAATTTAGCTATTTCTGCAAATACCAAAGAATCTTTAAGAGCTTTATCGGCAGCTTCCCTCATTTGTGAAGAAAACTGTTCATTTGTAACTCCCGTCATTTTAAGATAAGTATCTTTATCAAAACCTTGTTCTTGTATTTTTTTAGTGAAATGTTGTTCTTGATTTTTTATTTCTTTTCCAACTAAAGAAATAGGAATTATTAATTCTGTTGATTCTTGTATTTCTATAAATGCTTTATTTTTAAAGTCTATTCTTGCTTGTTGTTTTAATTGTTCTTTTAAAACATTTTTAGTATAAGATTTAAGTTCTGAAACTGTTTTAACTTCTGGAATTCCAACTTCCTTTGCTAATTCATCATTTAATTCTGGAATTTGTTTTTCTTTAATTTCATGTATTTTACATTTAAATATAACATCCTTACCTTTAAGTTCCTCTGAATGATATTCTTTAGGGAATGTTACGCTAACTGTTTTTTCGTCTCCTGATTTAACTCCCTCTAGTTGTTCTTCAAATCCAGGTATAAATTGACCTGATCCCAATTCTAGCTCATGACCATCTGCTTTACCACCATCAAAAGGCTTATTGTTTAAAAATCCTTCAAAATCAAATTTAATAATACTTCCTTTTTTAGCAGGGGTTGAAACTATTTTTGTAGTTGCATGCATTTTTCTAATTTTTTCAAGTTCAGAATCAAGAATTTTTTCATCAAATTTTGGTTCTTTATATTTTGTTTTTAAATCTTTATAATTTGATAATTTAATTTCTGGATAAATAGGATAAATAAATTCTACTTCTATTTCTGTAGCTGTTAATTTAACTAAATTATAATAAGGTGAATCTAAAACAATTTCGCCTTCCTTTATTTCATTCGAAGCTTCAATAACTAATTTATCTAGCATTTTTGGTAATGCCTTATGTCAAACTTCAGCATCTTTAATATGTTTTTTAGCAATAGACGTAGGAACTTTACCCTTTCTAAAACCATCAACTTCTAAATTTGAAGTCATTGTTTTTCTTGCTGACTCTTGTTTTGCTTCTCATTCAGCTTTTTTACCTACAACAGTTATTTTTAATTCAGAAGTTTTTTTATTTATTTCTCTTTTTAACATTTTTTTCTCCTTTAAAAAGTTTTTAGTGAATATATTATAGTTGATTTTGTAATTTTTCTTTAATTTTATTAATTTCTTTTTTATCAACAATATTAATATAAGATAATCCCATTAATTCATGAGCTATCTGAACTATAGCAGGACCCAAATTATAAGAAGAGTTTATTATTTCTGGAAAAGAATTTAAAATATATAATTCTAAGTTTTGAAAAGCAACATCTTTTAATGATGGATTTTGAATTATTGTTTTATCAATGAATTTTATTGTTGATTTATAAATGTCGAGATTTATTATTGAACCTATTTTAAGAGGATTAATTTTCATATTATTCCATTCAAAAATATGATCAATATTTTGTTCTACACAATATTCATAAATTATGGATTTTATAATTACTGAAATTTTTTTACTTTTAATTATTTTATGAATATCTTTTAATATTGAATTTATGTTTAAATCTCTTAATTTTGAAAGAGCTAGATTAATTTTAACAGAATCACCATTTTTTAATATCTCAATAACTTCTTCTTTTGAAAGCTCGTTATTTATTTTAATATTAATTAAAGAATCTGATTTAACATTTTTCAATAAAGAATAAAATTTCTTTTCATATTTTTCTGGAATATAAGGCATATTTAATTCTTCTTGTAATTTTTGAAATGCTAGTTTTGGATTATCTTTTATTAATTCTTTTATTTCTTTTATTTTTTCACTATAATAATCATTTTTAATCATATTAATATTTTATAATAAAGTTATTGTTTGTTGTTGAAATAATATAAAAAAAATGGTGACCGCGAGAGGATTCGAACCTCTGACCACATCCTTAGAAGGGACGTGCTCTATCCAGCTGAGCTACGCGGCCATCTTTATAAATGCTATTTAAAGATAAGCAAAAATATTATATACTAATTAAACTAATCAAAATAAAAAAACCAAAATTATTTTTTGGTTTTGATTATATTTTTATCTAAAAGCAAAAATAAGTTTATCTAATTGATTTTTTGTAACTTCTATTCCTGATTGTTTTAATATTTCTAAAGCTTTTTGTTCATTATTTTTTAATAATTGAATTTTTTTGCTCAATTCTTCTCTATTGATAACTTGGGGTACTTTCTCTTTTTTTGCTTCAGCATTAATACCATTAATAATACCATTAACAATTCCTGGTCTTCTTATAATTGATTGAATAATATCTTTATTATTAATAATTGATTTTATAATTTCCTTTTCATTAGTTGTTTTATCTGCTAATTTTGAAAATATTTTTTGAATTTCTTCGGTTTTTTGTTTTGTCTTTTCAGGATTAGAAACTATTGAAAATAAACCCATTGCATCACGAATATCTTCAGAAATTGTATCTACTTCACCAAAAGTAAAAATACTTGAGAGCACATTAAAAGAACTTGTCATTTCTCTAGAAGGAATAAGCATAGCTGATGTAATAGTTGTTATAAATGCTGCTTGAGGCAATACTGTTAAAAAACCAATACCTGATCCAATAAATCTTGATTTTCAATTAAATATTTTATTTTTTTTATCAATTTTCAATTGTTTTTTTAAATATTTTCTTAAAAATATATATGGTATTAAAGATATTAATAAAAAAACCGCTAATATTATACTCAAGTATATTAACATTATTGAAGATTTTACTAATCCAGCTAATTCATCTTGAGTTATTATTTCTTGTTCTGAATTTATTGAACTTAAAAGTTTTGGGGATACTTGATTTTTTCATAATAAAGCAAAACTTAATATTCCAATAATTAAAGAAAAAGCATTTACTGTTAAAAAATATAATGCACTTCTTCAACCGTTCAAAAAACCAATTAATAAACCTGAGATTATTAATATACTTAAAAGTAATGGCGGTAATCAAGTTAAGGTTGGAGAAACTATCCAATTAGGTAATCCCATAATAAAAACTCCTTAATATACAATTTTAATGTTAATACATTTAATATAATTATAACATTTAACTATAAAAATAGTAATATTAAAATTATGAATATTAAATTTTTAAAATTAAAATATAAAAAGGATTTTTATTTAAAAGATATGAAAAATATGATTTTAGAATCTAAAGAAGAATTAAATAAATTAAAATTAGGAGTTCCTCTTCATAAAATTCTTGGTTATATTGAAATGACAGATGTTAAAATTTATGTTAATAAAGATGTTTTAATTCCAAGATATGAAACTGAAGAACTTGTTTTATTAGCATCCAAATATATTGATAGTAATAAAAAAGTTTTAGATTTATGTTCAGGATCAGGTTATATTGCTTTAGCTATCAAAAAAATGACTAATGCAAATGTTTATGCTTCCGATATATCAAAAGAATCAATAGAACAAATAAAAATAAATGCAAAAAGAAATAAACTAGATATAAAAATTTTTCAATCAGATTTGTTTAATAATATTAATGAAAAATTTGATTTAATTATTTCAAATCCTCCTTATATTCCTAAAAATAATAAATTAGATAAGTCAGTAACTTTGTATGAACCTAGTATATCTTTGTTTGGTGGTGAAGATGGAAATGAATTTTATAAAAAAATTTGTAACCAATATAAAAAATTCTTAAATAAAAATGGTAAAATATTTTTTGAGATTTCAGAAGATAATGTTGAATATTTAATTACACAAAAATTCAAAATTATAAATGATATAAATGGTAAAAAAAGGTTTGCTTATAAATAGTTTGGGAGTTTAGTTTAATGGTAAAACAACGGATTCCAAACCCGTTGATGAGGGTTCGATTCCTTCAACTCCTGCCATATATTTAAAAAAATATCAAAATAAAAAATTAAGTAATTTTAATGCTTAATTTTTTATTTTTGTTTTTGACAATTAGGGCAAAAGTGTGTACCTCTTCCACCGACTCTTATTTTTTTGATTATATTTTTACAATTAGGGCAAGGTTTTCCGTTTTTTCTAAATACTTTAATATATTCAGCATAACGTCCTGGTTTCCCGTTTACTGATCCATAAGTTGAAATTGATGAACCGCCTAATTTGGTTGATTTATCCATAATTTTTTTTCCTATTTCTAAAATATTTTTTGCTTCTAACTTTGTTATTTGATTTCCTTTTGTTAATGGATGAATATTGCTCATTCAAAGACTTTCATCAACATAAATATTTCCATAACCCAAAATTATTGTTTGATCTAAAACTAAAGTTTTAATTGGTCTTCTTGACTTGTTAATTTTTTTAAAAAAATAATCGACTTGTTTTAAATCTGGTTCTGGGCCTAATGTTATTATAGGTTTAGTTTTTCATAAGTCTTTTTTATTTCTTATGTGAGCGGTTGCAAATCTTCTTGGATCTTCAAAAGTTAATTCTGCTCCATCATTAAAAATAAAAGATATATGAGTATGTTTTCCTAATTCATGTTTTTTGTCATGTAAATTATATCTTCCTGTCATTCTTAAATGAGATAAATAAATTTTTTCATTTGTTAATTCTGTAACAATTCATTTTCCTATGTTGCTTATATTAAGTATTTTTTCTCCTTCTAAAAATTTAATAAATTCTGATGGCGTATTATCTTTAACTATTTTTTCATTAAAAACTAAAACTTTTTTTATAGTTTTACCTTTTATTAATTTATTCATATCAGAACTAACTGTTCTTACTTCTGGCATTTCTGGCATATATGCTCCTTATTTTAATTATATAATTAATTTATTTTTATAAATAATATTATAATTATAATATGAAAAAATATGAAAAGTTATTTATAGCTAAAACAGATACTGTTGTCGGCATTGGTGGTCCTGTTGAGCCTGAAGTAGAAAAAGAAATTTTTGAATTAAAAGGAAGACCTAAAAATAAACCTTTAATTATAATGGTTAATTCTATAAAAGAAGCTAAAAAATTTGATGGTTGAAATGAAAATGCTGAAAAAATTGCTAAAAAATTTTGGCCAGGGCAAGTAACTATAGTTTTATCTAAAGTTGCTATTAGAATACCTAATTCAAAAGAATTGCTAGATTTAATTAATAAAATCGGACCAATTTATATGACTTCAGCAAATAAATCTGAAAAACCAACACTTGATTTCAAAAAAGCTGTAGCAGAATTTCCTGAGATAAAAAAATATTATTCAAAAACAAAAGGTTCAGATGTTATTTCAACTATTATAAGAGCCAAAGATTTAAAAATATTAAGGCAAGGAATAATTTATTTTAAAGGTGATTTATAAAACAAAAAATAATTAAAAATAGATAAACTAAATAAGGTGTATTAGTTTATAGTGAAGAAATTTCAACAATTAGATTTAAAAAAGTAAGGGCCGTTATATTTTTTGATAGTAAAAATACTTTAAAAATATTTGTTGCTTTTTTAAATAAAAAATTTGAGTAAAGACTTTATAATAAATATTAAAAAAATGAAGTTTCTACTTCATTTTTTATTTAAATGCAAATATTGCTATTAATAATAAAGTTACAAAAATAATTATTCCTATTAATACTGATGGTCATAAAATTCTATTTATAAATAAAAAATCTTTTTTATGAATAATTCTCATTCAATTCCTAAAAAATCATAATAAAAGAGGCAACATAAGAGATATAATTCCTATTATTATGAATATTCTTGTTAATAACATTAGACCTCCAATTATTTAAATGTACTAAACTTTAATTAATTATATAAGATTTAAAAATAATTAAATAATTTTAAAAGAGGTAATTGTATTATTTTTTAAATCATCAGCTTTAACTTTTGCTGTCATTGCTAAATCCAAATATTTTTGTTCTAATAATTTTGTTGATTTCTTTATATAAATATAAGAACTATTAACTGAGGTTAAAGATGTAAATAGTGTTATCATTAAGCCAAAAGTTATACAAGCAAATATTCCAGTTATAATATTCACTGCTAAACTAATAGCAATGTTTTTATTAGCGCCTAATGATAATTGAACAATTATTAAAGGGAGTGAAATTATTGATAATATTAACAAACCTTGCAGTATTTTAGGTTTTAAGTCTACTGATATACTCGGTAATTCTATGGTTCATAATTCTGATAATTGAGGAGCAGTAGGTCCATTTGGTGTTTTATGAATAACTGATTTCATAACTTTAGCTGTTTTAGGGAATGTTTCAAATCCTTTGGTTGCCATATAAAAAATAGCAAAAGACAAAATAGTTGTTAAACCTAGAAAAGAAGCTAAAGTGAAAGTGAGTGGTTTTGAATACTTTTTAAATCATTTTAATTCTTCCATTATTTATTACCTTCTTTCTTCTTTCTAGCTTCTTTTAAAAGTATCTTATCTTGTTTTCTTTTTGCTTTTTCAGCTGTTATAAATGTTTTTTCTAATTCTGTTCTTTTACCAAATTTAACTAATGCATAAGTTAATTCCCCGCCTTCTCTTTTAGCTTTTATATTTGCTCCCATTATGAATGGAGTATAAAGTAACGTGGCAATGGATAAATTAATAAATGCAAGAATAAAGCCTTGTCAACTCATTGATGTAGCAACTAAACCACCAATTGGTGCTGGTATTGTTCATGGTATCCAAACTTTAACAAGTGGTACAGCTTTAAATGCAATTGAAAAATAAGTTATTAAAGTTAATAATGGCGCTGTAAAAATAAATGGAATAGAATATGTTGGATTAACCATCATAGGTACTCCGAAAATAATAGGTTCATTAATATTAAAAATACTAGCTGGTATAGCAAATTTTGTAAGTTGTTTTTCTTGTTTTCTTTTAGAAAATAAAAATGATGCAATAATTCAACCTAAAGTAGATCCTGTTCCACCCAACATTATAAAAGCATCAAATGTTCCTTGAACAAATATATGAGTGCTTGAATCTGCTATAAATCATTTTTGTTCTGAAGAAATATTATCTGATAAAAAAGAAATAAAGGTTACACCAATAATTCCGTTCATAACATTTGAACCGTGAATTCCAAAAAATCATAATATAGAAACAGAAAAAACATAAATTAAACCTAAACTTAAATCAGCAGATTTATTTGAAATAGATTTTAAGAATGGTGTTTGAACTCCATAAAAAATAGCATCCCCAATTGTCATCCTTGTTTCTCCTCAATGTGATATTTTAGATTTTTTTGCAAATTCACTCATACCATAACTAAAACTCATAAATAAAATCTGAAATACTGAAATACCCGATAATATAATAAGAATTGGAATAAATTTAGCAAAAGATTTTGCTACTGATTGAGGTACTCCTACAGGCATAATAATTAATAATCTTTTTGATTTAGATAAAATACAAAATAGTTCTGCAGATATAAAACCAAAAATAATTGTTGTCATTAATCCGGATGAATCAATATAAAATGTAGGACCCCAACCAATTGATCCGTTAGCTGCAATTACAGCAGATAAAGTTGTTACTCCACAAATAACAGGCGAGTCATTATTTCTTGAACGAGATATAAAATAACCTATACCAAATGCCAAATATAAAGAAATAGCTCCATATGTTGCACGCTCAATTGCATAAAAAGCGAAATTTCCTATATCGCTTATTGCTGCATAATTCCCTAAAAAAGTTCAAGAATGTGCTATTACAATTCCTTTTCTTGGGTTTATATATTGAGGAGCATCTTTAATTTGGTTTGCTGCTTTAGCGATTCAACCCAATATAGAAGTCATTGAACCTCCACTTGCACCAAATATAAATGTCCTCATTACTACAGATAAAGATCCTATGATAACTAAAGGAGTAAATAAAGCAAATGCATCACGAAGTGCTGCTAAATGTCTTTGATTACCTAAAATATTGGCTCCATTTATAAAACCATTTTTAATTTTATGTCAAACTGGATTTTTGAATCTTTGAATTTTTAACATTTTTATCCTTTTTAAAATTGTAGTATTTAATTTTTTATAATTATAACAATTTATAAAAATAAACCAAGTCAAATATTTTATAAATATTATACTTGGTTTAATTTTTTAATTAAATATTTTCCTGTTAAAGATTTTGAATTTTTTGAAATTTGTTCTGGAGTTCCTGTTGCAATTACAGTTCCTCCATTAAATCCTCCTCCAGGCCCTAAATCTATAATATGATCAGCTGTTTTTATGACATCTAAATTATGTTCAATCAAAATAACTGAGTCTCCATTATCGATAATTTTATTCAATACTTTTAATAAGTTTTTTATGTCAAATGAATGCAATCCTGTTGTTGGTTCATCTAATACAAATAAAGTTTTACCGGTAGATTTTTTTTGTAAATAAGTTGCAAGTTTAATTCTTTGAGCTTCTCCACCTGAAAGTGTTGTTGCAGGTTGTCCTAATTTAATGTAATTTAATCCAACTTCAATTAAAATTTCAATTTTATCTTTTATCTTTTTAAATTCTTTAAAAAAATCATAAGCTTCTGAAACTGTCATATCTAATATATTTGCAATTGTTTTTCCTTTAAATTTAATTTCTAAAGTTTCTTTATTAAATCTTTGCCCACTACAATGATTACATTCAATATAAACATCAGGAAGAAAATGCATTTCTACTTTAATTGAACCATCACCCTTACATTTATCACAACGACCACCTGGTACGTTAAATGAAAATCTACCTTTTTGATATCCTCTTTCTCTCGCTTCAGGAGAAAGGGTATATAAATTACGAATTTCATCTCAAATAGAAGTATAAGTTGCAGGATTAGACCTTGGTGTTCTTCCAATTGGAGATTGTGTTACTCTAATTATTTTATCTATATTTCCAAAACCTTTTATTTCTTTGTGTTTCCCAACTTTAATTTGTGAATCTCCAAGCCTTCTTGTTAATTCATTTGATAAAACTTGATTAACTAATGTTGATTTACCAGAACCTGATACACCTGTTACAACAACAAGTTTACCTAATGGAAATTTAACTGTTATATTTTTTAAATTATTTTCGGTAATACCAATGATTTCAATAAATTTATTGTTACCGCGCCTTCTTATTTTTGGTATTTCTATTTTATCTTTACCAGAAAGAAAGCGACCTGTTATTGAATTAGGGTTATCTGATATTTCTTTTGGAGTCCCTGTTGCAATTACATCGCCACCTTCAGAACCTGCTTTAGGTCCAATATCAATAACATAATCGGCTTCTCAAATAGTATCTTCGTCATGTTCAACAACAATTAAAGTATTACCTAAATTAACCATTTTTTTTAATGTATCAATTAATTTATCATTATCAACTTGATGCAATCCAATTGAAGGTTCATCTAAAACATAAAGAACCCCTGTTAAATTAGAACCTATTTGTGTAGCTAAACGAATTCGCTGTGATTCACCACCAGATAAAGTTTCTGCTTTCCTATCTAATGAAATATATGGAATTCCAACGTTAATAAGAAATCCTAGTCTTTCAAATAATTCATTAATGATTAACTTTGATACTTTTTCTTCTTCTTTTGAAATTTTGATGTTTAATATTTTTTCATATTCTTTATCAATAGGTAATTTAGTAAATTCTTGAATATTAATTCCATCAATAATAACAGATTGAGCAAATTTATTTAATCTTGCACCTTTGCATGTTGGACATTTAATTTCAGTCATATATTGTTTATAATAAGATCTATTTGCATTAGAAGTAGTTTCTATATATCTACGTTCAATTAGTTGAGCAACTCCTTCAATATAGTCATTTTTTTTAAATATATTTCCATTTTTAGTTTTAATATTATATTGAATAGGTTTTTTTGATCCATATAAAATTATATTCATTTGTTCTTTATTTAAGTGTTCAATAGGAACTCCAGTATTAATATTGTAATAATTCATTAAAGCTTCAAATTGTTGTCATTCAACATTTTCTGACTCAATAAAATTTGCATAATAAATTATTCCACCTTCACTTATTGCAGCTCTTTTATTTGGAATTAATAAATCAGTATTTACTTTTAACATTTGCCCTAGACCTTTACAATCATCACACATACCAGAAGGTGAGTTAAAAGAAAATAATTTTGGTTCCATTTTAGGCATATTAAAATCACCTTCTGGACAAGAAAAATTTCTAGAGAATGAAGTAATTTCTTCTTCTGCAATAACTTCAACAGTTCCATTAGATTGATTTAAAGCTATTTCAACAGCATCAGCAATTCTTGAGTAATTTTCTTTTTTTAAGTTAATACGATCAACAATAACTGAAATACTTTGTTTTTTTGTTTTAGAAAGTTTTAAAGTTTCATCAATTCTTTTAACTTCTCCATTTAAATAAATCCTAACAAATCCATCATTTTTCAATTCATCTAGAATAAACAAGAAAGATCCAACTTGATTTTTGATTATTGGTGAAGCAATCATAAGATTAGTATTTTCTTTCATATTATAAATACTATTTAATATATCTTGAGTTCTTTGAGCGGATATTTCTTTTTTATGTTTAGGACAAAATGGTCTTCCTATACGAGCATATAACAATCTTAAGTAATCATAAATTTCAGTAACAGTACCTACTGTAGATCTAGGGTTACTATGTGTTGTTTTTTGTTCAATTGAAATAGCAGGTGATAATCCTTCTATAGATTCAACATCAGGTTTCTTAGAATTACCTAAAAATTGCCTTGCATATGAAGAAAGAGAATCTACATATCTTCTTCTACCTTCTTCATATATTGTATTAAAAGCTAAAGAAGATTTACCTGATCCAGAAACACCAGTAAAAACAATAAGTTTATCTTTAGGAATTTTTACATTTATATTGTTGAGGTTATTTTCATTAGCACCTTTTACTTTTATAAAATTTTTATGCATTTTAATCAACCCCTTCTTGAAGTTCTATAATTAAGTCTCTCATTTGTGCAGCTCTTTCAAAATCTAGTTCTTTTGAAGCTTTATGCATTTTTTCTCTTAATTCAATAATCATATTTTCGCGAGCTAGTCTATTCTTGTTACCTTTTTTAATAATTTTTTTAGCTTCTGAATCACCAATATCTAATAATGGCTTAGGTATATCTTTAATTATTGTTTGTGGTTTAATGTTATTTTTTTTATTATACGCTATTTGAATTTCCCTACGTCTTGTAGTTTCTTTCATAGCTTTTTTCATTGATTTAGAAATACTATCAGCATAAAATACAACACGGCCATTTGCATTTCTAGCTGCACGACCAGCAATTTGAATTAATGATTTGGAAGTACGCATAAAAGATTCGATATCAGCATCAAGTACAAGTATCAATGAAACTTCAGGTATATCAATACCTTCTCTCAAAAGATTAATACCGATAACAATATCATAAATACCTTTTCTTAATTTACGAAGAATCTCGCTTCTTTCAAATGTTTTCAATTCATTATGAATATAAGCCGCTTTAATCTTTCTTTCTTGGAAATAAGTTGTTAATTCTTCAGCTATTCTTATTGTTGTAGTAATAATAAAGGTTCTTTCTTTATTTTTTATTTGCTCTTTTACTCTATCAAAAATATTTTCTATTTGATTTTGTTTTGTTTGTATTTCTATTATTGGATCAACCAATCCTGTTGGTCTAATTATTTGTTCAACAACAACACCATGAGACTCATCAATTTCATACTCACTAGGTGTAGCTGAAACATATATTTTTTGGTTTGGTATTTTTTTGAACTCCTCAAAATTTAATGGTCTATTATCCATAGCTGAAGGTAATCTAAAACCATATTCTACTAACGTTTTTTTTCTAGAAAAATCAGCTTTAAACATACCTTTGACTTGAGGAATCATAATATGAGACTCATCAATTATAACAAGAGTCTCTTTAGGTATATAATCAAAAATTGTATATGGAGTTTGACCAGGCTCTCTTTCATCCATATATCTTGCATAATTTTCAATTCCTGAACAAATACCAAATTCTTCTAATTGAACTATATCTTGAGATACCCTGTCTTTTAATCTTTGATATTCTAATAACTTACCTTCTTTTTTTAATTCTTTTAGTCTAATTTCTAATTCTTTTTGAATTTTTGGGATAGCTTTTTGAATTGTCTCTTTTTTTGTTGTATAAGCATCAGCAGGAAAAAGTATAAAAGAATTAATTTCTTTAATAAATTTTCTAGTTACTGTTTGTATTTGATCTATTCTTTCTATTTCATCTCCAAATAGTTCTATTTTATAAATATATTCATTTGTTCATCCTGGGCTAATTTCTATATTATCCCCTTTGGCCATAAATGTGCCTGGAATTCTATCAATATTATTTCTTTTATAATTACGAGCAACCAAGTTTTTTAAAAATTGTTGTCTATTTAAAACTTTACCTTTTTTAATTTCATAAAAAGTTGATTGATATTCTTGAGGATTAAGGGCGCCATATATTGATGCAACAGAAGCTACAACAATTGTATTGCTGTCACTTAGTAACCTATTAAGTGAAGACATACGCATAGAATCAAGGTCCATATTTGATTTTGATGTCTTATCAATAAAAGTATCTGAACTAGGCATATATGCCTCTGGTCTATAATAATCAAAATGAGATACAAAATATTCGACATTATCTTTAGGAAAGAAACTTTGGAACTCAGCATATAATTGAGCAGCTAAAGTTTTATTATGAGAAAGAATCAAGGCTGGTCTTTGTGTTTGTTGCAATACATTTGCTATAGTAAATGTTTTTCCTGATCCAGTTACACCAAGTAAAACCTGTGAATCTACATTATTTTCAATGCCATTAACTAATTTTTCAATCGCTTTTATTTGATCTCCAGCTGGTTTAAACTTAGATTTCATATTTAGCATATATTCCTCCTTTATCTTTTAAATGAATATTTTATCATATTTTACTTATATACTTTTTTAATGTTAATAGCTGTTTTCTTAGGAACAATCTTTTCAAGTTGCTCTATTGTGGCATTATATATCGCTGAATAACTAGAGAAGTGACTTAAAAGTTTTTCGGCTGTTTTAGTTCCAACTCCTTCTATTTGAGATAAAGTACCTTCCAAAGTACCTTTTAAAGATCTTGATCTTAGTTGTTGTTTTGCAAATCTGTCTACTTCTTCTTGAACTCCTCTCAAAAAATTTAATAAGTGTCTATCTTCTATTTCTATTTGTAATCCATTTTCATCTACAATAGCTCTTGTTATATGTTTATCATTTTTAACTAAACCAATAATTTTTAAATTAATATCCAAAGATTTTAAAACTTTTTTTACCTCATTTACTTGTGCTAAACCACCATCTACAAATAAAATGTCTGGGATTAAGTTTAATTTTGTTTTGTCAAAATATCTTAATATAGTTTGTTTCATATAATCTACATCAGATTTTCTTGAACCTACTTCTAAATTAAATTTTCTATAATTTGATTTATCTTTAATACCATTTTTATAAAAAATCATTGCTGAAACTGGATTTTTGTTAGCTATATTTGAACAATCAATCATTGCGATTGTGTTAGGTATTTCAATATTTAATAATTTACCTAATTTAGTTATAGCTCCAATACTCAACTCATATTTTAATTTGTGTTCATGGAGTTTTTTGTCTTTATTATCTTCTGAATTTTTAGTTGCTAAATTAAGAACTTCTTTTAAAATCCCTTTTTTAGGGTTTATTACATTAGTATCTATATCTAATTTTTCAACAATTTTATTAGATATTAATATTTGATATGGTAATGGATGTTGTTCATAAAATCTATTTATAAATTCATTTATTGTTTCATCTACTGAATTAACTATATCTACTGAGTGATTTTGAATTGATAACAAATCACCGCTTCTATAAAATAAAATTGAAATAAAACAAATATCATTAGTTAAATCAACTCCATATACATCAACATTTTTAGTTTCATTGATGCTTACTGATTGTTTTTCTTGATTAAATATTTTAATAGCAAAAATCATTTTTTTATATTCTTGTGCAAGCTCAAACATTTCGATGGATGATGCATACATCATTTTTTCTTCTAATTTTTTTATTAGTTTTCTATTTTCCTGAGTAAATATTTTTTTTACTTCTTCATATTTTTCTCTTCAAAAATTTTTATCATTTGATTTTATTGGTAAACCATCTTTATATAAACCAACTCTTTCAGCTAAATGAAGTAATGATTTATAGTTATTACCGACAGGAAAGGGACCAAAGTAAAATGCTTTATCTTTAGAAGTTTTTCTAACTACAGATATTTTTAAGTCTTTACCTAATTTAACTTTTATATAAGGGTATCTTTTATCATCTAAAAGTTGAATATTATAAATAGGTTTATATTCTTTAATTAAATTTCGTTCAAGTATAAAAGCCTCTTTATTATTATTTGTAATTAAATATTCTAATTTTGTAGCTTCTTTCATCATTTTTATAGTTTTGAATGAATTAATGCTACCATTTTTATATTGTGTAATTCTAGATTTTAAGTTTTTAGATTTACCTATATAAATTACTTTATTATATTTATTTTTAAATTTATATATTCCTGGTTGATTAGGAATATCTTTAAAATTAATTTTAATCATAAAGATATTATAACAACCATAATATTTTTTGTTTTATAATTAAAAATAATTATATTTTTTTTATATTTTCAACTTTTTCATTTCATTTCTCAATAATTGTGGAATCTGCTTTTATTACTTCAACTAAACCAATAACTCTAAATAAAAAAGTCATAAGTTTATAATGTTCATAACTAGATACTTTTACTATATTACTTTTTTTATTTATATTAAATTTACATCCATGAACTCAAAGTTCAATAACTTGATAAGCTAATTCATCTTTTATTTTAATTGTTACCTCTTGTCTTTTTCTATCATAAATTGAAGATTTATCTTTATTTATAGATGAATTAAAACTTGGCTCAAACTTTCTTTGGAATTTTTTATCAAGTTCTTCAAAAGATTCGATATTTCTTATATTAATAAAAATAGGTTTAAATTCTTTTGGTTTTGTACAAACTAAGAAAGATTCATCTAAATCATGTATTAATCTAATTGGTTTTAAAATCATTTTTTTAGCGTCAATTTTATATCTTTTATACTTAAAAACAATTGAAGAATAATGATTATTTTTAGTTGCTAATTTTATTTTCTTAACTAATTCTGAATTAACTATTTCTTTTCTATTTCCCAAATAGTGTTCATGATCATGTTCATAAAAATTATTTTTAGAATATAAAATTCCTTTTGCTTGTTCAAGATCTTTTTTATAATAATAAGTCTCAGATATTTCAGCTCTTTCTAGAGAATCATTAATTGCGTTTAAAGTATCAGTATTAAAGCCAGAAGTGTAAAGTCTTCTCATTCTTTCTCTTGCTTGCTCTGTTATTATTCATCCACCATCTTTTCCGGGGATACTTTTTATATCTTGTATTTGTAAACCATCACTTTCAAAAACTATTTTTGATATTTCTCTTAAATATTCTAAAACACTTCTTTTATTTATTTCTTTTTCTAAATCAAATTTATTATTTAAATATAAAGTTATTTCTTTTGCTGATTTTGGTAATTTTGAAGCAGATAAATATGTAAGTATTTCAATTCCAACTCTAATTTTTTTCATGTCATTATAAATTATATCTTATATTAAAATCAAAAAATTAAATAAAAATTGAACTTTAAATTAATTTTTTAATTTATTAAATTAAGATATAATAATTATGATTATTTAAAAAATATTAAAGGAGTTAAAAATATGAAGAAAATATTTAAAATTAAAAAATTTAATAAATATTATTTTATTGGTTCTATTATAGCTTTTGCTTTTATAATTATGTTAATAGTAACAGAATCTGCACCTTCATTGAATTGAACTATAAAAAATGAAATGAAAACTGGCGATTGAGCGCCCCATGATCCGGGTTTAAAATATCCTGTTGAGCACACAAATTGAATTACACCATTTTATTTTACATTTCAAAGTAATATATTAGTATTTGTATTGTTTATATTAAAGTCTTTTGGTATTTTAGAAATAAAAACAAAGGAATCTCACAAAAAATATCAAATTATTACAACAATTAATATAACAATTACAATGATTTTATATTGAACTTTATTAGGTCCTGTATCTTCAATCTGAACACATGGAGGAATAGAAAGTATTTTAAAAATAATAGCAACATTAGGGGTTCACTTATTAATTCCAATAATGATGTTAATATCATTTCACTTTGATAAACTTAAAAAAGGAGAAAATGGCGTTGTTTTAAGTTATACAAATATTTTATTAACTTTAATTTATCCTATTATTTGAATTATTATTTCAATTTCTCTTTATTACATAACAAGAAAAATACATCATTTTAGTCCGGAAGCATTGAATAATGGAAAATGGTGATTAAAGCCTGTTGATAGTAAAGTTAGACATAATCCAGATTGGGATATAAAATTTGGTGTAGCTGTTTATTTCTTCTTATCATTTGATTTATTAGCTGTATATATTCCTATTTTAGCTATATTAACAATAGCAATTATATTTGTTTTGATTTCTTTATTATTTTTAGCTATTTCAAAACCAGATTCAAAATTAAATAATTTATTTAGAAAAAAAGATAAAAAAATAACAACTTAAATTGTTATTTTTTTTATATATTTAAAATTTTTGATAAAATAAATTTATGAAAGATCAAGCATTAAAAAATAAAAAAATATTAATTTTTGAATCATTTTATTTATTATTTTCTTATATTTTTATAATATGGAATATTAGTTTATTAATTTATTTTGATAATAATGGATATTATGTAAGTACAAAAATTAAAAATTGTACAACAAATATAGGGTGAATGTTTACTCAGTTTACTTGATGAACAAATATTTTAATAACAATATTACAAACTATTAGAATAATAATAAGGAATAAAAAAATTAATAATAAATTATTATTAAAATTATTGGGTAGAGATTGATATACTAATTGAGTTACTTATATTTCAATAGTTGGAACATTATTTTTTGCTGGAGCTTTGAGTGTAGTTGTTAAAAATTATATTCATGGTTCTACACACCCAAAAAATTCGTTACCTACAGTTTTATTTGCACAAAGAATTATTATAACTATTTTTGTTCATTTAGTTAATCCTTCTGTTTATATAATTGTATTAACTATAATTATTAAGGAAGGTTTATTGCGTTATAAAAAAGAAGAGTTGGAATTTAAGAAAATAGTTAAAAAAGTTTGTTTTGGTATGATATATCCAACAATTTATATAATTTTCTATATTGTTTTTGCGCTTTTAAAATACGATCCTTATCCAATTTCTCAATTAAAGGAAGGTAAAGGTATTTGAGTAGGTCCATTTGTTTTTATTGTATTTGTAATTTGATTATCTTCAACTTGAGCTATTATACGTCACAAAAATTTAAAAAGAATTAGTAATTAAATTCTTTTTTTAAATATATTAAAAAATTTAATTAATTAATTAAATTTTTTTTATAGCTAGGGATTTAGAAATAATTTTCAGATAAATTAAACAGATAGAAAAAGAACTTATAAATTTCTTAAAAAAATTATTCAAAGATAAGATTTGTATAACCTTGTTATACTTTAATATTTAGGTTTTTACATTTGTGCTAATATTTGGGTTTTTGCATTTATGTTATAATTTTAAAATATAGAATAATTAAATTATGAAAAAATATAAATTAAAAAAAATAACTCTTATTTCAGCTTTTATTACAGTTACAGCATCTGTTGTAACTGTTGTTTCTTGTGATTTGGTTGCAAAAAATAAAAAAAATATAAGTGTTAAAGATAATCATAAAGACGAAAGAAAAAGTGGCGGAGATAGAGGTGGCAGAGATAGAGGTAATTCTAATGGTAAACATATTATTACACATAATATAAAAATTAATTTACCTTCGTATGATGATGTAAAAAAACAAATTAATATTAGAGGTAAAAATGGTGCGGGTATTTATGATAAGCCTAAGTTTGAACATATAAAGGTTTATACTTCAAAACCTTCAGGTCAATTAAGTAATGGTGATGTTTTAAATATTAAATTAAAACCAGAAAGTGGTTATGTTTGAAGTGATTTAAATAATAATGATTTTAGAAATATAAATATTTTAATTGATAAACTTGATAAACTTAATATCGATAAACCTACTAAAAGTATTATAAAACCAATGCTTAACATTAGTGGTAAAAATGGAATAGGTATTTATCATATGCCAACTATTAAAGGAGTTGATGTAAAACTTGTTTCTGGAGAAACTTCAGGTAGTTTAAGTAATGGTGATATTTTAACTTTTGAATTTACATTGAAAAATGGTTATGTTTGAAGTGATGGTAGTCGTGGGGTTGTAAATGTTGAAGTTGAAGTTGATGGTCTTGGAAAAGCGGACGCAAAAATCCATGCACCTAAATCAAGTTCTATAAAATCAATGCTTAATATTAGCGGTCATAATAGATCAGGTACTTATGATATGCCTTCATTTAATGGAGCGGATGTTACTCTTGTTAGTGGAAACAAATCAGGGCATTTAAGTAATGGTGATGTTTTAATTTTTAAATTTACATTGAAAAATGGTTTTGTTTGAAGTGATGGTAGTCGTGGAGAAGTAAGTGTTAAAGTTAAAGTTGACGGCCTTAAAACAGATACTCAGATTGCAAAACCTACAGAA
>JAAEOJ010000058.1 GCA_024244685.1 Mycoplasma sp.
AATTCTTGTAGGTCTGCAATCCAACATTTCCGAGATTGCGAAGCATTATCTTGTTTCGGTGCTCGTAGGTGAATATTGAATGAGAATCCGCGTCTGACCTGTCTACAGGAGGGTTCAATTCTCTTTTGCGTTGCTTGGGAACCATTATCGCCATGGACAACAAGATATCCAAAGCCAAAGTTTGCATTCCTTCCCATACGTCAAAGTCCATCATGTCTCCGTCTGCGGAGAACAGGGCTTCCATTTGTCCGTCCGTCATAGTTTTTGGCATCAGCTTTCCAGAGCTGAGTCAAGAGCTTGTCCATTGAATCCACACCGATTCCGCACCAATAGTTGACCGAGAAGCCCAGTCGATATTGGCACACTCCTTGTGTGTGCGGGGTGATTCGTAGGATTTGGGGAGTCGCTGATGGACCAGTACCGAAGCACAGAGGGTCCTGGAAAGAAACGTGGGGCCAGACTAGGGACCAGGGACGGCTGGGAAGGGCTTACTCGATCTCCGCGCCGAAATTCGGTCGAATCTTCGCTGGACGAGCTTTGTTCCGTTGACGGAGGACAAACTGCCGAGAAGTCGATCGCAAATCTTTCA
>JAAEOJ010000059.1 GCA_024244685.1 Mycoplasma sp.
CATTGTGGATTTGGGAATAAAAACCCATTTAATACATTAAAATAAATTAAGAATGGGTGGTTACTGCTATCAGATGCAAGGGTGGGTCCCTCTGTATCTTTCCTGATTTGCAAAATATCATCAGCCCATTGGTACACAGTGGGACATGGGGAAAAGTATATTCAATACAGGGGGGTCTAAACCCTCCTTTTGCAATTTTGTTTAGAAGTGCTTAGAATTTTTTCGTAAATTTCTCCAGGACCGGGTATTCAAAACCTTTCAAATGTTAAAGACGAAAATGTTCTAACACTTTTATTAAAAAAGTTGTATTCTAAAGTTTAAGAGCCCGATTAAAGCTAGTATGTAGGTTTTTAGTTGATTTTTACATATATAAACTTTTTTTTGGCACATTTTGGTTCAAAATCTTATAATACAAAATTTTTACATAAAATGTACCAAAAATATGTAAAAATATGTAGATTACAACTAAAAATGTAGATTTTCTATTTAATCATCCTCTCTAACTGTATAAAACAACTTTTTTACTAAAAATGTTAAAAGTGTTTCGTCTTCAATATTTGAAAGATTTTGAATACCCGGTCCTGGGAAATTTAACGAAAAAAATTCTGAGCACTTCTAAACAAAATTGCAAATGGAGGCTTTAGACCC
>JAAEOJ010000060.1 GCA_024244685.1 Mycoplasma sp.
CCTGATGCGCCTAGCACATCGCCCCGCCCCCCGCAACCCGCACCCCTCAGACGCATGCGCCTGCTCATCCCCCGCCCCCACTGCCCTACTCGTGTTTTTAGGGTATCACACGCCACCAAATCCCCCCAAATCCCCACACGCTAACAACCCCTCGCCAAGAGCGAGGTGTCGCTCCTCCCAGCGAGGGGTTGGTCAGCCTCGAGGCCTTACCTAGGCGACCTCTCGGTCCTCGGTTCAGCGCATCGAAACCTTCTTCTCGACAGTTAACCCGTCGAGCTCTCCAAGCCTAGTGCCCTTGTGGTTGCCCTTGGGCTGTTCTTTGCTCTTGGCGGGGCGTGGTCAGGTGTCGTCATCGTCGTTGTTCTCGTCGCTGAGCCCGACCAGCTTGGCCAGTGCATCATCCAGCTCAGTTCGTGCAGCAGCTACCCAGGCCTGCGCAGCAGCCATCTCGGTCCGAGTGGTGGCACTGCCGTCACTGCAAGCAGCATCCCTTCTGAGCACAGCGTCGTTCCACCTGTTCCAAGCAAGTTGCAGCGCATCGAGGTTCGTCGAGGTCATGGGGTCTCCTGGGTGTCGTTGCTCTCGGCTGGTGTGGTCAGGTGTCGTCATCGTCGTCTCCCTCGAAATGCTCAACACAGTGGTAGCAAACCTCGCCGTCCATCTCGTCGTGCCAGCCGTACATCTCATCACCAAGCAGGCCACCACGGCCACAGTTCTCGCAGTAGCGGTCGTCGTCATAGCGGTCGTTGTCACTCATCGCTCGCCTCGACGGGCTCGTAGAGCGCCTCGAGGAGAGCAGGGTAGAGAGTGAAGCACCTCCCATTTTCGATGACGATCATGTCTCCAAGCCGTGCAGCGTCGTGGTGACCCTCACTGTAGAACGTGATCTTCTCGTTCTTCCTGCTCCACCTGCCGTCGCACCAGCGAGCGATCTCCTCGCCGTTCTCACGAGTCAGGGGTCCCATCGCATAGACCGTTGCTCGACTGCGGTAAGGCTTAGGTGTCATCATCGCTCACCTCTTGCTCGGGAGGGTTGAGGATCCAGTCCGCCAGAGCACGCGCCGAGTCATCCGAGAACCACGCAGCTGTGGAACAGATCGAACAAGCGCCGGACGGCGAACGTATAGCGTCCCAATCATCGGTCCAGTAGGGCGAGATTATGCCCCATGTGACTTCGCCGTGATCTGGGTCGAACCAGTACTGCCATGTCGTCTCGGGGTGCTGTTTGATCTCGCCCATCGCTACCTTCTCTCGGTTCGGTAGCCGAGCATGGAGCGGGAGCAGTCCAACCCGCATTCGTTCTCGCAGTGACGACAGCGAAGCATCGCGGTGTGATCCGCTATCAGGTGACCGCAGGTCGGACAGTCTTTTCGAACCACCACGTCATACCCGGCAGCATCCAGATCCATCGCTAGCTGTTCGTCCTCGCTCATGTCTCGTCCTCTCGCTCTCTCTCGGAGGCTCTCTGTAGCCGGTCGATCTCCGCTGCTATCAACGCATCGGACATTCCGTTGTTCTGATCACTCATCGTCCGTCACTCCGTCACTTCGCACGATTTCGATGATGTCTCCGAACCACACGTCATCAATGGGGGCCGTGTCCAGACTCGTGAGGTCGGAGATGTCCCAGTACTTCACGACGAACTCGATGAGGGCAGTTGCGATGCGCTCACGCTCGGCCGCCACCCGAGCCTCGACGACAGGGGCAGCAGCCGTGGCGTCGCGGACGTACGCTGCGGCAAGGACCTCTGGCCAGTCAAGTACTGCCCCAGCTCTCCGCTCGTTCTCGCCGTCGCACATCG
>JAAEOJ010000061.1 GCA_024244685.1 Mycoplasma sp.
AAACAAGAGTAAAAAGAAACAACTGTATTAGGCAACATATACCAATCCCGCAATACTCTTTTAAATACATCAAAATTCACACGCTATATTCGATGGAACCCTACGAGCACTTTGGTGACTCATGTGCCATTATCACCTCATCACGGCTCATCTTATGCTCATTTACGCTCATTTACTGCTTATGCTATGCTCATCATATGCTCACTCGATGCTCACTCCTCGATGCTGCTCACCTTATGGACAGTAATATCATGTAACGGGTCTATCACATGTAAAATTGTGAGACGAATTCAACAGTAAAAACAGAATTCAAAACCAATTGAGCGCTTAGGTGTAGTGAACGAATCTTTCTACAGATTGGGGACATCAAAAAGAAACAAGAGTAAAAAGAAACAAGAGTAAAAAGAAACAAGAGTAAAAAGAAACAAGAGAAAAAAGAAACAAGAGTAAAAAGAAACAACTGTATTAGGCAACATATACCAATCCCGCAATACTCTTTTAAATACATCAAAATTCACACGCTATATTCGATGGAACCCTACGAGCACTTTGGTGA
>JAAEOJ010000062.1 GCA_024244685.1 Mycoplasma sp.
AGGAAAATCCGTATTTTGGACACACGTGATGGGTAGGCCCACCCAAAATAGTATGTATAGGGTATTTTCCACCTCTGAACACGATTTCGACACCGAAAATATTTTCCGACACCCCTATGATAGTGTATGGTACCTTTTATGGTCAAATACACTCTCTCTCTCTCTCTCTCACACACTGTCTCTCTCGCTATATTTGACCATAAAAGGTACCATACACTACCATAGGTGTGTCGAAAAATATTTTCGATGTGAAAATCGTGTTCAGAGGTGGAAGATACCCTATACAGACAATTTTGGGGGGTGCTACCCACCAGATGTGCCTAAAATAGGGGTTTTTCCTTAAAAGTGAGGTAAATATGGGACCTGAATTTTTCCCCAGTCAATTTTTTCACTTTTGTGCACACTCACATTTCAATATATATGTATCCCACCATAGGTCACCAACCATTGGACTATGGATTTTTTTTCACATATGGAAATTATGTATCTTATATACCTAGTATACCAATTTTCAGGTCGTATCGACATGCGATACCTAAAACAATATTGATGTACGTTACCT
>JAAEOJ010000063.1 GCA_024244685.1 Mycoplasma sp.
ACGGCAGCGGGAATGTGTACGTGGCAGGTAAGGCCGGTGCAACCTGGGGTTCGCCTGTCAACGCCTTCGCAGCAAGCTATGACGCTTTTGCCGCCAAGCTGAACAGCAGCGGAGTGTATCAGTGGCATACCTTCATGGGGGGGGCGAATGATGATGAAGGCAAGTCCGTGGCAGTTGACGGGAGTGGGAATGTGTACGTGGCAGGTTGGAGCAATGCAACCTGGGGTTCTCCTATCGACGCCTACACAGGAAGCAATGGCGCCTTTGCCGCCAAGCTGAACAGCAGCGGAGTGCGTCAGTCGCATACTTTTATTGGGGGAACGGGTAGTGACTACTGCTATGCCGTGGCAGTTGACGGGAGCGGGAATGTGTATACGGCAGGTTACAGCGATGTAACCTGGGGTTCGCCTGTCAACGCCTATACAAGCCAGGATATCTTTGCTGCGAAATTATTGCTTATTGCATCCGAACCGCTGACCCAGGCATCATCCGTGAATTTCACATCAGTGACAACCGTCTCCGGGACTGTAAACTGGACAGACGGGGACGGGACATACCGCATAGTCCTGGTGAAATCCGGCAGCGCCGTGGATTCCGACCCCGTGGACGGGACAACCTACACAGCAAATGCGGCGTTCGGCAGCGGCACCCAGATCGGTACAGGCAATTATGTCGTATACAGCGGAACCGGAAGTTCTGTCCCTGTTACCGGGCTGACTCTCGGCACAGCATATTATGCTGCGGTTTACGAATTCAACGGGTCCGGCGGAACACAAAATTACCTGGTCCCTGCGGCAGCCGGAAATTTCACAACACGTTATGTCCCGGTAATCGCACAGGGCGCTTCTGTCCCGGTATCAATGGACGAAGACGGCGCCCCCCTGGCATGGAGCCCTCCCACGGTCACGGCCACGGACGGAGACGCAGACACCATAACCTGGAGCGTCAGCTCAACCGCATCGGACGGAACAGCCACAGTGTCTGGAACAGGCGTCTCCCCGCCCACGTTCACCTATGCGCCTGATGCGGATTTCAACGGCTCGGACAGTTTTGATGTCCAGGCGTCAGACGCCGACGGCAGCGACACAATAACCGTGAATGTGACAATAAATGCGGTGAATGACGCGCCGTCATTCACCAAAGGCGCCGATCAGACCGTGAGCGAGGATGCCGGGGCGCAGACCGTTAACGGATGGGCAACATCAATTTCCAAAGGGCCCGCAGATGAATCGGCCCAGGTTCTCACGTTCAATGTGAGCAATGACAACAATTCCCTGTTCTCAGCCCAGCCCGATCTCAACACATCCGGAGATCTGACCTACACGCCCGCGGCAGACGCCAACGGCAGCACAACCGTGACCGTGAGCCTTTCGGATAACGGGGGCGGCACAGACACATCCGGGAACCAGACCTTCACAATCACAGTGAGCGCAGTAAACGACACCCCCTCGTTTACCAAAGGCGCAGACCAGACCGTATTCGAGGATCCCGGGGCGCAGACCGTAAGCGGATGGGCAACATCGATATCCAAAGGACCTGCAAATGAATCCGGCCAGGCACTTACGTTCAATGTGAGCAATGACAACAATGCCCTGTTTTCAGTCCAGCCTGCGGCTGACGCATCCGGAGATCTGACTTACACGCCCGCAGCAGACGCCAACGGCACAACAACCGTAACCGTGAGTCTTTCGGATGACGGGGGCGGCGCAGACACATCCGGGAACCAGACCTTCACAATCACGGTGAATCCGGTCAATGACGCACCGGCATTCTCGGCCTCATCCCCCTCCGCAGTAAACGAGGACGCGGGCGCTCAGACCGTAACATCATGGGCGGCATTCGACGCCGGCCCCGCAGACGAGGACGGACCTCAGTCAGTCGTAGCCTACGCTGTCAGCAATGTCAGCAACACGGGACTTTTCTCAGCCGGTCCCGCTGTTGACATATCCGGGAACCTGACTTACACCCCGGCATCCGATATAAACGGAACTTCCACATTCGACGTTACAGTTCAGGACAGCGGCGGCACTGCCGACAGCGGAGTTGACACTTCCGCAGTTCAGAATTTCACCATAACCGTGAACAGCGTCAACGACACTCCGTCGTTCGCCAAAGGAGCGGATCAGACCGTGAGCGAAGATTCCGGGGCACAGACCGCAAACGGATGGGCAACCTCGATATCCAAAGGACCCGCTGACGAATCAGCCCAGATTCTCACGTTCAGTGTGAGCAATGACA
>JAAEOJ010000064.1 GCA_024244685.1 Mycoplasma sp.
AATTCTGGTCGATATCATCATTTAATAGTAAGTTATAGTTTTTCGCAAAAAATCGCATATAATAACAAATCACACGTTTTATTGAGCATCCCCATGTAAATTGAACGAAAAATTCTGGTGGGGCAAATGTTGTCCATTCAGTTTTATATTCTCCCAGTATACGCCCAATGGCCATTGTAGCTTGTATGCAAAAATTCGGGTCGATATCATCATTTAATAGTAAGTTATAGTTTTTCGCAAAAAATCGCCTATAATAACAAATCACACGCTTTATTGAGCATCCCCATGTAAATTGAACGAAAAATTCGGGTCGGGCAAATGTTGACCATTCAGTTCTATATTCTCCCAGTACACGCACAATGGCCATCGTAGCTTGTATACAAAAATTCGGGTCGATAACATCATTTAACAGTGAGTTATAGATTTTCGCAAAAAATCGCCTACTTATAATAACCAACCACACGCTGCTTAATTGAGCAGCATCCACATGCAAATTGAACGAAAAATTTGGTTCGGGCAAATGTTGTCCATTCAGTTCTATATTCTCCCAGTATACGCCCAATGTCCATCGTAGCTTGTATACAAAAATTAAGGTCGATATCATCA
>JAAEOJ010000065.1 GCA_024244685.1 Mycoplasma sp.
AACTCCGTGAAGAAATTGACTAAACTTTCTCTGATGAACATTCAGCTTTTCAACTTCGACAATTCCAAGCTCAAAAAGCCCAAAGGACAGGTCAATCTTCGTATCTCCGTGGGGGGAGATTGGGTCAATGCGAACTTCCAAGTCCTGTCTACGTCTTGTCAGTCAGTTTTGGGCGCACTGGAACTCAAGGCTCTCCAATTGCTCATCGACATGGGAACCGGATCTCTGACTCAATCGACGCCGAATCGACTGAATCGACCTTCCGGATCAAAGGAGGAGATTGCCCTACAAATAACCAGTAAAAGCGAACCTTTATTGTTCCCTCCTGTAGAAAGACATGCCGTCCAATGCACCCAATGCGTTTTGGAAGACGGATCTTCTACTGTATCAGACCCAGAGCTGGATATTTTGACTACGAAGTTTCCTAAACTATTTTCTGAGGGAGTGGGAATATATAGTGGGGAAGAGCACTCGATTCATATCAAGCCTGACGCAATTCCTTGCCATTCGAGAATGAGGGAAGCGCCTCAAGCTTATGCCCAGTTGGCA
>JAAEOJ010000066.1 GCA_024244685.1 Mycoplasma sp.
AGACATTTGTGTGTTTTTCTATAATTCTGATCAACGGTGTTGTTATCTACATTGCAGTCTACTGCCATAAGATAAACCCATTTGGAATGTTTGTTGGTTTTTCTATAACTGTTACCAAAGATATTGTTCTACACATTGTAGTCTACTGCCATAAGATAAACCCATCCGGAATGTGTGTTGGTTTTTCTATAACTGCTACCAAAGACATTGTTCGACACATTGCCGTCTACTGCCATAAGATAAACCCATTCGGAATGTTTGTTGGTTTTTCTATAACTGTTACCAAAGACATTGTTCTACATATTGCAGTCTACTGCCATAAGATAAACCCATTCGGAATGTTAGTTGGTTTTTCATAACTGCTACAAAAGACATTGTTCTACACATTGCAGTCTACTGCCATAAGTCTTGTCTCATGTAGTATAAACATTCAAAATTAACACCTGATTACATCAATCGATTGCCATTTGGTTTGTTTCTGTTAGGAAATGTTCGTGAAGCTGACAATGTTCCAACAAAATTCCTTTTATCAGCACAAAACAAATCCACTTGATTCTACTACGATAGGCACGAAATTCAGGAGTAGGTTAGCAGAACAAACAACAAAACAATAAAGTAATAAGGAAACACTCGACCGACCGATTATAGTGCGGTCGGAACAAACAAGAACGTGTTACGAAATTATACGTAAACACTATTGTGCGGCTCAACACGTGACCTATGCTGATTGGACAAAAGGAACACTATTTGTCTC
>JAAEOJ010000067.1 GCA_024244685.1 Mycoplasma sp.
ACATTTTTTGTCACTTTTTTTGTCACATTTTTTGTCACATTTTTTGTCACATTTTTTGTCACATTTTTTGTCACATTTTTTGTCACATTTTTTGTCACATTTTTTGTCACATTTTTTGTCACATTTTTTGTCACATTTTTTGTCACATTTTTTCAACATGCATGATTGATAGGTTTGATTGCAGCAAGTTGTACCAATTCAGAAGCACTCACGATGCACTCCTCTCATAGCAGAGCACTTCAGATCGACGTGTAAGTGCAATATAAAAAAATGTGACGAAAAATGTGACAAATAATAGATTTGTCACATTTTTTGTCACATTTTTTGTCACATTTTTTGTCACATTTTTTGTCACATTATTTATCACATTTTTTGTCAATTTTTTTGTCTTATCACATTTTTTATCACATTTTTTGTCACATTTTCTATCATATTTTCTGTCACAATTTTCGATCACACTTTCTGTCACATTTCTGTCACATTTTTTGTCGCATTGTTTGTCTC
>JAAEOJ010000068.1 GCA_024244685.1 Mycoplasma sp.
AAATCTTCCGGTGTTCCGGTGAACTCGAAATAGTGCATGTTCCGGTTCAGGAAATCCTGATAATCACTCTCAAGTTCCGGTGTGACATTTTTGTAGAACTGAGAGAGAAGTTCGTGATCGGACGGAAACTTCCTTTCTGCTTTCTCATATCCCATACCGGGGCAAAAAGAGTCAGACTCTCCCATCTTTTTTATATCGAAAAAGATAAAGAGTTCAAAATCGTCAAACTCAACAGCCTTCTTAACTCCCGGTGCTCTGCAGATAATAATAGTTTCAATATCGGGGAAAGCTCCGTGAAGCTTATCGGATATTCGGGCGATACGTTTTTTTGTCCGTTGAGACAGTCTTATCAGATCATATTTAACAGTCATAATTTTTCTCGTTTTTTAAAATTTCAGGTACAGCAGATTACAAGGTGCTGTAATGCACCTTAAAGGTTTTGTTAAGAGGTTTACAATGAAGAAACCTCAACGCAGGGTATCATTTATGATATTCTACGAACTGCCTGCTGCTGTTTCTTCCATTAAAAAACGGGAT
>JAAEOJ010000069.1 GCA_024244685.1 Mycoplasma sp.
GAAACTTGCACACACTTATCATTTACGTGCGTTTTCCGCGTTTGAGGAAAAATATCGCTCATCCTAAATCGTATATTATTAAACACTTGATAAGTTCAAAAAAGTATATCCAACGTTTCAGAATTCTGAAACAAATATATCTCTGAGGGAAAAAAAAAACGTAATTTTTTATTCGAGGGAAAAAAAACGTAATAATTCCACTTTTTTTCTGACGACGCAAAAAAATTCTAGAGAGGTCACTAAATTACACCAAATGCTGATTTTTGGTGACAGAGACCGCATAGAGCCTCTTTACAAGTTATGTCGAAGAAAAAATTGAAAACTTCAAAATCTCGGATCAGGAGCCAACTTTTCACACTTGAAATTTGGCCTATTTTTTGGTGTTTTCATGAATTTGCTAGTGTTTAGGGAGTGTGGAGGAAGGGTCCAGCCACAAGCACCCTAAAAAATTCTGAGCGTGTCTGAATTTTTTATAGACTCTGTTTATGCCCAGAAAAAAGTTTGGTGGTCATATCTCATCGGGTAGTCCACTTTTGGTAGGGTTGATTTTTGGGATCTGTGTAAGGGGGGGAACCATTTTGGAACAGTGGGAATATTTAGTGTAATAATAGCACCACCTAAGAATCTTCCAC
>JAAEOJ010000070.1 GCA_024244685.1 Mycoplasma sp.
CGCAAACCAGCTCGCCAAATTGCAAACTAGCGTCGACAGAAAAACTCGAGCTAAGGGCAAAAAATACTCCGGGCCGCGCAATCCAGAAAATGTTCATTCGGCCGTGCAATTAACTTGTTCTAACTGCGGAAAACGGGGCCATTCTAAGACCGATAGGAACTGTCCCGCCCGAGATTCTACATGTCATAATTGCAAAAAGAAAGGTCACTGGATAACGGTCTGCCGCGCTCCTAAACGAGACTCCCAAAGCGGTCGCACGCGACCGAATCGGACTTTCAATCCCAAAATTAAAAGATCACAGCGGACCCTTTTTGTGGGGCCGTTTGTTGTTACAGGTACTGGTGATGGGAAGGATTCAAATGGATTGGTTGTCAATGGCTCCGATTCCGAATTCTTGGATCCGATTCCGAATTCTCCGAATCCAAATCCGAATGCGATGCTGGAAGTTCCTGAATTCAATGGCCCAGCGGTGGAAGTTCCTGCTCTCGATGGCCCACCAGAAAATCGACATTCCTGTGCGGATTTTGACTTTGGAATTCAAATCCTTCGTCCCTCTCCGTCGGTCGGCGACCTTGCTCCATCGACGCGATTCCGAGA
>JAAEOJ010000071.1 GCA_024244685.1 Mycoplasma sp.
AGCTAATTTAAAAACCATTAATTTTTGTGTTAATTTTTTGGGAAAATCTGGCATGCAAAATCGTAGATTGCATCTCAAAAAATTAAAAGTAGCACATTGTTATAGATTGTTATGCTTGTGGGGAGCTGCTGTGTGGCCCCCCGCAGGGGGAAATTTGAAAACAATACTATATTGTATGGTAAATTTGTACTAAAATTTAATGATAAATTAACAACCGAATTAAATTTAACTTTTTGTGATGGACATCATGGCACGAATTAAATAAGAATTAAGTGACGAAAATTGCCCCTTCGGGGCAATTAAATGCGAATTAAATGCGAATTTTTTGTCCGCGCCTTCGGCGCGGAATTAATTTTTTGAATTACCAGCTGCACCCCCCCCCCACCGTAAACGGTGGACTATCACGAAATACATATTATAAACTAACTTAACCATAAGCGAATGCCGCGTCACTTACACCAGGGACAAGAGCATGCCATTCTAACATTCAAGTCGACAAAGCACTGCAGATATTAAATAGTTGTGATTGTCGCCTATGTATTAACTACGTTGGCAGCTGATTTAGAATTAAGCGATACATCTAAGTCCTCTCACAGAACAGCTCTACTTACATACACCATCCAGCGTCGCCACGCCAGAACAGCATTCGGACGCGTCATCGATGAATGATTGTGTGTTTTCGGTGCACACTTAATACACAAACATAATATACATATACGGTTAGCGAAGCCATATAACACTATGCAGTAGAACATGGTAGAAA
>JAAEOJ010000072.1 GCA_024244685.1 Mycoplasma sp.
GGAGCTGGATGCCCGATAGAAATAATGTGATAACTATTACTAACAAGGGTGACCGTATACGTTACTTCTGTATATATCCCTAATTTTGCCACAAGTTGACTTATTTGCCATGCTAATTGTATATACTATAAATATTTCTATATTTTTTTAGTTGACTAAGGTTACTAAGGTTGACTATGATAAAGGCAGGGGTAAATATGGAAAAGAACGAAGTAAGCAAAGCCATTGAAGAGATATTTAATACCGTAAAAATTGCACAAAATAAATACATGAATAGTGAGTGTATTTATGGAGAACTAAGCAGAATAGAAGCAGATATATTTTTTTTATTTATGTCTATGAATAAATCTTTTAGCGAAACATCGAAAACTGTGGGTGATAGTGGATGTTAATAACTCAAACAGAAGCAGGGGAGCAAGCGGGAGTATCTAAACAAACAATATGGAAACAGGTAAACAAAAACCCAAGACCAATATATATTATAGAACTTAAAGACGGATGGAGAATAGATGATGAGAATCCCTTATGGATATCATACATCCA
>JAAEOJ010000073.1 GCA_024244685.1 Mycoplasma sp.
AGCTATTTTTGCGGGGATCACGTTTCTGAGCGTTCTAGACGTTTCCAGACCGTATTTTTTTGGAACACACATAGTTTTTTGATCTTATAGTAAAACAATTCGAGATTTTTTTCGACACTCACTTTCCTCACTTTCTCTCTCTCCCTCTCTCTCCTCACCAGCACTCTGAGGCCCAATTTTACGAAAGAAAATCGTCAATAAATCCTTTAAAACGCCGTTTCAGCAGTTTTAGATGTTACCATCGTATTCTACGCACTTTTTTACCATAGAAACAATATTTTCCGATGTCACCACTCAAGGGGTGAGGTCACAGTGGGGTGAGAGAGGGAAATTTTGGGAGGTCAGGAAAATTGTTCACTTTTTGGTGGAGGGGGTGAGGAGAGAGTGTATGTGAGAGACCTAAGACCCCCCTGTGGATTTTTAGGTATCCGATGTCTATATGACCTGAAAATTGGTATACTAGGTCTATAACATACATACTTTCCAAAAATGAAAAAAAAAATCATACTCCAATAGTTGGTGACC
>JAAEOJ010000074.1 GCA_024244685.1 Mycoplasma sp.
AACACCGATTTTCACACTTAACTTAAACGCCATAATAAAACCCTGATATGCCTACTCCGCTCATTTCATACATTGCTTATTTATCCTGTATCCGTCATGTAATACCTGAATTATCAATGGAAATAATTAGGTTAAATAATGACTGTTAAAATGCTTGATTTTCGATTATAACTTGTGTATATTTGACTCATATCGGCAGATAATCGAAACATAAAGTCCATAAAATCGGGCTTTTTTACAAATTTTAATCTGGAGGGACAGTTTAGTTATGCAAAATTCACAAGACGATAATCGACAAAATGACACCCAAATAAATTTTGATTTATTCGAATTTTTCAATTCCCCGATGTCTCACAGGCAAAAACAGTACGAAGCTGTTCGTGCAATTATTATGGAAAATCAGTCAGTGGAAACAGTTGCTCAGAAATTCGGTTACAAAAAAAATACTCTCTACTCTTTGCTTCGAGATGCCAGGGCAGGCAAACTCAAGCTTTTTCCAATAATACGTAAAGGTCCTAAACAAAAAAGAACTCCTGAAAACGTACAAAATAAAGTCGTTGAA
>JAAEOJ010000075.1 GCA_024244685.1 Mycoplasma sp.
GTGACCGTCTTTCAGCCGTTACATGCAGTGTAACTGCTTGCATGCAGGTGAGTACACTGTGGGATGTGTTACATGTCGGACCGCAATGAGAATGCGTCAGCTCTGACATCGCGAAAAAAGTGCGTGAGTTCTGAATTTTCTTGAAAAATACTCTATTTCGCTTTCTAGATTAATCTATATTTGTTTTAATTCCGGTTTTCGCACCGATGACCCGCGAAAACATATACCTACAAGTTTTTACACTCTGTTCACGAGTTGATAGTTCTGTACCAGTTAATAATGTGCAATTTTGGGGTATCGACTGTTTTGGTGGCCTGAAAGATAAAACCCAGTTCAGGATTTTCCAGACTCATCCAAGCCCCTACAGGCTAACTCTAACGACCTAGAGGTATGATTTTTTGTGTAGAGATGTATCAAACAATGTCTAATGTGATCAGCGGAAAAAAAAAGGGCTAACGTCAATTTCAGGATCCGGAAAAAAAAAAGGTCTAACGTCATCCAAAAAAATTGAAAATGTCGATTTTCTCGCATATCCGGTCGAGTCACCCAAAAATATTTTCCACACATACTATATGGCCAATTTCTGACATTTTGGTCGAAATTATTTTTTGGTTGCTCCAAAAGTGAGAGTTATAAAAATTCGTATTGAAAAAAATATATGGTCCCAAAACTACACACACAAAAAAATTTGCCTGTATACAGACCCACACATGCAAACTTGTCCCATAACTAGCTAGCAAGTTGGTCGCACCAATTTTTTTGGTGAATATCATTCTAAGACACTCTTAGAAGTATATCGAGCCATAAATTGATGTCTGATGCCGTCTGGTGGGTGAGTTATGTATATAGTTATAGAGTGAGTGTATTTTTCTAAATATATTATTTCCCCAAAAGTATACATGTACCCCCCCTTTATTGGTCAATTTTTTGGTACATATCAAGTCATAACTTTTTTCAGGAGTGAGGGGAAAAATCGAAAGTGGTACCAAAAAATTCGTCTCACCGAGACGCGTCGATTGCGCTATGTTTTGGCCTCTGATCATGCGTATTTCGAAAGTTATGGCGGAAATGGATTTTTGAAATGGCTCTGACCCTCTTTTCGGACTTTGGTCTCAAAGGAAAGTAGGCCTCCCAACTATCACTTTTGGAGCTACCATTTTTTTTTCGACCAAAATGTTAGAAATGAACCATAATATATGTGTGTAAAATATTTCTAGGTGACTCGACCGGATAAGCGAGAAAATCGAGTTTTCCTAATTTCCGGATGACGTTAGCATTTTTTTTCCGGATCCTGAAATTGACGTTAGCCCTTTTTTTCCCGCTGATTATATACATATTATAATATATATTTATATCTAATTTGGGTCACATTTTGGGAACAAATCAAGTCACAACTTTATTCATAGTTGAAACTTTTCA
>JAAEOJ010000076.1 GCA_024244685.1 Mycoplasma sp.
TATCAAAAGCTGCAAGTTCGCCGAAAGAGTGCTGCAAGCAAGCCTATGGCCGATAGTGGTCTAACAGGTGGTACAGCAGGTGGTACGGAAAGCTGGAAAAATGATCTTAGTAAATTACTAAGTAGCGGCAAGACTTCTGAATTCCGCGAAAGAAAGCGTGAGGTTGAGAAGCGGTTAGGCCGCAATATCTCTTATGATGAAATTGAATAGCATGGAGGCCTAAAATGGCTTTAGATACAGCAAAACAAGTCCGAGTGATGTTTAACATGGTTCTTGATCGTTTGGAGCATCAGCAACAAGCGGCGGTACTTTGTGACACATTCAACGTGTCGGGCATAGAAATGCAAAACGCTTCAAACTTAGTATGGAAGCAAATCGAGCAGGAAGCTCCGGTACAAGATGGCTGGGATTTTAACGATAGTGACTTTGGTGACATTATCGAATTGTCCTACCCTTCTCAGCTTGGTAGCCCTCGTAACAGCCTTAAAAAGCTACGCGCTGATGACTTCCGAGATAAAAGCTTTATGGAGCGCTGGGCTAATGCAGCAGCCTCTCGCTTAACAGCTGATCAGAACAGTCGAATTGCTTCACTAGTAAAAGACACTGGCTCTATCTTCTACACTCAGGCTGTTGATGGTACGGTTAATAAGACTGGTTATGATGCGGTTAAGTTCGCTTCAACCATTCTTTCTGAGCGTCAACAATCAATGGCTTCAGGCTTAAACATCTTCTTGAATGATCGTGATTCACAGAAGATTTCAAGCGACATTGCAAACCGCTCAAATATGAATGGCCTTCCTGAGACTGTTTATAAGAACGGCATGATTGCATATAACACAGCAGGCGCTAACCTGTATGAGTCAAGCTATCTGCCAGCTATTGAAGCCAGTACTTTTGCAGGCTCAACAACTACAGCAGACGTGTCTCAGGGTCCAGTAGCAAACCGTACTGAAGTGGGTGGTTTAATCCTACCTGTTGATTACCGTATCTCTGATGCGATCCCATTAGCATCTGTTGCCAATCTTAATGTTGGTGATTCTGTTGGGTTTACTGGTATCAATGCACTTGGTGAGCATGATAAAACTGACACTGGTCAACAAATGACCTTTAAAGTTGTTGCTATCTCAGGTAACAACATCCAAGTTTATCCTAAGCCTATCGCTGCTGATGATGCTGCACTTACCGCTGCTGAAAAAGCCTATGCAAACATCGATACTAAGATTTTATCTGGTACTGCGATTGTTGCATTGAATACTGCGGCTGGTCGAGCTAACCAGTTCTGGACTAAAGATTCAATCGAGATCATCAATGGTGATGCGCCTCTAGAGTATCTTGGCCAGTTAGACGGAATGGAGGTTATCAGTGAGACGCTAGCTTCTGGAACTAAGGTTTACATGGCTTATCAAGGGTCTATCAATGACTTTACCTTGAAGTGCCGTTTATTCACTTGGTATGGCTTAACCAACAAAAACCCATCTGCTAACGGTAACTTTACAATTAGCTAATAA
>JAAEOJ010000077.1 GCA_024244685.1 Mycoplasma sp.
AATTAAACAAAAATCACAAGGAAGCAAAAAACTGGCATTGTAAGCAACGTTGCTTATAATCGGGGAATTAAGTACAGTAAATACCAGAGATTTCGTCAGGAACGGTATCTGATGACGGAAATTTCAAATTTTTCATAAACTTTTACTTAAAAAGCCAACATCTAAATACCGAACCTGGCGAAGCTCCTGAATAGAATATACTGTAAAGTCCCGCGTATAATGAAGAAAAAAGCTGCTAATTGAGAGGCTAGCCCCAGGGGGCTATACGCGGGACTTTACAGTATGCAAATTCAATTCAATCTTTTTGTTTTAGCGTGTTGTTGTTGTTGTGCTTATTGCGGCAATTCATTGCATTATTGCGTGTCACTGCCAACTTTTGCTTTTTCGAATAAACATTGTATTGACATAAAAACATTAGGTAAGTTTCCCGTTAGTGATTAGTGATAGCACAATGACAAAAATGGTGTCCTGATATTATCAGAATTTCATATTTTCAGAAATTCCACCATATAAAGTTACATTAAAAATAAGCCCAATCGTGTCTGAATATTAGAGAAATCCAACCAGAATTTATTGTCAATCAATTATAGATAAATTGAGACGAAATGCCAAAAATAAGGAAGGAAAATCGGTAGAAATTTGCATTTTAATTTACTTTAATTTGCATATTACGTGAAAAATGCTAAAAGTATCGTCTAAGTAATTAGAAAATGCAAAGGAAATGTGCCAACAAGTTAGAAATTTCGCTGAAAGTGTCAATAATTCCCAAAATATGCGTCAAAAAATTAGAGAATTTTGAATTTTCTGAACTTAGAAAACGTTATTATATACGGCGCCATGCTATAGCTGTACATTCGTTTTTTGCAGAAAAAACCGAAATGTTAGCGAAGCTTGCCTTATTACCTAAAGCAAAGCATGAAAAACGCTTACTTTGGTATGGTATGGTATGGTATGTCTCTCGTTACGGTAATGCGTCCAAATAATTGGCCGCAAATCGAGTAAAAACTTCAATATTTGTGCCTACTGAAAGTTCGGTTATTTTGTAAAAAATTGACTGAATCAGATAATTGACACTTTAAGGCCGAAATTTCTGAAATTACGAAAGCAAAAGTTCGGTTATTTTCTAAAAAAATGACTGAATCAGATAATTGACACTTTTAGGCCGAAATTTCTGAAATTACGAAAGCAAAAGTTCTGCTATTTTCTGAAATTACGAAAGCAAAAGTTCGGTTATTTTGTAAAAATTGACAAAAAATCAGACAAGCACTTTGGCACATCACCGGAGTCATTTGGCCAATTTTGAAATTTTTAAAAAATCGATAATCAGTATCGCTACCTCCAGGTTCCATCAAGAAAATGTTGGCATATTTTCAAATAATTTGCTGAAAACCCATTTTCTGGACCAGAATTTCTCGAGGATTCTGAAAATCGCAACGAAATTTTTCTACAATTTCACAGTATTGCTCTAGAGGGGGTGAAAGATTAAATGTGTCACCCTGTACATATGTGAACTTACACTTGTAATATATAGTAGAAAAAATATGCTAATAAAAATCACGAATTCACGAATTTTGATAAAAATTCATTTTTCATTTTTCATCTTCCCTGACAGTCTACAGTACTCCCAGAGTCTACAGTACTCCCACATATACATATGTCAACTTACACTTGTAATATATACTAGAAAAAATTAAACAAAAATCACAAGGAAGCAAAAAACTGGCATTGTAAGCAACGTTGCTTATAATCGGGGAATTAAGTACAGTAAATACCAGAGATTTCGTCAGGAACGGTATCTGATGACGGAAATTTCAAATTTTTCATAAACT
>JAAEOJ010000078.1 GCA_024244685.1 Mycoplasma sp.
AACTGACTGGGCTATCACGATTAACGGGAATCGGATCATTAGGAATGTTCAAATTCTTCCTACGCTGCCGTTCGGACTCTTCCGGCGCATTGATTCCCAAGGGACTTACAGCTGGTCGTCCATCATAAATTAACTCATTTGTCGCTGTATTGAAAACTGTATACGGAAGCTGATGATATGTAGGTGACATCAGAATTTCCACTGATGGGGACAATATCACAAATCCTAATGCTTCCATAGCATTCTTCCCCACAATGATTGAAGGAATTGTAGACATCACATTTTCCACAGCTTCGTCAATAACAAATGGAATCGCCACCACTGTACTCCCGGTGTCCACACATAGAATCAATTCATAACGTGCTTTCAAAGTTCCGTTTGCGATCCCACGCAACATAGTAAATGAAGGCCGCAGGCGCTTCTGTACCCAATCTTTGCCAAATTTTCCAATAATTTCCAATACAAACCATCGAGGCACCACGCTGGCACTCGCCCCTGAGTCGAGCATAACGCTGTACGGAAAACCGGCAATCATCATTTGAGTTCGAATCAACGGAGCCAGTACAGGAGCTAAGGGAATTCCTTCTGGGACGCCGTATTGCTCCTCAACATTGACGCGCATACTGTTCATGTTGATCACCTGGATGTTTTTTTCTTCCTGACCAGATTCTTTTCTCTGTTGAATTACGGTCGGAATCTGTTGTTCCATAGTCTCCAGCATCTGTTGAATAAATTTCTTTTTTTCTTCATTCAATCGGAAAGAGTTCCTGGCACTGTTCTCCCTTGTAGA
>JAAEOJ010000079.1 GCA_024244685.1 Mycoplasma sp.
ATCTGCACATCAACTTCAAAAGCTTTTTGTGATTGTTTTTCGTCAAAAATACGATAGCAAAGCATTTCACGTTCTTTGTAAGAATCACCAAAAATTGTGTGAATGCCTTCTTGGAGTAATCGAGGGAGATTACCCGTTGTAATAGTACCACCAGCCATAACCTATACTCCTGTTGTGCCAGCACGTAATGTGCTTTCGTTAATACGGACGCGAGCGTAAGAACCGTCAAACTCGCCTGTAGTTGGATTTTCAGCAATACCGACAACACGGAACTGTAAAGTTGAGGTCGTCGCTAAGGTTGTCGAATCCAACGCCATGTTAGAAATAGTTAAACCACCTGACTTAGAAGCCGCTGTAACATCAGCATCAGCATTTAAGCCAACATCTGTATTTGCTAAATCACCACCAGAAACCGCAACAATAAAGTTTAAGTTTGGATCAATTAAGCAACGCGCTTTACCTTCAGTCAAAGCAGGTAAACCAGTTTCAGTTAAATTTTCACCGGTAAACTGAGGTTCAAAACCTGCAACAATACCTGTAAGCGCTGCGCCTTGCGCTGCTGCGTCAACTTCTGCAACACCGTCTGCGGCTGTTGATGTGCCGGTTAAAACCACAACATCACCAATTGCCAATCGAGTCGCATGTGCTGCATC
>JAAEOJ010000080.1 GCA_024244685.1 Mycoplasma sp.
ATCCACTTCAGTCAATTTCAAAATGGCTGGAGCAATTCATTTGCCAGCGGACCGGACATCAGCTGGAATTAATTCCCTGAAAAACGACTCACGAATCTTTTGCAACGTTCAAATTCGACCTTTGGACCTACCTCAAAGAAGAGAAACTTCTCTGCGATTTCTAGTCGACTCCGGAGCAGAAGTATCGGCACTTTCCGTGCAAGACTACTTCAATTTGGTGAAGAAACTTATGAAACTTTCGCCGACGAAAATCCAGCTCTACAATTTTGACAACTCCAAACTGAAGAAGCCGAAAGGACAAGTCAACCTTCGAATTTCCGTTGGGGGAGAATGGATCAATGGGAATTTTCAAGTTTTGTCCTCGTCATGTCAATCAGTATTGGGCGCTCTGGAACTCAAGGCACTCAAACTCCTCATCGATATGGGAACCGGAACTCTAACTCCATCGACGCTGATTCCGAATCGACCTTCCGGATCAAAGGAGGAGATTGCCCTACAAATAACCAGTAAAAGCGAACCTTTACTGTTCCCTCCTGTAGAAAGGCACGCCATCCAATGCACCCAATGCATTTTGGAAGATGGACCTTCTACCGTATCAGACCCGGAGCTGGACATTTTGACTAAGAAGTTTCCTAAGTTGTTCTCTGAGGGAGTGGGAATTTTCAATGGGGAAGAGCATAAGATTCACGTCAAGCCTGA
>JAAEOJ010000081.1 GCA_024244685.1 Mycoplasma sp.
ACGTGTGCTCAAAATACGGATTTTCAGAAAAAATATGGGGCCCGATTTTTTCAGCAATTTTTTCAAAAAAAAAACTCTCAAACTCTCACATAATCGTTTCATACACACATATGGACCTCACACATAGCTCACCAACTATTGGTGTATGAAAAACAAAACTTCATTTTTGGAATCTATGTATCTTATAGACCTAGTATACCAATTTCCAGATCATATAGACGTGGGATACCTATACATTGAAATGTGAGTGTGCACAAAAGTGAAAAAAATGGCTTGGAAAAAATTCACACTCTATATCCTGACAAATATTAAATGAACCACCCCTTATTGTGACTACCCCTGACCGGTACAGATGGTCCCAACTTTTTTTCTAGGGTGAAATTCATCATAGAACACGATGGTGACATCGAAAAAAAATTTAGTCATGTATGGGGCGGTATTAAGCACATTTCATATATTGATAAGGGGGTGGGGACAGAATACATTTTAAATAAATCCACACACTCACACACACACTCTCCAAAATTTCACTCAATCTCACCCACTTTGCACTCACCCCTTGCGTATGGGTACCGAAAAAATAATTTCCAGGGTGAAATTGGTCGTAGAAGCCAATGGATGCATCAGAATTCGATG
>JAAEOJ010000082.1 GCA_024244685.1 Mycoplasma sp.
AATGACGAGTCTTCTTCGGTTTGGATCCCACAGTCGGTATCCTTTCGAATGAATGTCGCATCCGAGGTGAATCATCTTTTTCGATCTTTTGTCCCATTTCTTTCTCTGCTCCTTTGCAATGTGAGCGAATGCGTCGCATCCAAAAATCTTTGCGAAGCCCAAAGTTGCCTTCCACCCCGTGAATAATTCGTAAGGGGTCTTTTCCACTGCAGTTGATGAGACTCGATTCTTGATGAAATTTGCGTACCGGACGGCTTCTTCCCAGAATTCATTTCCGAGGTTTGCGTAGCTCAGCATCATTCGCGCGCTGTTGTTCAGCGTCTGATTCAGCCTTTCTGAAACTCCATTCTGCTCTGGCGTTCTGGGACATGAGAATTGATGCGAGATTCCATTTCTCTTCAAATAGGTGTCGAATTTCGAATTTCTGTATTCGTCCAGTTTTCCTTTCCATCACGGAGTGATAATTTATGAAGCAGTCCAGGACGTATTCCTTTGATTCCATGAAATAGA
>JAAEOJ010000083.1 GCA_024244685.1 Mycoplasma sp.
GGAAGATAAGTTTAATCATTAGAATTCAATCATTTGAATTCATTTCAATGAAATTTATTCCAATGATTGCGTTTTTCGTAGATTGGCGCCACTCAGTATAGACTCTTAGGGTTTAAAAAAATGAATATCGATATTCCAAGCCTAGACCCTATTTTCTACAATAAAATGGAAAGTACTGTAGTGACATGTATGATGCCTGTCCCCGAAATGTAGTTTTCATTTCGATAAATATTTTTAAAACCCTATGGATACTATGGAGCGTAGTTTTAGGAAGAAAAGGCCAATCATTAGAATTCAATCATTGGAATTCATTTCAATGAATTCCTTTCCAATGATTGCGTTATTTCCAGATTCTCTCTCTTCAGTATAGACTCTTAGGGTTTAAAAAATGAATATCGATATTCCAAGCCTAGACACTATTTATCGACAATAAAATGGAAAGTACTGTAGTGACATGTATGATGCCAGGGCCCGAAATGTAGTTTTCATTTCGATAAATATTTTTAAAACCCTAAAAACATTGCACCCAATGCGTACTGTACTGTGCTGCGCTGTACTGTATAC
>JAAEOJ010000084.1 GCA_024244685.1 Mycoplasma sp.
GTTATGCTCAATTAAAACGAGCTATCGCTCATTCCAGTACTTTAATTCAATCATTTATGCAAAGCGTACTAACCTCACCCTTTTTCAACTTCTTTTCCTACCCACGCTTGTTTTTCTAAGTCAATACAATGTTTTTTAAATGGTACTTTGTAAATGCGTCCAATACCTCCAATAATAATTGGGTATTTTTTACTTTTAATAGTATTATAAACAAAACCTTTAACCTCACAAAGCTCCTTTAATCCTCCCCATGTCTCTAAAAATCCACCCCCTATATAAACTATTATATTTTTCCTTTCACTCATAATTAATCCCTTATATTACAATGTAAATATATTACATATAATAACACTAACCAAATAAAAAGATAATTATTTTTAGTATTAATATCATTTTTTTCAAAAATGGTTGACCAACGCTCAAAAAGAAAAGAAAAAGTTTCGATTCTTTTAATGATCATTCGTGCTAACTGTGACAACTATTCATATCAAACGTTATGCAAAATTTGCCTACGCTCTCCTTCCGGTAAAGTATTCTAATGCTATTAATCCTATCAATATAGCAGTCAGTATAGAAAATGGCAACGGTACCAGCCAACCGATAAATCCAGAAATAGCAGGAGCAAATATTAAGCATATTACTAAGTCCAATATTAATCTTAATGTTTCTTTTCTTTTTTGTTTATTTATTGCTGCTATTTCTTCATCAGTTAGTGGTATTGATTTATACTCGTGTACATATATATCAATACTTTTACTTTTTAATTCATTCATTATCTCCAAGCAATCACCTTTGTATAATTCCATTCTATTTAGTTTTATCGTTAATAATCCGTACTGTGCATTAAAACGCACCTTATACAATGCGTTAGCATTAATTACCCAACGCTCTTTTTGCACAATATTTACAGTTGCCTTTGTGTGCCATAAATCCATATCCTTGATACCCACCATTAGCTCTATCCATTATTATATACTCGCAATTGTCAATTTCCACAATCTCATAATCTTTAGCTATAGTCTCTTTACTAACATTATTTGAGCACCCCACGCACAAAACTAATGCTAACACTAAATATAAGCAAATTGCCATTCTACTAATTAAATTTTTACGTTTCATAATCTTTGTATTTTAAATTAAAGTTTCTACTATTTTGGTAGGGCAATCAGCCCATATTATTTTCGTTAGCAAACAATAAAACTACTTTAGTTTTTTAATCCAAGTATCTGCGTTCATAATCATTTTTTCTTTCCATTCTATACTTTTATTGTAGGTAAACATTACGGTCATTTCAAGTATAAATAATATTATTGCCATAATAAAAGCTATTGCTAAGA
>JAAEOJ010000085.1 GCA_024244685.1 Mycoplasma sp.
ACTTAGATTATTCCACAAAACAGCAGTACAGTGCATACGATGAGCATAAATTATACCTCACTGCAGTGGGCTCCAACCGAGCGAGCGAGCAACCAATCATGCTTCTAGCAAACGAGCTAGCTTTCGGATTGATATGAGTATACCAAATTTAGACTCGTCGACCTTGAAAACCATAGAATTGACATTATATTTATTGTTTTAGAATAAAAAAACTTCCAGACCAAGTGCACTCGCATCTCAAGCCTTCTCACACACAAGCATGTGCTCGGATTGAGATTGCGAGACAAAGTCGAATTTTCTGACCATCAAACATTCGAAATCAATGTCAATTTTATTAAATTATGACCAAAAAATATTTTTGAGCAAGGGAGTGAGTGAACCAGTTTGTCAATGAGCGCTGGTATTGAGCTCAAATTGCAATGTTCACATACAGCCATGGTCCAATGATTCAATGTAAATTTCAGCTTAGTAGGAGTTTGCATGGAAGAAGAAGAAGAAGAAACAGGAATCCAGTTAAAAGCCTAAAACTTCCCTGTGGTCAGGGTTTCTCCCTGCTGTATGGAGGTTTAATAACCACATGCTCGACACAAAACTAAAATTCATAATACATTTTAATATTACAGAGAAAAATGCCCAAAGGGCATAAAATAGGCCAATATGTTTTTAATAGAAACATACAGTCCCGCTCTCAAAGTGAGTTTCAAAGTGCCTACTTTGATTCAAAGTTGATCAAAGTGCTCCCTATACTTTGTGAGGAAGCTTTGATCCTGACTGGACCTACTTTGATTCTACTTTGAATCTACTTTGATTTTACTTTGAACTTGGAAACCAGCTTTGAAACAGGTGCGCCTATCGCTCAACACATGGTCTATTGTTTTCACTTTGACTACTTTGATTCAAAGTAGCCACTTTGATTCAAAGTTGGACTTTGAAACTCACTTTGAGAGCGGGACTGTATAAACGAAGGGAACAAAAATTATTGGTTGACAGCCAAATATTTTGTGAGGGAAATTTTTGAATATTGGTCGCTTTAAATTTGCCAACATATTCAGCTTCTGAGTCTTCTGCAATTTTGCTTGAAAATTTCTCCCACTGCGGACTACCTCAGAAGCTGAATTGTTGGCAAATTTAAAGCGACCAATATTCAAAAATTTCCCTCACAAAATATTTGGCTGTCTAACAATAATTTTTTATTCCATTCTTTTATATGTCTGTATTAAAAACATATTGACCTTTTTTATGCCCTTTGGGCGTTTTTCACTGTAATTCCTGCCATTTTTGTGAAAAAAAATGATGTAGAATTCGGTGGTAATAAAATGATCGATCGAATAACTCTGTGTGTGTTGACTGTGTAGCGCTAGGTCTGGCAGAAGAACCGAAAAAGAATTTTGGAAACCCAAATAACAAGGTTTAATTAGCATAGCTTCGTTAATTATGAACAGATTGATCTGAAAATTTTCTAGTGAGAGACTATAACTGAGTACTACAAATGTACGAAGTTTTGTAATTTTAGCAGCTGTGGTTCTTAAAATCTGGAAAACCTCTAGTACAATAACGTGCGCAATCACTTTTCCAAAACATATTATGTACACATGCTACCACACACGACATGGTATTGATTTGAAAAATTTTTAAAATCACATGAAAAGCAGGGTCATTTATGGAAAATGCAGATACTGTTTTTAAAAAAATTGAAAATTGCAACGATATTTCACAGTGCATACTGTGCAGCCTTTAAATGTTTACTGTGAAAACAAGTAATGACCCCAGTTACTAGTAATTAAGAGACCTATGAGTGCAAATGTTCAATTTGGGAAAGGCAGCAGTTATTGACCAATTTGCACAGATGTTTGGGCGTTTTCTGCAGAGTCTGACAGTTTTTTTATCATCAACGTTTCTGTTGCTACTGCTATTATCATCAGGACTTGTAACGTTGGGTTTTTACCAAATGTTACAAGACCTGATGATCCATGAGTGTGCAAATCTATCTATGAGTGCAAGACACAAAGTTATATTGATTTTTTAAAATTTGTAACATAGGAGTCAAGCTTGCAGTGCAAATCAAAACTTTTGCTCATAAAAGCAAAGCCAGAAAATTCACATATCAAAAATGTATTTTGCAAGAAAAGGTTTGCTTTTTCAAAAAAAAAATTAAGATCACTTGTCTGTTCGTATTGCCTGAAAATTTACACATACATGGATTTAAAAAGTTTTTAATTGACAGATATTATAGACTGACAGAGTAGTGTCCCACTATCCAACTGTATTTCAAGCACCAATGTTGATCAAATCATCAAAGCCTGAACACATACCATATGCTGAACGATAGGTACACCAGTTCAATGTCTTGTCAAAGTGACTCAAAGTGCATGTTCAAAGCGAGAAACCAAAGTGAAATCAAAGTGGGTCAAGTCATCAAATTGGTCAAAGCATAAACAGAAAGCATATGGACCACTTTGAAAGACTTTGATTGACTTTGAAGCTTTGAAATCCACTTTGAGAGTGCGACTGTATGAAGGACAATTGGATACAATACAACTTGTGCAGAAAAATTGGTTTTTGGTGCCATAGTTTAAAAACGACTTTTGAAATTTGTCTTTTGCTGCTCTGAAAAGGCATTTTGGTGATGCCTTTTCTAAGTTTAAAAAGACTTTGTTCTTGTCTTTTTTATTGTTTATTTTTAGTTCAATGTAAGAAACCACTTTTGATACCTTTTCAGTCTTGAACAGAAAAAAAAATATATTTTTTTTAGAATGAAGTAACAATATAGCTTTACTCTAAAAGGACAAAATTTGTATTCTGTTATGCATGTATAACATTTGAATTTGTAATTGTTATTAATATAATACCATCAGACCTACAGCCAAGTTGAATGCCAATGACAAGGAAATAGGAAAGCAATGCGCTGTGCTGTGAACTCAGTGTGGAGAATCGTCTGGCGCATCTTTTGAGGCGTCGTAGACCAAGTTTCGCCCGCCCGTTCGCCCACGAATTCAAAAATAGTCAAATCGTGTCATTCTGACTCATACTCATACAGTCAATTTCACGAACCGGGTCCCAAAGTTTGCCAATCCTTTGCAAACCCTCAAATCCTGCAAACTCTGCAAACTCCCTATCCCTCATTATAGGAAAGGCCGGAGGTCAACAGCTGCGTAAACAAAAGGAAGGATTCTCGCAAACCATGCAAACTCTTGCAAACTATTATCTGCAAACTTCTTGCAAACCCCCACAATATAAAGATAGGAGAAAGTTTGCGGTTTGCAATACTCTGCAAACTTTGGTATCTGGTTCGTGAAATTGACTGTACATTTGGTATTCGTTCTCCAGAACGGAATTGAGTTAAGACCTTGGGCCAATTTTTTTCGAATCAGACCTTCACTGGTTTCCTTTTAGTTTAAATAATCATGTGCTGGAAAAATCGTCTTCCCTGAGAATAAGAGTAAATTGTGGACTTTTTGATTTCGACGTGGGGGAAATCGAGCGCATTTAGATGCTGTTAGCCTCGCTTAGATTCAAAGCTCAGATATCGCTGGCATACCGTCGGAATTGCCTCACACCGGACACGTTTTATGTTTGTACTGCATTGCCAGAGATTTTGCATTGCCAGAGATTTTCAGAGATGTCCAGCAGGTGATGCGCATTTTGGCACATACTTTAGAAAACGTGCAAAGAATACAACATTTTTAGTAAACCTGAAAGTATTCCAAACAAAAGAAGCGTTGTTAAATCAATGATAATGACTGTAGATCTCTGTGTGAAGTTTGTAAAGTATATATTTCATTCCCTGAAAGTGTGGGTACAATAGCTCAACATTTTTCTGCGCAGTGTCACTGCGCAGCTGTATTCAATCGAAATGTTGGGAATGCGTCCAGTACATGATATTTATCAACTCGAAGAAGTTTTGAACCATATTTTGCATAAATATAGCTACAAGCAATATGTATAACGAAATTAGGTTTATTTTTTGAAAAAAGTAAAGTTTGTTTCGTAAAATGCATATTTCTTATCTGAACTGCCTCCTAGACTCTACTTCTCTGTGTATAAAATTTTATTTACCATAAATATAAAGTGACTCTCACTTTGCAACAGCTGTTTAAGCTTGTAATAGTAAACTTTTATACACTAGTGAGAAATGGTTTATAAACTGCGCAGATTTTTCTATTTCGTAAGAAGTGTACTTCTTTTGCAAAAATAGTTGTAAATGTTACTTTTTGTAGAGACATTTTTTAAAAAAAATTCAGACAACATTTTTTAAAAAAATCAGCTGAAATCTCGCTCTCTGAAGCATTTTCCAACATAATTAATGTTTCGGATAGTGTAAAAAAATTCACCCGAAATATGTATTTTGGGCTGTAAAAATATTTCGAAAATATATTGGCATAGCATAGCAAACAATTATTTATTTTTTACATATTCAGTTTTTCAAAAGATCTTCAAAATAATTTACGCCAAAAATTTGTAAAACATTATGCGCCGAAACTGCGTAAAAATTTGAAGAATAGTATGCATTAAGTGTGTGGAAAATTAGGAAACTGGCTGTAATTAAGAAAAATATGTCAAAAATTTATAGAAAAAATATGAGAACTTGGGAAAAAGTCGAATATTATACCAAATGAATTTAAAAATAGTTGTCCAAGTCTGTATATCAATATCATGTACTTACTTTAAAAATACCATGATGCAATAAACATTGTACTCTGCATATTCGTATGTTACTTATACATACAGTGTAATGCATATTTACAAGATAGGTACATATCATACAAAATAAATCTGCGCAGATGTTCTTCACTGGAAACTTGTTATAATTACACACGAAACCTTCAGGATGTACCATGCTTTCCATGCATTGATACTGTGGCTAACATTGTCATGTCTCACTGCATTAGAAGAAGAAGTAGAAGTAGAAGGCAAAGTGCTAACACATAATTGCTTGGGAATTGTGAAATGCAAAAGAACTGCTTACTCAATCCATGTGTGTTATTGAAAACTGATATAACCCACTATTTTTTAATATAATATTAAAGTGTTAAGGCAATATTAAACACATAAGACCATAAATGTTAATATATTCCTTTGTCCATTTTGGGGCCAATCATTTGGTACTGTCAAAAAC
>JAAEOJ010000086.1 GCA_024244685.1 Mycoplasma sp.
CTTATAAAAAAAATGAGGGCTATTACAACTCATTATGTGGGTTTAAACATGATATTCTATTCATACTGTGATGGTTCTGTAACGTACAATTTTTTTCTCGGAAATCAACACTATAGTCGTCCAGGTGAGTGATGAAACGCACAATTACATAGCATGTCAAAATTTGTGGTTTTCAAACTTCGAGGGTGCGTATGAACTGTAAAAACGCGTTTTCAACATTTTTAGATGTTACCATCGTATTATACGCACTTTTTTACCCTAGAACAAAATTTTTTGGTGTCAGTAGTCAAGGGGTGAGGTCACAGTGGCGAGAGAGGTGGAAATTTTGAGGTCCGAATTCCTGATCTGGAATTTTTCACTTTTTGGTGGAGGGGGTGAGGAGAGAGTGTATGTGAGAGACCTAAGACCCCCCTGTGGATTTTTAGGTATCCGATGTCTATATAACCTGAAAATTGGTATACTAGCTCTATAATATACGTACTTTCCAAAAATGACGAAAAAAAATCATACATCAATAGTTGGTGAGCTATGGGTGAGGTCCATATGTGTGTATGTGAGAGTGAGATTTTCTTTTTGAAAAATGATCGGAAAAAAATTGGATCCCAGATTTTCCCTGAAAATCCATATTTTGGACACATGTGATGAGTAAGAACACCCAAAATTGTCTATCTAGGGTATCTTTGGCCTCTGAACACGATTTTGA
>JAAEOJ010000087.1 GCA_024244685.1 Mycoplasma sp.
AACATCAGGGCAGGCAGAAGGATTATTTAGTAGCTTTTAGGGTTACATTTTTGTCTGTAGTTTGTACTTGTCGCCGAAAGCGTACTCTGGTACTGTACTATGCTACGGTACTTGTAACAGACTGTGACAATGCTTTCCTGTAGAACCGTATTTTGCAAAGGCTGACTGTCTTCCACAGTAAAAGCGTTTATCTGTTAACAGTTATGCAAATAATAACTTTTATTTCAACATGGGCTCTTATTCAGGTTTATTTGTCCTACAGTAGTCTGCTCATCTGAATCCACATGAAATTTGTACATGGAAGGCATCGTACCCTGCCCATCAGGGCGCAAGTGAACCAAAATGTAGTTATTGGCCGGTATACTACCGGAGTAGACCAAGGGTACCCGTCAATGGTTGATACAGTAGTAGCCCAGGGGGTGTAACCCCACACCAGAATGCATGTGCGCAAAGAAAATTCCCAATATGGTGTTTTCTGGCCGAGAAATGACGTCACGAAAACGTTGCTTGTCCTCACTTGTGAACCCGTGATCGAAGTCGTGGAAATTGATTATTGTCGCCTTGTTTTGATTGTCTGAAAGGTCTATCTGTAACCAATCAAACGAGGATTGAACGTTCCAATCGGCTACCAAATATTCGATGTACCTACAATATGGACAGTTGCGTATGCATGCATACAATATGGTCAAAATGAATTACTAGTGTACAATATAATATCTACAGTGTTTTCTTCACACCACGATACAGTACCGTCCACTATTTTTATGCCTACAGTAAGGTTTGGTACAATAATGCACAGTATACTGTGTGTTTATAGTACCGCGCATAT
>JAAEOJ010000088.1 GCA_024244685.1 Mycoplasma sp.
GTACACCACCCATCTTATCTATTATAGCAAACTCTGTCCGACGGGCGGCGGCGACGACGGCGATGTCACACTTTTATATAATATGCATATCGCCTAAGTAACGTTATTCTAATGTATTTTCGGACTTTCATCTGGTCTGCACGATATCAGGAATAACAGCAGGCATCGGCACGCGATTGACTAATGCTCGCTTTACAAATATGTATAACAAGCAGAGTACAACAAACCGCAAGAGCACGCGACAATATAAAATTATATGCGGCAATGCAACGGCACGCGATTGACCAAGGCGCGCCTTACCAATCAGTCTAACAAGCAGAGTAGTACACTGAGTCACTGCAAACATTATGATCATCAAAATGTTACACGTGATGTGTGTATGTCTCGGTGCGGCGCGGCGTGTGTATGTGTGTGTGTGAGAGAGAGAGAGATAGAGAGAGCGCGACGCTACATCAACATACACACTAGAATTCGAGGAGAGCCTAACAAGCATATTACAACCATCCTCAAGAGCACGCGACAATATAAAATTATATGCGGCAATGCACCGGCACGCGATTAACAAAGGCGCGCCTTACCAATAAGTCTAACAAGCAGAGTAGTACACTGAGTCACAGCAAACATTATGATGATCAACATGTTACACGTGAGAACAAACATAATATATGTGGAC
>JAAEOJ010000089.1 GCA_024244685.1 Mycoplasma sp.
ATATACACCTTCGTTCATAAATTTATGCGTCCATGCTTTTTAAAACTGTTTTAAGCAGGAAAAATCCAATTTTGAAGATTTTTTCATGCAAACTAGTATGGATGTCTATTTTTACAAACAAAAAAATATTTACCCAAAAAAATTGCAAAAATGACCCAAAAAAGCCAATTTCTGAAAATGGCCTAAAATTTTATAAAATTTTGATTGAGCATGAAAGCTCGATTTTTTGATTATATGATCTGTCCTATCAGTGGTAGACTTAGTGTCTACTAAAGAATGTAAAAGTTTTAAAAAATCTAAAAAAATTGCCATACAGGTCCTTATATTTTGAAAACAATATTTTTTTAGGCCTATAACTTTGATGGAGCCTAAAAAATCCATTTTTGAGATGAAGATTTTTTTTATTTTTCTATGTACAGATATGACATTAAGCAACATTTCCTATTAAGGAAAACACTGTTATTCTAAAATTGCACAGTGGGTCATTCCCCCCCAAAAAAATAGGGTTTTTTAAAATTGAAATATCGTGAGGTAAAAATTTTCCACTGTGTTATTTTGGCAAATTTTTAGGTTGTTAGTGAACTACACTTAAAATGCAACAAACTAGACATCTCTATCTGCATTATTTCGAAAATCAT
>JAAEOJ010000090.1 GCA_024244685.1 Mycoplasma sp.
CCTGACGAGGGTGCGCTGTCTCGATACGGGCACGCCTGACGCAAAACACATACAACCCAGTCCTGCCGGAGAATCGTCAATCCCGGTTGAGAGGGAAGGAACCAGATGTCCGAGGAGACCGACGAACAGGGTCAAGGCGACGTGCCAGACGACCCGGCAGGCCTTCGTCAAGCCTTGAGGGACCAAGGCAAGACCAACGCCGATCTTCGTGCCGAGAACGATGCACTCCGCAAGGATGCAGCGTTTCGAGATGCGGGGATCCCGAGCGATGGAGCGGGCAAGTACTTCCGAAAGGGGTACGAGGGAGACCTCGACTCCGAAACGATCAGAGCAACCGCTCTGGCTGACGGAATAGTCAGCGACACCCCCGATCCCAAGCCCGAAGCACCGGTCAAGCCACAGGTTCCACAAGACGAGCTCGATGCCATCGACCGCATGAACGTCAGCGGTGAAGACGTCGGCAACGAAGAAGGGTCGGATCTGGAATCCCGCATACGAGGCGCAGGGTCTCGTGAGGAACTCCAGGGAGTCGTTCGACAGGCAGGTCTCTCAGCTCCCCAGTAGTTGTTCTCCTCCTCGTCCAATTCCCTTGAACCAGGAGGACTGCCAACATGGCAGACGCACCAACCCAGGTATCGAGTGTCAGCTCGGTACAAGCCGCCTACGACCGCTTCGCGTACTTCGCGCTACGCGAGCAGCTCTACTTCGACAACTGCGCCGACATCCGGTCCACGTCCCAGGACAAGCCCGGATCCTCGGTCACCTTCACCGTCTACGCAGATCTCGCCCCGGCGATCACGCCGCTGTCCGAGACCGCCGACGTTGATGCCGTCGAAATCACCGACTCCCAGGTCACCGTCACTCTCGACGAGTACGGCAACGCCGCCCTGACAACCGCCAGGGTGCGAGGAGAGTCGTATCTCAACGTCGACGAAGACGTCGCCAACATCGTCGGGTTCAACGCAGGGCAGTCCCTTGACCGCCTCGCACGCCCGGTCCTGTTCGGGGGCACCAACGTCCAGTTCAGCGGGCAGACCACGCAGGCCGCCATCACGGCGACCGACCTCCTCACGGCAGCAATGATCCGAGAGGGTGTCGCCAAGCTGCGGGGACGCAACGTCATCCCGATCGACTCGCATTTCAAGGGGTTCTTGCACCCCGACGTGCGAGTCGACCTCCAGGCGGAGACCGGGGAAGCAGCGTGGAACGCTCCCGCCATCCGCAACGAGGGCGCACAGCGTGTGTGGCTCGGCCTCGTCGGGAACTTCGCCGGTACCGACTGGATCGAAGCCCCGTCATGTCCAATCCTCGCCGACGCAGGAGCCAGCACCGTCGACGTCTACCAGTCCGTCATCGTGGGTCGTCAGTCGCTCGCCAAGGCCTACTCACGAACCGTGTCGAGCGAACTGCCCGGCACCGTGATCGGACCCGTGGTCGACAAGCTCAAGAGGTTCCGCCCCGTTGGGTGGTACTGGTTGGGCGGGTACGGCCGCTTCCGTGAGGCCAGCCTTCAGCGCCTCGAGGCTGCCAGCTCCATCGGGGACAACTAGTCCACTCGACGGTCAGGGGGTCAGACGTGGGCTCCCCATCCCCCCACGCTCTGACCCCCGCCCCCGAGTAGTCTTCACCTATGACCGATCTCGTCCTCGTCAATCCAGAGGTGGACACTGTCCCCTCGACGGTCACGAGAAACGACCCCCAGTACGACCCCCGCAAGAACATCATCTTCGCTCACTGGGGGACCTGGCTGAGCATGGGGCAATCCGTTCTCGGGTTCACCGACAACACCTTCCCCCCACACAACGTCCGCTACGACATCGTGGAGACCCCACTGGTCGAAGACATCGAACGCAGTGTCGAGTTCTACCCAGGAGGGCACATCTCGGTCGTGGGAACCCAAGAGGCAGTCACGGCACTACGAGCCCAGGGGTACACGCTCACATGCCTCGCCCCCACAACGACCGAGCTCATCTTCCTTGCGGGCACGACCTACCTCGTGTCCCCCTCCTACGACCCCCCGACCCCAATCGCTGAAAGCCTCCCGGACTTCGACCAGTGGGAATTGCGCACACGCACCAACGACAATGACGTGACCACCCTGCACGGACCAACGGGAGGGGTTCTGGCCGTAGGGCTGGACTTCGCCCTCCTCGACGCCTACCTCTCTTTCAGCTCTCGCCTGATCTCGGCGGACGGTGTTCACTCGGAATGGTCAGAGACCATGTCAGTGAGGAACCCGACCCTATGACTTCTGACTACCTGGAACTCGCGGGGGCAGCGAACTGCTGTGCTGGGACCGTAGGCCTCGAAGCTGTTGGGGCACTCAACGTCGCCGCCGGGAATGCGGTAACCGAATACAAGGAGCTAGCCGGGGTCCTCAACCAACTGGCAGGCACGACAGGTCTCGAAGCCACGGCGGCAGCGAACGTGTGGGCGGGGACCACGGGTCTCGAGTTGGTAGGTGCCTTGAACATGAAATGCGCCGGATCCGGGACGTGGGACCCACGATCGCTCACCGATCTCGCAGCGTGGTACGAACCGGATCTCGACGCTGGCCTGCGGGCAGTGGTGGACATGGTGCCCGACACCGCAGTCGGTGGAGCGTTCGGGACGACTCTCGCATCGGACAGTTTCGATCGTGCCGACGGGGTGATCGAAGGCACCGACACAGACGGACCGACTGGGGTCGACGGTCTCACATGGGATTCCTCGATCACCGCCGACGTTGTGATCTCGGGGAACCTGGGTCGGGTCATCAACTCGAACTCCACCCGGCGAACAATTGTCGACGCCGAAGTGCGGGACATGGTTGTCGAGGCCACGTTCCACAGTCCGGCGCCTCTCACATCGAACGGCACATTCGTTCTGATATGCGGGTCGGCGGTCAACAGCAACAACGCATTCGAGGTTCGCTACGAGGCCAACACGGGAGGCACCGGCGGCAAGGTTCGCTTGTATCTCAACAACGTGGTGCTCGCAGACACAACACTCGCGGCGACCGCGGACACGCACTACCAGCTCAAGGCAGCAGTGTGGACCAACCGGGCCCGGGTGTGGATCAACGATGTTCTCATGCTCGATTACACGCTGTCAGCAGCGAACATGGCAAACGCCAACAAGGGCACGAACGCCGGGTGGGCGTTGGCCGGGAACGTCACGAGTTTCAACATGTACGTCGATGACTTCTGGGTGCGGACTGTCACCCCTGCCGCCGACTTTGACGAGGATTCGTCTGCTCCGGGTGACGTCGGCCTGACTGATGTCGATGCCTCGATCACAGCCAACAGCCTGTACGTGTCCGCTGTCGATGGGACGGGCACCGATGGGATCGAAGCCACACGATCCGGATCGGACATTGTGGTCACGGCCGACTCCGGGACGATTGCCACGGTGACAGACCCTGGTTCGTCAGGTGACGACCTGCGCATCATTCGCAAAGACACCCGGGTGTGGGTGTACTCGAACGCTGACCTCGCGACTGCTTTGACGCTGTCGGCCCCCGATGCTGCCGCGGCATCAGGTGGGTACACCGACGGCACCGAAGCAGCCCCGCCCCCGTCGGTGACGGTGTTCCCTGATCTGTCCGGCCAGCATCAGCACGCTGTCCAAACCGACGACGGCACCGACCAAGGCGCGGGCGCAACGACCGACCGTCGTCCGCTGCTGCTGTCGAATTTCACGGATGGAGGAACCGGGGCACTGGTCGGTAACGGAGCGTCGTACTTGACGGGTCCCAATCTGGGATTGGTTGTGCCTTGGTCGCATGGAGTAGCCGCACGGTTGACAGCTACGAACCGCGCAGCGGTCGGTTCCAGCGACAATTTGCGTTGGTATTTGCGACGTTCGAGTACCAACGTCGTCACACATGCCGGGAACCAAGTCAGCCAACCCATCGGTGATGGAACTATTGACCATGTGCTGACTTCGATGATCCCTGGAGCCAACGGGTGGTTGCGTAGGGATGGGGTAGAGAAAGTGGGACACACCGGCACGAACGCATGGATTGAGGGTTTCAATCTCCTATCCCGTAATGGGGGTGCTGATGCGCTCGATGGGTCAGATGATTTGGCTGCGTTCATCATCATCGACGCCGACGTGACCGCCAACGTCGCAGCCCTCGAATCCCACCTCGCACGACACACAGACTGGATCCCGTAATGGCATGGCACTACGACCTCACCAACCCCGGCCCCTTCGCTGTGATCCGATCGCCCGAACTGGGACCTGACGGCCAGTGGCAGAAGAACGGGGTCGACGTTCCGTTGTCCCGGACCGGACAGACGACGTTTCACCGGTTCCCCGTCACGGCCGCCGAGGGCGCGAGCATCGGCATCCCCGCAGACGACTACCTGATGGTCGGCTACGAAACCGACCCCCTGGACGAGTACCCGTGGCTGAATCAGGCGTTCAGCATCGGGCAAGGCCAGGATGTCTATCCCCAACATGCCAACCTGATCGACCAGATCATGGACACTGTGAATGTCGCCAGCGCCGCCGCCACCATCAACGCGCAGGTCGCCACATTCAACAACCACGTTGCCGAGTTCAACGCCGACCATGGAACCTCTCATCCGCCACTCGATGTCACCGGAGACATCTCCTGGGTCGATGCTGAGGTGGCAGATCTCCCACCCGTGTTCGGCTACAAAATCGCCTACTTTGCTGCTGGGTTCGGGTACTCACCCAAGGTGTTCACACGCGACTACGTGGCCCCCTGATGAACCTGACCAAGATCCTCAACGACGCCGGGGTCCCGTGCGTCGACGACTCTGTCTCTCCCTACAGGGACAGATCGTTCTTCCCCCAGGGGGTCATGTGTCATCACACGGCCTCATCGCCGCCTGCCGTGTTCCCGTCGCTCGGGGTCGTCAAGTACGGAAGGTCCGATCTCCCAGGCCCCCTCTGTCAGCTCCTGTTGGGGCGTGGGGGTGCTGGGTACAGGACGATCTGCAACGGGTACGCCAACCACGC
>JAAEOJ010000091.1 GCA_024244685.1 Mycoplasma sp.
ATTAAACTAAATAAAAGCCATAATTATATCCGATCGACCAATTCGACGTCAAAATTTGACAGAATCCGATCGACCAATTCGACGTCAAAATTTGACAGAATCCGATCGACCAATTCGACATCAAAATTTGAAAGAATCCGATCGACCAATTCGACGTCAAAATTTGACAGAATCCGATCGACCAATTCGACGTCAAAAATTGACAGAATCCGATCGACCAATTCGACGTCAAATTTTGACAGAATCTGATCGAGCGATTCGACGTCAAATTTTGACAGAATCTGATCGAGCGATTCGGATACTCAATTCACTGACACGCCCAGCTAGATTCCGTACTTCAAACATTTGATTTTTAGCCGAGGGAGACCGAAATCTACATTCCGGCAAAAAAACACAAACTCCCCTACAATCTTCCCTACAATTATCCCGGAGACAGACGACCAGATTTCTACAAATGGAGGAGGGAACCAATGACAATGTCTGGGGGAAAGCCTAAGAAGAATACTCCAACCCCATGGAAATGATTTTTGTTTCTGTTATTCTGTTATGTCTAGATATTGTTGGAGTGGGTGGAGGTTTTTGTTGGAGGATATATCTTTGAAATAAAAATTAAAATGGAGAGTTGTGAGAACTTCTGAGAATTCCTTTGAATTAGGATGAACAAAACATATTTTTCATAATGATGTTTTTTATATGCCTATGTTGGAAGCATGTTTTCAGTGATTTTTTTTAGATTTCGTGTTGAGCAAGACCTCAGATCAACAATTTTTGAGAAAATTGAGGCGAAAAAGTAGGTTTTAACTGCGGGAAAAATCACGTCGCATAATTTGTTCGAATCCAAGGATTCGTTTCATCTCTACTCTATACTTTGTTTTTAGGAAGTCAAGATGAGTCAAATCAACTTCAAAGAAGAACTCGAGAGAGCCTGTGTAGAATATTTAAAAGTAATATATGAAAAAAACTGCATGCCATCAGATCTGCAAAAGTTTTCTCACTCCGAATCGGCCGATCGCTCCGAATCCGAATCGACCCACTCAATTCGACGTCAATGGCTCGCTCCGAATCGGCCGATCGGATTCGGTCAAATTTGACGTCACTTGCGCGCTCCGAATCGACCGATCGCTCCGAATCCGGATCGAGCAAGTCAATTCGACGTCAATGGCTTGCTCCGAATC
>JAAEOJ010000092.1 GCA_024244685.1 Mycoplasma sp.
TGAATGCCCAAATTTTGAATAACTTTTTTTTTCCTTGGGGCAAAGGGTATCTTTTTATGCCAGATTATGACACAGGAGACTCTGACGAATCCGAATATATAAATTTTATTGGGTTATCTGCTCTACATGCTGAGATATGGTCGATTTAGCGGAGCTCAGTGTTTTGAAAATACCCCAAAACCCTGAAATTCAGGGTACTGTATCTCAACAACCAGATGAAGGTGAGACTTGAAATTTTGTAGGAATTATTCCGTCTATGGGTACAACATTTCTACCAAGTTACATCAAAATCGCAGATGGTCATGGAAAAAAGTGTGAAAATTTGTTTGATTTGGCATGGAATGACCCAATGGTGATGGAGACATGCGGTTTTTTCTAATCGAATGATGTGACAACAGAGATGAAATATCATCAATCGGTTGATTGATCAGATTGATCGATCAGCCAATAATCGATAATCAAAATCGATAACTTCAGAATGGTGATGGAGACATGCGGTTTTTTCTAATCGAATGATGTTATAACAGAGATGAAATATCATCAATCGGTTGATCGATCAGACCAATCGATCAGCCAATAATCGATAATCAAAATCGATAACTTCAGAATGAGATGTGATTGAGACATGCAGTTTTTTCTAATCGAATGATGTGATAACAGAGATGAAATATCATCAATGGGTTGATCGATCAGACCGATCGATCA
>JAAEOJ010000093.1 GCA_024244685.1 Mycoplasma sp.
ATGAAAAATGCCGCTTTTTCAACAATTTACAACTCAATTAATGTTCCCGTTTTTATTCTCATATGAGCTTGCAATTAAACGGAGCATTTTAATACTGATTGTATCATAATACGCATGTAAATATCCAATATTCAACACGGAATACTCAAGTGGGAAGGATTATTTCCTCAGGCATTTTTAAACATTTACTCTATTAATTAATTGTAAACAGTGTCGCAAAACCGCCCCTAATCCTGTAATGCCAAGGCAACTTATCTTTTTCAATCTAATTAAGATAATAAATAAGTATTCTTTTCTTAATCAAATGGGTTCTTTCTTCCTCCATTGAGCATTGGAAATTCCGTGTTGGATATTGGGCTTTGAAACGATTTACTTTCAAGGTACCCAATTCATAATAGACAACAAACAGAAGAACATAAAACGGTACCAGATTTTTGTTCAGCAAATGTTGAAATTCATCACCCCAGCCTGACACTAAAGCGCAGTAGATGAAACTTTTACGACGTCATCACCTGATTAGTTTGACATAGCTTCAGGCGTTCTGTATAATAATTGCATAATAACAATTCTCTCCACTAATATTTGACATACAAAATTACTTATGAAAGTTGCCTTTAGAAATAGCATTCAGCTTAAGATGGGGTTGATTTTGCTCAGCGTTACAGCATTAATGTTTATAGTTTATGGAATAGTTCAATATCATATTCATAAAACTAATAAAATCGAACAGCTGAACAATCTGACGACTACCGTATCAAACCGATTGGCACAACAAATCGCTTTGCCTCTTTGGTCTTTTGATATAAAACAGATAAACTTACTTATAAATACAGAGATGCTTGAGAAAAATCTATTCGCGATTACCTTAGCCGTCGACGATGTAATTGTATCGGGTGTTGCCAAAAATAATAACTGGGAAATTATCGATATTCATGAGGAACCTGTCATTAAAAACCTTGTTGTCCGGAAGGCATCGATACAAAATAAAGATACCCCCCCCCCCCTTCTTTCA
>JAAEOJ010000094.1 GCA_024244685.1 Mycoplasma sp.
CCATCGAACAATGACTTTTGTTGTGATCTTCTCCATCAGTAGAACTACAGGATACTTGGAGAAATAATCCTGGAGTACAACGATAAATCGCTGGTTGAACGGAGCAGAAGCAAAAGGTCCGGTGATGTCGAGTGAGAGTTCCGTCCACGGAGTGTCAGGCGGAGGAACTGCACCTGTCGGAACTGATTCCTGAGGTCGAACTGCGTCTGAGGAATGGCACGGACCGCAAAATTCGCAAAACTGTTTGATAGATGAAGTTCCTCCAGGCCAGTAATAGCAAAGTCGGTACTGTTGGAGCATTCTGGTGATGCCAGGATGTCCCAAATGGAGGAGTTCGATTGTCCGATTTTGGAGTTCCGTCGGAACGCATAAACAGGAGCCTTTTAGTAGTAGGCCTCCTTCAACGGACAAACTTAAACGTGATTCAAAATAGGGGCAAATAGATGTAGGGATCATTGATTTCGCCAGCCAACCATTCGAATGAAAGCGAATGACATTCTGTAGGTCAGAATCCGATGAAGTTAATTCGACGAAGTCCGAAATAGGAATTCCGGAGAGTGAACAAAATATCACTTGGGAATCTTCGTCGTCCAAAGCATAGGTTCCGTTGTTCGTTGATGGAGAATCACGTCTTGAACATGGCTCATGTGGTGCCATCGGACAGACAGTGCTCGGTCCTGTCAATTCGATGGAGTGGTGTTTTTTCATTGGGTGGATAGATATTGAGTTGAGGAGTGGTCAACATGGAGATATGTATGCAAATTCAGCATGTTTTTTCAGAAATCGTGTCGAAAAACGTCACCAGTATGCCCTTGGTCAGCCGCTAAAACTGTTTGCAGCATCAGGAATGGGTTCACTGGCGATTTTTCCCCATTTATAAATTACATCACG
>JAAEOJ010000095.1 GCA_024244685.1 Mycoplasma sp.
ACAAAATACGATATTATTTCCCTGATTTTTTTTCTCAATATTTCTTCAGAATCCTGAAATTGTTTGTCGACCCAAACGGTAAGGAAACCGGATTCCGATTCTAAAGACATGGGGGTCTAAAAAGTACGTATTTATCAGAAGATTCCAAAAATCGACCAATATATGCATAACTGTTGGTCAGCAAATTCGGTAGGAGGTTTTGAAAAATGTAGTATATTTTTCCACAAAATACGATATTATTTCCCTGATTTTTTTTTCTCAATATTTCTTCATAATCCTGAAATTGTTTGTCGATCCAAACGGTAAGGAAACAGGATTCCGATTCTAAAGACATGGGGATCTAAAAAGTACGTCTTTATCAGAAGATTCCTAAAATCGACCAATATCCGCATCACGATTGGACAGCAAATTCGGTAGGAGATTTTGAAAAATGTAGTATATATTTCCACAAAATACGATATTATTTCCATGATTTTTTTTCTCTCAAGATTTCTTCAGAATCCTGAAATTGTTTGTCGACCCAAACGGTAAGGAAACCGGATTCCGATTCTAAAGACATGTGGGTCTAAAAAGTACGTATTTATCAGAAGATTCCAAAAATCGACCAATATATGCATAACTGTTGGTCAGCAAATTCGGTAGGAGATTTTGAAAAATGTAGTATATATTTCCACAAAATACGATATTATTTCCATGATTTTTTTTCTCTCAAGATTTCTTCAGAATCCTGAAATTGTTTGTCGAC
>JAAEOJ010000096.1 GCA_024244685.1 Mycoplasma sp.
ACCGACTGTCCTCAGACTCACATAAAAAGGATGATCGCATAATTAGTGTTTTACCAATAAATCTTGACGCATTTGCGTCAGCCAAAAATTTTAGCTGACGCAAATGCGTCAAGCCTGGAGATTGCCTCAAAGCCCTACCGACTGTCCTCAGACTTATTTCTTATGATACTCGGAAACCCCTACCGACTGTCCTCAGACTCACATAAAAAGGATGATCGCATAATTAGTGTTTTACCAATAAATCTTGACGCATTTGCGTCAGCCAAAAATTTTAGCTGATGCAAATGCATCAAGCCTGGAGATCGCCTCAAAGCCCTACCGACTGTCCTCAGACTTATTTCTTATGATACTCGGAAACCCACACCGACTGTCCTCAGACTTATTTCTTATGATACTCAGAAACCCCTACCGACTTCTTTCAAATACTGTTCAAAATACGTTAAACACTGGTAAGACCGTACTTCCTAGTAATTCATATGTCCCGTCTTCTAGGTCCAAATCAGCACTGATATCATCCTTCTCTGGATCCTCTTCGGTTTCCAATTCTGGATACCCCTGCTCCACTGCAGTACGATCGCCTCCCTTTGGTTGTCGTCCGGATTTGTTAATAACCACTACATCACTGTAGTGGCATACGGCGTGTCTGTTCCCGTGACCCAACAAAAGACGTCCCTGACACCGTTCGTTGTGTATTATTCTCCACCAAAGTTCATCCACGAACACCCTAGCCTTCTCTTCCCAGCTCTAAAACAACAAGGATAATCAAAAAACACATAAGGATGATCAAGTCATACAAAAAGGATAATCGTTTAACTATTGTTTCAAAGCTGGAGCTCATATCAAAGGATAATCTACACACTATTACCAACAGTCAAAAGATATAAGTCATTACCGTTCCGAGACCATAGATTTTTCGTTCTAAAGTGGCTTGAGCTTTCTCTGCCTTCGTCAAAGATGGATCCTGCGGATCAGCACTGACGTATGTCTCCTCCTTCTGTGGTCGAACATCACATTGAGCGATGGAGAATGTCGAGTATAGCATGCTTTTAGTTCCCAGGTCTAAGAATTCCAGGTTTAGAACGACCGCATGCCATTGATTGACTGGCGATTTTGGATCGAGAATTTGACACCTTACATCCTCCAATTCATCATCAGTTATTTGTCTGACCTAAAACCAAGGTGCTTTCAACATAGCATAGGAGAGTTCAACAAATTTACAAAATTTTGCGGTTGCTCTACCATCCTTCATTCTCATAGTGATAGTACAGAGGAGAGTCCAACAAAGGTAAGAAAGTCACGGAGTATCCTCAGAACTCACAATGTCTTAAGCATTCACGGAGTATCCTCAGAACTAACACTGTGTCTTAAGCATTCATGGAGTATCCTCAGAACTCACACTGTGTCTTAAGCATTCACGGAGTATCCTCAGAACTAACACTGTACAGAGGAAAGTCCAACAAAGGTAAGAAAGTCAGTGGTCACTGGACTCTCCTCCATGCCCATAGTGATAGTACAGAGGAGAGTCCAACAAAGGTAAGAAACTTCAGCAGTCACTGGACTTTCCTCCATGCCCATAGTCATTCTATAGAGAGTCGAATCTCCTCACATATAATGAGTATCCTCACCCCAAGTACTAAGCAGTTGTTGTATCCCTGTCGATCGGTTGACACTCGGACTACTTGGTCTGTGAAGAACCGTTGAGTGGACAGAAATTCATCCTTCCTAGGATCATACGTTGTTGGATCAAAACCTTCCTCTGAGGGAATTCCTGTGTCGTGACCCCATTTCGCCTACAATGACACATTCCTTCACACTCAATCTACATGACAAATCATTTTTATTCCTTTACTTGAATTTCCTTCGACTCCTTATCAGGCTGAATTTCCTTCGACTCCTTATCAGGCTGAATTTCCTCCAACTCCTTATCAGGCTGAATTTCCTCCAACTCCTCAGGCTGAAAATTGAGTGCTGACATTATCGGAATTCCAGATATCCGCCCGGACCTAGTGCTTCGGTGGCGCTGTTGTTCATCCTAAACAGCCATTATAAATAATACACCAACCATCCGGGATTATTATTAACAGTACATAGATAATCCTCAACCCTCCATTCCCATAGTCATTAGAGGAGAATCGTGGAGTAGACAAGTTCCCAGCAAAACATCATCATCACTACAGAAAACCATACATAACAGTTCCACTTACTTTATCCTTCAATGGCGTAGACAGTAGATTCGATAATGGCTTATCCAATTGTTTCTTTGGAGATACAGATTTTCTCCCTTCCACATCCAATTGCTTCATTGGAGATACAGATTTTCTCCCTTTCATCTCCGTATCCACCTTCCTCTCCGTTGCCTTCATCTCGCCCTTTGGCCTTCGTCCTTCGTCCTTCCTCTCCTTTGGTTTCTCCATTCGGCCCTTTGGATCCTCCTCCTCTTTCTCCTTTGGATTATCCCTGCTTTCCTCTGTACTTCCCTCCTCCATGGCCACAACTGCGTCCTTCCTCTCCGTTGCCTTCGTCTCGCCCTTTGTCCTTTGTCCTTCGTCCTTCCTCTCCTTTGGTTTCTCCATTCGGTCCTTTGGATCCTCCTCCTCTTTCTCCTTTGGATTATCCCTGCTTTCCTCTGCACTTCCCTCCTCCATGGCCACAACTGCGTCCACCAAATTCCATACAACTTTCCCGACCTCACTCATCAGACACTCTCCACTCCTGCAAATATGAAATACTGTGTAATCCTGAGAAAACTAACACTGTGTCTTAAGCATTCACGGAGTATCCTCAGAACTCACACTGTGTCTTCAGCATTCACGGAGTATCCTCAGAACTCACACTGTGTCTTCAGCATTCACGGAGTATCCTCAGAACTAACACTGTGTCTTAAGCATTCACGGAGTATCCTTAGAACTCACACTATGTCTTAAGCATTCACGGAGTATCCTCAGAACTCACACTGTGTCTTAATTATGATACTCGGAAACCCCTACCGACTGTCCTCAGACTTATTTCTTATGATACTTGGAAACCCCTACTGACTGTCCTCAGACTTATTTCTTATGATACTCGGAAACCCCTACCAACTGTCCTCAGACTTATTTCTTATGATACTTGGAAACCCCTACCGACTGTCCTCAGAC
>JAAEOJ010000097.1 GCA_024244685.1 Mycoplasma sp.
AAATTCTTTAATGTTAAATTGTGACCTTATTATAAACTTATTTTCATATTTTTTTAACCATCTTTTATTAAAAATTGATTTCCAACAAAAAAAAATATTCAATTAAATTTTCATAAAAATGGATATTGAAGAATTTTTCTGCCAAGGATCAATAACCACCAATTTATAACTTCCAAATATCAGGAACTAAGAATCTCAGGATTACAAACTTGGGCTTTTTAGAAACCTTATAACCAAAACAGTGTTATAGGCTATGTTACAAAAAAGTATTTATGTAAATTTTCATAAAAAATTATATTGAAGAAATTTTCTGTCAAGGATCAATAACCACCATTTTATAACTTCCAAATATTAAGAACGAAGAATCTCAGTTTTACAAACTTGGTCCTTTTAGAAACCTTATAACCCAAATAGTGTTATAGACTATCTTACAAAAATGTGCGTATTTTAGTCCAGTCACTATTAGATTACTAGTGCCGCTCTCCATATGCGAGTCACATTTACACACGTTGTATCAAAACTAAAAAAGGACTGGGTCCCATTTTCTATTAAATATTCTTGTATAG
>JAAEOJ010000098.1 GCA_024244685.1 Mycoplasma sp.
GTGACCGACACTCAAAAACTTCACTTTTTACGTAGGGGTTGAAGTTGTGAGAAATGGTATGAAAAGTCGCAAAAAAGTGTTTTTTTGCGATAAAGTCTTAAAAGTCATATTGAAATCAAATTCTGAGCCCGGATTCGGATTCTACGCAGAATTTCGGTCTAGTACAATGTTTTTGAGAAAATATACACAACATTGTACCTCTGTGGGTGGCCATAAGTACCGAAATTTTAATGAGTGAAGGGGTGGGGCCTGAATGAAAGTCCGACCAAAAACATTTCTGATTGATGCACTCACTTTTGCAAAGTGCTATAACTGATTGATAAAAATTTTAGAACATGTTTTTATGTTTACCACACCCTTTGGGACACTCATAGGAACATTTTCAGAAAAAATATTTTTTGGAAGTCGACTGCCTACTCTGGTAGGGGTCGATATGGTCAGACCACCCCAAAATATATGGCCACTCAATTTTGAAAAATCACAATATTGGACCACTTGATGCACTTACTTTTACAAAGTGCTAAAACTTAGTGATAAAAAAATTAGAGAATGTTTTTATGTTGACCACACCCTTTGGGACACTCATAGGAACATTTTCAGAAAAACGTTTTTTGGAAGTCGACTACCTACTTTGGGAGGGGTCGATTTGATGAGACCACCCCAAAATATATGACGACTCAATTTCGAAAAATCCCAAAATACGTTAAGTTGATGCACTCACTTTCACAAAGTGCTAAAACTGAGTGGTAAAAAAATCGGAACATGTTTTTATGTTTACCACAC
>JAAEOJ010000099.1 GCA_024244685.1 Mycoplasma sp.
AAAACGTTTTATAACAATGCATCAAACGCCATTGGCTATCTAATTACATTGTCGGTTAATAATTACTTTAGTTCTTTCTATTACTTCAACGGCATTGTGTGTAATTGGTCTGTATAGTTCATATTAAAAAGGCATTTCTTCCACTTCTTCAAAATCCATATTCATACTTAATCCTGTTGCTTCTGTTATTATTGGCTCTGGTTCTGATTTGTTCCCTAATCCTGTTAAATGATTTGAGTTATCGTATTTAATATCGTTTATATCTGATTCATTAAAACAAGAATATCTACCATTGTTTATGTTGTATTTATATGATTTGGTTCCTACTGTTCCTAAATGTTTAAATTTAGCCTTTTGAATATATACCTCAACAAAATCAGTAGCCATGTTTCTATATACTGTTACTCCAAAATCAGTCTTATTAAAGAAGTTTGAAGAACCATTTATGTCATAAAGGTTTGGTACTTCATAAATACCTGTAGCTAATTTACTCATTTTTCTAGGATGGGCAATTAAAAATACTATTGTTTCATATTTGTGAGCAAAGTTTAATATCTTATCTAAGAATTGACTTATATATTCTGTTTCGCTCTGGTTTGATTTTCTATTATGCTCTAGTTTATTATAAGGGTCTATAACTAATATATTAACACCTTTTCTTAATACTAAGCTTTTTGCACTTGCAAGTATATTATCTACTGAATAGTTTTCCTCTGGATTAATCCAGTAGTACTTATCTTCTAAATATTCAATAGCCATGTTATACTCATTCATTGACATTTTATCTGATTTGAATTGACTGCCTATTATTTTTTCAATCAGTTTACTTACATGTGTTTCTAGTGGGTAATTCTCAGGACTAAAATAAGCTGTTCTTTGATTATACTTTAAGCTTAGTTTTTCTATTATAAAATCAATAAACTCGCTTTTACCATGTCCAGGTATACCAGTAATAGTATAAAGTCTACCTTTATCAAAGCTTATTAAATCATCTATAGGATCATCTATTGTCATGCCCTTTGGCATTCCTTGTTTATATAAATTAAACAATTCATTTCTAACATCATTGACAGTAAATACTCCTTCTATTGGATAAGGTTCTTTGTTTTCAATAACCTTTAATAGCTCATCTTTGCCGTACTTAATAAGATAATCGTTTGCATCTTTACAGTCCTTAAATGATACCTTAAAGCATCTTTCTTTTCCTAATCGCCTTGCTAACTCATCTCTAAATTCTGAGCCTATTGCATCCTCATCCATTGCAAGAATGATTGTATCTAATTTAGATAATTCAGTTTCACAGTTTTCTAAATATTCCATCTTAGCATTTGGAGCAGCTCCATTCGGAACAGATAAAACGTTATTTAAACCACATTCAATAAAACTAAGTGCATCAAATTCGCCCTCTGTTATTATTGCAGTAGTATTTTCTTTTATTCCATCAAGATTAAAAAATATTAATTCAGCATCTTTGGCTAATCTAAAGTTTTTCTTTCCATCTCTATACTTTACGTTTATTAATTCTGAGTTTCTAAAATAATTAAATTGAATTGTATTTACTCCTTTCTGTTCTTGTGGCATCCATTCTAATCCTTCGCTTAATAGATTATCATTCCTTATGCTGAATTGTGATATTTTACGACCTTCTAAATACTTAATAGCATTATCTGATAGCTCAGTATTGTTTTTCCATTCAGGTTTACTATACTCTTTCTTTGGTTGGTACTCTTTAAATTCTGCAAACTTTTTATTACAATGATGACAGAACCCAACATTATTAGAATGATTCCATGATAAACATTGATCTGTTTTCTTTTTTCTTGCTGCAGAACATTCAGGACATAGTAATTGTTCTTCACCACCTTTTTTATGTAAATCAATATGAAATACATCTCTTGTTTCTATGTTAATTATTTTAATCATTAGTACACCATTTTAGGAGGTTCAATACTATTTATAGGTTTTTCTTTCTGCAGCCATTTAGTTGCTGTTAAATATAAAGATTTGTATGATGTATTCTTTTTGTAATTTTCTATACTTAACAAAACATTATCTATTTGCTCTTGACTATATCCTTTTTGTTTTATCTTTTCTATCTCATCAATAGTGATTTTTAAATGAGCAAAAGATTTATATATATTATTATTCTCTTTATTTTCTTTATTATCATTATTCTCTTTATTGTTTGGTGTCATTTGCGTTTCACTTCCGTTTCGTTTGCGTTTCACCTGTGTTTCGTTTGTGTTTCGCTCACCTTGGTAACTATCATAGTTACATACTTTTATGTGTGTCGTTTTTTGTTCTGTTATTAATACTATCATTGAATCTTTTTCAAGTAACTTTAAAAACCTTCTAACCTTACTTTTATTCCAACCGTCACCAAATTTTTTAACCCATGTATCAAGAGAATTTAGGCTTTCACCTCTATTGCATTTGATTATATCATTGCCTATGTTTACCTTTTTATCTTCATGATTTACATCAAGCAATATTATAATCCAAGCTTTAAATTTTAATGAATCTTTGAATATCCAATGGTGTTTTATTTTACGGTGTAACATTATCCAACCATCCATAACTTTACTTTCTTTATAAATGTTAGCTTATATGATTTACACCAATTTGCATTAGTCGAAACTCTAAATCCGTGTACTTTACACTTTCCTTTTAGGTAGGACTTGCAATCTTTACATTCCTTCATAATATAAGGTATAAAAAAAGCTTTTACCTTCATCGGGTGCAGCCGAATCGGGCAAAAGCTATATGTTAATATCTGATTAGCTCCTGCACGAACTATTTTTGTTAGATGACTAAATCTTTAGCAAAGATACAAATTATTTACTTATCCTTACTATCTTCATCCTCTTTATTTTCTTCCTTAGGATTAATCTCTACCTCTGTTTTATCTGTTGGTGTCAAATCCATTTCGCCACATATTAATTGAGCAAATGAATCATAAGTCATGTTTCTTGCTAAATCGTAAAAGTCATATAATTTCATAGTTTTAGTTTTTATGTTACTAATATTAACTCAATATAAAGGCAATTAAAACTGTCATTATATTTCTTGTTA
>JAAEOJ010000100.1 GCA_024244685.1 Mycoplasma sp.
GAGTTAGAGAAATTAACATGGAAGTTTCCTGAACTTTTCACTGAGGGAGTAGGAATCTATTCCAGAGACTCGCATACGATTCGATTGAAACCTGACGCAGTTCCTACACGTTCTCACATGAGGGAAGCACCTCAGGCTTATGCCCAATTGGCAAGCGACGAAATCGAATCAATGCTGAAGGACAGTTTGTGTGAGCGTATCAAGTCTAGCAACTGGGTGTCTCCCGTGCATTATGTGAAGAAAGATGGAAAATGCGTCAGGGTTACTGTAGACTTCAGTACAGGGTTAAATAAGGCCATTATCCCCATTAGCCACCCTTTGCCCCGGCCATCAGACATCTATCAGCGCGCCAAACACGCCACACACCTTTCAAAACTTGATCTTTCCAAAGGATACTGGCATATCAATTTGTCGAAGGAATCCAGACCTTTGACAGCCTTTATCACTCCGAGTCACGGCCTTCTGCAGTTCACCCGCCTCCTGATGGGAATGATAGATTCCGGAGCCGTTTTCTGCCGCGCAGTGGAGCAGACCCTCCGAGGATTAAATGGAGTGGACAGCTATGTCGACGATATCCTTATCTACGGAAAATCGAAGGAGGAGCACGACGAAAATCTGCTCTCCGTTTGTTCCGCCCTTGAAAAAGCAGGATTTCATTTGAATAAGAAAAAAGGCCTGATCTGCAAAACTTCTCTATCCATGCTAGGATCCATCCTCCATGCTAAAGGACGAGCCGGACTCGAAATTACGATCGATCCAAAGAAGACGGAAGCGATTTCAAAATTCCCAGTTCCCACCTCCGTCACCAGAATAAAGAGTTTCTTGGGCGCATGCCAGCGAACTCACGTTTCTTCCTTCGCTCATGTCGCCAAACCTCTGACCCATTTGACTAGAAAGGGTGTTCCATTCGAATGGACTGAGGAATGCCAATCCGCCTTTGAAGTTTTGAAAGCGAAAATCGTCAATGCGATCGAACTGACCCCTTTTGATCCGACCTTCCCGATTCTTTTATGGACAGACGCTTCAGACTACGGTCTTGGAGCAGAACTGCTTCTCATCAAAGACGGAAAGGAGTGTCCTGTAACTTTTGCTGCTCGAACTCTCTCTCCTGCTGAATGGAACTATTCTACTCCGGAGAAAGAAGCCTTGGCTGCAGTCTGGGCAATCGACAAGCAATTTTCCAAGTTCCTGTTAGGACACCATTTTATTATAGAATCGGATCAATCATCACTCACAGTTCTCTTGTCCCGTTTCTCTGCTCGCGCTTCGCAACGGATACAACGATGGACCGAAAAGCTGCGCAAATACGATTTCGAATCGCGCCACATTTCCGGCACCGAAAATAAAGTCACTGACTTTCTTTCCAGAATCCATTACGATGAACCACTTTCCACCAACGAAGGAAATTACGCCCTAGACGACGAAGATTCGAAAGTTATCTTTTGTTCCATTTCTGGGATTCCTATCTCAGATTTTGTTGACTCTACAGCTTCGGATCAGGATCTAAAGGACGTGATCGAATTCCAGACGAAAGGATGGCCAGC
>JAAEOJ010000101.1 GCA_024244685.1 Mycoplasma sp.
GGCCAAACAAACCTGGAAATAGCTGGTTCTCTCCGAAATATATTTAGGTATAGCCTTGCGTAATTTTGTAACGGGGGAAGAGCACTGAATGGGCTAGGGGTCTCACCAGATTACCAAACCTAATCAAACTCCGAATACCGTTAACAACTATCGCAGGAGTCAGACTACGGGAGCTAAGTTCCGTGGTCGAGAGGGAAACAACCCAGACCGTCAGCTAAGGTCCCTAAATCAATACTAAGTGGACAAGGATGTGGAAATGCCCAGACAACCAGGAGGTTGGCTTAGAAGCAGCCATCCTTTAAAGAAAGCGTAACAGCTCACTGGTCGAGTGGGTCTGCGCCGAAAATGTATCGGGGCTAAGTATTGTACCGAAGCTACGGGGTGTAATTTATTACATTGGTAGGAGAGCATTCTGTATTGGGCTGAAGGTGGATCGTAAGAACCACTGGACTATACAGAAGAGCCCATGCTGACATGAGTAGCGATAAAGCGGGTGAAAAACCCGCTCGCCGAAAGCCTAAGGTTTCCTGAGTAAAGCTAATCTGCTCAGGGTTAGTCGATCCCTAAGCCGAGGCCGAAAGGCGTAGGTGATGGAAAACAGGTTAATATTCCTGTACCACCGTATTATCATTTGAGTGATGGA
>JAAEOJ010000102.1 GCA_024244685.1 Mycoplasma sp.
TGCCAAAATGCAACAGTAAGCAACCAACATTTTTAGAACAGTACAAAGGCGGGTAAGAATTTACCCTGAGCAACAGGGACAAGCCCTGGGGTTGACATGAGCAAACGTAACAAGCAACAGAATTGAACTACATAAGGGCGGGTACACAGTACCCTGAGCAGCAGGGACATAGCCCTGGGTATAACATGAGCAATTGAATGAAGCAAAAACATTAAGCAACACAAAGGCGGGTAAAGAATTACCCTGAGCAACAGGGACAAGTCCCTGGGGTTGACATGAGCAATGGTAACAAGCAACAGTATTGAACTACATAAGAGCGGGTACAAAGTACCCTGAGCAGCAGGGACACAGCCCTGGGTTTAACATTAGCAATTGAGCTGAGCACAGGCATTAAGCAACACAGGGTGGGTACGAAAGTACCCAGCGCAACAGGGACAAAGCCCTGGTGTTAACTTGAGCAGTGGTAATAAGCAACGATATTGAACAAAACAAAAGTAGGTAAGAAATTACCATGAGCAACAGGGATAAATCCCTGGAAATAACATGAGCAAGCAAGTTAAGCAAAGTGTTAAGCACAACAGTGGAAAAGGTATAGGGATACCTCCCCAATTGAAATGTAGGAAAGAGTTAGCAAAAACATGACA
>JAAEOJ010000103.1 GCA_024244685.1 Mycoplasma sp.
AGGGACTGAGATTTCCGAAAACACACGAAAACGCACCCGAACGGAGTATGGCCGTTTTTCTGGCGCTAGTGAGCTGTACACATAGTTATTTTTGTGTTTAGGGGTTCATGGGATCATAATCGATCAAAAATATTGTTGACATACATTCTCAATCCTCTATAGTAATCTACCTGAGCCCTGATAAGTGTCGACTTTTGATAAAATTGAGTGAAAAACACGTTTTTCGGCCATATAGCCGAACTTTTGCGTTTAAACACAATTCTGATGATACCATCGTAATCAGCGTAGTTTTTTACCCTAGTATGAATTTTTTCAGGTCCCAGATCCAACTTGGTCAGTCTGTAAAAAATCAGAAGTACCCAAAATTTGGTAGGTTGAGTGGTAGGGCCTGAATAAAAGTCCGACCAAAAACATTTTGAATTGGTGCACTCACTTTTACAAAGTGATAAAACTGAGTGATAATAATTTTCGAACATGTTTTTAAGTTTACGACACCATTAGGGACACACATAAGAACATTTTCACAAAAAATATTTTTTGGAAGTCGAC
>JAAEOJ010000104.1 GCA_024244685.1 Mycoplasma sp.
AATAAAATGAAGGAAACAAACCTTGTTTTGTCAAAGAAAATGTTTCGATTTTTTGCGTGGTTGTTTTTTGGTGAATTTTTGAAGTTAGGCCAAAATCATGGAAAATTCGTTGCACAATCTTGGTAGTATATTATGTAATCTTGATAAAACGTACAATACAATAATAATATTTGGACAACCTTTATAATTTTTCTCAAATTATTCTCAGCACCCCCTGGTCTGGCAGAATCCTTTTTTACAGTGTTTAAAATGGATCCTGTGAGGCAGGAGGGACCTGAGTAGAGTACCTTTTTCCACAATACCTTTTATATTCAATACATCATATATGTCACAACACTTGTATAAGTGATAGGTGTTGTGACATATATGATGTATTGAATTTTGTCCAAAGTTACAATAGATAAACAGTTCACTCAGCACCCCCTGGTCTGGCAGAATCCTTTTTTACAGTGTTTAAAATGGATCCTGTGAGGCAGGAGGGACCTGAGTAGAGTACCAATTCCCACAATACCTTTTATATTCAATACATCATATATGTCACAACACTTGTATAAGTGATAGGTGTTGTGACATATATGATGTATTGAATTTTGTCCAAAGTTACAATA
>JAAEOJ010000105.1 GCA_024244685.1 Mycoplasma sp.
AAAAAATGAAATTCTGAGGACAGGGACTTTCGAGCGAAAGTCCTCAAAAAACGTGCCGTCCGGGAGGGGATATAAAAGAAAATTTAAAAACAAAAAAGTAAAGTTGTGTTTGAAAAACGAAGCAGCTTATCTGTGATACTAAATTGTTGAGGTCTCTCAGTCGCTTTAATAATGATTTAATTTAGCCGAAAAAGCCTGAATTAAATCAGATTATTCCGCCCCGAAAAAAGTAAATAACCTGTCATATAAGCCAATATCGTTTTTACTTTTTGCTAGGCCAAATCCTAGCATTACAAGCCACTTTTAACCAAAAAATTGATTCAACCATCAGGGGTATATCCCCTCCCGGACGGCACGTTTTTTGAGGACTTTCGCTCGAAAGTCCCTGTCCTCAGAATTTCATTTTTTTTATTTTGAAAGTCCTCAGAAAAAATTTTGAAAGTCCTCAGGGACTTTCGTAACACTATAAGAGCAAAATAAAAAAAACACTTTTTTTGAAAGTCCTCGGAGGACTTTCAAAAAATAGCGTTTGATAGCGCATTCATTCCGCTTTCGAGAGCGAGGACGATCGAAACAAAGGAGCAAAAATCAGATCGTCCTTTGGTTTGTCGTCGAAGGACGGGGTCACCCCGCTATCAATTTTTTTCAATTTTTTTGAATGTTTTTCGTCCTTGTCCTCATGTTTGCGGACAATCCTCCCTTTAAGTGTGAGTAACACGGGGTCACCCCCCTATCAATTTTTTTCAATTTTTTTGAATGTTAAGTGTGAGTAACACGGGGTCACCCCCCTATCAATTTTTTTCAATTTTTTTGAATGTTAAGTGTGAGTAACACGGGGTCAC
>JAAEOJ010000106.1 GCA_024244685.1 Mycoplasma sp.
CACGTCGTCCCGTCGGACAACGTAGTACAGCGCACGTTTCGGCGGCGTTAGCGTCACGTAAGCTAAGTGCACGGAGGTCGATGTACCACCGTTTGAATCGACTTCGGACGCCCAACATTCCGTGTATTACCACCTATGCCCTATCTGTTTTTCTTTAGGCGCAAAATAGCAAAACACGCACATTTTTACAATTTTCCTTAAAATAATATGTAAATTTCGACAACCACAACTGCTCAAAAAATTTTTTTTTTCAAAAATCCGTTCCGTTAGCAACTTTAGTCTATCCATGGAGCACAACACACGACAAAAGAATTTCCCGAAAAAAATCAATAATCGGGGTAGGTCGATCGATATTTTCCGAAAACCTCGTTTGTTGCCGGTCCGACGACATCAAAATTGCGCGCTTTCGGCGGAGCTGCAGCTGCGCAGACTAAACCATGTGCCGTCGGCGAACTTTCGTTGGAACCGCGGTCGAATACGCAATACTTGTTACATTAGCGGCTTTCGCAACTGCACTTTCGTTCAGGCATAAAAAGCAAAACACGCACAGTGTTATTTTCCTCAGAAGACATAACATGTGAGATTTCGCCTTCTATAGCTGCCCAAGAATATTTTTATTTCAAAATCCGTTCCGTTAGCAACATTGGGTTATCGATTGGGCAGAACGTGAGCCGAACATTTTTTCAAAAAAAAATCAATAATCGGGGTAGGTCGGTCGATATTTTTCGAAAAGCTCGTGATTCGAGGATTTTTCACCGTTTTCTCAGCGGGGAAGCTTCTAGGTTAATTTTTAATGCCGGATTCGGCTTTTTCGTGACATTTTGATCAAAAAAATATATTTTAAAATTTTTTAAAATTTAAATTTAAATTTTTTTAAAAAAAATTAAATTTTTTAAAAAAATTTTTAAACTCATTAAAACGTATCTATGAACCACTAGAAATGTCGCAGACACCTTAGGAAGTTAATTTCTGTCTTCACTGTGAAGTTTCGGGGGGTTTAATATATAAAATGCAGGTTCCAAATGTTACCAACTTTTTCAAACATTGGTGTAATATTGGTACCAATTGAAATAACTATGAACGTTTATAAGGTGTCCACAACGTTTGTAGTAGTTTAGTTAATAGATACGTTCTAATGAGTTAAGAGTCATTGCCAGTAAGGGTGGGGCAGGGGCGGCCCATGCTATGTCAGGGATTACTAC
>JAAEOJ010000107.1 GCA_024244685.1 Mycoplasma sp.
AAAATATTAAGCACCAAAAAAGCGTATAAAGTTTGCATAGACAGTGAATATATACAAATGGTAACATCTGAAGAATGTTTAATTGAACTTGTGCGATGGCAAAGAATTGATTCGGGAGTAAGCAACTGCCATATACCACTTGATAACACTTTTGATAACGCAATAAAGCAAGGGCAATAATTACCTATACACGTTGTTGTTTTAACTAAATAAATAGATTATGGATTGTCAAAGACCAATAAAAAACAAAGAAACAAATAAGTGGGAAGTATGGGATTTTGCTTATGTAGAAAACGGAGAAAGGTTTTATGAACTTCACGAGTTTTTTACACATAAAGAAGCAATAGAATTTTGGAAAGTAAGAAACCCTAAAAAATAATATTACTTACAACGGTTAGTACATGTACCTGTACTTGTATGGCTTATATACATTGTTATGCACTTTTAATTGGATTAATTATGAGTAAAAATAAAAGATATACGGTGAAACTAGATGCTTATTTATATGCAAGAAATGACCATGAAGCAATGGTAAAGGCTGCTAAAGTAGCTGAGTTTTTACAGACCTTAGAAGATAATCAGGCACAGGTATTAGAGTTAAACGAAACTCCATTTGCTTCCTGTAGCAGCCGTGAAGTTCACAAAGGTAGATTAACATTATTAGTGCCATTTGTTGAGTAGTATTACACACAACG
>JAAEOJ010000108.1 GCA_024244685.1 Mycoplasma sp.
ACAGGAAAGCATTGTCACAGTCTGTTACAAGTACCGTAGCATAGTACAGTACCAGAGTACGCTTTCGGCGACAAGTACAAACTACAGACAAAAATGTAACCCTAAAAGCTACTAAATAATCCTTCTGCCTGCCCTGATGTTAGCATAACCGATAACCTTACCAGTTTCTATATTTTGACAAAAAAACGTAGCAAAAATATGCAAATTTGGCATCTTATTTTTGTATCACAAAACACATCGAAAACAAAATATGCACACCGCTTGGCCAACAAACCAAAAAGTAAACAAAATGGATAGATCAATAATAATAAAATCAATTATAACCCTGCCTAATGATTAAAAATCTATATTTTCTTAGCAAGCTACCCCACACGAGACCATTGAAAAAAAAATTATCCAGGCATAAAATTTACAAAAACAATACCTGCAAATTGCTAATTACCATAAAGCGTACAAAAATGCCTAATTTTTGAGTTGAAATTTTAACACAATGTGTGGAACAGAATTTTAGTACTGTATACAGTATGCACAGTACTGTACAAAATACTGTCTGTACAATAACATCAAAAACATATGGCAATAACATGCATATCATGATAAATAGTACACAGAGAACGCACGCTTATACCAACGAATTACAGACCATAACAACATTTCACAAAGCCTTTATTGAAATATTCTATACCTTCTACAGGACTACGCATTAGCAGTAAGCTTTCTCACCCTCTCAGCGTTACAATTTTTACACAGTATGTGCTCGTCCAGGGGGTAACATCTATTTTCGACGACAACTTCAGACCGCAATCCTACAATACAGTAAAACTGTACTTACTGACAGTACGAGCCGTAGTGATGGGCAGATAGTAATTTTTGGCATCGAATAGATATTTTTGCAAAATTTCCGATCGGATAGAATAGTGATAGAATACTTTTGCTTGAAAAAAGTATGGGAATATATTTTTGCCCAAAAAATACTATTCCAATACTTTATTTTTTTGCGAATATTTATCGAATCGTTTTCTATTGGAGAACAGAAAAATTAAAAAAATAAATATAACACACATTCTAAAGGTCGCTAAAATTTCCTTTAAAATGCAAAATTACCTTTTTTGGGCCTTCCGATTTTCTTTTTCTCTCCACCAGGTGACGGTCCGTTCAGTTTCTGTTCCTGACTGCTTGATTCACTGACCGATAGAGGCGCTGCTGTAGTGAACATTTCGCTTCGGTGATAAGACA
>JAAEOJ010000109.1 GCA_024244685.1 Mycoplasma sp.
AATTAGACTTGAGTGTGTTACTGCCCGCAGTGGATTTATGGGGGGTACCATTTTTGTGAATTTTTAGATTTTTCGAGTTCCAGAGCGCGCATGTGCCACAGTAAGAGATAGAAAAAGGAAAGAAGAGAGACACCTTGAGAGCTTACATGCCATAAAACAAACAAACACCGCCACATGGCACAAGCCCACCGCCGTTGCACACAAACACGGGGCCCGCGTAGCCCAAAATCACGGCCAAAAACACCGTGTTTCCCCCTGGTGCCAGGAATCTGCAAGGTTGGCTCGAATTGCAACCCACCCCCGGAAACTCATTCCCGCCGCCAAAAATCGTATAATAAACGCAGCGGCACGTTCATATGGTCAAAGTCCGCTCATCTCCCGTGCGTTTCGCGAATTTGAAAAAGTCGACTTCCTCGGGCCATTTTTGTTGGCATGCCACCCGGCCATGTGGCGCCTACGGCGCGGGGGCATCGCGCAGGCAGCGGGAGATTTCGCAACTTCAGAGTCGTTTGCACACTAAATGTTGTTTTACATAGCGCCAAACACCCCGAACTCGAAGGTTCCACATAATTAGACTTGAGTGTGTTACTGCCCGCAGTGGTTTTTTGGGGGGTACCATTTTTGTGAATTTTTCGATTTTTCGAGTTCCAGAGCGCGATTGTGCCACATTAAGAGCTCGAAACAGGAAAGACGAGAGACACCTTGGGTGCTCACATGCCATAAAACACACAAACACCGCCACATGGCACAAGCCCACCGCCGTTGAACACAAACACGGGCCC
>JAAEOJ010000110.1 GCA_024244685.1 Mycoplasma sp.
AAAGTTTGTATGTGTTTGACCTTTCGGTTTACTTGATAATCCAGTAACTTTTTTACTTAATGTAACAGGTGTTCTAGTTCCATCATCTCATGTATAACCAGAAACTGGTGTAAAAACAAATTTCACAACATCACCATTACTAAAGTTTTCTGTTTTACCTTCAACTCTCATTGAAACATGCAGAAAGTTTAACATACCGTTAAAAGTAGAAGCTTTTTCTATCCTTCCTCTTCCGTTATATCCTTTAAACCCAACCGAAGATAATGCAGTACTTATACCGCCTTTCGTAGCTATTTTTTTAGAATCAACATCTTTAATTTTAGAATCAACATCTTTTTTAATTTTAGAATCAACGTTTTTTTTAACTGCGCCACAAGAAACGACGGTTGCAACAGGTGCTACAATTACAATAAAAGAAGAAATAAAAGTTATTTTTTTGAATTTATATTTTTTCATAGTTTAAATTATCCTATTAATTAATTATAACATAAATGTAAAAACGAAATATTAGCATATAGCCTTTAAATTAATATTATATTGATAATATAAAAATAAAAAACTAGTATTATTAACTAGTTTTTATCAATTTCATCTGGGAATGATCTTCTTAAGAAATCTATAATAGTTTTTGCTGCACGTTGAATATCACGAGCATTACCACCAAGACCTCATCCATCAAATATAGTTCCACCACCAGTAGCTTCTTCACCAGTTTTATGCCTTCAAATTCCTCTAATACCATCTTCATAAACTTTAGATGTTATATCAACAACCGTAGCTCCGGCCCTACCAGAACCTCACCTTAGAAGCACTGCACGACCAGCTAATCAAGTTGCAAGTATTTTTTTAGCTTTTGATTTATCCCCTCCACTTGATGGAGTTATTCATGGATTTCAACTACTCTTTTCAGGAGAAATACCTTTAGTTAAAGATTCATCAGTATGTGAATTTTGATTATTTGTATTATTTCCTGAACCCGAACCATCTGAAGTTGAACCACTAAAATCTCATTCTTTATCTTCAACAACTTTCATTGCATTAGCAAATGCAAATGAACTAGTTCCAATATGTGTATTTAAAGCAGGGTCACCACCATTTTCATCACGTGTTATTGATCAC
>JAAEOJ010000111.1 GCA_024244685.1 Mycoplasma sp.
CAACAACTTTCATTGCATTAGCAAATGCAAATGAACTAGTTCCAATATGTGTATTTAAAGCAGGGTCACCACCATTTTCATCACGTGTTATTGATCACATAGATAAGGTACCTAAATGAACTTTAACAGCCCATTCAGCTATTTTTCTGGCTGAATTTAAAGTAAATATTTCACTAGCTATATCATTTTTACCTATCATAGGAATTAATCCTACCATACTATATTTATTGTTTTGATCAACTCATCCTTCTCTAGCTAAACGATTTGCAGTTGCTGTTGCAGCTGATTTAGCTGCATTTAACATTGAACTTTCACTCATTGGACCACCATAATCCATAGCCATTATATTAACATTATTTATTGAGCCTTTAAGAGGTTTTACTACATTATTTCAAACATTATCCATAACACCATAAGTTGCTGTTGCAACTGTAACTGAAAGTTTTAATTTAGGATATCTTGTACGTAATCTCTTTATTGCTTCACTTCTTAATCTTGAAGCCCTAGAATTTCTTGCGGCTAGTCCCTCAACATCTCAGTCAACATATTTTATATTATCAATACGTTCGATTGTATTTACATATTGATTATATAATCAATCAGCACTTCTACCATTGCTAGCTGCATAAACGGAAGGAGAAGTTCCATGTGCACCACCAAATGAAATACCAACATTTATACCTGAACTACCAATACTACTTACATTTCCTAAAGTATCTCCAGCTCAATCTTTCATAGCTACATTACCATAATTATCCATAATTACAAATCCTGCTATAAAGTTTTTAAGGTTATTTCTTATATAAGAACCAGCAGAATTTCTTGCGGTGCTGTTCATTGTAAAGTCAGCAAAAGGAACAAAGTTTGTATGTGTTTGACCTTTCGGTTTACTTGATAATCCAGTAACTTTTTTACTTAATGTAACAGGTGTTCTAGTTCCATCGCCTCATGTATAACCAGAAATTGGTGTAAAAATAAATTTCACAATATCACCATTACTTAAGTTTTCTGTTTTACCTTCAATTCTCATTGAAACATGCAGAAAGTTTAACATACCGTTAAGATTAGAGGGTTTTTGTATCCTTCCTTTTCCGTTATATCCCTTAAACCCAACCGAAAATAATGCACCATTTAAATTGCCTTTCAGAGCTATTTTATTAGGATCAACTGAACTTTTTTCTTTTAATTCATTAATTTTAATTGAAACAGTTTTAGCTCCTCTACTACCATCACTTCAAACATAACCAGATTTTAAATTATAAATAAAAGTTAAAGTATCACCATTTCTTAAACTACCTGTTTTGCTACCAGAACCAAGTGTTACAGTTGTACCATTTATTATTGGCATATTATAAATACCACTTCCATTATTACCATGGATATTTAAAAGTGTTCTTACTGAATTTTCTGTAGGTTTTTCAACTCTTATTTCCGATTTATTTAATCCTGCAACTTTAATAGTTATTCTTACTTCTCCATGACTATCATCACTTCAAACATAACCACGTTTTAAACTAAACCCAAATATTAAAACATCACCATTACTTAAATGCCCTGATTTGTTTCCGCTAATAAGTCTTACATCAGCCCCTACAATTCTTGGCATATCATAAGTACCAGTTCCATTATTACCATGAATACTTAAAAGTACTTTTACTAAACCTTCTATAGGTTTTGCAATTATTGTGTCTGGACTCATTAATCCTGCAACCTTAATAGTTATTCTTATTTCTTCATGACTATCATCATTGAAAGCATTTCAAACATAACCAGGTTTTAAGCTTAATGCAAACACTAAAATATCATCATTTCTTAAACTACCTGAAGATTTTCCAGATACAAGTCTTAAATTAACTCCTTTAAATGTAGGTATTCTATAAGTACCTGAACCATCTTCGCCACCTATTTGAAGTTTTCTATAAAGATCATATTTTCTAATTTTTTCAATTTCTATTTCCTTCTTCATTAAACCTGCAACCATAATAGTTATTCTTACTTCTCCACGACCACCATCACTTCAAACATAGCCAGGTTTTAAACTGAATCCAAACACTAATTCATCATCATTTCTTAAACTACCTGAAGCTTTTCCAGATACAAGTCTTACATTAACTCCTTCAATAGTTGGCATATCATAAATACCTGCCCCATTTTTTCCACTAATATTAAGCAATGATTTTATAGAGTTTTCTGTAGGTTTTGCAATCTGATTATCTGTTTTAAGACCATCAACTTCAATTGAAACAGAATGAGCTCCTCTACTACCATCACTTCAAACAAAACCATTTTTCAATGTAAATTTAAAAATTAAAACATCACCATTACTTAAATGACCTGATTTGTTTCCACTAACAAGAGTAACATCCGCTCCATTAAATGAAGGCATATTATAAGTACCTGATCTATTATGACCGCTAATATTAAGCATTGATTTTACAGTTCTTTTTGTAGGTACATTGATTTTTGTATCCGCTTTTCCAAGACCATCAACTTCAATTGAAACAGAATGAGCTCCTCTACTACCATCACTTCAAACAAAACCATTTTTCAATGTAAATTTAAAAATTAAAACATCACCATTACTTAAATGCCCTGATTTGTTTCCACTAACAAGAGTAACATCCGCTCCATTAAATGAAGGCATATTATAAATACCTATCCCATTTTTACCCATAATATGAAGTTTTGATTTTACAATACTTTTAGTAGGTTTATCTATTTTTGTATTAGATTTACCATGTGTTTTTGTATTAGATTTACCATGAATAATACTTTTTATATTCTTTTTATCTTTTTTAATAAGATTACAAGAAACAACAGTTACAACAGGTATTGTAACTATAACAAAAGCAGAAATAAAAGTTATTTTTTTGGCTTTATATTTTTTCATAGTTTAAATTATCCTATTAATTAATTATAACATAAATGTAAAAACGAAATATTAGCATATAGCCTTTAAATTAATATTATATTGATAATATAAAAATAAAAAACTAGTATTATTAACTAGCCTTTACCAATTTCATCTGGGAATGATCTTCTTAAGAAATCTATAATTGTTTTTGCTGCATGTTGAATGTCTCTAGCATTACCTCCAAGACCTCATCCACTAAATATAGTTCCACCACCTGTAGCTTCAGAACCATCTTTATTTCTTCAAACTCCCCTAATACCATCTTCATAAACTTTAGCTGTTATATCAACATTTGTAGTTCCAGCTCTACCACTTCCTCACCTTAGATGCACTGAACGACCAGCTAATCAAGTTGCAAGTATTTTTTTAGCTTTTCCTTTATCTCCTCCACTTGATGGACTTATTCATGGGTTTCAACCATCCTTTTCAGAAGATATGCCTTTAGTTAAAAATTTATCAGTATGTTTATCTTCATTATTTGTATGGTTTCCTGATCCTGAACCTGAACCATCTGAAGTTGAACCACTAAAATCTCATTCTTTATCTTCAACAACTTTCATTGCATTAGCAAATGCAAATGAACTAGTTCCAATATGTGTATTTAAAGCAGGGTCACCACCATTTTCATCACGTGTTATTGATCAC
>JAAEOJ010000112.1 GCA_024244685.1 Mycoplasma sp.
AATGGCTGTTCATCTGGTGAGCCTATTGAGTGGTCTGGTGCCGCTTGGACTTGCGGAACTGACGACACTGGTGGGGCGATTTATTCATTTACAACCCACGACACGCCCTCAGGCACAAACCCCGTGGCCACATCTTCTTCAGACACCCTAACTTGGGCCGCTGGCGCAGGCGTAACAATTACTGGAGACTCTGGCACTGACACCATTACATTAGCTTCTGTGCTTGGTACTAGCATTGATACTACAGAAATAGCTAACGGCACCATCCTCTTTGCCGACGTCGCTGCTAATGGCTGTGCAGCCGGAGAAATATTCGAATATTCAGGAGCTGCTTGGACCTGTGGAACCGATGATACGGGTGGAGGTAGTGCTAACTCATTTGAAACACATTCAACCCCATCCGGAACTAGCCCAGTAGCTTCTTCAGCTACCGACACCCTAACTTGGGCGGCTGGCTCAGGCGTAACCGTAACCGGAGATTCTAGTACTGACACCATCACTATTGGCTCAACCCTAGGAGCTTCAATTGAAACTGGCGAAATACTAGATGGAACCATCCTCTTTGCCGACATAGGTGCTAATGGCTGTTCATCTGGTGAGCCTATTGAGTGGTCTGGTGCCGCTTGGACTTGCGGAACTGACGACACTGGCACCGACTCACAAAGTCTATTCGAAACCATCTCTACAACCAGTGGAACATCTCCCGTTGCCGACAGCGCCACCGACACCGTATCGTTAGCCGCAGGATCTGGAGTAACAGTTACTGGAGACGCCGGCACTGACACCGTCACCTTCGCAGCCGTACTAGGAACTGACATAACTAGCTCAGAAATTGTAGATGGCACCATAACTGCTGATGATCTTGGCACTGACTCTGTAGATAGTGATGAGATTGCTACTGGAGCAGTCACTACAGCAGAGATTCTAAACAGTACTATTCTATTTGCTGACATAGGATCCAATGGCTGTTCAGCCGGAGACAACCCTTATTGGAGCGGTGCAGCTTGGATCTGTGACGCAGACGGAGGAGCCCAGAATGTATTTGACACCATCTCTACAACCAGTGGAACAAGCCCGGCTGCCGACACTACCACCGACACTCTTTCTCTAGCTGCCGGCTCAGGCGTAACTGTAACTGGAGACTCTGGTACCGACACCGTCACCTTCGCAGCCGTACTAGGAACCGACATAACTAGCTCAGAAATTGTAGATGGAACCATAACTGCTGATGATCTTGGCACTGACTCGGTCGAAACCGGCGAAATACTAGATGGCACCATCCTCTTTGCCGACATAGGTGCTAATGGCTGTTCATCTGGTGAGCCTATTGAGTGGTCTGGTGCCGCTTGGACTTGCGGAACTGACGACACTGGCACTGACTCACAAAGTCTATTCGAAACCATCTCTACAACCAGTGGAACATCTCCCGTTGCCGACAGCGCCACCGACACCGTATCGTTAGCCGCAGGATCTGGAGTAACAGTTACTGGAGACG
>JAAEOJ010000113.1 GCA_024244685.1 Mycoplasma sp.
TATACTCAATACATTTAGGTTTTCGGAGAAGCTAAGTTTTAGTGGTTAAATTATTATATTAATTTCCTGATAATCAAATATTTATACGCTATTTATTTGTTAATCTGAGCAGTATTGTTTATCTTTATAGTGTTGATATTCAGACATATGAAGGTGAAGTTATCGGAAAAAGAGAAGGTTGAAATTAAAAAATTACACCGTAGTTGCAAGCAACGAAAACATGCCGATAAGCTAAAAGCTATTTTATTACTTGATAAAGGGCTTTCCTGTACTGAAGTAGGAGAAATTCTTCTTTTAGATGATGATACCATAAGAAGGTATAGAAATGCCTATTTGAGCCAAGGAGTCGAATCTTTATTGAGTGACAATAATAAGGGAACAACATCTCTTCTTAGCGCTATACAATTAGATGTTTTGGAGAGTCATTTAACAAAAAACGTATATATCGATTCTAAAGGAATCGTGTCTTGGGTTGAAAAAGAATTTGAAATTCGCTATTCTACAACAGGCATCAATGCACTTCTTAAAAGAATGAATTTTGTGTATAAAAAGCCTGTTTTAACACCTTGTAAAGCGGATGTTGAAAAGCAAGAAGAATTTGTAGCACAATACAAGGAATTAAAGAAAAATTTACAAGACCAAGATCAGATCTATTTTATGGACGGTGTACATCCACAGCATAACACTATTGCTCATTATGGATGGATAAAAAAAGGACAAACAAAGCATTTGAAAACCAATAATGGACGTAAAAGAACCAATATAAATGGAGCCCTAAATTTACAAACAAAAGAACTACTTTATGTGGAAGATGAACGCATAAATAGTCAAACAATGATTGCTTTGTTAGCCTTAATTCTAGAAAAACAAAAACAAGGAAAAATATACATCGTATTGGATAATGCGCGGTATTATCATTCAGAAATAGTCAAGGAATTTCTAAAAGAACATCCTCGAATTATTTTAAAATTTCTTCCGCCATATTCGCCAAATCTAAATATTATTGAGCGCCTTTGGAAAATTCTAAAGAAAACGGTTGTGTACAATAAATTTTACTTGAAATTTAATGACTTTAGAAAAAAAGTCATTGATTTTCTAGAAAATCAATGCTGGAAACAGGATGAATTCAAAAATATTTTAACCGATAATTTTCAAATTATTAAACCCGACTTTTCGGGTTCCTATATGTAATGAGTATA
>JAAEOJ010000114.1 GCA_024244685.1 Mycoplasma sp.
ATATAATTATTATACACCTGAGCAAGTTGATAAGCTTGTTTATGATGCGGTTAAAGAATTGAATTTATTTATAAAATTTGATTTAAAAAGAAATGAATTTGGCATTGAGGGTGAATTAACCGTTATGGATTTAGATAATGATTCAAATGATAATCATGCTATATTTACAATGGCTTCCGACATACCATCCATTAAAGCTACTAACATAAGCCAACAGTTAGGCGGTTCAATGACATATACAAAAAGATATATGTTAATGAATGTATTTGATATAATTAATAATAATTTAGATTATGATAATACAGATAATACACAAAAGTCACAATCTAATAAAAAAGAAAGTCCCGAGCTGTGGTTAAATAAGTATGATAAGAAAGAGAATGAACTAGCCGACTATTGGACAATCGTAAAAAGAGCCAAATCTCAAAATAAAACCGTTAAGGATTTAAGAGAGTTTTACAAGATAAGTAAAGTAGTGGCTGCTGAATTAGAAATTGATTTAAAATGAACTTCTTTTGTTGACGAAAGAATAAAAGAACAAAAATCATTAATGCCTAATTAAATGCCTAAAAAACACATAGTAATAGTAGAAGATGAATATTACATTAAGAATATGAAACTATTTCATAATCCACAATGTAAGATAACAAAAACTATTATAGATGATGACTTATTTAAAGGCGATTCTGAACATGCTAGACTAGTCAAGAATAGGCGCAAAGCAGATAAAGAGTTATTAGACTTTGAATATAACAAAAGGTTTAAATAAAAGTGCATTTTAGAAAATGTAACTAGTTAAATAAATATATTAAAAGAATACTAAATGCTATGATAATTAAAATAGTAATAGGACATACATCATTAACAGAACAAAACGCCTTTATATTATCTTACATAGATGTATTAAAAGGCAATATCGAGCTAACAGAGAGTAAAAATAACTTAGGTGAAGCATACATAATAGTAAAATGTAGGATTGATCTAGGTAAAAGAAAATGTAACGAGTTAAAGAAATATATTAAAAGAATATTAAATGTAAAGTATGTTTATTACACTTATGAAGACTAATTCTACCCACGCCGATTTAATAGGAAGATATGGCTCAGATGTATACTATAAAGCTCTCCAAGAAATGACTAAAGATATAGAAGTACCTTTGTTAGTTGAGGAATTAGAAAGGCTTTGTAAGAAGAGTCAACCTTTATTAAAAAAAGCGTTAAACAAATAATTAAAAAATGAAAAAACTATTAATTGCAGTATTGCTGCTAAGCTTAATCAGCTGCGAAAATGAGCCTATTAGATTAACTTACAAAATTAGTTCTATGATACCTATTGATAATGGAGCATGGGAGGGATGTGATGGATTAACATATAAAGTAACTATTAACGATATTGTTTCAGAGGATTATACAAAACATGTAGGTATATTTGGACATGTTGAGTTATTAGATGGTGATTATATAGAGCTAGAAGCGTGGGCGGATAACCCTGAAGCATCAGTAAACATTAAAATAAATCACAAAAGCGATAAAAAAAAGAAATATAATTACAAAAGAATAGATAATTAATAGTATATTGCAGCCTCTAGTTTTAATTTAAAGATTCGTCAAGTTCTCAGCTTGGCGTTTCTTATTTAGAATTATTCTAAACTAGGCTTACCTATTGATTATTAAAAATAACCTTTGTATATTGCACTAACTAAAACTAGATATATGAACATTTACACATTTAAAAAGTATTGGGTAGATTTCCACGAAATAAACCCTCAATACAAGTTAAACACCTTAAGAGCTAAAGAGATATTCAACAAATGCAATTGTATCGGGAGAAAAAAGAAGCTTATACAGGGCATTAAAAAGAGTAAATTAACTGGGTTGGACTATTTAAAACTACACTTATATTCGTTATTAATATTAACAGCTCTTGTATAAGTAATAGCCGATTAAAAGAATACACGTATCGAATTATAAATTAATTTAATAAAAAGTGATAGCCTTAAAAACAAGCACCGCAACGGCTATTACTTATACAAATTATTGTGGTGCGTTATTTTATTATGGGAAAAAGACTTGGAAAATTAGCATCAGTTAAATTTGGAATAGGTGGCTACCAAGATGATATGCTTGGTTTGCACGTAACTATCGACATGAAAGGTAGTTACGTGCAAACCAAAAGCGCATGGGATTGTAACAAAATAACTTGGAGTGAGCGTTGCAAATGGACAGAAGATGACAGAAGTAAACAATACGATGAAATCATGCGCTATGTATCAGACTTACTACATACAGCTAAAGTTGATACGGTTGACCAACTTAAAGGAATACCCATTGAGGCAACTTTTGAAGGAATGATATTAAAAGAGTGGCGCATCTTGGATGAAGTACTCTAATTGC
>JAAEOJ010000115.1 GCA_024244685.1 Mycoplasma sp.
CATGCCTAATCGAGCTTATAACCCCGTTTTCGGAAATCTGTTACCCTTTCCCAGAATTTTCGTTGTGCAATACATTTCTCAACTCTACAAGGGAAAAAAAAAATGTAGATAGCAAAGGGAAAAAAAAAATGTAGATAGCATTCAGTTGTTTTTGAAATCGGTCCCTAGAGGCCAGAAAACACCACCAATCATGTTTTTACCACCCTAGAAGCATTCTAGAGCGAATTTTACACTTTTCCATTTTTTTTTCGTCGACGATCAACTTTGGTAGTCTGTAGGCCAAAATGAGTGATATTTTTGGACTTCAGCTGAAAAAGGGAAAAAATGAAATTTTACCACACATTTTGGCCTACAAACCACCAAAGTTGGTCGTCGACGAAGAAAAAAAATTGGAAAAATGTAAAATTGGGTGTACAATACGTTCATAACATCAAAAATGTGATTAACGCGGTTTTCTGGCCGCCCCGGACGCATTTCTGAAAATTTCCAATGCTATCTACATTTTTTTTTTGTAGAGGTATGATTTCTATAAAAAAACAATCTCGTGGTGACTTTTTACGAATTTTTTATTCCTCAACATTATCGCCTCAGAACACGATATTTGCTGA
>JAAEOJ010000116.1 GCA_024244685.1 Mycoplasma sp.
AGGCGGATTTATGGGGCATTTTGACCAATGCCAATCTTGTGTCTAGTTTTGAGAGTTTTATCTCTCTATGATAGTTCTTTGAAAACTGAATAGCAGACATAAAAGTATGTAACAACGTTAAATATCATTAGATTTTTAACAGCTTACATCGAGTCACACCATTAGTGGTATTTTTTAAATACTATTAATGAGTGTAACAAACCAATAAAACAACAACAATTATTCGTGTGTATTTATATATATGAATAATGATCTCAAGATTAAAATTTAAAATATTCGTATTTTAAAATTTCGTCAATGATAAATAAAATCAAAATAGATAACCTTAAGATATAAATCAAAAATAGGTCCAACTTAATTGTTGGACGTTACTAAAAAACTTATTAAATAAGTAAGAGTGAGTGGTGAATGCCTTGGGTCTGGAAGTCGAAGAAGGACGTGATTACCTGCGATAAGCATTGTGGAGCTGGATATACGCTATGAAACAATGATTTCCGAATGGGGAAACCCA
>JAAEOJ010000117.1 GCA_024244685.1 Mycoplasma sp.
GAAGATTAATCCTCATGCAAAGAAGAATAAACGATTCAGACCCGGCACAACCTACTTTCGACAAATTATTCTTTTGGATTATTTGGATTCTATTTTCACCGAATGGCAATGGGAAGATCCAACTAACGCCAATACTCTGAGTTATTGGAACTACGCTGTGTGGCTCCTCACTTGTGGGACAGGACGAGCATTGGATCTTTCAGAAACAGAAATTGCGTCCGTCTATGTACGGCAATTGTTCCATCCGCGAGAAGCCAAGGAGCTAGGAGACATCGTCACCTTGGCCTGTTTCCTGAATGGAGGATTGGAAGAGACTAGAGTCCGGTTTCCTACTCATCGAGAGTTGGTGCATACATGGTACCGATTAGCTCTGGATCCTACCCTCGTAAATCAAGAGGAATTTCAACAAATTCGTCAGCATCGTGGATTACAATTCATGATCAATAAATGTTATCAGGATGCGATGGAAGAATTTGGGATGGATCCAGCTGTTTGGAAGAAGACTTGTAC
>JAAEOJ010000118.1 GCA_024244685.1 Mycoplasma sp.
ATCGATTGCAAAAAACCGCATTTCTCCATCACCTTTTGTTCTAGATATCGGTTTTTGACCATCGATTATTGACTGATCGATAGCTTCGATCAATCCTATCATTTCTGATACTTCATTTCCGTTATCATCCTAACCGATTGCAAAACACCGCATGTCTCCATCACTTTTTGTTCTAGATATTGGTTTTTGATCATCGATTATTGACTGATCGATCGATCTGATCAATCTGATCATCAGTGATATTTCAGCTCCATCATTACCCTAATCGATTGCAAAAAACTGCATGTCTCCATCACTTTTTGTTCTAGATATCAGTTTTTGATCATCGATTATTGACTGATCGATTGCTCTGATCGATCCGATCATTGGTGATATTTCAGCTCCGTCATTACTCTAATCGATTGCAAAAAACCGCATTTCTCCATCACTTTTTGTTCCAGATATCGGTTTTTGATCATCGATTATTGACTGATCGATCGATCCGATCAATCCGATCATTGGTGATACTTCAGCTCCGTCATTACCCTAAACGATTGCAAAAAACCACATGTCTCCATCACTTTTTGTTCTAGATATCGGTTTTTGATCATCGATTATTGACTG
>JAAEOJ010000119.1 GCA_024244685.1 Mycoplasma sp.
CGATGTGCGACGGCGAGAACGAGCGGAGAGCTGGGGCAGTACTTGACTGGCCAGAGGTCCTTGCCGCAGCGTACGTCCGCGACGCCACGGCTGCTGCCCCTGTCGTCGAGGCTCGGGTGGCGGCCGAGCGTGAGCGCATCGAAGCTGCCCTCATCGAGTTCGTCCTGGAGTACTACGGCATCTCCGACCTCACGAGTCTGGACATGATCCCCATTCGTGCCATGTGGTTCGAAGACATCATCGAAATCGTGCGAAGTGACGGAGTGACGGACGATGAGTGATCAGAACAACGGAATGTCCGGTGCGTCCATGATCGCTGTCGAGCGCCTGTGGCAGATCGATGACGAACGCTGGTCACCCGAACACGACGACGAACATGACGACTTCGAGCTGGCTCGGGCGGCAGAGTGCTACGTCGCTGCTAGCTACCAGATCGCTGGGAAGGTTCGATGGACGGCAGTCAACGGTGAAGGAGAGCAGTGGGCTCGTCGGCGCTATGCCGATGACCCGGAAGGTTTGGCTCGTGTTCTCGCTGGCATTCGCAAGGACCAACTAGACCCAGTCGGCGCTTACTACGGACGTGACCAGTCGGGGAACGTGAAGCTGCCGAACTTCCAGCAGTGGCCCGAAGATTGGGAAGCCGAGGCCTGGAAGCCGTCTGCTGACCCGGTCCGCAATCTCGTGAAGGCCGGTGCGTTGATAGCAGCGGAGATCGACCGGCTACAGAGAGCCCCCGAGAGAGAGCAATGAGCGACGCCGAACAGCTAGCGATGGATCTGGATGCTGACGGGTATGACGTGGTGGTCCGCAAAGACTGTCCGACCTGCGGTCACCTGATAGCGGACCACACCGCGATGCTTCGCTGTCGTCACTGCGAGAACGAATGCGGGTTGGACTGCACCCGCTCCATGCTCGGCTACCGAACCGAGAGAAGGTAGCGATGGGCGAG
>JAAEOJ010000120.1 GCA_024244685.1 Mycoplasma sp.
AAGACAACAGGCGGTAAGAAAACATACGGTAAGAAAACACACGGTAAGAAAACACACGGTAAGAAAACACACGGTAAGAAAACACACGGTAAGAAAACACACGGTAAGACAACACGCAGTAAGACAACACGCAGTAAGACAACACGCGGTAAGACAACACGCGGTAACACAACACACGATGAGAAAACACACGATAAGGAAACACATGGTAAGAAAACACACGGTAAGACAACACGCGAAAAGACACATACGGTAAGACAACACGCAGTAAGACAACACGCAGTAAGACTACACGCTGTAAGACAACACGCGGTAAGACAACACGCGGTAAGACAACACGCGGTAAGACAACACACGGTAAGAAAACTCACGGTAAGAAAACTCACAGTAAGAAAACACATGATAAGAAACCCCACAGTAAGATAAAGACAACACACGACACACTGTAAGAAAACCCACAGTAATAAAACCCACAGTAAGACAACACACGGTCAGACAACACGCGGTAAGAAAACACACGGTAAGAAAACACACGGTAAGACAACACGCGGTAAGACAACACGCATAGTGAATACGCTATCGAATGTGACGAAAATCGGATACTCTTCCTACTTGTAG
>JAAEOJ010000121.1 GCA_024244685.1 Mycoplasma sp.
AGGGTTTCACGTTCGAGCGGTGGGAGGGAGCCGCCGAAAGCACCGAGAATACTGTCAGCATCATCATGGATTCGGCGATAACAGTGTTTTTCTTGTTGGTACAGCGACCTCCCAGATCGGCGCTCTCTCCCCTCACGGTGCCCGTCCGCTCTGAAGGTGCGGGCACTGTCGATTCCATGCAGGCCGGAAATCTGTCATGCGACAGTGCCGGGTGCGTGTGGACTTTTTCCGAAGGCGAAGAGGTCGGACTCACAGCGAATCCCGGTCAGGGTTTCACATTCGAGCGATGGGAGGGAGCCGCCGAAAGCACCGAGAATACTGTCAGCATCATCATGGATTCGGCGAAAACAGTGATAGCCGTGTTTGCCGAGGAGGGTGTCACACCGGAGCAGCCTGTTCTGACAGTGTCGGTTTTCCCGGAAGGTGCGGGTTCTGTCGATTCCATGCAGACCGGGAATCTGTCATGCGACAGTGCCGAGTGCGTGTGGACTTTTTCCGAAGGCGAAGAGGTCGGACTCA
>JAAEOJ010000122.1 GCA_024244685.1 Mycoplasma sp.
ATTGAGTACATGCCTTACGATTTGATATAGAAAGCGCCGATCGGGCTCTTCCCAAACCGGCATACTGCTTGTGCAAACATAACATACTTTTGGAAATTTCAAAATTTGGAAAAGTATTGTGTAGCAAAAACTTAATTACGAGACCTCTAAAGAATGTTAAGCAAATTCCTTTGTACTCAGCAGAGCCAAAGGTTCGGTCCAGCTACTCAAGGAATTATTTTACTGGCCCGCTATATTTGACCTCATAATGACCCTTCGAATTTGGCACAGATTCAATTTAGAATTTTTTGATAATGCGTACTTTCTCCACGGAAACATCATTATCGATCTTGAAATGTCCATAGCAGTAAGGGGCTGGTCGAGAGGAAGCCACCGATATCCATATTGCTAGGGTTTTGCGAAAATACAAATTTTAATTAATTAATTAGCTTAATTTTTAATTAAAATTTTAATTTTTCAAAAAAATTTAAAATTGATTTTTTTGGCTAATTTGGACCCGAAAAGTCTGAAATTGGCATTTGCAAGTAAAAATGATTGGTACATAAAGCTCTAAAATAGTTTTAAAATTTGACTGGTTGAAAAGAACAAAGGTTGGCAATAAATTCTTAAAAGTCATTTAGAGGCTTATTTACTATTCATATGCAGTTGTTAATGACATTTTTAGACTTTTCGCGCCCAAATTAGCCAAAGAAAATCAATTTCAGATTTTTTTGAA
>JAAEOJ010000123.1 GCA_024244685.1 Mycoplasma sp.
ACCTTAAAACAAGGAGACGAAGAAAAATTTTAAAAGAGCACAGGCAGGAAAAAATTGGCTTTCGTTCGTTTTGTTCAGGGCAGCTAGAACTGGGATAGCAAGCCATCTGTCTTGAACAACATGGTCGAAAGTCGTTTTTTTTCTTGCTCGAGCTCCATTTCGGTGCGCGCCCCTGTCTGAGGGGGCTATCTATGGGGAGGGACTATCTACAGGGGGGCTTATCTACCGGATGTTGCAGTATAAATCCCTCCGCTACTAAATTAGAGCGGAAAATAAAGTACAGTAAAATCTGTTATAGATGCCTCCGATGGGGGGCTATCTGTAGGGGGGCTTATCTCTTAGGGGCATTTTTGGATTTTACCTAATGGGTGGATATCTATGGGGAGGGAGGGATATCAAAATGTTATTCAGACCTCAAACCGTCGGCAAACATCAAGGGGAATTTTTAACTTGGATCTTGGGGCCGAAGCGATATTTTTAACTTGGATTTGGCGATAAACGCAGGGGGTTAACGAATGAACGCCAGCGAAGGGCAGAGAGCGAGACAGACACACATCTTTAAACCCCCTGCCGCGCATGAAGCGCACTCCCCACGGTATACGACAATAATAACTTTAAAGCTTACGTACATCGTAACTGGTTGGCACTTGTTGGCATCCGGTCGACGGAGGGGGGAGGTGGGGGGGGGGCTCTTCTGCCAGACGATTATCCCCCACCCTTCCATTGCTACTGTACCTTAAAACAAGGAGACGAAGAAAAATTTTAAAAGAGCACAGGCAGGAAAAAATTGGCTTTCATTCGTTTTGTTCAGGGCAGCTAGAACTGGGATAGCAAGCCATCTGTCTTGAACAAAATGGCCGAAAGTCGTTTTTTTTCTTGCTCGAGCTCCATTTCGGTGTGCGCCCCTGTCTGAGGGGGGCTATCTATGGGGAGGGACTATCTACAGGGGGGGCTTATCTACCGGATTTTACAGTATAAATCCCTCCGCTACTAAATTAGAGCAGAAAACAAAATATAAATCACTCCGCTACTTTAAATTAAGAGCAGAAAATAAAGTATAAATCCCTCCGCTGCTAAATTAGAGCGGAAAATAAAGCATAAATCACTCCGCTACTTTAAATCAAGAGCAGAAAATGAAGTATAAATCCCTCCGCTGCTAAATTAGAGCAGAAAATAAAGTATAAATCCCTCCG
>JAAEOJ010000124.1 GCA_024244685.1 Mycoplasma sp.
ATTTTTTATAAAATATGTGAGTAAATCGTATTGACCGTACGTTTTTACATGAATTTACGTAAAATTCACTTTTTATAGGTTGGAGAAGTCAGAATAATTTATGACATTGTATTAAAAATAAATTTTCTGACCCCCCCACCCTAGTGAGGAATCAACTTAAGCTAATAAAAAAATATGTTGTATAATCGGATTCCGCAACCGAAAGCATGTCAACGCATACAGTAAAATAATGATATTTTCCGGAAGAAAAAAATCTATATTTTAAAAACAATTTTTGCATTTTTTATAAAATATGTGAGTAAATCGTATTGACCGTACGTTTTTACATGAATTTACATAAAATTCTCTTTTTATAGGTTGGAGAAGTCAGAATAATAATTTATGTATTAAAAATAAATTTTCCAATCTAATTTTTTCACCATGTTTTGCGAAGAAACCTTGCAAATCCCACTTTTTTCAATGAATTTCATAAAAAATTAAACAAATCATGATTTTGGACGGGTTTTGAGCATAAATGATGGTAATTGTGAGATTATTTTCGAAAATCCATTGTTGTGCGACCTCGAAACGTATATTTTTGCCAAAGTGAAGTTCTGAGCACAACATGTCTTTTGAAAAGTTGAGTTAACCCTTCAGAACCGGATGTATCATATATGATACATCAAGAAAACTTTACTTTTGCACCAAAAAATGAAAATTTCGATGAAAAAACATCATCGTGATTCTAAATATTAGATATATGATCTAGTAGCGCAGAAACAGAGCTTTCTAATGCAAAAAATTATTTTGGATGAGGAGGTCTACCTGAAGAGTTATGATCGATTGTATAGCACCTACGATTAAAAAAATTCGCCATTAACGTTGGGAAAGTCAAGTTATCAAAAAATCTGATTTTTCTATAGTAACTTTACAAAAACTAGAAAATATTTTCCTGATTTGACCGATATTGACTACACTTCAACTGTCCATAACTTTTTTACTAGATGAGATGAAGACCTCGCTATAATTTTCATGTTAACTTGAGATCATAAGCTATCCAGAAACGAAGTTTCAACGGATTTAAAAAAGTGGAAAAATCGTCCGGCATGGAAGGGTTAAAAATATCGACTCCCCCCCCACTCTGCTCTATCAAAACGCTAAATTATAACTGCGCCATTACAATCTAAGAAGAAAATCTTACGTTTTATTTCATGTCTCCGCAGCCAAACCATACTACACCGCGACCATATCCTAGCTCCACAACACCCCGCACGCAAACATCCCAATTAACTAACTTCTTGGATATTGTTATAGACTCGGGTGGCCCGCTGCCGCATATATAATGTTTGCCTATTTATTATCAATGATATTCGGACTGGTTCCAATGTCCGACGCTTTGTTGGCAGCTCAGATCTTCAAAAGAAACTCCGACGTTGAGATTCCTCAAAAGTAGAAAAAACACATTTTGTCAAAAAGAAATTACATAAATCGAAAAATCCTCGCTGGGAACCATAATAATATATTGG
>JAAEOJ010000125.1 GCA_024244685.1 Mycoplasma sp.
ACATAACCTTTAGGCTAACCGCGCTTGCGGATTGTAAGCGCAAATATTACAACAAATAAATAAGAGTGACGAAACAATGAAAGATAAAAAACAACCAACTGTAGCAAGTCCGATTGAGCCTGTTGTTAGTTGTGATTTGGGTAATACGACAGACTTGGATCTTGGTATGGTTAGAGACATGAAAGGAATACCCAGTGTAAGTAATATGCACAAGCTTTTGATAGCACAAGAGCTTATAAAAAACGGTTGGACTAAATCCAACCAAAATATGATTGATGATAAAAACGAAAGAATAAAGAGGCTAGAAATAGCTTTTGAGAAATTAATAGATTTAGCTGGTGAGTGTGACGGTTGGGAGAGCTTTCCTTCTAGCGCATTAGATGAAGCCTATGCAGTTATTGAAAATAAATAATATAACACTACAACTAACGTGACGCGAAGCGGTCACATTAAGCGCCTTGTTATGTGGCGCACTATAAATATACTGGAGAGATAAAGATGGCGGCACTACTAGATGAATACAATGTGGCAAAAATAGCAGAAAATACATTGCTAGCTACACTAAAAGAAAACGTGATTGATAATATAGTTGATCGCATGGTTATTGAGTTTAAAGAAAAAGCAAAGAGCGAGGTAAAAAAGGAGGTTGAAAAACTATCGATAGATGTTGAAACATTTAGAGATTTTGAGAGACTGCGCAATGAAGTAAAGGTTTATTGTGAATGGAAAGAATAGACACATAACACTACAACTGACGGGATTAGATCGCGCTTTCACACATTAAGCCAGTTTAGCTAAGTCACTGGCTTAATGTGTTTTTGCGGTGTTGGCATGATTCTCCTGTAGAAAGAAGTAAAACAAAATGAAATTAATAATCACAAATACGGAAGCGTTAAAAATGACAATTAAAACTGAAAACTTTAACCCTGCAACAGATGTTAAATTACTTTGTACTTGTGGGCATCCTGAGTGCGATAAAAGAAG
>JAAEOJ010000126.1 GCA_024244685.1 Mycoplasma sp.
GCGAGAAGTTCGGATTTATTGTTGTGAATTCTTTTCAATAACTGATTCAAAGTCGCAAAACAGGTGTCTCCTTTGAAGATTTTATCAAAACGTCTTTCCAACTCCTCTTTCTTTTTTTCATCGGGAGAGTTTTTATAACCCTTCAGATCAGCATAAAAATCCCATATTTCTGATCGCTTGTTTTCAAGAGCTTCCCGATGTTCTTCAGTGAATCCGACGAGTTTGCCGATACTTCGTTCTGTGTGTATCCGACAGAGAGCATGAAGAAAAACATTGAACTGGCCTGCACCGTCACTGACAATAACCATGTCCGGATTCAGTCCGTTTCTGATCACATTCGCAAACAAAGCCCCTTCCGTGGCAATACGGACATGTCTTTCGCCGGTGATTCCCAAAGCACCGAGGCAGGCTTTCCATTCATCCTCACTGTCAAAACTTGTGTCGGAGAGCCCCGAAAGCTTTTTTATCAGAGCCTTGGCAAGTTTCTGTGCTGACATATAATCAAGAGCATCCGCATTTATTATATAACTGATATTTCCTGCGCTCAGCAGTTCGAGGAAATTGATACGGCTCTTACTTCCGGTGCTTTCAAACCAGGCAAAAAATTCATTCCCGATGTGAGTGCAGCAGCCGTTTTTTCCATTGTGCCTTGCC
>JAAEOJ010000127.1 GCA_024244685.1 Mycoplasma sp.
GTGCTGTTCTTCAACGTAGTGGGATGAACATTATGTCGTACTGTTGTACTATGTTGTAAGGAATACTCGTACTGTAATGTACCAACTGCTCTATGCGTGTGCAGTACTTAACCATGTGTGTACTGCATACGTATACCCCATACCTGCTGTAACAATGTATAAAAAGGAAGGATTATGTGATTTTCAGTGATAAAGAATGGAGCTTCTGGTCTGCTTGTGTACAGAGTAATTAGTAAAATTACAATGAAGGTTTATTGGCTTCAGTCCAGTTGCAGACTTTTCTACAAAAATGGAAAACCAGAATCAGTTGGCTCCACTCATAGACTTCTGACGTAAAGTTTTGTATAATTTTTTACAATACTCATTTTCTCATTTTACTGTGGTATGGTATGGTATGGTATGGTATGGTATGGTATGGTATGGTATGGTATGGTATGGTATGGTATATGGTATGGTATGGTATGGTATGGTATGGTATGGTATGGTATGGTATGGTATGGTATGGTATGGTATGGTATCTCATTTTCAGATTCTGTAAGGATATGCAGTACACCATTGAAACGACATTGACAATGTTGAAATGTGGAGTGATATTTCGATAAGTTCTCGCTTTTGAAACTAATTTGTTACATGTGCGGTCTTTTTTATCGGCTTCTAACTATTCAACAAAATATTTATTTCTCTTTATTCAAATTATTGGACGGATGCAAAATTTCATGACTTTCTGTACACTAATTATTTATTCCAAGGTAATAATGATCGACTTTCTGCATTCTAATTATTTTATGTGACCACTGTTTTTTCGTTTTTCTAGCACTTACTTGCTCAATTCAAACAAAAGTTAGGGTCCGAAAGACATCGGGCCTGCTTTCCTGACTGCAAAACCTGTGGGGTTCCGTGAATGTATCTGCGTTCAGGCAGGGGTGTCTTCCTGTTTCGGTTTGCTAAGAAAAGGTATAATGATGGCCCTTCCTCATTAAAAGACCGACAAATGAGTTGGGGTTTTCTCACTAACAAATTCCGAACATCCGATTCCTTGGTCGGGAATTTATGACAAAGTTACCGAAATTCTATTCGTTTAACATACAGGTTTTCTTAACATACATTTAACATACATTTAACATACATTTAACATACTGTACATCTGCTCGTAAATACCGTAGTTCAATTTAATTTTTAAAACTAATCATGCAATATGGTACGAGTACATTGTGCAATGTGCTGTACATCTGCTCGTAAATACCGTAGTTCAATTTAATTTTTAAAAATAATCATGCAATATGGTAAGAGTACATTGTGCAATGTGCTGTACATCTGCTCGTAAATACCGTAATTCAATTTAATTTTTAAAAATAATCATGCAATATGGTACGAGTACATTGTGCAATGTGCTGTACATCTGCTCGTAAATACCGTAATTCAATTAAATTCATCCACTAATATTTATTACAAGCTGGGCGCCAGGTACCGTAGATTTTCCCCA
>JAAEOJ010000128.1 GCA_024244685.1 Mycoplasma sp.
ATAAACGCGTTATTGGGTATACCATTGGAATGGGGTCATAAGTAGGTGAGAAGAAGGGGGATATAAACATGTCATAAAACAGGTCATAAACCGATGTCTATAAACACGTCTATAAAGTCGATATTTATGATGTTATAAACATGTCAATAAACCGATTATAGCGATAAACACGTCAATAGGATGATGTCATAAATTATCGATTATAACGATAAACGTGTTATTGCTATAAGTCATAAATTATCGATAAATATGACCTCCTATAAATGGTCCAAAAACAGGTCCAAAATGGCACTTTATAGACACCCCAAAAATAGGTCAAAAAAGGGTCCAAAAAGGTCCGAAATTTGGGTCCAAAATGGGGTCCCAAAACCGACCCCAAAAAAGGGTCCAAAAAAGGGTCCAAAAAGGGTCCAAAACCCGATTTCGAGTGCCGAAAGTGCCGAAAAACCGCCGAAAACCCGTGACCTAACGCGTTCCCAGTTTTTGCCCTGAAAAAAGGCACGTCTGGTTCCAAT
>JAAEOJ010000129.1 GCA_024244685.1 Mycoplasma sp.
CACCTTATGTTTTATTTCCCCCAGTGAATTTCCCTTCAGATCCCTGGGATCGAAATCGCTGACAGCCATATCTTTCTTATGTCTGTCGCCCGAAGTCAGCACCACAATTGTGAACACTGTCATCGGCGGGGTGTAATCCTCCGCACTTTTGACCTGTTCCAGAACAGCCGCCATGTGATAATGCATGAACCGGTCATAATGATCCGAATAGCGTTCGTGCTGAATATCGACAACCAGACGGTTTTTGCTGTCCTGGGCAAAAAGGTCGAAACGGGATTTCACATAACCGACCGGGGGATCGAATTCCTTTTCCGTTTCAACCGCATCGATTTCAATTTCGACTCCTGCAATATCCCGCACAAAAGCCGTAAATATTTCCGGATCGCAGAAGGCTTTTTTGAATATGACCCCGTACCGGAGCGAAGCTACTTTTTTCATTCTGAAATCTCCTTTCAACTGTCAATCGCTTTGATTTCCTCAACTGCAAGCCCGGTCAGGTCAGCAATTTCTTCTGTTTCATA
>JAAEOJ010000130.1 GCA_024244685.1 Mycoplasma sp.
AAGGCGATACAATGCATATAAGATGAAAAAATAAGCCTTCCAAACAAAAAGGATATCATTATGAATTCCAATTGGGAGCAAGTGATAAAGTTTGAAAAAATTGAGATGCTTTTGTAACAGCAACAAAAGCAAAAGAATTATTTTGAGCTCCAGGTACAGGTAATAGTGGGCCTACTTGAATTGCAAAAGATTTAAAAATAAAATTAGTTGCTAATCCTGGTTATGAATTAAAATTTGCAACAGGTAAAGCAGTTGAGACCCCTGTAACAAGTCTTGATGTTTCAAAATTTAGTAGTTTTGAAAGATTTATTACTAAAAAAATAGTAGATGAATTAATTGATGTTTTTGATAAACAATTACGTGTTACTGGTGATACTCATGCAATGTCATGATCAACAGGAGATATAATTAATTTTATAAAAAACCACGGTTTCTGACCAAATAACATAAGACTTGGAATAGTTTACTCAGGAGAACCTTATGATGATAACACGTATAAGACATGACATGAAGTTATAGGATGAAAAAAAATGCCTAGTGAATATTTTAACATCTCACAACCAGGTTATTACAGAACTCTTTCTATGTATAATATATTAGATTGAGTATACCATGGTGAATTTGTTGCTGATCCTTCAGCTAAATCTAACTTTATTTTAAAAAATTCTGGTTTTGACACTCTTCCTATGTATATTGATACTACATCAGTTGATATGAATCCTGAATTAAGTGGAACAACTATAAAATTAAATGATTGGACCGAAAAAAATTCTCCTCTTAGAGGATATACTCCAGATTTCTTATATTCTATTGATAATGGACAACATTGAATAACAAAAGACGAACTTATAAAATTGTATGATGGTAGTGATGTTAATAAAAATTTATGAACTCCTGGTACAAAAACAGAAAAAGGTAAATGATTAGCTTCAACAAATGGAAATATATTAGTTAAATTAAAACCCGCTCAACACACAGTTCTTTCAACAGATAAGAGAGTATCATTCCCTCTTTCATCTTTCAAAAAATTATTAAAATTTATTCCTGATGCAACAGCAGACTCAATGCTTTCACAAATTCAAAAAGATGTAAAAACTGATGGTGGTAATAATAATAAGGTAAAATGAAAACCAATTCAAGCTATTATAGACTTTGCTGAAAATGCAGGTTTATTAATAGAATTTGCTAAATCAAAAGATGGAAAATATTCTTCAGATCTTCCAGAACAAATTGAACCAGATCCATCAAAAAGACAATTATGAGTTAGAATAAATCCAAAACCTGGATTTACACTTTCAACTAAAAAAACTCAAAATAATAAAACTAATATTACATCAACATCAGATTTATTCCGTATTAAACAAGAAGTTGATGTTACAAGTGTAGATCTTTCAAAATTTGAACTTGAAGGCGATACAATTAATTTAACTTGAAAAAATAAACCCGCAAAACAAAAAGGGTATCATTATGAATTTAAATTAATTGCTACTGCTTCTGGTAAAAAAGACACAGCATGATTTACATGAGATCAATTAGTTCTTCAAAATAAAACTAAAAAATTATTATATCAATCAGGAACTTTAGACAAAGCAAGTTATTGAATAAGAGATAAAATAGCAGTTAAATTAGTAGCTAATAATGGTTATATATTAAAATTCAGCTCTTCCAAAAAACCTGCTATTGAATCAGACTCTGTAACACTTGACATAAAAAAAATGAAAGTTAAAAAAGAAATTGATCTTGAAGAATACAAAAAATTAATAGCTTGACTTCAAGGTGCAAACGGTATTAAAGCCGGTGGTACGCATTCAAAAGTAACATGATCAAACTTAACAAGATTTAAAGAAATTATTAAAAACTTAAATTTATCAGGTTTATTTTCTGATGGTAATATTAGCCATGATCTTCCAACTAAACTTGATTTTTGAGCTAAAAATAGAAAATTAGAAGTTGTAATTGCTGTTCCAAAAGAATTTGTTATATTACCTCCTCCTAATTTCCGAGATTGAAATACAATTAATATAACCGATGCTTCTGGAGTTAAAAAAGTACCTACTTATATTGATACAACACAAGTAAATACTGGTTCAATAAAATTAACAGGTACAACAATAAAATTAGATGATTGAGTTGAATCAAATAATTTATCTTATCCAACAAAAGTTGTAGATTACGCTTATTCAATTGATCAAGGTAAAACTTGATTAACAAAAAAAGAACTTTATACTAAATATAGTGCAAACAATGAAAGTGTAAATTTATGAGTAGCCGGAACAATAAATGGATCTGGTCATTGAATAGATGGTTCTAATGGTGAGTTATTAGTTAAGTTAGTTCCACATGTAGAATCTGGACAAATTTATAAACTTTCAAGTGATAAAAGAGCAGCTCTTAAGTTTTCATCTTTCACAAAATTATTAAAATATATTCCACTTTCAACATTTAATGCAATAGTTAATCTTGCAAAAGACCCTATAAAAGGTATTTTACCTGACCCATCTTCACTACATAATAAAATTACTTGATTAAATATTGATGCAATAATGAAATTCGCTCAGTTTGCAGGATTTAAACTTTCATTTTGAAATCCACTTATCAAGTCATCATCAAATGATCTAAAATGAGTTGATAAAATTCCAACTGAAACTTTATTTGATCATGATAAACGTGAATTATACATAAAGGCAAAACCATTAGATGGATTTACAACTAACAGTACCGTTAGTTCAAAAAACGGAGTTATAAATTTAACTCAAACATCAAAAATACGTTCAATTTTATCAGCTGTTAATATACTTTCAAAAGATTTAAAATCATTTAAATTAACTGGAGATACACATGCAATGAAATTTGTTAGTTTACCAACAGAGCCTAAAGGTTCAAAATTAGAGTTTTCATTAGATAATGGTAAAAATTGAATGGAAAAACAAAAATTTATTAGCGAATTAAAAGCAAAACCTTCTGCATATATACCTTCTCACTTCAAGGTTAGATTTAATGAAATAGATAAAAAGAAATTTAAATTAACAGATGGTTCTGGTAAACATATAGATAAAGAAACAAATATAGACGTTTCATTATTATATTTATATAAAAACGTATCTACCTTTAAAACAATCATGAAAACAGCAACAGGTATTGAGCTTTCTGGTCAATTATCTGCTAAAAATGGAGTTCAAGTTAAAATCGGAAAAGAATTAACTCCAAGTGAATTAGAAAAAAAAGGTATTAAAATGCAATATACATTAGATGGAACAACATGAATAGATGTTCCTGCTTTAAGCAATATACCAGCAGATCCATCAACAGGTATTACTGGTGGTCCAAACTCATTTAAAATAACTATTGCAAAACCAAAAAAAGGACTTCCTATCCTTTCATTTAGATTAACACCATTTAAAGATTGAGATGGTAAAGCGGTATCTAATCCAAAGAATTCAGATTATAATGAATGAACAAAATTAACAAAAGTTCATTTATCAGATTTTGTAGAAGCAGGAAATAAAGTTGATGCAATTAATGTTTCTAAATCAAAAGAAGCTTCACAACTACCTACACTAGTAAATACAAATACTTCATATTTAAAAAATATTTCTATTTCAGGTGATACACGTCATATAGTTATTGGTAAAGATTTTGGTAACGTTACTATAGCTGATGCACTAAAAAAACTTAATCCAATATCAACCTTCAATTTCGAACAATTTATTCAACCAACTTTTGCTTTAAATTCAAAAGAAGGAAAAGGTCATTGATTATTAAGAGAAGATTTTGTAGATTGATTGAATGGTAATATTAAATGAAACGGTAAGAATGCTGTTAATAGTAAAAATGAAGCTATTAAAGTTTGAGAAGATGGAAGTGAAAAATATACAGATTTAAAACAACAAGACATCAAACCAAAATGAAATGATTTAAGAGCTCAATATATTAAAGTTAGATGAAATTCAAACAATAAACTATATCGTCCTACTAATCGTGATCAAGTATTATTGAATGAAAAAAGCAAAAAAGCAAAAACATGAATTGATTTAACTTCATATGCAAAAAGATTAAAGACTCTTTCAATTACTGGAAATACAAATAATTTAGTGTCACCAGAATTACTAACAATCAAAAAAGAATTAGATTCTAATTTTGGACTTGATACATTTATGATTTTATCTACAGGAGAAAAATTAGCAAATGGAGGATTTAATTTCCAAAAAAATTATGCAACAAATGGACTTCCATCAGAAATTAACTTTAAAAAAGAATTAGGATTTAAAATACTAAATGGTAAAGGTTCTGATGCAAATAATTTCATTGCTTCTAAGGAATCAGAAACAAAATTAAAAGAAGTATTTGTAGAATGAGGTAAGTCTACAGCTACACAAATTGATAAGTTTATTCATGTTAATAAAAAAGACTTAGCAACTAAAATAACACTTTCTGGAACAACTAAAGATTTAAATGTATTAATTAAACCAGAATTATTAAAATCAAATGTAAACGGTGTATTAGACGCAAACGGAACATACGAAGGTCTAGAAATCTATTTCTCACTTGTTAATGTTAAGGGAGCTAATACAAATGCTATGCCTCTAGATGTATTTATAGAATATTTAGCAAACAAACTAGTTCTATCAGGAAGTGATGTAAAGACTTCAAAAGGTTTAAGTGTTGGTAGTCTTTATTCATTTGATAAAAATAATTATAAAGTTAAATATGATGGTACATGAGGTACAGATAATATTAGAGTTCAATACAAAGTTAAAGCAACATATACAATACTTAAATCTGAAAAAGGTCCAGTTCAACTATCAGATGATTCAAGAAAAAATGTAAAAAGATATTTAGATATTTCTTCTTTAGTTAAAGAAGCTGAAAAAATCAAAGTAACAGGAGATTCAACTTTAGGTTGATGAAATAAAGCTACTGGTAAATATGACTTAAAAAACAAATGAAATGGTTATATTGATAATAAAAAACTTAAATGATCTGTTGCGGAAACAAAAATTGTAAACCCTAATTTATATGTAAATATTTTATATTCAGTTGAAAATAATGTTTGAATAAAAACATTACCAACTACTATTGCGGATAAAAATACAGAAAGACATATTTCTTTCAAATATGTATGAAATCAAAAACAATACAACGTTGAAAGCGGTGTAGTAATTTCTGATACAAAAGTTCATGATATTACAAGCAGCTCAGGAATTCAAGATGTTTTAACTTATGTGGATATCAAATCTGCAGACTTAACAAAAGTTCAAATAATAGGTGATTCAAGACATGGAATAACAGTTGATAAATCAAAAGCAAACTTACCAAATAATACTCACTTAGAATTTTCAATATCTAACTTTAAAGACTTTGATTGAAGCGACTCTTCAGATTTAGGAGTAAAAAGATTAAAAGAACTTGGACTTAAAGAAGGTCACAAGTTGTTAAAAGATCTTGACTCTTCAATGACTAAAAAGCAATTTATAGATTGAATGATAAATTTATTTGACAAAACACAACACAACAAATTAGATGGAACATGAATCAATCATACAGTTACAGCAGTACAAATTAAGCGTTCATGAATAAGTATACGTATAGTTGCTAATGCAGGTTATTCAATACGTCAAACAGAAGATGCCTCAAAACGTGTAAACGGATTACAAAACCCATCAACAGTTGATAAGTTTTTCTCAATAATAGAAGTATCAGAAATTAGTAATAAATTTGACAAAATTAATTTCTTTGGTCAACAAACAGTAGCGGATGGTGTTATTGTATCATTACCATCTGAATTAACAGAAACAAATTTATTAAAGAAAAGAATGAAATTACAATATAGTCTTATTCCATCAGCTGACAAGGACGAACTTAAAGAAGGTATTGTAGAATGAAATGATATTCATTCTAAAAATATTCCTGCAAACACAGTAAAAGGACAGGTATCTGATGTTCAAAATGGATTCCGTGTAACTATAACTCCATTTAAAAAGGGAGAGTCTTTCTTTTGAGTTAGATTGGTTCCTATTGTTGATAATTTATCAACTACACCTATAACAAATGATACAGTTTCAAATAAAACTAAGCATAATGTTGAATGATATGAAAACCAAACGCATACATACTTAAATGAGTTGAGCATTAGTGATTGAGTACGTACTTCTATAAGATTAGATACTTCAAAGATTCCGATAGTTGTTAATACTAATTCTAAGGATCTTAAATTAATTGGAATTTCTGGAGATACATATAATATCAATATTTTTGAAGATATTGATGGTTTAGGTCCAGACCAAACACCATTAACATCTAAAATTGCTGCAATAAATAAAGATTCTTCTTTACAAACAAAAGTTTTAGTTAAATATACAATAGACTATATAAATGGTGAAGCAATTAAGAAATCTGTTTCAAATGAAATTGAAGATAAAACATTAAAACCAATTTGATTAAATAAAACTGATTTTGAATCTTACTTATCTGGAAAATTAAAAGTTGCCGGAAAATTAATAGTTTACAAAATAGCCGCTGGTTCAAAAAGAGTCGGAGATAAAATTAATATGGAGTCTTCTGAAATGCAAAATTGAATTGCATCAAGAAAATGAAAAGACAACGACACTATATCTCCTATATATAACAACTTAAATATTCATACAATTTTCGCTAAATGAGCTTCAATTAGCAAAAAATTTATTGCATCTGATGTTATAGCAACAAATATAGATATTTCAAAAAATGGTTTAAATCAAAGATTTAGAAAATGAATTAATGCAAAACAATTCCTTAAACAATTAGACACTATTAATGTTTCAGGTTCAACAAAATCAAAAGCTGATTACATAGTTCATATTCAATCTAAACATAATTTACTACAAGAAAAATTCTTAAGATCTATGCATTTAAAATTACAATATTCACCTGATAAAAAGAATTGATCTGATGATAAATTTGATTTCCAATCATTAAAATATCAACAACAAAAAGACAGAAAAGTTTACGTGCGTGTTGCTGTTAAAGCGGATGCTAAACCTTCTGCGCAATCAACTTGATACCGTAATGATGATACATTCCTTGCTGTTCCAGCATCTCAAGCATATTCTGAATTAAAAACAAACACAACTACAAATGGTGTTAGAGATTTCAAATATTGAGTAAATGTTAACGCAAACGAATTAAGTAAAGTTATTATTCAAGGTAATTCAATTAAATTATCTGGTAAAAAAATAGAAGACTCATCAGTTGATAATAATCAAGAAAAATATAATGATGTAGAAATACGTTATTTATATGGAGGTAAATGAATAACTAAAGCAGATCTATTAGGGGCTTTACTTCAATTACGTAATAAATTTAAAAATCATAAAGTAGGGGCACCATGACCAAAAATTCCTACTGATTTTAATAATGCAAGTGTTAAAGCAAAATGAGTATTAACAAGTAAATCAGATTCAATTCTTAAAATGGGTCAAGAAGTTCCTTTTGAAATTAATACAGCTTCTTTCAAAACATGAGTTAATATTTGAGATATTCAAAAATCTGAAACTAAAAAATACACTACAATAAAAGGAGTTGATTTAGAATTCTCAGATTTAATTGGTGGAGAAGGAAAAGATTATGATCTTTCAGGTACAGTTAATAAAGTTTCAATGTCACGTATGGGTAATTTAAAAGATTCTGTATTAAATTCACATAATATAAAACTTCAATGAACAGTTTCTGAGAATCCAAATAATAATAGAGATTCAAAAGATTGAAAAGATGCTGTTAGTTTACTAGAGGTTATTTCTAATGTAGCACTTAACCCTAGACATAAATCTTTATACATTAGATTTATAACTAAAAATGTAAACTTTGTTGCTTCAACTCAAAATCCAGCAACATGAGGTAATGATGACGGTATTATACCTGTAAGAATTGATGCTTCTAAATTAGTATACGAAATTGGTGTTCACCATAATGACCTTAAAACTATTAGTGTATCAGGTGATACTCAAGCTTTATTCCAATCAAATGGAGAAAAATTATTCTTAGAAGGAAACTTCCCTGAAGAATCAAAAGATGGAAAATCAGGTATTAGATATGAAACAGTTGATGATTCTGGTAAAATAATCTCTGTTCCAAAAGCAAAAAGAAAAGAATGAATTAAAACAGTTGGTTTAAATATTATTTATACAGCTACTACAACAAGAACACAAGGACCTTATAAAATACAAGCAAATTCTAAAAATGGTAATAAATTCTCAGGAACATTATCAGAATTTAAAGAATTAATTAAAAAAGGATTCAACTTTGATAGATCTACATTAACTATGAAATGGACATCAACTAAACAAGGATTCCAAGTTTCTGATGATGAAGAAGCAAAACCAAATGACCTTTCAAAATTAGTAAATGTAATATTCACAACTGACGTAACTAAATTAACTTCAAAATCATATAATTTATTTAATAATACACTTTTATTAAAAGCAGGAGTTAATGATCAAAAACTAAACAAACTTCCAACAGGATTAAAAATTCAATGATCAACTAGTGCAGACCCTAAAAATAATGCGGTTATTTCATCAAATCCAAAATGATTAAATAAAATGCCTACAATAATTCCAGAACATAGATCAATATTTATTAGATTTGCACCTGTTGATAAAAACTATAAATTAACATCAGATCCAAAAATAGCTACTCCAGAACAAGTAACTAAATTAGATGCATCAAAAGTTAAAATAGCTGTTCCATTAGATAAAAAATTCATGGACACTTTCAAAAAATCTTCAGTTGATGGTAAAACATATAAAATCAATTGAAAAAATCCTCTAGCAATAGTACCTGATAGTCAAGATGGAAAAAAACATGGTCATATAGAATATACAGTTGATGACAAAACATGACATAAACATATTTTAGCCTTTAAAGGTATGCCAGCAGGTGAAACAGCTGCAATAACAAACTATTATGGTAAAGGAATTGCTTCATTAGATAAAGATTTACATAAATTAAAAATTAGATATGTAATAAATAAAGCAGATAAAAAAGAGTATATATTTGCAACAACTGCAGGTATTGAAATGACAATCTCATCTTTAACAAAATCAATTGATACTAATTCGTTAGTACAACCAATTATTATTGATACAGAAGATAAAAATCTTCCTATTATAAAATCAACAAGTAAAAACATGACTTGAAAATACTTTGCAACAAAAGCAGGTAAATTAAAACCTATATTTGTTTCAGGAAATAAAGATAGAACAGCATCATTAGCATCAATAAAATTTGATGGTAATGATATCGATCAAAAAGGACATTCTTACTATAAATTAGATGTAAATAAATGAAATCCAAAAGACATTTTAAAAAGAGATGCTATAAATGCTCTTGCACCAAGACACTCTCATTTTGAGTTTAGAACAATAGAAGTAGATCCTAAGTCTAATCCTAATGGATGAAGTTCATGATCAAAAATTCCACCTAAAAATATAAAAACGTCTTCTCGTTTCAAAGGTATGCAAATTAAAATAGTTGGAGATGATGGATATGAAATCCCTGATGCAAAAACAGTAGCACCACAATTTGGTGATCAAACATTCATTTCAGATTACAATGTTATTATTGAGTTAGATGTTAATGGAATTAAAGTAACATCAGCTACATTTGAAGGTTTCAATAATCCTCAAAACCCTTCAGCAAGATTCTTAACAGACAAAAAAACAGGAGATATTAAAAAAGATAATCCTTTAATTGATATTGTAGATAAAAGCGGAAATAAAATACCTCCAACACCAGAAAAACCTTCTCCAAGTAATCCAGATAGATGAAAAGGATTTGTTTTAGAGTATAGAGTTAAAAGAGGTGGTACAGACACTTCTTGAACAGATTCAAATAATGTTACTAAAGTTGGGTGACATAGTTTTGGTCAAGCACCAGATTCTTCAATACCTTGATTTGGTTATGTTCCAAAAACATTAATGGAAAAAGATATTGTTGAATATAGATTAAGAGCACGTGATGGTTACTTATTAATTGATGATGACCCTAGCTTAGTAAGAGATAAATCAGGGTATGTACAGTTTTCACATATTTTAGGTGCAACACAAGTTAAAAATCTTAGCAAACAAATTATAATACCTAAAAATACACATATTTATAATAAAGATTCACTATATAACACAAACGGTGATCCAATTACAGATGATATAAAAATGCCTACTGCAATATTTGATGGAAATGAAGGTTCAGGTACTGTAAGATTTGATAAACGTAATTTTGCAATAAAAGATCAAGTTGAAATTGAAGTACAAGTACTTCATCCTATTTCTGGTGCCATAACTAGTGGTGTAACTTCAAACCAATTTGCTGAAAATGGTTATTATATTTTAAATAATAAAGGTGTTAGAACAGATGTATTAACTCACAAAAATAATAAGTATAAATGACTTAAAGATTCTGAATATCTTGAAGGAACATGACAAAAACCTAGTGCAATACACAACTTATCTGTTGGTGATGCTATTAGAGTTCGTTTTGTAGCTAAAAAAGGATATGGTTTCATGTGAGAAAATCACCTTAATGACCCTATTAAAGACATTATGTTCCCTAAAATGTATTCTAAAGATGCATTTGCTTCATCTCAAGAAAGTTATGATGTTAGAAGTTCTGTAAGTGCATTACAAACTAAAGGTATCCCTGCACCTTTACCTGTTCGTGGTTTATTTGTATTACCTACAACAACACCTCAAAAAGCAAAATTAACACTTTCTAAAAAACCTACAGAAAGAATTTCAGGTAATGCTGTTTATAGCATAAGCCCAAAACCTCAAAATAATGCAAAATGAAAATGAGATTTCACAATAATTAATAGTAAAGGTACACAAAGACACCTCGACTCTATTCCTACAGACTTAAGAAATGGAGATACTATTGAAATAACAATAACTACAATTAATAGTTCTTATAAATTAGAACCAAATTACAAAGCTAATCTTAAACCATTAAAATTTGTAGTTTCTGGACTTAAAGAATCTATTGATGTATCAAGTGTACCAGCACCTATTCCTGTTATTAAAGGTAGAGTAGGACATGGGGTTGTTGTAGATATTAAAGAATCAATTAATAATGGAAATTCTTATGACAGAAACAATTCAACTGTACTACCAAAACCAAAATTAAGTTCAAAATACACAGGATATAAAGGTAAAGGTATTAAATGACAATATCAATACTCTAAAGTTAATCCAGCATCATTATCAGAGAAAGAATTAAAAGCATTGCCTTGAACAGATGTTCCACCAAAAGACTTAAATAATGGTGAATTTATCCGTATGAAGTTATCACCTAAAGATGATAAAGATATCGCTGTAGTTAAAACAGCTTCAGGAAAAAGAGAATATTTATATTCAAAACCAGGACAATACAAAAACGGTGCCGGTGTAATGGTTGACTACTCAGGTGGTTGAAGAAGAATAGAGGGGCTAGAATTAAACCCTGATAATATTAAAATAATCCATAAAGTTATAGGATTTAAAAAAGAAGGAATATTATCAGCTAAAGCAGACGAAAAAACACTAGATGGTAAAGGTGTTATTATAGAAGCTTCTTATGATGATGGTAAGACATGACATGATCCAAGTTTCTTTAAAAATCTTAATAATTCAACTCCTTTAACAGGTACTCCAACAAACAACTTCTTAAGATTTAGAGTAAAACCAAAACTAGGATATGTATTAAACCCTAAAGATAATAATGTTAAAAAAGGAATACATATTTATAAAGATAATAAAACTGGTTCATGATATCTTGAAAAAGACGAATGGAAAAAAGTAAGGATTGAAAATCTTAAAGAACAATTATTGGTTAATCGTGTAAGTATTTCAAAACTTATTCAAGTAGGTAAATATGATGGTGATGGATCAATAAAAATACCAACATTAATAAACTTGGATACTGTAACAGATAGGAAAAAATCTACTATAGACCCTGTAACTAAAAAACCTTATTCATCATATTTAAAAATCAAGTATGTTATCAAAAAATTAGATTCATCTACAGGACAAGTTTCATCAGAATCAACAATATGAAATTCTAAAACACCTCCAGATAATTTATATAATGGCGATTCTGTCTCCGCACAACTTTATGTGGATGAAGATAATGATCCTTCAACACCTTCACAATTTGAGTTATCAAATAAAGTAACAAAATCTATAACTATTTCTAAATTAATAACTAAAATAAAAAGAATAGAAAAACCAACAATATCATTTATTGGAAAATCTGGATATGGATCAGCTTTAGTTTCTCCAAATGCTCCACGTAGAACTAGATGACAATTTACTGTTGTTAAAAAAGCACCAGGAGAATTTAAACCTCCTGCAGATAATAAGCTTATTTGAACAGATCAATCACCTACAGATTTACAAGTTGGTGATCACATTAAAGTTAGATTAATAAATAGTATTTCATTAGTTGTTGTTGAACAAACAAAACTTAAAAAAGATGCTAATGGTAAATTAGTTCCTGTATTAGTTAAGGATCCGAAAACAGGTAAGATGGTAGAAGCAACTGAAAAAGTAATTTCAGATTGAGAAACTGTTTCAGGATTAAAAGAAATTATTGACTTATCAACAGTTGTTATAAGAGCAGTTGATAATAAAAATTTACAAAAACCTAATAACAATATAACTAAACAAGTTGCTTTTGTTGTTAAAGGAACACAATCAGGATTTGCAAAAGTTAGTTTAAACAAAACTGTTAAAAATTTATTTGATATAAATGGTAAACCAATACCACATTCTGATTCTCTTACTTGAGAATTTGCAAGACAACCAGAATCAGATAAAAATTCATATAGTTGAGAAGAACGTTCTTGATCAACTTCAATTCCTAAAAATGTTAAAAATGGTGAACATATATTCGCAAGACTAATTATTAAAGATGATCCTAAATATTCAGATTTAGAAGTTTATGGATTCCGTCCAATTAGTTTTGTGGTTAAAGGATTGACTACAGCTTCACAAATATCATCTAAGACAAGTCTATTAATTATAGTAATAGTTGGTATTACAGCAATAATAGGAATTGCATCAGGAATTTTAGTAACAATTAGATTACGTAAAAAAATGAGATTATAAATAAAAAGATAATAATTAATTAAAATAATATTATAATTATTATAATAATCAATAATCAATAATAAAACAAAAGGAAAATTAAAATGAAATTAATAAAAAACAATAAATCTGAATTTGTTAAATTACGAGATAAATATATAAATGATTTTCCTTTGTTAAACATTGGAGAAGAACACTTATGAATTTCTGGTAGATTTACATATTCGGATTGTACTTATGTAAGACCAGAAGGCGACTCATCTATAGCTAGATTAGAAGTTAGATTATTTAATGAATCACAAGAAATAAAATTCTTTTGATTAGAGATTAATTATAAATATACTGAAAATGAAAGAATTGAAGATGCTGCATTGCCTAGTTCTTTCAAAATAAGACCAGAAGCTATTTTAGGCCATATTACACAAATAACAGTTGATGATATAGCTAATAAATATTCAGATGTTATTATACATAATGTCAAACCAGTCGCTAAAAACACTCATATTGAAATTCAATTCTCTGTTCAATCAGAGAATGATGATAATCCCGTAATTCAAAGAATTAGAGTCGAAGTTGATAATAAAAAAGATAAAGAAACATTAAAAGATTTATCTATAACTGGAGAAATTGATGTAAATGTTCTTAAGTTAATAAATCAAGAAGTTAAAAAAGGTGCTACATTAACAATAGAAGATCTTAAAAGTTATCAAATATCTCAAAGCTTTTTAGATTCACCCCCTCCAATTACTTTAAAAAGTAATATAGTTAAACCCAATAAAGATGTAAAAATCCAAAAAATATCTTATATACCTCCAATTTCAATAGATTCACGTGTAGGTTATTTACAAGTTGAATATAAAATATTACAACGTTTATTTAACGAAAGAGTAGCTTTTGAATTTGCGTCAACAATTCGTCAAGCAGCAGAGGCGTTTGTTCATTCAATACCTATAGAAAATTTTAAATATATTGCACACTCTCGTAAAGTTCCACCTTTAAAAATTAAAAAACAAGATTTTTATTATAAAGGTCTTGCAGATGTTGAAATTCATGACGTTAAGTTTGATAAAAATTTAATAGATGATAATAGTAGGTTCACAAAAGTAGTTTTACATATTAAATATAGAACAGCAATAGTTCCGATTCCTATTACTTTAGAGTTTGAAATATCAAGAAATGAATATAAAAATAGAGTTGAAACAGATATTAAAACAGAAAATGGTTCCATTATATTTGACCCTAAAACAGTTACCCCTCAGTTATTATTTAAAGCAAAAAATGGAAATAGAAAGATAATTAAAGATATAATTAAAAAAGCTGAGATAGTTGAAGGTTACCCTTATAACTTTATTAAAGAACTAGAAGTAATAAATTTTTTACCCGAATCAAGAATAGCTATGTTTAAAGTTAATACTGTTGAAAAAAATAGTGGCGAAAGAATTCAACATATATTTGAAAAGCAATACATTATGAAAGAAACATATTATGAATATAAGTTAGAAAAACTTACAGCTAAAGATATTGAAGTTGATAATAGATATATTCAAGATTATCCTCCGAAAGTATTGCATGAAAAAATCTTTAAACCATCAGAAGAATATTATATTCAATGAATACAATATATACCACCATCAAAAGATACCAAACAAGTAGATGTTAAGATTAAAGTTTCTTCTGGTAACAAAACAAAGTTCATTATTAAAAAATTATTCTTTAAATGAACAATATCAGAACATCTAATGTGACTTAAATACAATCAAGTATTAAAAAATTTACAAGATATAAGACCATCTGATTTATCAATAAATATAGATTTTAGTGGTGAACCAGTAGAAGAAATAACAGCAGACAATATTATTGGAGTACCTCCAGGAATAGAATGTAATGTTATATATAAAAAGCCAGAAATAGGCAAGAAAAGCACACGTATAATAATAAAATTAAAGCGTGAAGATTATAATGTAGGTTTTGAACAAACAATTATATTCAATAAACCAACAATACATTAATTAAAGGAGAAAAATGAAATCAGCACAAAAAAATGAATTTGTTGATAATATTTCTAATATTAAACCCGCAATGTTACCTCCTATGTTTAGGAAGCGTGTTAGGTTTAAGCAAAGATTATCATTAGCATTAATAATTATTTTTATTGCAATAGCATTAGGAATGATGCTTATTGCAATTATGGGCGATTTGGCTGATAAGTATGACATAAAAACTCCCAAGCAAAAAGAATTTTTCCTTTATTCAATGTTATCAATAACAATAACGTTATTTACATCAATGGGATTTGTTGTTTGATCAAGAACAAAAGCATTCGTTATTTTATTTCATGAGTTATTATTATATATATTAAGTCCTTTAATAACGATAATCGGTTTTATAATTATTTTATCAATTCAAAGTAGCGACAGCTCATCATTATTAGTTTTTTTATCTTACTTAAATTTATCAATTGGTTCGATAACTTCACTAACAACATTATCTGTAAATTCATTTAAGAAAAAGAAATATAATGGTTCTTATAAAAGAACATTAGCAACATTCTTTCCTTTGATTATAATATCTTTATCATCAATAATTTTATCTTTATCTTTAAAAAATAATGGAGGAACAAATACAGAATCATTAAAACCGTTACTTTATATGTTCATTACTATGATTTCAGGTATTATATTATTTTTAATAGGATGTGCATTAACAAACAGGTATGTAATTATAGGTACAAAAACTCTTTGAAATTCAATTAGATTTAGTGGTGGATTAAATACATTATTAATTTATACTACTTTATTATCAATATCTATTAAATTTTCGATAGGAGCCCCAGTAATGCTCCCATTAACTATAACAATAATAGCTGATTTAGCTTTATTAATATTATTTTCTACTTATGCATTTTTTTCAGGTAGAATGAATAACATTTTTAAAACTAACCCATTATTTAATCAAGTAGTTTTAAAAATATTTATTGTGTTTGTATCTTTACTTGGATTAATTATGGTTAAATCATTACCAAATATGTATGATGCCCCTTCTTATGGAGGTATATCGTATGCAATTCTATTAATGACATCATTAACAATAATAATAGGTGTTATTATAGCTCACTTTGCAAACCTATTAGTTTATTCAAAATACTTTAAATCGGTTATAATTGGAACAATAATTACAATTATAATTATACTATCCATTATATTTACAATAGGAGCATTAAAACACACCTCCCTAATAATTAATATTATGGGACCAAATTTAGTAATAACATTCTTAATGATAACAATATTAATAGAGTCTATATTATCATTTACAGATATAGCATATATAACAATAAATTTAATAAAAACAAATTCTAACAATAAAAAAACAAGTATTATAAAAAAGAAAGAAGGTAAATAATGAAAAAAACAAATAAAAAAATTGGTAAATCAAATACATTAAAAAGAAAAAAAATGGGTATTTTCGGAAATAAAGATGACTCAAATAACAATGAGTATGAAGAAATTATACAAACAACAGATGCTATAAATCTTATTTCATCTTCACCTCAATCTTCCGCTGATATGTCAAAACAATTGGCAAGTTCAGCTGAATCTGTTAATCGTAATTTTGATTTAGCCAGAAGGAAGATTTCAAAAATATATGAAGAAATTCTTTTAACAGGAAATTATGTGTCAACACCGTTCTTATCAATTCAAATTATATTACGTGAATATAGTAAAAATTGAGAAGTTAAATATATAGAAAAAGTAATAAATAATTATATTGAATTTTTATTTGAGGTGCTTTCATATGGTAATTCAATCAGTCTTACAAAAACAGTATTAATAGATAATTTATATTACTCAAATAAAATATTACCTATAGCTAAAATTTCACCTTCAGCTACTTCATTAATAAAATTATTTACTTGAGAAACTGTTTTTCAAAAAGCTGTAGAAAAAAAACAATTAATGATTTCAGATAGAATAATAATTGCTACATTTATTGAGGCTATTGAAGCAAATATTAATATAGGTTATTATATTAAACTAGGAGATATTATTATTTCTCGTATTGAACCATCAAAACCAGAATTAGTTTTATTATTCTCTAATTATTGATTACAAGAATTAAATCATAAATATAAAAAAAATGGTTCAAAAAACTATAAAGAACGTGTCACAAAAAATAATATTGTAGAATCATTCGATAAAAATAAAAATGATTTAAAAGAACAACAACAATATGCAAATATTGAAACATCTATTGAAACACCTGAAGCAAAAATGTCTAAAGATGATGATAATACATTAGGCTTTAAAAATTCAGCATCGGAAATAAGTTTAACAAAGAAAAAAAAGAGTTCTATATTTAAAAAGAATAGATAAAAGTTTAAAGTAAAAATAAAAAAGGAGTGATAAAATGGCAAGTTTAAAACAATTAAATGATAAAATAAAAACATTTAACGACTTTAAAAAAGTTGTTAATATTCAAAAAGTTGTTGTTATGAAAGATATTTCAGAGCTAAAAAAAGTTGTTAATCAAGCTAAATTTAGAAATGCTATATTTAATAATTTAATAATTGATATGCAAAAAAAATTCAATATATATGATCCTGCTGTTTTTTCAACAAAAAGAAATATTGTTCCTGAAAATAAAGATTTACATTTTATAATAGGAACAAAAGGCGCTGGTTCTTTTTCTAAATACTCAGGTAAGCTTATTTTAGAATATATTAAAAAGAATCATAAACCTAATGACATTAATGTTGTTGTCGGAGAAGAGTTAGGTAAACTGCTCAAAAGAAACAACCTAAAAGTTTTAAATGTTATGGAAGATAAATATTTAGGTAATATTATATTATTTAAGAATATTTCATTTCAAGTATTAAGTGCATTTCAAGACTTAATGTTTAAAAAAACAGATTTATTATTTTTAAATTCAGTAAGTAAAAAAGTGGAAAGTTATAGTATATTCCCACTTAATAAAAAAAAGGTTGATTTATCAAATTTTAGATCACAAGTTGATGAATCGGATTTTAAAATAATAAAAGGGATAAAATTAAATTCAACAGAATTGCAAAAAGATTTATCTACTGTAGCCGAGCATTTATCTGCGTTAACTATTGAGATGAAAATTTACTCATTTATAATTGAATATAAATTATCAACTAAATTAAGAGAATTACAATCTCTTGAGGATAAAGAAAAAAATATTGATGAAGAAATTTCTAAAATCGTACTTATTTCTCAACGTGTTCGTAAAGAAAACATTACTAATGAACTCCTTACAAATGCAACTGCATTTGCTGCTTTAAATGTTGAAGAGGAAGAGGAGGAATTATAATGAGAAAGTTAGAAATAAAAACTATATCTAATTCATTTAATAAATATATTAATACAGATCCTGCTAAAGTCGAAATATTTAATTTTGAATTAAATAAAATTAACATAAATTTATCTAAAACAAACGAAGAAATCGTTGGAACTGGATCGGTATCATGAATTCGTATATTTGATAATAATAACAATTATTATGATTTCATTACAAGCTCATTATTTTATGTTTCTAATAGTGAAGGTGTTTTATTACTGTGTTCAGAAGATAGTGAATATATTTCTTTTGAATATATCTCAAAACTTATAGAAGATTTTATGGAAAAATTAAAAGAAAAAAATGCTATTGATTCTGAAAAATATATGCTTGGTTATACTAAGGCATTATCAAAAGAATTAAAAGAAGCAAATAAAAATTTGGAAGAACTTTATAATATTAGTGCTCAAACTCAAAATACACGTTTATCAATGGAGGATTCATTGAATTACGCAAAATTAAAATTAGAAAAAAGATACTTAATTGGTATTATTGCAAAAAAATTAATTAAAGAAAATGGAAAAGAAATTTTAGAGATATTAAAAAATAATTAATTTAAGTTTAAAAGATTTATAATTGAAAGGAGAAAAAATGGAAAATAGATTAAAAAAAATGAATATAATTAAACGTACATTTATAATTATAGGATTATTATTTGCAAATATAGGTCTACTAATAGTAGGTATATTTTCTGCTAATATAGCCAATCAAAAAGAAAAAAGATATATTCCCGTTATTCCTTCTATCAATTATTCTTCTTATCAAAATGACATTACTCCTTATTCCGCTTTACCTAGTCTTGGAGAAGGTGAAACACCTAAAGTTTTATTAACATTACCAGCATTAAATCTTAAAGATGCAGGGGATATAGCTTTAAAGCAAGTTATATCTATTTTTAATTCCCTTTCAAAACAAAAATGAGGAGATGCAAAAACAATAAATAAATATAAAAAAGATCTTGAAATATTATCTATGGCTCATACTCTTCCGCCTGGTATTTTGAATGATTTAAAAGCAAAAACAGCCGTTGTTTTAAAAGAACTTAATGATCCTGAAACTGTAAAAAGTACTACTCAAATATTAAATCAATTTAAAAAGGTTAGTATTACAAAACCCCTTCATATTATTAAGCCTCAGCATATTTATGAATATTTTTCTACTGATGCAACATCTTTAAGTGGTTCAGAAATTAAACAAAGTAAAGATTTTTCATATAAAATTTCTGAAATTGATTTTAATTCAATACCAAAAGATAAAAATGTTATATTTAAAATTCAAGATAAATCTGTTGCTTCCTCAAAACATAAATATTCTTTAGTATTAAATAATAAATTCGGTGGAATTAAAAAGAAGTTAGAAGCTGGTAAATCAGCTGACTCAGTTATTAAATCTTTATTAAATTCACGTGATATTTTTGTTAGAGATGAAAGTTTATCATTAAAATATAATTTAGACTCACCAACAAAACCAACTACAATCCCTTATATAAAATTAAAACCTATAATGAATAAAAGTACTAGTAAATTTGAAAAAATAGGTATTTATATTAATCCCAGTATTCAAAATAAAGATTCTAATTCTTCAATTGAAATTTCAGTAGAAAAAGAAACCGCAAAAATCAAGAAAGGTATTTCTTGAGGTATTTTAGATAATACTTATTCAACTTTACACATTAAGTCTGTTTCAAATTCCGTAACAACATCATTACCTAGTTCATGACACGCAGACCCTATTGAACCAAACAAAAAAATGTTAAAAGATGCAATTAGCCCTAGTTCTTATTATATTACATCTGATTGAAAAATAGAGAACAAACCTTTTGTTTATAGAGGTATTGATTTTAAAGAAACTAATCACTTAAGGTTCTTTATGGCTAGAGGTTCAGGTAAAATATCTTTAAGTTTAAAATTTGATAAAAAAGGATCTGATGCTTTTCATAATTCTAATAACAAAATAGATATTAATTTTGATGAAAATGGTATTGTTACAAAACCGAACCCATCATTATATGTTAATCCTACAGATTGAGAATCCCAAGGAGGTAAAAATATTAAGCCTATTGGTATTTCAATATCTAAATTACCTTCCTCAACAAATACTCAATGATTACAAATTGATTTATTTTTACAACCCGGAATTATGAGTATTAATGAAGATACTTTAAATCCAAAAAAAGAACTACCTTTTTCATTAGTCTCAACAAGTCAAAGAATATTCTTTGAAACACCAGAAGGAATTAAAGCTGTAGATGGTAAAGTTGAAAACCAAGATATTATCCATGTTGAAAAATCAAATCAAAAAGATAAATTTAATAAAATTCTTATTGGTAAAGTATTTGCTAATTGATCAAACCCTGTTTCAGCTAAAGCTAACTTTAAAGGTGGTTTCTTCATGAAAGAAAATCCAACATGATTCCATCCAAAAGCAAAATCACCATTAATTGCAACAAAAAGCGGAATTCCTGCATTTGGAATTAATCATGATATTTGAGAATGAACTAAAAATAAATTTAATAACTTAGGAACTAAAGATAATTTATTAATAAAATTAATAAAAGATTCAAATGAAGCACACAAAAGCTTAATTGAACAAGACCCAAAAAATGGTTCACTAGCAAAAACATCTGCAGGTAAAATGAAAATTAAACTAGCGACAGGTGACAATATATTAAAACAATTAGAATTAGTTTCAGCTTTATATAATAAATGAATAAATAATTTCTCTAAAGATTCATCAAGCAATACAAAAAGAGAGTCTTATTTAATTTCAAATGTTGGTAATGCAAATACAATTGCTCAAAAATTGATAATTTCGAAATCAGGTCAAATAGGTAAAATGGCAAATGAAATTGTCGCTGGAGCATTAGGTAGAATATTTCAAGGAGAAGGAGCTTTAAATAAAGAACAAGGTGATTGAGTAAAAGCTATTGAATCATGAGAAGCAGGGAATTATGCTTCATTAACTTCTGAACAAAAGAAATTATTGAAACCTTTAATTGATAACTATGGAAAAATAGCTCCTTGAGACTCTTTATATTCTAAAAATAAGATTAAAGATCTTGGTAAACCAAAACCAGGAATAGGGATTGTTGTTAATCAAGCATATAAAGATGCATTACAATATATGATGTGAGTTGTAGCACCTTATTTTATTGAAGCTATTAATCAAATTTTTAGAAACGAACAAGATGCATTTAACAAGACAAGAGGTCAAGTTTTAGGTCTTTACATGTCAGATGTATTAAGCAAAGTAAATAAAACAAAAAATATTTCAGCAATTTCTTCAAATAATATAAAAACTATTTCTAACTCAAAATTACCAACTTATTTACAAGGAGTTAAATTATTGGAAGTTGAAGGTTCTCTTATTTATAAAGTTAATTCAGTAAAGTTAGGTCTTGAATCATTAATTAAATTTATTCATGATACTAAATTACAAAAAAGATATTTAACATCTATAGAGACAAAAACATTTGAAACTTTTTATAAAACTAAACTTCTTACTGATGAAAAAGTATATAAAGATAAAGATAGAAAAAGAGAAATAACAGAAGCAGTTAAAATAATTGATAAAATTATTTCTAAGGTTATAAATTCAAAAGTAAATTCAGGAGTTTATACTTTCGAAGATATAATAAATAAAATTATTGCTGTTCAGTTTAAATCTCCAAAAGAAGTATCTGAAGCTTTATCTCAAACAATTTCAAAAACAATTGATATATTCGCATCACCATCAAAAATATTTGTTTATGAATATTTTGGTGGAATAGCATATTCTTCATATATTCAAAATTTAATTATAGGAAGTAATGTTAAAGAAATAATAACAAAATGAAGAGATGATTCTATAAAGGCAGGAAGAAAATTTAATAACCAAGCAATAGATGATATTATTTCAAATGATGCACCATTTGATCCAAAAAACCTTACAAGAATAGCAGTTAATATAGGTAATTATAACTTAAATTACTTTATTAAAACATTATCACAAAAAGGTTATGTAATAAAAGCTGCAATAAACCTATATAATTCTGATATAGAAAATTCTATAACATTTGAATTACCACCAGGAAATAAATTAGTTAAAATGATAAGTAATACCGAAAAATTTTCTACATTTTCATTCGATATTATCGGAATAATAGTAGCATTAACAGGTTTATTTACATTAGTAGTATCATTTAGAAAATCTATTAAATCAAACATAAAAAAAATTACGATTATTTTTATGAGAGGTACATTCTTAGTGATGATTATAGGAGGTGTAATGCTATTAACTTTAAGTTCATTAGCATTGCTATAAAAGGAGAAAAATATGTCAATAAAAATAACACAAATAAAAGATTATATAATTGAAGTTTCAGGTGAAAATAAATTAATGATTAATGAAATCATTAAATTTAAAAATGGAACAAGAGGTATTGTTATGAAAGCCACAACAAATAAAGCATATATATCTATGCTTGATATTTCAGTTAACAATCCTTTAAATATGGGTGATGAAATTGAACCAACTAAAAAAGAGTTTTCAATTGAATTTACAGAAAATATTTTAGGAAATATAATAAATGTTGAAGGTGATTTATTAACAACATATGAAAATGCAGAATTAACATCTGTAAAAACAACTACTAGACCAGTATTTAGACTTGCTAGACCAATTTATTCAAGAGATTTTATTGATGCGCCATTACAAACAGGTTTATCTTCAGTGGATTGAGCTATTCCTATAGGTTTAGGACAACGTGAACTTATTCTTGGTGATAGACAAACAGGTAAGACTTCTATTGCTTTAAATGCAATTCTTGCACAAAAAGAAACTGGAGTTAAAACAGTTTATGTCGCAATAGGGCAAAAGAAAACAACAATCTTAGATATTTATGAAAAATTAAGAAAATTTGGAATGCTTGATAAAGTTGTTGTTGTTTCAGCTTCAGCTGATCAAACAGCCACTAAAAAATACTTAGCTCCTTATGTTGGTGTAACAATTGCAGAATATTTTCAAGAAAAATATGGAGATGATGTATTGGTTATTTATGATGATTTATCAAAACACGCTGATGCTTATCGTGAATTATCACTTTTAATGAAATCAGCTCCTGCTCGTGAAGCTTATCCAGGAGATATATTTTACTTACACTCTAAATTATTAGAGCGTGCAGGTAGATTTAATGAAGATTTTGGTAATGGATCAATTACAGCTTTACCAATTGTTCAAACAGAAGCTGGAGATATTACTTCATATATACCAACTAATGTTATTTCTATTACTGATGGACAAATTTTCACTTCTAAAAAATTATTTAATTCAGGACACAGGCCAGCTATAGATATTCCTTATTCAGTTTCTCGTGTTGGTTCAACAGCTCAAACAAAATCACTTTCTTCAGTATCTGGTGGACTTAAACTTACAGTTTCACAATATGAAGAAGCAATGAAAATGGTTAGACTTTCTGGTGAAGTTTCCGAAGAAAATGCAGATATCATTGAATCAGGTAAAGTACTTATGGCTTTATTAACTCAACCCGAGGCAGATGTTCTTGATTATAATACAGGTACATTATTATTATTCTTATTCAAGAAAAAGTACTTAAACTTCTTTGAAAAAAAAGATGAAGTTATTTATATTAAAAATATACTTAATAAATATTTATTGGAAGATTTTATTGGTAAAAAAATTAGAGAAATTATTATAGAACGTAAAATTGAAGAAGAAAATTTCATATTAATTCTTAGAGAAATTATTTTGCCAATGATAAAACACTATTTATTAAAAACATACTCTTATTTAAGAAAAAATGAAAAATTTTATGAATTATATAAAGATATTCGTGATGATGGACGTGTGTTAAACGCTATAACAAGAAAGGAAATTTAATATGACTGAAGAAAAAATTCAAGATAATATAACGCCCACATGAATTAAAGGTAAAGTTATTTCTATAAACTCTCAAGTTGTTGATATTGAGTTTGATCAAGCTCTCCCTAAAATAGGAGCTTTAATTCAAGTTATAACAAACTTTAATGAAACAGAATATTTTGAAGCCGCACAAGCCATTTCTCAAAAAGTTATTAGAGCTTATGCTATTTCAAAAATGGATGGTGTAGGTATTGGAAATTTAGCTACTACTGATAATAAAGGTATTACTATACCTGTTGGACGTAAAGTTCTTGGTCGTATTATGAATCTTATGGGTGATCCATATGATTCAGCTACCATAAAAATAGAAGCTACTGAAAGAGAAGAAATTATGGTTGCTTCTCAAACTGAAAAAGAAGCTTTTGAAAATATTGCTTCTTCAGAAGTTTTGGAGACTGGTGTTAAAATAATCGATTTACTTTTACCTATTCCTAAAGGTGGTAAAGTTGGTCTTTTAGGTGGTGCTGGTGTTGGTAAGACCGTTGTTGTTCAAGAACTTATAAACTCTTTTATTAAAAACCATAATGGACTTTCTGTTTTTACTGGTATAGGAGAACGTACTCGTGAAGGTCACGAGCTATGAAAAGAGGCACAAGAGCTTAAGTTTATTGATAATACAGCATTTATCTTTGCACAAATGAACGAAGTGCCTGGAGCTCGTTTTAGAGCTGCTTATTCAGGTATTAAAATTGCTGAGAACTTTAGAGATAAAGAAAAGAAAGATGTTCTTTTATTTGTTGATAATATTTTCCGTTTTGTTCAAGCTGGTGCTGAAATTTCATCACTTTTAGAGCGTTTACCATCTGCTGTTGGTTATCAACCAACTTTAACATATGAGATGGGAGCATTCCAAGAACGTATTGGTTCAACTAAGGATGGTTCAATTACATCTATTCAAGCTGTTTATATACCTGCAGATGATCTTACTGATCCTTCAGCTGTTGCATCATTTGCTCACTTTGACTCTACAATTATTCTTGATCGTGATATAGCGGCTCAAGGACGTTTCCCTGCTATCAATCCATTAGAATCTAACTCTAAACTTTTAGCACGTGGATATGTTTCAGATGAACACTATGAAATAGCTCAAAAAGTACTTACAATTCTTGAACAGTTTAATCAATTACAAGATGTTATTATGATTTTGGGTCTTAATGGTCTTACAGAAGAAGATAAAAAAACTGTAGCTTCAGCTAGACGTATTCAAAATTTCTTGACTCAACCATTTTCTGTTGCTGAAAAATTTTCAGGTATGCCAGGTATAAGTGTTCCTTTAAATGAAACAATTAAATCATTTAGTGAATTAACAAGTGGTAACTTAAACTATATTCCTGAAAAATTATTTTTATACAAAGGAACAATTCAAGAAGTTATTGATGAATACAATAAATATATAAAAAATCAGAAAGAAGACAATGATAAAAAAATAGATTCAGCAATTGATAAAGCTCAAAATTCTAAAAAAGTAGAAAATGCTTATAATAAAGTTCTTACTAGAAAACAAAAACAAGAGAAAAAAGCACTTGAGAAAAAAAGAGCTGGACTTGAAAAAGTAACAATTCTTGATCTTAAAGGCGTTAAATCAGGTTCTAAAGAAGAAAAAGAACTACTTAAAAAAGAAGCTGAATAATTAAATAAAAAAAACTGTATTTAAACAGTTTTTTTTATTTAATTAAAATATTTTAAACATTGGAAGATATGATTTACCTTTTATATCTTCAGCAATATCATTTAACACATTATTAATAAGTTCAGGATTATCATTAATAGGATTATGACTTTTCCCTATATTTATTGGGCTTCCACCTATTTGATTTACATATTTAGTATATACTTTAGTTGCCACAACACCATCTTTTTCTCCTATAATATATAAAGATTTGTTAACTGTATTTTTATATGCTTTATCTAAATGACTTATGAATTTATCATCAAATATTGTTTCATGCATAACTTTAGCTCATGGACTATCTTTATCTAAAAATTTTAAAATTCAATTAGGAGAAGCATCTTCAGATTTTTCGCTTGCTTTTTCTATACGAGATTTAATTAATTCACTAACCTTAGACAATAATTTTGAACCCTCTTCATCATGGTGAGCTTTTAAAGTTTTAAATACAATATGATTTATCATAAATGGATTTATTGTAGCCATTCAAATTATTTGCTTTATATTTGGCGACTTATCATAAATATTAGAAAGTATACCACCTCCAAGAGAGTGACCTAAAACAACTATATTTTTACTTCTTATTTTTTTAAGAACACCCTCAGCAACTTTAGACATTAATTTAAAATCAATTTCTTCTGGTTTTTCAGAGTTATATAAATCAATAGAAACAATATTAAAACTATTTTTTAATTTATACAATTTACTTGCAAACATATTAGATGAAGCAAAACCATGAACAAAAAGTATTGTTGTTTTTGATTTGTTATTTTTAGAATATATTCTTACTTTTTGTTTATTTATTTTTTTATTTTTATACATTTTAACTTCCTTTTTATTATACTTATAATTCTAATACAATTTTATTATTATATTCTAAATATTTTTTTGTATAACCTAGTTTTATCATTAGAAAACATTATTATTAATAACGAAGAAGATATTATTAATAAAGCTATACCAAATATAGAAACTACAGTTACCCATACATCAATATTATCAAAATTTAAAAAGAAATAAATAGCATTTCCTCAATAGCCCTCAATTGATGCTTTAACACTTCATTTATCAAAAATATCAATATTAATATTATTACTTTGTAGAATTTTAATCCATTTATTGAAATCTTGAGCATTATCAAATTTATAATAAAAATTATAATTTACAAGTGTCCTTGAAGAATAATAAACAATTATTGAAATTAACAATCAAATTAAAGGGTATATAAGAAACTTTCAAAATTCTAAATAATCAATAAAAACTTCTTGTTGTTTTTTTGAAAAAATTTTAATGCTTCAAGCTGAAATCATAATAATAGGAACAATAGCATGTAAACCTATATTTACAATTAAATTAAATGCGTTATTAAATAAGTTGTTTTCTTGAAATAAAACACCTCAAAAAACAATTCCCGTAATAAAAATATTTAATAATGTAATTAATTCAAATAATAATGCATTTTTTTTCTTTTTTGGATCTATCAAATTAAAACCAGTTAAAAATAAATAAATAATAACCATGAAATTAGATTGTATAGTAAAATAAAACGGAAAAGTTCAAGCAACTGGGAATCAACTAATTTTAGGTAAATCATTTGGTATTTTAGATAATGGCTTTATAGGTTCTGGATTTTTAACAATAAAAATATTAATTATTGTAACAATCATTATGATTAAGCTTATAGAACCTAATATTAAATTAATAAAATTTTTATTTTTAAAATATTTCATATTTATATTATAAGATAAATATAATATATAATTAATTTAATTATGAATATAATTAATAAAATAGCCACAAATTTAAATTTATCAAATGAGCAAGTTAATGTAGTTTTAAATATGCTTTCAGAAGGATCTACTATACCATTTATAGCAAGGTATAGAAAAGAAGCTACAGGAAACTTAGACGAAAATCAAATTAAAGATATAGAAATATACTATTCAAAGCAGAAAACTTTTGAAGAAAGAAAAGAAGTTGTATTAAGATTGATAGATGAAAAAGAAATGTTGACAGAAACCGTTAAACTACAATTAGAAAAATGTAGTTCTTTAAAAGAACTAGAAGATATTTATTCTCCATATAAAGAAAAGAAAAAAACAAAAGCAACAGAGGCTATAGCAAAGGGATTAGAACCTTTAGCTAAAATAATTCTATCTGCTAAAAAAAACATTAATATAGAATTAATGGCAAAAGAATATTTAAATGAAAAAGTAAAAAATATTCCCGATGTTTTAGATGGTGTTAAACATATTATTGCCGAGTATATTTCAAATAGAGTATATTTTAGAAAATGAATTAGAACTTTTTTATGAAAAAATGCATTAATTAAAACAAAAATAAAAAAAGAAGCAATAGATGAAAAAGAAGTATATAAAAATTATTATGATTTTGAAAAAAAACTAAGTTATTTAAAAAACTATCAAGTGTTAGCAATTAATAGAGCTGAAAAATCAAAAATTATAACAGTTTCATTTGATTACAAAGCTTCACAAATCATAGATTTTATAATTAAAAATATAAGCAAAAATAATAATTACATAATAAATCAACCAATAATCAAAGAATCCGCTAAGGATAGCTTTAAAAGGTTAATTAAACCATCTTTAGAAAGAGAGATTCGTTCTGAGCTAACAGAAAAATCTTCAACAACATCAATTGAAATATTTGCAAACAATTTAGAACACCTATTATTAACGCCGGCCATTAAATCTAAAACGGTTCTCGGAATTGACCCTGGTTTTAGAACTGGTTGTAAAACAGCTGTTATTAATGAACTAGGTACACCAAAATCTATTGGTGTAATATATTTATTTAAAGAAGAACAAGCTATGAAAACACTAGAAGAAATCTTTAATAATTATAAAATAGATGTAATTGTTATTGGAAATGGAACTGCTTCAAGGGAAACAATGACATTTGTAAATAAAACTTTGCAAAAAAATAAATTAAATATACCTTTTACAATAATTTCTGAAGCTGGTGCCTCAGTATACTCAGCTTCAAAAGTTGCTCAAAAAGAATTTCCTAATTTACAAGTAGAACAAAGATCTGCAATATCAATTGCAAGACGTTATCAAGATAATTTAAATGAATTAGTCAAGGTCGAACCTAAAGCTATTGGTGTAGGACAATATCAACATGATGTAAATCAAAAAGAACTAGAAAATAAACTAGCATTTATTGTTGAAAAAATTGTTAATCAAGTTGGGGTTGATATTAATACTGCAAGTTTAGAATTATTAAAATATGTTTCAGGACTTTCACCAAAAGTAGCTAAAAGTATAATTGATTATCGTAAAGAAAAAGGTGTATTTAAAAACCGAAAAGAAATTAAGGAAGTAAAAGGGCTTGGTTCAAAAACTTATGAACAATCTATAGGTTTTTTGAGAATTATAGATGGAGATAATAAATTAGATACAACTCCAATTCACCCCGAGTCTTATAAAATTGCTAAACAAATTTTAAAAGATAATAAAATTAATTTAGATGTTATTGGTAAAGCTTCAGAATTAAAGGAGTTAGATATTAATGAATTAGCAAAAAAATACGATTCAGATAAATATACTATTTCAGAAATAATAGAAGGAATATCACAACCACAAAGAGATATACGTGATTCTTATAATGCTCCAATATTAAAAACAGAAATACTTTCTATAGATAATATTTCTGTTGGTCAAATTATGGAAGGTAGGGTTCAAAACGTTACTGAGTTTGGAGCTTTTGTTGATTTAGGAATAAAAGAAGCTGGATTAATACACAAGTCTAATATGTCTGATAAATATGTAAAAAATCCTTTAGATATTATTTCGGTTGGAAAAATAGTCAAGATAGAAATTATAGATCTTGATAAAAATAGAAAGAGAATAGGACTTAAACTATTAGAAGATTAATAATACTTAAATTATTTTTATAATTGATTTAGCAATTATAAAGACTATAATTCAAAGTATTATTTTTTAAATTATTAAAGAAATATCATTTAAAAATAAAGGTAATTTTGTAAAATATAATTTTATTCAAACTTCAAATAAAAAGAAAGTCTTTTAAATAACTTTCTTTAATCATCCCTCCATAACTTGAATCGGATTATATTCTACACCTCTAATTATTTCTTTACCATTTTCAAACAATATAAATGTGGGTACTCTTAGAATATTATATATACCCTTTTTTCTAAATACTCCCGAGTTCTCAGCATTAACGCTAAAAAAGCTAACTTTTTCTTTATATTTTTCTGATAATTCTTTATAAACTGGCTCCATCATTTTGCAATCTCCACATCATTCAGTATAAAAATCAACCATAACAATTCCTTCTTTATTTTTCTTTTCAAATTCCTTTAATGTTAAATCTTTAATCATAATATCTCCTTATATTTCAATTTCTTTTTCATCTTTAAAATTATTAAATAAATTGTTTCTTTTAGGTTTTATAAAGTTTTCAACTTTATTTATAACTAATTGCATCTCTTTATTAGAAATAATTGCAGCTTGACATCTTTTTAATCCCTTTCCATATAAAGAAATTAACATATCTCCATTATCACTTAATTTTTCTGCTCCTTCTGAGTCTAAAATTATTTTTGATTCAATAGCCGAAGGTACTGAAAGACATATTTTTGAAGTTAAGTTATTCTTAATAGTTTCTGTAATAACATTTGTAGAAAGTTTTTTTGTAGCTATAATTAAATGAATTCCAACTATATGAGATTTTTGTGTAATTCTTTGAATTGAAGCTTCAACCATTTGTTTTGTATCTTTCATTAAATCAGACATTTCATTTATAATTACAACTATATAAGGTCATTTTTTTGTCGGGTTTTTTAAATTATATTCTTCAAAATTTTTGACATTTATATTTGAAATTTTTTGAAAACGCTTTTCCATCTCATAAGTTATTGCCTCAAGAGCTTGAGCTGCTTTGATAGAATCTTTTATAACAGGGACTCATAAATGCGGAGTATTATTATAAGGTATAAAATCAACCATATTTGAATCTATTAATATTAAAGAAATATTTTCTGGGTCTTTCATTAATAATGAAATAATAATATTTTTTATTACAATTGATTTACCAGATTTATCTTGACCACCAATTAATAAGTGAGGTGTCTTATTTAAGAACAAAATCAACGGTTTACCTGTAACTGTCTCACCAATAACTACAGATAAAACATCTTTATTATATTTTTTATCTAATTCATCATAAATTGATTTAAAAGGAACTATTTGTGGATTAGAGTTTGGAACTTCTATACCAATTGCTGATTGACTAGGTAAAGGTAGATCTATTCTTATATTCGGAACATTTAAAGAGGTTTTAATATTTGATTCTAATTGTATAAATTTTTTAAAATTAATCCCTGGACCAGAAGCAATTATATATTTTGTTAAAGCAGAACCAACAATCGTTTTATATACAAAAGCATTAATTTTAAATGATTTAAATAATTCGTTTAATTTATCTTGATTTTTATTTATCCCTTCTTTCAATTGATCCATACTTTCATTTTTAGGTATAGAAAATACTTCGGTAGACCTAATTTTCTTATAAGCTTCTTCTGGATCGGAGAAAGGATCTTCAAAAGGCATAATAAGATTTTTGTTTTCTTCCTGTATTTCAAGATCATCTTCAATATCTGCTGCATAACCTTTATCTGCTATAAAATTATTTAAATTATCTTTTTTAGATTTGTCAGCTTTTATTTCCAATTTTCTTTTAGCAATTATATTTTTAAATAAACCAATAAATGAACCTGTTAATATTAATGAAATTGATGATGCTAAAGCAAATATTCCTAATATACCTGATCCAATAGGAGTTAAAGCTGTAGTTGTTATTGATCAAATAAATGAACCAACAATCCCACCTCAACATTCATATTCGCTTGGAAATCAAGTAGCCGTTTTATTTTTTGAAAATGTTTTAAATCAATCTTTAAAAGAAACTTCTCAAGGTTCAGAACCAATTAATCCTGGTTTAACAATATTAGTTCTAGTTGATGCTCATCCTCAAGCTTGCGCTATTAACATTGCAGATAATAGAATTATCCAATAAGTTAAGAGATTTATTTTTAATCATTTGGGTAATTTTAATTTTTCTGGAAATATCATTTTTATACTAATTCAAGAAAAGAAAGCATAAACAGCAGGACTAAATGCGCCAAAAAACATACCAATAGAATATCTAGGAATAGAAGAAAGAAGTTTAACCTCTGGAACACTAAAAATAAACATTAATAAAGAAACTATTAATATAAATGTACCTATTATTTTTTTGTCTTTTAAAATCTTATAACTTTCATGTGAATTTAAATTACTAACACTATTATTTTTCATACTTATTTAAATTATAAAACATAAAAAAAAAATAAAACATAAAAAAGACTTAATTAGTTTCTTTTAAACTTCATAAAATGTAACAATAACCATTGGTTCTTTATTTATTGTTTTAAATAAAGCTTTTTTAACTCTATTTCTTATTCTATTTTGAGCTATTCTGTAATCTCTAGGTTTCATTTCTTTTACTGTTTGTATTATTTTTGACTTAATTAAATCATCATAATTTATATCTGTTTTAGGAATCATAATACCAGTAGTCTTAATATGAGGCATTCCAATCATTTTTTTAGTTTTATAGGACATAATTATTGCAACTGTTATAACGCCATCACGAGCAAGTTCTTCTTTTTCTGCTATAACACCATAAGATAAATCACCTACTCCAAATCCACCAATTAATGTATCTCCAACTTCTTTTATTTTTCCATTTGTAGAAGCTAACTTACCATTTTCTCAAAACATAACCATACCATTTTTTTGAATTTGAACTCTACCTTTTACCATTATTTTTTCCATATTTCTTTTTGCTGAATCCATATATCTATAATAACCAATAATAGGAAGAACATTTCTAGGTTCCAATACTTCAATTGTTTTAATTATATCTTCCTTGGATGGACTCGCTAAATAATAGTCTTGTTCATTAACATCATATATTCTAGTTAATTGCCTAGAAATAAGATCTAATGTTTTAGCTGCTGTTTTTTCTAATCCATTAATAGGAGGAGCTATCATAATAACAGTATCATCAGATTTAAATTTTAAAAATACATCATTTCCTTCTGTAATCCTAATAAATCTTTGATATAACCTTTCGCCTGTACCTGTAATAAGAATTACCGCATTATTTATTGACTTGATTTTTTTATAATCATCAATTTTAGGTAATTTCATTTCGGGATGTAATTTTTTATACATTTCTAATAATAAAGCGTATGCTCTACCATATGGAACAACAGGTCTTCCTGTTTCAATTGCAAGATCCAGTATTTGTTGTAGCGTAAACATTTCTTCATCATAAGCACCAACAATAATTCTTTTATTATCAGGTGTTTCTAAAAAAGTTTTTTTAATAACTGGCTTTACAGATACTTTATCAGCAGCATAACCAACATATGAAGCTCTACTTGTTTCTAACATTAGCAATAAGATACCTTTTTTTGATGTTTTACTTTTAATTTCCTCAAGATCTGTTTTACCATATGCTTTTAAATCAGCAAGAACATAATTAGCTAAATATACAATTGAACCATCTTCAGTTTGAAAATCCAACCCAATTGTTCCAGGTATTGAATGAGCTAAAGGTATTTTTTTTACTTTAACACCTTCAAAAGTTTCTGAATCTTTAAGAATAACTATTTTATAATCTGAGTGACCTATTTTATATTTTGATATTCTTTCTTTTATAATTGCCACTGTAAATTCTGTTGCATAAATAGTTAAACCTTTTATTGAAATTAACAACCATGGTAAAGCTGCAAATGATTCATCATGACCATGTGTTATAAAAATTCCTTGAACTTTATTTATATTTTTCTTTATATATTCAAATGAAGGTATTATTGTGTCAACTCCCAACTTAGATGTAATCGGACTTTTAGTTCCAGCATCAATAACGAATATTTTTTCATCTACTTCAATAACATAAGAATTCTTACCATTTTCATCTTGTCCACCTAAAGCAAATACATTTATTTTAGCCATAAAGGCCTCCTTTTTTATAATACTATTAATTTTTAACTTAACCGCTATAAAAGTTAGGTTAAGAAGAATTAAATAAAAATTATTTCATTTATTTATTTATTTTAATTATAGCATGAAAAAAAATACTTAACTTAAATCAAAAGATATATAAAATATAAAAATAAAAAACTAGTATTATTAACTAGTTTTTATCAATTTCATATTTCATTCTTTAACTAAATTCATTATTTATTGAAGTTGAATTATTAAAAATCTCATTCTTTATCTTCAACAACTTTCATTGCATTAGCAAATGCAAATGAACTAGTTCCAATATGTGTATTTAAAGCAGGGTCACCACCATTTTCATCACGTGTTATTGATCACATAGATAAGGTACCTAAATGAACTTTAACAGCCCATTCAGCTA
>JAAEOJ010000131.1 GCA_024244685.1 Mycoplasma sp.
CGGGTGGTAAAAAATGAAAAACAAAGATTCTATAAAATTATCTGCTTTTTTATTAAATTACAAAACATATAAACCGGAAAACATGGAAACAGAATCGGCAAAATTAGCGGTAAAGCAAGCACAGAATATCATATCTGATGCTATAAAAAAGATAAAAGACTAAGGCGGGCAACAATGGAAATAGATGTTAAAGATTATTTAGATAAAAAGGAAATGAAATACCTTGCAAGTAAAGCTTTTATGTTATCTTGTCAAAAGCATTTTGAAGAAGAAAACAACATAAAACGGATTATATCTAATTCAGCTTACGATATTGTGTATAAAATGGTAGATGAATCATTAAATGAAGATCTAAAGGACATTGTCACAGAAAAGGTGAAAGACATTATTGCTGATTTTTCGTTATACAATGTATTTAAAAAGCCGGATGCGTGGGATAACGAACCAAACGGAGCATATAAACATCTCCAGAAATGCATAGAAAGCCATTATCCAGAAATCAAAACAACTGTAAAAAAACTAGTAGAGGGAAATGTGGAATCAGAAACACTACTATATTTAAAAGAGGATATAGCAAAGATTGTTCAAGAATCCGTACTAGAGTTGTTTAAAAAATCATAAAAAAGACTAGTCGTATGACTGGCTTAAATATAAAACTACAATTTGTTATTTGTCTTTTGGGAAACAGGGTAGTAGCTGTAGGGCGAAAGAAAAAAAGGAGGAATATCTGTTTATATAAGTTGTGAAAAGATCTCTGCCGTTATCTGTCAAAGGGTAGCGGTGGTATAAATTATTTTAATAAGGTGGTAAAGAATGAACGAAAGAAAAGAAAGCATGATTTTAAAATTGATGGCTATGTTAATCGGTGATGATGAATCAACAAAAACAAAAGAAGTTGTAACTGTTGAGCCTCATCCGTTTATAGATAAATACTGTGTAATCAGAACATATTCTGCCGGTGTTCACTGTGGTTTTGTAAAATCAATTGACGGATGCGAGGTGATTATTGAGGATTGTAGGCAGATTTATTATTGGAAAGGGGCTTTTACACTCAGAGAATTATCATTAAATGGAGTATCAGAAGGATCAAAGATTACAGCTCCTGTACCTCTTAATTCTCTTACTAAAATTGAATTGATACCAGTTTCGGAAGAAGCAGCTAAGATCCTACAGGAGTATAAATCTTATGAAATATGATATTGATAAAATAATAATGTCTGGTTATGGTTATGGTTCTGGTTCTGGTTATGGTTCTGGTTCTGGTTATGGTTCTGGTTATGGTTCTGGTGATGGTTATGGTTCTGGTTATGGTTCTGGTTCTGGTGATGGTTATGGTTCTGGTTATGGTTCTGGTTCTGGTGATGGTTATGGTTATGGTTCTGGTTATGGTTCTGGTTCTGGTGATGGTTATGGTTATGGTGATGGTGATGGTTCTGGTTCTGGTTCTGGTTATGGTGATGGTTATGGTGATGGTTCTGGAGAATAAATTATTTTAATAAGGTGGTAAAGAATGAACGAGATTATAGAAACTATTATAGAAGAGAATGAAAACGAGGTGTCAATATTTACTAAAAATGATGATAAATATCAAATTGCTCCTGCAGATTGTTTTTTAGGTGGAGAGGGAATGGATGGCTATATTTGTGATGCTTTAGGCAACATTGTTTATAGTTCAATGAAATCTGTTTTATTAGCTCTTGAGAAGTTTGTAAAAAGCAATGACGATGAAATAGTTGATTATGAATATGTTTAATATATAAGGTGGTAAAGAATGAACATAGACGAAACACTCAACCAGGTTACAGAGCAGCAGATTAACGAACTATTAGCCGATAAGATTATAGAGTCTGGTATACTTGAGGAACCAAAAGAAGAAAACTAATATAGTCCGGTGTAATGCCGGATTTTTTTATCTCTAAACAACTAATTAAATACTTGCAAAGAATAACTTAATGCTTTAAACTGTATGTATAAGGTGGTAAAGAGATGAAAGATTTTACAGCAGAAGAAAAAATGATGTTCACACAAATTGTAAACAGAATAATCAAAGATGGAATACAGGAAACGTTTTTAACATGTGACAGCAAAACAAGAAAAGAAATTGTTTTAGCTTATTTTGATGCTGAAATAAAAAGATACGAAAAATTCCAAAACAAAATTATGACAAATCCAGAAGCAAGACGGCA
>JAAEOJ010000132.1 GCA_024244685.1 Mycoplasma sp.
AACCTTACGGTAAGTCAAACAAATAAAAACAATTAATTAAAAAATTCCTCCGGTTAAAGAGGAATTACTATACAGGTGTTTAGGTCGGGGGATCGGGGAGGGGTTGCCAGTGGGTAGGATCAATATACCCAAAGTCTGTATGTATATATTTATCTATTGATCTATATCCAATATCTACATACATTGGGTTATTATGATCCCATGTCTTACAAAAACATAAAATTACATCTTCATACTCTTCCGGTAATCTGTCATTTACATCTATCCAATTATCCATTATTCCCCCTGTTCATAAATGGCAATCCGTTAATCCGTTCCATATCTTTTCCTGTCCATATCCGTAATTCATAATGTAGATGTGAGTTATCAGAATAACCAGTGTTCCCCATGATGCCGATCGCTGTATCTTCCGTTACCACTGCGCCCGTTGTCCCTGCATAGTAGATCTTGTCAAGATGTGCGTAAAAGCTGTATACACGCTCACTGTGCTTGATTAGCACGTATTTACCGAATATCCTATTTTCTCCAAACTCTTCCACAACTCCATCGCCGATCGGGGTAACTATCCAATTACCGCCATCCGGTGTCATATCGGTTCCTTGATGATCATCTCGTAAACTACCGTGAAATCCAACGCTTTCGCCAAATGGAGAGGTAACAGAAAAAGACCCCCGGAATGG
>JAAEOJ010000133.1 GCA_024244685.1 Mycoplasma sp.
AGACTCAAGCCAAGAGGTAATATCAAAGAAGATTAGTTGAAAGAATGACTAAATATTAGAAATTTAATATTACACACTGCAAATATTAAAAAATTAATATTAATACCATGCATCCCAGTCAGTTGCATGTATCGGGAACGCGGGAAATTTAGTGAACTTGAAGTATGCATACGAGTGACGGACGATGTTTTGAAGGTGGGAGAAGACTGTAGTTTGGCCACTCCCACACTCCTTCCAACGCATCAGTTGGTTAGGTGACTTTCGCGATGCTCTCACAAGTGGTTCCAAGCCAATGGCGATGTCGCGGGATTTGGTTGGAAGAACGAGATAATATTAATTTTTTAGTATTCCACACTACAAATATTAAAAATCTTAATATTAAAATCATGCAACCCACAGTGAGTTGCATGTTTGGGAACGCATTTTATTTTATGAACGCGAACTAAAATATGAATATATCATATATGATCATGAGAAAAAAAAAAAGCATAACGTCTTTTCCAGAGTTGAGAAAAAAAAAAAGCATAACGTCTTCTCAAAAATTCTCGAAATCGATTTTTATCGCTAACGCGATCGAGTTATCCAAAAATATTTTACACACATACTAAATGGCATATATCTGAATTTTTAGTCGAGAAATTTTTTGGATACCCCCTAAAGTGAGACCTAGCCAGGTGAGAGTGCACTAAATTTCAAAGTGCCACTTTTGGCTCAAAGTCAGATTTTCGACATATTTGGAGCTAGAGGCCACCAAAAAAATCTACACATATTACAAAAAAATCTAAAAACAT
>JAAEOJ010000134.1 GCA_024244685.1 Mycoplasma sp.
AATGTGCACGAAAATTATGTATATCCAAAAGCGAATTTATTAGCGTGTTTTTTGCTGGGTGAGGGTGTTTATGTAACATAATGTTTGCAGGTGTAATAAGTATGCTAGATTTTTTTAAGTACATGGAAAATACGCGTCTACTTCATGCGGCTCAGAAAATGTGCTCGAAAATGCTGTGTCTCCAAAACGCAAATATACTAGAGTGTTTTTAGCTTGATGTGAGGCTTATGTAACATAAATGTTTCTATGTGTGTTATAAATTTGCTCGATTTCTAACTGCATGGAAAAGAAGTGTCGATCTGCTCCGTGCAGTTCAGAAATCGTGTAAGAAAACAAAGTATGTTGAATTTCGGTCGATATTTCGAAAATCTATAAGCCAGTATTAAAATAGAGCTTTGGGCGTATACTGAGAGGATATAAAACTGAATGGTGAACATTTGCCCGAACAAATTTTTTGTTTCAATTTGAATGGGAAAGCGCAATAAAGCGTGTGGTTTGTTATTTTAGGCGATTTTTTGCGAACACCTATAAGTCACTATTAAATGATGGTATCGCCCGGAATTTTTTGTACAAGCTACACAATGTCCATTGTGCGTATACTGAGAGAATATAAAACTGAATGGTGAACATTTGCCCGAACCAATTTTTTCATTCAATTTTCA
>JAAEOJ010000135.1 GCA_024244685.1 Mycoplasma sp.
GGAACAAGTAGATGGAAAGTGAGTTTTTAAAAAGGCAGATACAATATCTTTTAAAAATATAAAATCATTCTACCTAACAAACCACCCAAATGGATTAAAAGAGTTACTTTTATATCATAACAATCTAAAATCATTCGACCCAACAAACCTCCCAAAAGGATTAAAAGAATTAAATTTAGCTTTTAACAATCTAACATCATTCGACCCAACAAACCTCCCAAAAGGATTAAAAGAGTTACTTTTATATCATAACAATCTAACATCATTCGACCCAACAAACCTCCCAAAAGGATTAAAAGAATTATATTTAGAAGGTAATAACAATCTAACATCATTCGACCCAACAAACCTCCCAAAAGGATTAAAAAATTTAAGTTTATCTCATAACAATCTAACATCATTCGACCCAACAAACCTCCCAAAAGGATTAAAAGAATTAGAAATAAGTTTTAACAAACTAACATCATTCGACCTAACAAAACTCCCAAAAGAATTAAAAGTGCTACTTTTAGATAGTAATAAACTAACATCATTCGACCCAACAAAACTCCCAAAAGGATTACAAGAGTTACGTTTAAATGGTAATAAACTAACTAAAGAAAATAAAGAAAAAATTAAAAAATGATGAAAAGATAACGGAAGAGATTATAATAATCCTCTTGATGTATAAAACATCTTAATAAATAAAAACTCTTTAATAACAGAGTTTTTTTATTATATTTATTTCATTATATAAAGTATTATAATTTATACAAGGATTATGATTAAAATGAAATATTAAAATAATTTAATAATTACATCAAATAAAAACAAAAGATAACAAAGGACAATAATGAAACAAACAAAAACAACAATAATATTTGGAAATGGAGTGAATGATTTATTATTAAAAAAAGATACACAAAACATAAATCAATATATTTATAATAATATAAACAAACATTTAGAAACACTAAAAATTAAATGTAAGGGACTTGAAATTATAGACGATTTTATAGATTACGTTAAAAAATTTAATGAAATTAGTTTCGAAAAAAAATGAACTTTCGATCTATTATATACAATGCCGTTTGAATTTCTTGATTTTGATAATAGTTTCAAACAAAAATTTCATTATAGATTACAAGATATAATTAAATCTGTTTTAAATTCTTGATTAATTGAAAAATTTGATATTTATAATACAAATCCAACATCAGAAAGAATTATTAAAATGATAAATTCATTTGAAAATAAAATTACAATAAATTATTTAGTTCCGCCGGAAATAAAAGGTAAAGATGTATTGTTTTTACATGGTTCATTTTATAAAGAAGAAGATATGAGAAAACATAAAATTAAAACAGTAAAAAATGGAATGGCTTGTGATAAATGAGTTGAAAACTGAGATAAGTTTTTTCAAACTTTACCTTATGTTCACCTTTCAAATAAATATGGTATTGGTGAAATAAAAAATATGGATAATTTTATTAGTTTAATAGGTTCAAAGGAAGAAGCAAAAATAAAAGAAGAATATAATGAAATCATTCAAATAAATAAAAATTTAGGTTACAAAAATAATAAGTTGCGTTCATTACAACCACGAGACTATAAATCTTATAAAGAAGTAATTGCAAAAGGTGACGTTATTGTTTTATATGGAATAAATCCTAGTTTAGATGAACATTTAATAGAGTGCGCATCTCAAAATTACAAAAAATTAATATTTGTTTGATATTCTAAAACAGATAAGATAAAAGCTAAAAAAATAATAAATAATTCAAAAGATAAATTAGTTTGAAATGAAGATTTTTTGGATCAATACCCTAAAATAGATTTATTGAAAGATAACTTTATACATAAAAACTAAATATTTATTTAAAACATCTTAATAAATAAAAACTCTTTAATAACAGAGTTTTTTATTATGTTTATTTCATTATATAAAGTATTATAATTTATACAAGAATGAGTAAAAGCAAACTCAAAAACAATTGTAGTGAAAGGATAAGGAAATATGAATAAGAAAAAAATAGTATTAGGAGCATTAACAGGATTAGCAACAATAGCAACACCGATTGCAGCTGTTGTTTCATGTGGTGCTGAGGAAAAATATAATGATATTGAAATTAAACTTGATAGTTATAAAAATAGTGGAATGAAAATGAATTTTAAATTATTATCTGCTAGACCAAATAATCTTCATGAAAATCAATTAATGGAACAAGTAGATGGAAAGTGAGTTTTTAAAAAGGCAGATACAATATCTTTTAAAAATTTAGAAGCAATAGGAAGAGAAACTTTAAATATTACTTTAAGTGATACTATTAAAGCAAAAATTAAAGGAGAATATAATCTTGCTGATAAAAAATATAAAAATAATCATATTGAATTAGAACTAGATTCATTTAATGGTGATTTAGATAAAGAATTTTTTAGAGATTTAACTACTAGTGATGATGAAGCTGCAAAAATAGCAAAAAAATTAGAAGATTTAGAAAAGAATTCAAAATTTAGGTTAGCATTTAATTTAGTATTGCCTAAATGAATGGAAACTGAATTTGGTAATACAACTTGAGATATAAAACTAAATAGTTTTCAAAACAAAAAAGATGAAAGAGGATATGTTGTAGAACAAATCCAGCAAGTATCTGTAGAAAATAATGCAAATATAAAAATAAAAAGTTTATATATTGATTTAGATTTAAAATCATTTGATTTAACAAAACTCCCAAAAGGATTAAAAGAATTAATTTTATGAGGTAACAATCTAACATCATTCGACCCAACAAACCTTCCAAAAGGAATACAAAGTTTAAATTTACAACAAAATAACCTAACATCATTTGATTTAACAAAACTCCCAAAAGGATTAATTAATTTAAATTTAGGTGAAAACAACCTAACATCATTTGACCCAACAAAACTCCCAAAAGGATTAAAAGAATTATATTTAAGTGATAACAAACTAACTAAAGAAAATGATGAAAAAATTAAAAAATGATGAAAAGATAATGGAAAAATAGAAAGCGATCTTTATCTATAAAACATCTTAATAAATAAAAACTCTTTAATAACAGAGTTTTTTATTATGTTTATTTCATTATATAAAGTATTATAATTTATACAAGAATGAGTAAAAGCAAACTCAAAAACAATTGTAGTGAAAGGATAAGGAA
>JAAEOJ010000136.1 GCA_024244685.1 Mycoplasma sp.
ACTGTGTCTGGGAGCGGCGTCGCGCGGCGCGCTAGCCTCCGCCGCGGCCGGTGGACCTCCCGGCGGCGCATCTCCGCCCTGACTCGCCTTCCGCGGGCCCCACGACCCTTCCCCGTGCCAGATGCACCTGAAATGGACAAGTTTGCATTTTTTTCAAAAAAAAACCAAAAATTTGATTATTAGGCTATTATTATTACCTCCTGAAGAATCGCCGAAATGGGTCGCCCCCCCCCCCCCAAAATGTCTCCAAAATACCCTGATTTTTCAGTTTTTAATTTTTGAATTTTTTAATATGTTAATTAAAATTCGAGATGAAAATCTAAAAAATCACGTTAAGTGGCAATCGTTCCAGGAGATCATCTAGAAGGTCATTCCGATTCGGATAATCCAATTTGGCGAAATTTTTTATTTTTTATTTTTTTAATTTTTGAATCAAAATTCTGCTTAAAAACTGAAAAATCAGGGTGTTTTGGAGACATTTTTGGGTGGGCCGACACAAGTTTGGGGGGGGGGGGGCGACCCAAAAAAATTGGCCTTCGCATGTTACGAAACAAAACCAGGTGTCCGAAATTAGGGCGATGTCCGGCATAGAAAACGGCCATTTTCAAAAATTATTAAGAAAAAAATTCGATTTTTCATAACAAGTAATTACCAAATTAATTAAAGGTTTACGGTAGG
>JAAEOJ010000137.1 GCA_024244685.1 Mycoplasma sp.
CCTTAGTAAGTAAGTCGGCCTCTATAGAGCCTTTAACCTCTTTGCCTTTGGTTAATGTGGTGTAATTGCCGGCCTTATCTATCTTGATAGTTGCCAGCGCTCCCACTCTTAGACCAGTAGAGGCCAAAAACTCTATAATTATAGGCATTAGAGTATTAAGTTTAGACTTTTTACTAGTCTGGTAGTGCTCAATGATGGAATTATAATCAGTTTCACTCATTAACCCTTTGTCTTTAGCTCTTTTGTTGTGTAACTTATCAATCATACCCTTAAAATAGTTGTTCTGGATATCGCCGACAAAGATAAGGTAGGTATAGAAGGAAGAAACACCCCTAATATAAGTAGTGATGGTTGGCTCTGTTCTTTTACCTGTCTTGAGGTAGCTTTTAAATCTTAAAGCAATATCTCCATTTAAATCTAATATATGGTAGCTGTTGAGTGCTAAGAAATCCATATAAATATCAAGTATTCTTTTATAGTTGTCTTTGGTCTTTTTAGTTATATTCTTATCATTAAGGAAGTGGTTTATTTTTGATTGAGTATTGAAGGCTCTTTTTTGTTCTCTTTGGTTAACTTCCTGAGAAAGTTGGGTGACCTTCCAATATTCATATATTTTTTGTAATTGCTCTTTTGGAAGGCTTTCGAGTGTTGTTTCTCTAATATCGTTAATTTCGGGGCTATTTTCGTTAATCAGTAGATTATTGTCATTTATTGCCATTCTTTTATCTCTTTCATATAATGTTTATAGTTTTGTTTGCATGTCTTGTCGGACATATTTTTATAGGCTCTTTCGTTTGGTAGGTCATTCACATTGATAGGTTTGATAGAGTCACTACGCAAAAACACACTATTTAATGAGTCGTAATGATAAAAGAAACTCCCTCCTTCAATCTCAACACCCATACCAAGAATCATGTTGTTTATGGCAATCATTTTTCCATAGATTTTGTTTTTGTTCACTTGCTTTCTCCTTTATGTTTTATGTTCTCTAAAACGGGAATTCCCGCTTCACTATGGTTTTATCAATCAATTGGATAATCTTCACCTACAATATTTTCAGCATGAATCCAACGAGATTCTTCCCCTTTTTTAGAGATCAAATATATCTCATCTCCATCACTATCAATTGCCCCTAAAAGAATATCATATCTGATTGGATTTTTTGATAGTTCCGGCATCTCTCTGTAAAAGCGTTCTCCTTTGATCATGTAAAGTTTTGATTGAGCAGGATGCATAATTTCCTCTAATTTATAGCCTGCTATTTTAAATTTACTCATCTTTTCTCCTTTGTGCTCTTGAAACAAGGTTTACATCCAAAAATAGAAAACGTATTACATTTATCACCTTTCCTATAAATACAGGTCAGCTTTAGATCGATACAAATTTCCTCTTTTTCTATCATTTTTTCGTAAGCTTTGTTTTTCATTTTTGCTCCTTTATTTTCCGATAAAGCCCCAAGCTTCTCATGGATCTCTTTCGTGTTTTTTGAGGTTATGATTCTTTTGGTGTCTGTAGAATCTCTTGTTTTCTTGATTAGTTCATTTTTTGTTAAGCACTTAATGGCTTTTCTAATTGTGTTAGTAGAAAAGCCCAATGTGCTACCTATTTCTTCATTAGTCATAAAAAAATATTTCTTTTTTCTTTCGTATTTTTTTATTAAGTCATATACAAGATTTGCGGTCATGGATATTTGTGGGTTTTTAATAATAAAAAAACATGGCTTTGAGTGTAAAACCCTAGATTTTTTTAACAAAGTCAACTCTCTCTTTTCGTTTATAGTGCTAGAAACATATCTTAATTTTTTAAGTCGTTGTACCGCTAAAGAAATTAAGTTTTTGTCAGATAAAAACAACCTATCCATAATTTGTGTGTTAGAGTAGGTATATATGCTGTTTTTAGGGTGTGATATTATGTCGCTTAACAATAGTTTTTCAATTATGTTAAGCTCTCTTATTTTAGCAACAGCATTTATGCAACAGACCTTTTCTTCAGTTTTCATTTCTTCTCCTTTGTTCTTAAAATAAAAAAAGAGCCTTACTCCTGCTGTCAATGTCGTCCCCTTTAATCAATGAAGTAATAAGATTGATCAAGGCATTGATAGCATGAATAAAACTCTTTGTGTAGTTTTTGTTTTTACTTCTATGTCTTGTATCCCGACGAAAGGATAAATATATAATACCATATAATGATTTACTTTTCAAGTGTTTTATGTTAAAATTAAATAAATTTTAAATATAAAGGAGAAATATGGAAGAAAAAATATATCGCTCATGGATAGTCACTGGCTCCCTTTGTTATAGCAAATCAAACGGGTTTTATATTGGATGTAGGGAAGTGGCAGACAAAGACTCTTTACTTAAACTTGAAAGAAAGGCTATAGAATTAGATACAGTCTATACAGAAATAAGGGAGAATGATTTTTTTGAGATTGATATCTACCACACCAAAGAGCAAAAGGAAAGCTCTATAGAGGAGTTAAAAAAGGCCGGATTAGACCGCACTAAGTCGTGGGGAGATGCTTTTTGGAAAGAGAGATATTATATAGAAAATGCTAAATTTGAATTGTCTCATTGGGATAACCTAAAAGATTTAGGGCTAGAAGATGAATATCTTGTTGTATACAAAAATATTGAAACAGAGAAAATTTCTTTTGAATTAATAAGATTTCCTCCTCATAAAGAGATATCAAGAGAGGCAATTTTGTGTAAAATAAAAAGAAGGCTCCTGAACTCCCCAAAGATAAAGGTCATAGGAGTACAAAAACAACCTTGTGACAGTTGGATTTATGAAGATTTTTTTAAAGATATTAAGATAGTAGATTATTTTTTAAGAGAAGATTGCTTTGAAATAAACTACAAAGAAAAACTTGAAAATTTATTTGTCGGAGCAAAAGAATTTTTTGACGGAGATACTTTAAGCGAAGAAGGCTTAAAGGAAACATTCTTGTATATAGACTCTTTAAGTTCTGTAAACAAAGAAAACCTAAAAAGGACTTTGAGCAAGGAAGGCAAAGAAGAGGTTGAAAAATTACAAGAAGAACAAAAAGAGTTCACCAAAAAAGGGCAAACAGAGCAAGCATTGGTAGTTACTAAAAAAATACAACAAAAGCAAAACAAAATGAGAGAAGTTTTAGAGAATCAAGAGTAAACTTAAAGATAAAGGAGAACTAAATGGCACAATTTACAGGGAATGCAGGGAACAGAGAAACTAAAAAGACTTTCGCAGGAGCATTACTAAGAGTCACAAAAGATAAAAAGAAAGTCAAAAGAGATTGTTGGGCTGAAGGTGTTTTTATCTATATGCAAGAAGGCTCAATAATTAAGCCTGAGCAAGGAAGAAATGAATATATAAGAGAGTTAAAAGGCGATGTTACTATCCAACCTCACATAGATATGATGATAGGTAGTGCAGTAAATATTGGTTGGACTCCCGATCAAGGTGATATGTTTGCTGAAGATTGGGAAGTGATTGATTAGAGTTAGACTTTAATGGCTGCTTGTTTGCAGCCTTATTTTATTTAAGTGGTATTTATTTTTAAAGATCTAATTCCTTAAGGAATTCTTGTCTTGCTTCAGTATTGCTAAATACAAATCTGCTACAAGGAGAATAAAAATCCCCCTCACATCTATCGAGACAGGGCGCACCCCTAAACAATCTCAAAGCACAATCTAAGCTGCTCACTTTCTTTTTATATGTTCTGCAAAAACCATCTTTTTTTAATTCACCATTAAGAGAATCTCTTTTTGCTTTGAATATTTTTTTTCTTTTATGTTTCTCTTTTTTCGTAGAAACCCTTACCCAATAAAGAGAAAAAGTAAACTTATTAAGACTACTGCTGAAGCCACGATGATAACTTAGTTCTAGTTTTGATTTGAATTGACATTCATAGAGATTGTTTCCTCTGTGTCTAAATATCACATCTATCCTTAATTTCTTGAACTCTTTTGAAACTTTACTTAACAATTTTTTGTTTTTGCAGATGAATAAAAAGACACTTATATCTTCAAAAAAGAATATGTTATTTTCATCGAAACAGATGTAGCCAGACCCACTACCATGTCCACTACAGCAAAAATATGATTTTAACCCAACTTTATTTAAAATCCTTATTAGCCCTCGCATCTCTTTGTCTATTTCTTTGTAATTTATATTCATCACCCTCTCCTTTTAGTTCAAATAGTACTCCACATAACAATGCACACAATATCCAATTTTGTTTACTCTTTCTTTATCTCCACAAATAACACAATTACTAGCAATCCAAAAATCATCTTCATTAACTTCTTTCATAATAAATCAATCTCCTTTGTTAAAGTGTTCTTCAAGAACCCTATTAAAAGAAGCAAAAGTCCTATTGAAATCAGGTGTTACAGTAGATTCATAAAGCTCTTTTATTTGTCTGCTATTCATTCTCCAAACATCATGACCTCTTAATGTTAAAAGGCTGCTCATTTCACTAATGCTTCTTTTCATGTTTTCTCCTTATTGTGTTGGAACTAATCCAGCTCAAGCCATTTTTCATATTCACTTTTGTCTCGCTTTTTTAATTCGCCTAATATAAAACCCCTCAATGCTCTTGTTGGCTCTAATTCAAAAAAGTCTGTTCTCGCCCTCTCAAGTATTCTTTCTGTCTGTTCCCACTCTTCCTGTAACTCTTTAGTATCAAGTCGTGAAAGTCTTTGTTTTAGTTCCAATATTTTTTTTATATATTTTTCTAGTTCACTTCTCATTTTTCCGACAATTAACATTTTTTCTTCATAACAATGTTCATATGCAATGTGATCATAAGAACAAAGGAAGTATTTGCTATTTTCTTTAGAATAATGACATTCTATATACTTGTCTCCACCTAAGCATGGCAGCTCACATAGGATGTCAGAAATGGTAAAGATATTTTCTTCCCACTCTCTCACTCTAAGATATTCTGTATTAAACTCAAGGTTTCCCTTTCTTTCAAAACTGTTTATCTCTTTCATCTTATCTCCTTAATGATAATTATACTTTACTTTTAATGCAAAGTCAATAACTATTTTCTTTTAAGAAAAAATATGTTACAATGATAAAAAACATTAGGAGTTAAGTCTTGAAAAAATTATATTTTGTGTTTGGTTTATTATTCATTTTGGCATCTTGCAACCTTCAGCTTAAATGTCCCGACGAAAGACTAATTGGGATCTGGTCAAGTTATCACAATGGGGATGGGTATAAATTCACTGAGTTTAGATATAGATTCAATCAAGATAACAACATTTGTGACTTGTATTTTAGAGAGAATAAGTATTTCACCTTTATCTCAATCGAAGAAAGCCCTATGCTTCACTATCAATGGAAAATAGAAGGTGACAAGATTTATTTTTTACATTGTGATAGTTCTGGATTTAAGGTAGGAAACAGCGATTGGGAAGAAAGTAGCTTTAAGTATATAGATGGAAGCACAATAGAGATAGGTGGACTTATCTATATAAAAGAATAAATAAAGGCCCTCTGACGCTTTTTTATATTAAATAGCATAAACATACTAAAACAATATAAATCAAAGCGAGAAGGCCTGTTTTGTAGCTCTATTAAGGCGTTGTGATTAAGTCAACAGCTTAATATTATTTAAAGGTAGTTGAATGTTTCCTCTAAACATTTTCTTGACTTCTTCTAATGGGATATTGAGTTCTTCAGAGGCATCTTCAGGAGACTTAATCCAGCCTTTCAATCTTGCTGCCTCTACATTTAATTTCTGCATAAACTCTTGACTAAACTTCCAATGCATGCTTCCCTTTTGATAGAGCCTTAATTCTGCAAACAAGACACCATCCTTATCGAATATTTCATGTTTCTTTCTGGTTTTCCATTGTATTGTCTCAATCTCATTAGGTCCAACCTTAAATCCTAGATTAGAGGCCACAACAAGGACATCTAGTATCTCATAGTACCTCTCTTTGCTTATCCCATTTATCATTCTATATTCATAGTTCTCAATCATTCTACCTGCATTAACTATCACTCTATAGTCAAGCCAATAGTGAGATTTATTTTTACTTGCTTTTTTGTACTCCCAATGATAATCTTTTTTTAGCTTGTCTATTTCTTCTTTTGAGGGCTTGAGATATCTCCAATCATCATTTTTCCATCTCTTGTTTGACTTATATTCTTGCATAGATTCGATGTTTGTTAGAATATCATAAATCTCAAGTAGCTGATCATCAAAATATTCATTGCAATGTTTTACTGTCCATATAATCACAGCATATATGTTAGATTCGGTAAAATCAATAGATGCCTGGTGATTTAGTTTGGTGAGGATATAGTCCCGATATTTTTTTGTTAATCTTTTTGTGATGCTTTCCAGCTTATCAAAAGCCATTTCCCAGAAAAGATTTTTTAGTCCTTTGATTTTCCCCTCTAAAGCTTCAGATAATCCCTCTAGATTTTGACCGAGCTCTTTAAGGATGTCAGGGTCTAATTCTCCTAGACTTTTGTAGTTTGAAAGAAAATTTTCTAGTTTCATGTTGTACATTTTAACAAGCTCTGTAATTATATTTTCTTTGTTTATGAGTTGACTTTCTAGCTCTTCTTTTCTTTTTCCTGCATCCTTAAAGTTCTTTTCATTGTCTAAGTCTATTTTAAAATGATCCTTAAACCAAATTCCAAAGGCAGAACTTAGCCCTCTTCTTTTTAACATTTCAAATTTGATTAGGTGAACTTTTGCCCTTGCCTTTCTATCCTCTGATTCAAGAAAATCAAAGTTACCTAATATCTCATATTCTATTTCTCTTTTTTCTATTAGTTTTTGAATCTCTTTATTTTCTTCCCACCTTTGAGGGATAACCATATAGATGAGTTCGTTATTTGCCTCTCTCAAAATCTTCAATGTCCAATCAACAAATTGAGAATAAGGTGGATTAGAGAAAATAACATCGATATTTTTGTCAATTAGAGATTGTTCCATAAAATCAGTTCCGATAACAATAATGTTTTTATCCATATTATCAATCAGTGTTTTTGATTTTTCAATTGCATAATGTTTGTATGGGACGGACTCCAAATCCCATCTCGCACCACTCCCACCTGTAATTTTGTAATTCTCTCTTAGTTTCTTTAACTCCCTAAAAACCTTTCCGTCACCTGCTCCTATATCTAAGATGGAATCAAGTTCTTTTCTTCTGTATTTATACCTTTCGTTCTCTCTGATGCTTACCATGTCATTAAACATGCAATTTATTATTTCTGAAGTAGTCGGGTACCACTCTAGATCTTCCCCTTTTTCCTTTAATTCTTGTAATAGTTTATTCATTTATTCTCCTTTATATGTGTTTGTTGTATTTTATCATAACTATATTTAAAAGTAAAGTATTATTTTAACAAAAGAACAAAAAGGCCACTCAAAGCAAGTTGAATAGCCAATAATACTTAATTTTTGTCATGACTTTAAATATTGTTTTTAGTGTAAACTATTTTATTTATAGTGTCAACAATAAAAACATGATAAAATAGGTTTACTTTTCAACATGAATAATGTATACTGTTTTAGTATTATAAATCACAGGGGGAAAAATGAAAATTTACAGTAGGGAAAAATGGATTAAATTATATGAGGAGGGTGGAGTAACAGCTATTGAAAATTACGAAAACGGGTCTGTCTCACGTCCCACAATCATTAAGAATCTCAAAAAAATGGGGATATACAAAGGAAGAAAAGAACAATAAAAGAAAGGAAGAAAAAATGATTTTTACGAGCAAAGGCACGCAACAATTTAGAAGGGAGCTAAACAGGGAGCTTATAAAAGAAAATTTAGGGTTTTTAAAGTTAAGCAAAGACAAAAATGAAAAAATGATTCAGATATATATTGCTAATGATGAAAAGAAAAGCTCAGTATTAAAACTTATAGAGTCAGTATGGAATTATCAATTGACAAAACGCAACAAGCCAGAACAAAGGAGCCCAATCAATGCAATTGAAACGACGCTCTAATCAAGATTTTTCTCATGAACAGGAGCTTGTTATATGGTCAATTACAAATACTGATTTTCTTAAGGATATTTTGAGGATATATGAACCTGAGTTGCTACAATCAACCTCAAATAAGAGGCTGATGGAATGGTCTGTTGAATATTTTGAGCGTTATGGGATGGCCCCACAAAAAATGATTTGGGATATTTTTGATACAAAAAAAACAGATTTGTCTGATAGCGTAGTTGATAAAATTGAGAAAGTACTAGAAAATTTAGATCTGTTGAGTGGAAAGCTAAATAATAACAGGGAATATTTTTTTGGTAAGTCTCATGACTATCTTAGAAAAAGATCATTGATCAATTATTCTAATACAATTAGAGAGTTGGCTGAAGAAAATCTTGAGTTAGCAGAATCAAAAACCTCTGATTATAAAAGAATTGAGAAGGAGACAGGGAAGGGGATCGATGTCTATAGCGACACCTCCGCTCTTGTAGATGCTTTTCGTGAGGATAATGAGTTAGCAACATTTAGATTTCCTGGCATTTTAGGTGAGGCCATAGGTGACATGTTGAGAGGAGATGTTAATGCTTTTCTAGCCCCACAAAAAAGAGGGAAAACATGGATGTTATTGTATACTGCATATATTGCTAGTAGTGCAGGCTTAAAAGTTCTTTTTTGGTCGAAAGAGATGAAGGAGAAAATTGTACTCAGACGATATTATCAAATGCTAGCAGGAGAAACAAAGAGCGAAAAAAAACAGGTACAAATTCCATATTTTGAAAATAAAAACATAAGGTACAAATCAAAAGATAAAGAGGGAACAAAAACGAAAGAAATGCTCAGAATTCAAAAAGCAACAAAAAAAAGAATCAGAGGTGGTCAACTAAAGATCGTTGACATGAAAAGTTGTGGTAAAAGTTATAGTGATCTACTTGCTGTTCTCGATAATTTAGAGTATCAAGAGAGTTTTGTTCCTGATGTTATTATTGATGATTATGCTACAATCACATGTGTAACAGGAGAAAAAGGAGTCCATAAAGATTTTAGACATCAAATAGATTGGAGGTGGCAAAAAGCAAAAGAAATAGCACAAATCAGAAACCTGTGTTATATTACCGCTTCTCAAGCTGCAAAGGCAGCACACAACAGAGATATGACAAATGAAGATGTTGCAGAGGACATCAGGGTTTTATCAACTGTTGGTCAGTTAATAATGCTCAACCAAACAAAAGAAGAGAAAAAACAAGGGATAATGAGGATTGATGTTACAGGTCGTCATGATGAATATACTGTTGATGATGAGGTTTTAATTTTACAATCATTAAGTGTTGGCCGGCCTGTAATAGGTTCTGAATGGTTATCTCAAGTAGGGAACTACACAAAGAAAAAAGAGAACGAAAAATAAGAAAAGGAGAACTCACGCAATGAAAAAGACAGCAAGAATTATTTCTATCGTCAAGTTAGAGAGAGATGAATACGAATGTCGTCGTGAATGGCCGAAACATTCGCTATGTCAAGCGTTCCCGGGATTTAAGGGGAGAAACATAGCAGGAGGAAAAGAGGAGAGCAGCGCATTCTTTGAGGTTTTCATAAAAGATTTTGGTCAAATCCATCAAAAAGGATTGACTATACAAGAGGCTGAGGAGAAAGCCTTTAAAGAGTTTCAAGATAGACTAAACAATAAATAGGAGAGTATAATTATGGCTACAGTAGTTACAGACAAAGAAAAGAAAAAAATGAGCTTTGGAAAGGTGTTGGGGACGATTGCTTTTTTTGTTAGTGAGGCATTAGTTGTTTTTGGTGTAGGAATGTTGGTTGGTAATTTGATTATCAATAGGATATTTGATTCTCCATTATTCGGTCAACTACTTGTTTTTCAGGGAACAATAATTACTATTGTTTGGGGATCAAAAGCTTCTTCTAATTTTGCAAAGATGAAAGAAAAATTAGAAGACGTTAAAGATTCACGTTTTATGGAAAGAAGAACTGGAATTTAATAAAAAAAAGGAAGAGAGAAGAAGATGAGTAAAAGCACAAAAGATGCCATCCTTATCGCTGTGATTTGTGTAGTGTGTGTTGCAGTAAGGTTTATGTTTAAATAAAGGGGAAACAATGAAGATTAAAAAGAATTATGTTTATAAAGCAATTGTAAAAAAAATAAAAAAAACAACAAAGAAAGGCCATACAGAGGTTATTCTTAAAGGGGATATTTTAAATAGCAAAAAAGAGATAGAAGAATCTATTTTGAAACTAAAAGAAAAAGGGTTTGTGATAAGCGATGTTTTTGAGCAAGCAGAGAAAATTTTAATTATAGGATGGGGGAAGGAGAAAAAAGCAATCTTAAGCAAAAGAACAGAGCTTTATAAATTGATAAAAGACGAAGTAAAAGACAAAGAGATAGAAGGAAAAGCCATTATAAAAATACCAAAAAACGATCCTATGACATCAAATATTCATGAAGTAGAAACCGCCTTAGCATTAGAGGGATATATGATGGATTTTTCATATAAGTATGCGAACAGGACATACAAAATCGTAGTTAGATGGACAAGCGATTTCGAGCTTACTGAAATATAATAAAAAAGGAGCTAAAAGTGGACATTAGAGCTATAGGTCTTTTTGTTATTGTGGTTTTAGTTTCTGTTGTGTTTGTTTTGTTTAAAGTTATTTTTTGGAAAAGGCAAATAGCAATTAAAGAACATAACAGAGCAATAGAAGAGAGAGACAAAAAAAGAAAAGAAGTTAAAATAGAAAAGGAGAGTAAAGAAAATGAAATTGAAAATGCAAGCGATATTGATAGTGTTCTGGATGAGTATAATGATATCTTGTCGGACGATTAGTGTAACTATAGACGATTACAAGAGATATCCAGTAGACAAGGAAAAGCCTGTTTTGCATAGCATTAAACAAATGACAAAACAGGTAAATGAAATGAGTGCTTATATAAAAGATTTAATCATTCAAATTGAAGTGGCGGACAACAAGAGGATTAAAGTTATTGATTTAAGAGAAGGAGAAAAGTAGATGAATATTTTTATCGGTGTTTTATTCGGTTTTATGGTGTTTTTTTGTAATTTTTACTTTTACTTTATTGGAGTTATAGCGACAAAGAAGAAAACAAAAGAACAGCCAAGCAAAAAAGATATTTATTTTAGAAGAGCAAGTATTATTCTTTGGTCTGTAACTACTATTTTGTTCGGTTGCTTTGTTTTGCAGGGTTGGTGGTTATTGTTGTTTTTGACACTTCCTATTGTTGTAATTGCAATCGAGGTTTATTTTGTTTTTGTTGAGTTGAAAAATAAAAAGGAGAAAAGAAATGTTAAAGATTGAGATACTAAGAAGATTGGCAAGTTATGATTATAAGTACGATAAAAACAAAGACGATTATCAAAACAATACAAAAAATAATATGATTGATGAGCTGTTTTTGTACGATGGATTAAAACAGATCTTTAAATGCAACCTACAAACAGTGTCCAATCATCCATCAATGAAGCATAGTGACACAATCAAAGTGGGGAAATTCAAGTTGAAAGCTTTTGTGGAGCAGCGCAACTTTAACACTGCCATACATGGGATTATTGATGCTTATGACATTAACAATCAAAAAATTGATAAATATTCCATGCAAAAAGACGGCAATCAATATATAGGCAGATGGTTGTTTCACTCTTGTTATTATGCCCCTCTAAAAAAAGATACTAGGGCCTATTCGGGTGGTTGTTTTGCTATGTCAACAGAGGACATTCAAGAGTTCAATAAAATCCTTATGGATAATGGAATTAGACAAGGAAATACTATTGATGTAACTCTTATGGAGGTTAATTGTGGATAGAAGATATGTAGGAGCCGTTAGAGATTTTATGAAGCTATATCTTTATTCTTATTATGGAAATATAGATGTTGCAGAAAATAAAATAGTCGAAGCAGCTAGAGTTGTTGATAAGGTTAACTTAAGAAGGGAATATAATAATGTTTCTGAATGCAAAAGCTCTATTTGACGACTATAATGTCGACTACATAAAAGAAAAGGATGGGTGGCTAAATGTTAGCTGCCCTTTTCCTGAATGTGGTGACAGAAAGAGCAAAATGGGATTTAATGTTAGTGGGGGTTATTTTCATTGCTGGCGCTGTGGGTGGCATTCTGCCTATGAGACTCTACCTAAACTAATTAAAAATATAGATATAAACAAAATATTGACACAATACAAGGTATCAGCATTAAAAAGAAAAGAAGAAGTAAAAATCAATAATGTCACTTTTGTTGATGTTCCCGGAAAGCGAATACCTAAAAAATATCATATTGATTACCTAGAGGGACGTAATTTTGATGTTGATAAACTTATTGACAAGTATGATATTAGATTTGCTGATCACACATGTGCGGAGTATGATTATAGAATAGTTTTTCCTATTTATTATAAAGGAAGAATAATTTCTTTTCAAACAAGAGATGTGAGACCTAATTCAAATATGCGCTACTTAGCATGCCCAAAAGATGGTGAAATTATGCACCACAAATCTGTTTTGTATAATCTTGATAATTGTATAGGAAAAAATATAGCGGTAGTAGAAGGTATTTTTGACGCAATTAGAATAGGTGATAATGCTTGTTGTACTTTTGGTACTGCTGAGAAGTTTGAGCAAATATCGCTATTGAAGAGATTTGAAAAGGTTTTTGTTGTCCTTGATAGTGATGAAGCAGGCTTAAACAAAAGTGACAATTTAGAATTGAGCTTGATGGATATAGGTGTTGATTGTGAGATTGTTGAACTTGATGTAGATGATCCGGCAACTATGACAAGAGATGAAGTATTTTATTTAAAAAAGGAATTAAAGCTGTTTTAAAATATTTTTTAAGTTTTTTATAAATAATACTTTACTTTTAACAATAAATGTATTATTATATTAAAAGAGTTGCTTGAGCAGCTTAAAACAATTTTAAGGAGATAATATGAACAAATATAATTTAATGTTATTTTTTATGATTGGGTGCGTTATTGTGATGTCTGTCATTTATGTGATTAGATAGAATGACATAGAATGCTATCAGACGCATAAAAAGGGGTCTATCGCTTTGATTTATGTGTCTGTAGCATGTTTATATGTTTTTACTATAAAATGCAGTTGGAGAGGTTATTTTTTAAATAAAAGGAGGTAATATGAATATTTTTAAGTTTGCTCTGATTTTTGTTTTGTTTGTTATTGCTGTAATATTAGAAACTTTTCTCTATGTTGTTTTTGTCTGTTCTCTTATTGGGTGGTATTTTTTGATTGTCATTGTTATCAACAAAGATATGTATTCCCTCTCTAAATCAATAATAGATAAGATTTAAGGCATCTTCAGAAAGGAGATAATATGATTTGTAAGTATTGTGGGAAATTTATTCTGAGCTTTTCAGAAGCTTGTGGCGATTGTCTCAAGGAAAAAATTGAATATGAACAGAAACAAAAAAACCTAGAAAATATAGTAAAGGTTTTTAAGATGATATGGCTATGCGAAGATACAGGATCATTAAGACATTTAGAAGGGTATGGCTATTTAGCTTATGACATCTTTGGTTGGGGTAAAATACAGAAGGCTATCGAAAAACTTAAGAAGGGAAAAAAGTTAGATCTAAGATTGACAAACATAATACAATGCGAGATGTTTTTTTATGTTTATAAAAATTATGGGTTAATAGTGAGAAGAAAAGAAGATCCTCCCTTTGAGTCTGATGAAGATAAATATATAAGAACTAGAAAAAGGATAAGAGAACAACTAAACAAAAGGAGGTAATATGAATTGCGTAGATGTTTTTGGAAAAGAAATAAAAGACGGAGATATTGTTGCATACATAGAGAATGGAAGGCGAGAAGAAGGTCAACATCTGAATACAGGGATAGCAAGAAATGTTAGCTTCTTCAGTCTTACTATAAACAAAGAGAATTATGAGGGATGTGAAGTTGTTGTTAAACAGTAAAAGGAATCAAATAAAAGGAGATTAAAATGGAAGAAGATTGTAAAGGGTGCGGACAGACTTTGAGTTTTACCGATAAAGCAGGATTTTGCAAGAGCTGCGAAAAGAGATTAAGAGAAGAGAACTATGAAAAAGTCTTGAAGAAAGAAGCAGAAAAAACAGGCCATGGACGATGGATGTAATCTTACAAATTGAGATAGGAAGCATTTCAAACAAAAGGAGATAATATGACTTGTGACTATTGTGGAAGAGTAGAGGGCAATTTAGAAGAAGATGAGAATGGAATTTTTCAATGTAGCGAATGTGAGGACAACAGTCATATTGATGATGTGTTGTTTGATGAGTGGCTTTACGATGAAGATGTAACAATAGATTTGATTTAAAGGAGAAATAATATGGAAGAAAGCGAAGTTTTAATTTCAAAGGCTACGAACCAAGAAACTCTGCCTCCTTAGGTAACATGTTTTTTGAAATAAAAAGATTTATAGAAAATAAAGATTGTGCCTATTTGTCATCTATTCAAACAAATAAAGGGCTAGGCGATATAAAAGAATTGATATATGAACTCAATGACTTAGATGTTAGCATAGTAGGAGTATTACCAAACAATAGCTTTAAAGGAAAATAAAGCTATTTATGTTTGTAACTATTGATTATTTTGTGAACTAGTCCGCTGAAGCCCCAATTAATAAAAACGTCTTTGAGATACTGTTGCACGCTGAATGCTGATATCTCAAAGACGAAAAATAAAAGGGTCACTATTATAGAAATGATGAGAGGTAGGAAGATTATTATAAATAGTTTTCTGCACCTCTCCTTTTTTATGCAATCATGTTTGACATTAGCTCTTAGGAAAATCTTAAATCTGTCAGTCAGCAAATAAACCAATAAAATAGGAATAAGACTGTCTGCTCCTAAGTCGTTAATTATCAAATTGATTGCATTATCCATCACACACTTCCTCTATACTGTTAATCAATAATTTTTTAGAGATAGGCTTTATCAATATTTTATCAAAAGGTCCTTCTAGGTTCCCTTCGAACAAATCAACAAAGCCTGTTATCATTATTATCTTTTGTTCTGGCAATATAGCTCTTATTTCACAAGCTATTTCAAGTCCATCTTTGTTTTTAAGTTTTCTATCTAAAATCACTAGATCATATTGTGCTACGAACTCCATAGGGATCATTTTTGTATAACATTTTACGTCATAGCCTTTCAGTTGCTTTTTCAATACTCTTAATATATCTATATTATCGTCAATTATTAATACTTTTTTCATTTTTATTTCCTTACTTTCTTTTATAAAACTCTTTTAATAGCTCTATATGGTTATTTTTTAATCCTACATCTCTTTTGCATTTCAAGCTTATCTCTCTAATCTTTGAAACATATTTTTTTACTTTTCTTACTATCTCTACGATATGGTTATTGTAGAACTTATGATCGAACTCATGCCAGTCAATCCCCATCAATCCCTCGTCATAGTGATTCTTTATGCTGCCTGTAATCACATTGGAAAGATATTTTGTCAGGTCTCGTTCTTTAGCTTCCCATTCGTTCTCAGGTATATCTAGATGATTGTTGTTTACTATGTCTATTATTTCAATTATCAAATCGTACTTTAAAGAGCTCAGAGTATTACTGAATTCTTTGTGTTGTTTGTTTAGATTTTTTAAGATAAAAATCTCAGTGAATGTAGTTAACATGTCGCTCGTTAGTTCTTTGGTGAAGTATTTTGCCTCTCTTAATTGGCTTTCTATTTTTCCAATTTCTTTTTCTGCTTTTTCTTGTTCAAGGGTCTCTACTCCTCCGAAATGAATTTCTAAGTCTTGAATACTGACAACTACTTTTTCTTTGTTTCCTGTTGTTTTTTCTATTTGGAATATTTTTGTTTTAAAGCTATATCCGTTTTTTATTAAAAGGAACAACAAAACCAATACAAATACAAGAATCAAAATCAATAATGTCATAACTATTGGGGAGTTTATGATCGCCTGTATTGTTGCTGTGTTTTTCATTTATGTTTCCTTTAAGTTATATTTATATAATGATTTGGAACAGGAGGTGATACGGGAAATACAGCCTCATTGAATGGTGTTATCTGCTCTAAAGTAAAGTTGTTCAGATCAATAGCATCATCTCTTTTCGTTGTAGATTGATACCACTCAATCCATGCTTTTCTTTCTGCTGCTGTCATTATTGCTTTTGTTGATGATATATTATGAACACTTATCCCATTATCTTCTGTGTTTGCTATATTTGTAACTGCTTGGTATCTACCCAATAAATACATTTTGCAATATTCAAATTTCTTTTGTTTTCTTTCTAATTCTGTGAGAGCGATAAAATAATTTCCTAAAACAGAAACAGGAGAGTAATATACATCACCTTTCAATGCTTTTTCTCCATCTATAGTAGGCCAATCAGTTAAGTCGACCATCATTGTTTCTGTGTTTGTTTGATAATTTAAGCCTCCACAAGCTAATACTTGTTGCTTTCCTGTCTCAAAAGGATCTATTTTTATTAGTGCTTTTCTCATTTTTATTCCCCTTTTATATTTCTATAGTCAAAATGTTTTTGTAGTAGTAATCCTCTGTATCTAGCTGAACAATATTATTCCCATCGCCTGACACATCATCAAATATGCAAAGACCACCTGTCCCTGTAACTGACTTGAATTGATTATTGTCAATAGCGTTATATCCAAGGCCCATACTGCCTGCATATAGAGCAGGAGTAAAAATAGAATCTACCGTCCTTTGATTGTTATCAGTTCCGTCTGTGCTTATGTATAGTTCTCTCTTTAATGAGCCCATATCGACCCCTAAACCATGATAGATATTTGAGTCCAGGTTCTTTGTGCTTCCTGTTACTTCGTTGACATCACTAGTTGTTCCAGATATATCACCCTTTAAGTAAAAATTGTTTGTGAAAGTCCCCCCCCCTGACACATTTCTTAAGGTGAATATACTTCCTGTATCGGTCATAATGACACCATATACTCCGGTAGGTATTGTCCTTGCTATATCTGAGTACTCCCTTACAACCTCGCCAAGAACATAAGTCCCTGTCAAATTATCGTAGAGGACTTGCATTGTTCCTAAATTTCTGCTTGTGTAGTCATTACTGTTTATGTATCCATAATCTGTTTTATTTTTGTACTTGAATATTTTCCATTCAGAATTACTGTTGTCATAGTACAAGTCTAGTGTCGATCTATCTTCATCTAAATATAGATTTGTAAAACTACCTATGGTGCCAATGATAGTTGCTCTACCTAAGCTATCTATTTTCTTAAAGCTCAATTTCTTTCCATTGACAACAGCCCCCACGGGAAGAGCGATTGTCAAATCTCCATTGCTTCCATCGCACTGTATAATATCGTAATCTTCATATTGATTTAATGTGTAATTGTTGCGCAATGTTAATATTTTTAGTTGTGGCTCTTTATAACCTAGACTTTCAACAAAATCAATATTACTAGAACCATCTGTTGTGAACTTGCATATCGCTTTACTATCGTTATTGTACCATCCCAAAAGAGAGGTTGAAAACGAAGGAACTGTAGTAGAAATAGAGTAGACACCCTCAAAAAAATTAGTGCCTTTAAAGTCATCACAATAACAATAATAAGTTGTTGATGCAGACAAAGAAGTTGTGACAGCAACTTGGTTGTCTTCTATGATCACTTTGTCTCTAAGATAAAAATAGCTTCTTGCATTTATCAAAATCTGAGTAGCTGTATTTGACAAGTCCAATCCGTCACTTTTTGTTACTTCTCTTAATACATCGTGAAAAACTGTTTTTTCTGCATCTAACGTCTCTGCATATCTATAATAATTGACACTATAAGAGTTGCCTGCCTGAGCTGCGTTAAACTCAAGAATGTTTGGTGAAGGGTGAGTTAAGTTTAATGATTCCTCTACTATTCTAAACTCTCCCGAGCTAGGACTAATCCCTTCAACCTTCGTAAGTCCTCCTATGGTTGGCTTTTGTGGTTCTGAGCCTAAATATGGCGTATATTTCAATCTAACCACATATCTAGATCCTTTAAAATTAGGTGTTGTTGGAACTATTATCGATTCACCTATAACTTGTGTTGTATCAATGCTTGCGTCAAAATCAACATCTATATTGATATGTTCTGGCATAATATGCCTCCTTTTATATTCTATCTATTCTTTCTAGTATTCTTATTTTTCTATCCATTACAAAACTATCATAGCTTTCATCATCGATTAAATCTCCTAGTTTTACAGTCGATTTAACTTGGGCTGGCTGGTACTCGACTGTTATAGAGGAGACTTGCTCTGTGTGTTGCAATCTATGATAACAAAAGGTAGATATGCTATCAACTATAATATCCGGACCTGTTTGTACATCGAATATTATATATCGAAATTCCTGAAAGCGATTTAAATTAATACTGTAATATCCATATGTCCCTGTTGTTCTTAAAACTATAGTTGTTTTTTCTGAAGTGGTAGGTGTTGGGTTCTCTGATAGGTAAATATTGACCACTTGATCTGTTAACCCTTTCATGAAGAATCCTATAGATTCTTGCCTATACCATTTTGTACAATCTTTTAGATCGTAGTATCCTGATGTGACACTTATTGCATCGTTTGAAAAGCGACCACCGCCTACGCTTAATGTTACCCCACTCCAATTAAGTAGTGACTCTGTCACATCTAAGTCTAATATTGTTAATTTGTCTTTATCCTCTACTTTTATTGTATCCCCCACACTAAGAGGATAATTCACAATGTCATAGTCTTTTAATGTGATGGTTTTTCTTACTATAGCCTCTCTTTCTGTTAGTCTACCATATGCCCAATTTAGCACTGCTGTATCACTGGTTAGCACTTCAGGTGCAGTTAATTTTCCTTGTATTTTTCTAAATTTCTTTCTTAAGTCTAAGACAGGATAGGCACCACCCGTACCAACAGTCCCTATAAGTTCTGTTTGAGTTACTTCTTCTCCACTAATTGTAACTGTTCTTTTGGCGTATACTGCTGCTTCTGTCATTTTTATTTTACCATAGTCTTCTTTTACTTTGATTCCACCATATTTAGGGTTCTCTCCTAAGTAAAGGGTTTGAGTTGGGATTGTAGTTTGCGCTTCTTCTACAAAAAAATCATCCTCCGTATCCACACCCCAGAACTTATTAAATCCCCTATCTACCATTTCATCAACAATAGAGTAAACTGATTCAGCCTGATATTCTATTGTTACGGGATCAAGCGCATCTTCAAAGTCAACCTTGGCATTATTCCAACTTATCCCGGTTTCACTTGCTGTTGCTGTTATTACCGATTCTAATATGTCTCTTGGATCATCTAGTGTGAATGTGCCGGTATAAAGTATTTCCTTTAACCTTTTTGAAACAGGAGATATCTTTCCTGTTGGTTCCGATACATCTACATCATTTTCAAAAAACCCCTTATAGAAAATCTCTCCGCCTATAAAAACAACTATTATATCTTCTACAAAGATAGGGAAATCAAGATAGGCCAGTTTTAATGTCCCACTCCCCGAACCATTTTTTGTTACTTCTATTTTCAGGCTCATGGCAGGACTATCGCTATCTTGATTGTAATACCACACTTTCTTAAGCCCACCGTCTCTTCCATATATCTGAAAAAACGTTTGAAGAAATGGGGTTATTATTGTAGGCTCTAATACCTCTCCAGTTCTGAAGTTGAGAGAGCCTGCAAACACAACACCTACAAAGTTAGGTCTTAAGTCGCTATTGAAAAATACAGAGGTATTAACGCTTGTATAGTTTCTAAATTGTTGTGAACCTAAAGGTAACGACCCAGCATAATTAGGTCTAAATGTTGTATTTACAAATGCCATATTTTATGTGTACCTCTCTGAATACTCTATTATTCCAGTTCCAGGAGCAGCACTTATAATTTTTACCGTATTATCTCCGGGCGATAGATTAAATGGGCTCCCTGTTACGCTTAAGTTTGTTCTTTCTATTCCGTTGATGTAAATTGTTAAGTCTGTCATATCAACTTGAAGCTCTGACCCGCTAATGAAAGAGTATTCTATTTTAACCGCTCTATTTTCAAACGTCTTAATTGTAACAAAGCTAGCTCCCCCTCCTAAGGTGAAATTGACAACAAAAGGAGTAAACTCACCATTGTTTGTTATTGGTATTTCTACTGTTGAACTTGTTTTTGTATATGCCTCAGATTCGCTTGTTACATTATCAAAAAAAGGCTTCTCAGATAACATAATGAATTTAATGTCCTCTGCTATTGGATAGTAATTGTATTCCTCCGAACCGTCCACGTCCAATATAACTTTTCTTCTTGTCAACCTATCATCTTCTTTTCTGTAGAGATAAACTTCATCCTCTGTATAAGCCCAATCTCTAAGAAATTCACGTCGAACTTCATTGAAGCTATTGTCGCTATTATTATATGAAAAGTATTTTATAGATCCTGATATGGTTTGTGGATTTCTAAAAGGTGATTCTATTATTTTTTGACCATTCCCGATTAGCTTTTTAAGTTCATGTTTCCTTCTTGATTTGCCTAGGCTCATGCTTCTAAAGATCTCATCAACTAAAAGTGAATTGGCTATATTATAAAGGTGATTTCCATCACTATCTACATCTTTTTGTTTTTTTAGATAAAATGTTTCTGCCATGCTATACGACCCCTATTCTATTTCCTGCATATCTACGACGTTCAATTGTTTGCTGTTCTATTAGTTCAGAATCAAGATAAATATCATTTTGAATAATCATAGAGCCTGCATTGTCTGTTGAGTTTTGTTCAAATGCTCTTGCCACCCTTGCTGTATTTTCGTTTGTTATTACGTTAGCACCTCTGCCTAATGTCACCATTTCTGGCCCTCTTTCCCCTACGAGTGCAGTACCCCCACCAAAATTAGTAACACCATCTGCAAAGGCTGGCATTTGCTTTGTTGCTATGGCGGCTGTTTGACCTGCTGCTATGCCTAACATGGCAGTTGTCAATACACTAGCTACTATTGGCCCTGCTATTGGCCCTAACTGCATAGATGAGGCCCATGCGCTAATTATGCCTATTCCTGCCTGAATCCAGACCTTGGCGATTGCCCCTGCTTTTTCTGTCTCAAAAGCTTTTCTTTGTATTTCGTTTTTCTCTTTTTCAAATTTATTTTCTATTGCTGTTTTTTCCTCTGCTAGTTTCTTTTCTCTTTTTGCTTCATCTAGCGCATCTTTAGCTTTTGCAAGGTTCTCCAGCTCTTTTAATTTTTTGCTATCTTTCATCTCTCTTAATTGTTGCTCTTTCAACTCAAGAGCTCTATCTATATCTTCATCTGTCAACCCCTGAATGTGAGCTGCATATTCCTCTAGTTCTAATTCTCTTTGTGTTTGCTCTGCCTCTTTCATTCCATTGATAAGCTCTTGTTGTCTTGTTAGGTTTTCTTGAGCTATAGCTATTTTATCTTCTTCTTTTTCACTGAATTGTTCTAAGTCTTTTTCGTATTGTGATTCTAAGCTTGCTAGTTGAGAACTTAAATCGCCATTTATCGAATCAAAAACCATTTCTAGTGCAGCTCCGGCAACTTGTAACCCTGCTGTAACTCCTGCTGCTATTTTGTCTCCTAATGTGGCCGACTTATCTGCTAGCTTGTCAAAAGCAGTTGAAAAAGAATCTAGCACAACTTTTGATACTTTCCCTATGTCTCCTGCAATCCCGTCTAGGTCATCTCTTATTCCTGTTGAGGCCGAAGAAAAAACGCTTGATAAAATAGAAGATGTTTCTGAAAAGGCCTCTTCTGCTGTCTTAGCTGCTTTTTCTTGTTCTCCTATTATTTCCTTGTACTGTTCTTTTGTTATTTCACCTATTCTTAGTAAATAATCAGCATATTGTTTTATATTGTGATCTCTGAAGTTTTTGTCTGCTTCATTTTTTAATGATACAAACTCATTGTAGTTTTCAAAATCTTTGCCGTCTGCCTTCTCTCTTAGTTTCACAAAATTGTCTAAGAGCTCTTTCATTTTTGACTCTGCAATAACATTAGCATTTATTTTTTCTTGCAATATTTTACTTTCAATATTGGCTGTGGCTTTTTCTCTGTCAGCACCATTTCTAATCAATAGGTCAAGCTCTCTTTGATAGAATGATTCTATTTCTTTTGCTGTTTTTCCATATTCATTCGAGACACCTTCATTTGTCTTTCTGATTATGTTTAGCTTTTCATTTTCATAAAAGGTTGTCACTTGAGCTTTTATTTTTTCATAATCCTTATGTCCTCTAAAAAGACGTTCCATTTCCTTCATTTCTTTGTTGGCTCTTATAGTAAGAAGTTCTAACTCTGTTTTGTTTTGCTCTTCTAGTCTTTTTGTTAAATCAGCAAGAAAGTCAGATCTTTCTTTTGTGATTTTATTTATTTTCTTACTAGTCTCTTCTTGTTTTTTTAAGACTTCTTCTTGAGTTGTTTGCTCTTTTGTTTGTGATTCCATTTCCGCAAGTAGCTCTTTTTGTCTTTTCATAACCTCTTCATAAAACTTTGGGAATGTTTCTTTTATTGATAGTAGATCTTTTTCTAGTACGGATTGATCTATTAGGGCTTTGGCTGTTTGCTCTACTCCCTCTAGGTTGGCGATAGTGCTTCCTGCAAGTTTCTCTTCTATTTTTAAGCCTTCCGCTCTCAAATCTCTTATCTTCTTTTCTACTATGCTTAGCTTTACGGTTCTTTTTCCTAGTTCATCTCTAACATCTAGAAATTTATTTATAGCTCTTCCATCTGCGTCTTTGTTTGCCTCTGTCAAAGTAAGAAGTTTGTTCATTTCCTTGTTTACTTCGTCTAGCCTTTTTTGTTCGTTCTCTAATCTGGAATTACCTAAAAATCTCTCTTTGTTGAGCTTGGTGTATTGTTTTGCTATTTTTTCTATCTCTGAAACCATACCTATTTGAAGTTGTCTTCTCTGCAAATTAAGGTTGTGCTCTTGTATCCTAGAAAGCTCTTCCGATTCTCTGTTTAACTTTGCTGTTATTTTGGCATGTTCATCTTGAGCATTAGCGAGGTTGTTTGTGCTATCTACTAGTTTTTTATTTATTGTGTTGATATCCATTGCGTTAACTATAAATGCAGCACTAATTGTCACTACTGCTGTTAATGCTGTTGCTAACAATAGAATGGGATTTGCTGCTGCAACTGCTGTCATTGCTACAATTGCTGTTGTTACTCCCGATGTGGCTGCTGCAAACCCACCCATAGCAACAATAACAATTCCTACTGCTGTTGCTATGCCTCCGAAAATAGTGATTGCTCTTGCTAGTGCATTACCCTCAAGAAAAGTCCTAAATCCATCGCTTAGTCTTTCAATGACCTTCGCCCCAAATTCTAATGCCGGAACAAGAATATTTCCTATTGCTATCGCTGTTTTGCCTAAGCTATTTTGCATTGCCGCAAAAGTTGTTCTCTGTTTGTCGAGTGATTCATCAACAGAACCTAGCGCAAAGTCCATGCTATTAAAAACTGCTTCAAAGTCTTTTGCGCCTTCTCCTGTTAGAGCAAGTACCCCCTGAAGAGCTCTTACGTTAGGGAAAAGGGCTGCTATTTCATCTTTTGAGGCTCCTGCTGAATTTTTTAGCTTTTCAAAAGCTTCATCCATCATAAGAGTCTCTTCTTCACTGTTTTTTGCTTCTGAAGAAATATTCTCTAATTCTTTCTGAAACCCTTGCAGTTGCTCCTGAGTAAGTCCCGTTACGTCCGTAATTGCTTTAACAGCATTTCTAAGGCCCCCTAAGTCCTTTATCGCAACAGACCCACTTTCAAACCCTAGTTTTTTTAGAGCCGATGTCATTGCTTCAGAAGGCTTCAGAAATGATGTCATTACTGCGTTTATTCTAGCTGTGGCATTTGCTGCATTTATACCTTGCTTTGTGAATACAGCCATGATTGCACCTAATTCTTCTACACTAACGCCAAGGTTAGATGAGAGGGGGACAACAGCGCCTAAAGTAGAGGCCAATTCCTCACCACTAATCTTTCCTAATTTTACTGTTTGAAAAAATACGTCTGATACTCTTGTCACTTCTTCAGAGGCCATTCCATAAGCGTTAAGGACAGTTGTTAATGAGTCAACTGCTGTTTCTGTGTCCGTTAATCCTGCTATAGAAAACTTTGCCGCCTCTCCTACAAACTCAACAGCTTTTGCGGCGTCAACACCTGCTGATAGAGATTGATATAGTCCCTCTGTTAGTTTTGTGGCCGACCCTAATCTGTTGTCAAGTCCTAATAATTCTTGTTGCATCTTTTGAGTGTCTACTACGGCAGTATCAACAAGAGTTGTTACATTTGCGAATGTTTTATTAAATTCAATTGTTGACCTTAAAGCATCTTTAAAGGCATTTCCGATACTTGATACAGCCGACTGGATAAGTCCTGCTGCTAGATTTGCTTTGATCATAGAGTCTGTTAACCCTTCTGTTGACCTCTTTTGTTCCTTGTTCTCTTTTGTTACCTCTTTGCTTATTGCGGACAACTCTTTATTTGCTCTAACGCTTTCTTTTGTTATTTGATTGACAGCACTATTGGCATCTTTTAATGAATTTTTTGATGTTATCAATTTTTTATTTGCTTCACCTAAAGACGTCTTTGAATCCTTTAGTCTTTTTGTAGCTTCATCTACTCTATTTTGAGATGCTAGTATCCTGTTATTAGCTGATTCTATTTGTTTTGCTGTTTTTGCTTTTGATAGAGACTCTTGTGCTTTAGCAAGACTGATTGTTGCTCTTGATAATTGTTGTTGTGCTATTATTTGTTCTTTTTGGATTTTTATTATTTCTTTTTGTGAATCAACAACGGCCTTGTTTGCTGCTGTTTGTACTTTTTTACTTTCTGCAAGCTTTAATGTTGCTGTTTTTTGAGCTTCTAGAGCACTCTGTAAATCCCTAGATGTTGTTGTTGTTTCCTGCTCTTCCTTTTGCACACCTCCAAGAACCTTCTCCACATCATCAAAAGCTTTTACGACATCACTTCTTACGAATTGAGCAAGAGAAGAAAAGGCAGCCTTAAGCTGATTTAACTCATTTATGCTTTGTTTAGCGTCACTACCGACCCCAACTGTTAATCCCGCCATTCTCCCCTCCTCTTTTATTTTCTAGAAATCTTTAATTCTTTCTCTCTATCTTCTTTTTCTTTTGTCACTTTTATTGTATCAAAAAGGTTAAATATTTTTATAGTCTTGTTGTTGTGTTCCGCCCATCCCTTTGAGAGTGGCAACATGTTCTTACTATTCCATTTGCCCCATGCAGACAACCATTTAGAAAAATAGACATTGTGAACATATTCTGGGATATGGCGTTTTCTTATAGTGTACACATTACTCCCAAAAGAGATTAGGTGCTTTCTATTTCCCGTAATAATATTAGGGGTATAGTCAGCACTTTCCTCATACACCAAAAGAAACGCCACTATTAGTTTTTTTCTTCTTCCTCTTCAATAGAGTCCTGAGCAGACATTAGATTTTTAATTTCTGTTACAATGGTGGTTGCTTTGTTGTCTTTTAAACAATAAAGCTCATTAGGATCTGTTATCTGCTTTGGATGTCCATTTATTTTAAAATATATGTTTTCTAAGCCTTCTATCTTCTCTTTAAAGTTATACTTAAGCCAAACTGTCATATATTTAGCTTGCCATTCGTCTTCATTCATTTTGTTTCTTTGCCCAACTTCTGCAAATACTTTTCTGTTAATAGCATCAACATCTTTTGCAGAAAGTGGCTTCATGGTGATTCTCATTTGAGCCTCAACAGGTCTTTCTTTGTTGCTAAATGACTCCAATGTAAATACTACTGGCTCATCACTGATATCAAAAATATATTTCTCATCAATGTTTTCAATAGGCTTAACTTCCATAATCTTGTCTCCCTTTTATCTTTTATTTTTATAATAAGGGTGAGAAAACTCACCCTATATTTTATGGTATATTTATGTTTATTTTTTGTAATGTGTCTCCGGCTGTTGGGGCGAAGCCTGTAGTGAACTCTTGAGCACTACCGTCGGCTGCACCATAAGTGAAACCTTCAAGTTCAACTTTCCCAACAATAGCTGAAACAGTCTCTCCACTAAGGAATTGCCCCTGTAAAAACCCTACAAAATAAATTGGCAGGTTTGTAGCTCTTGTTACCGCCATCCCTGTTCCATCTGGAGCCTGTTCTATTCTTGTTAAGAATCTATCAGAGAACAAATCTCTATCTACTTCTGTTACTCCTGTTATAGAACCTGCTGCATCACCTCTGCCCATTCTATAGGTTTTCAGGTCATCAGTTAGTGTTGTTGTATCGATCTTGTCTTTTGACAATGTTATCTCAAATGATTTAATTGATGTATCTTTCTCTGCATCAAAAGCACCTGGTAGAGATTTAACTACATCTGTCAACAATGTTCCTGCTGAAAGAACAGTTAGTCCATCATTATAGAAATAATCCCCAACACGAAGATCCGCACTAAGAGCAGTTATCGCTGATGTAGCGTCTGCAATCTGCACGACCTGATAAAATCTAGCTCCAGAGCCAACCCCACCGCCATAAAGATCATCTAAATCATCAATCCCGTCACCCACTAAATCAGATCCTATCTCGGCAACGCTCAAATAACCATCATTTCCAATCAATCTATTGATTAATGCCACTATGTACCTCCATTATTATTGCCAAATAACCTTGGCTTTGTTTTCTTTTTCTACTATTTTGCAAAGCTCGGTCTTACTTTTAAAAGTACCTGCTTTTGTTCCTGTTTTGTTAGCAATTTGTCTTGATGTCATTGTCTTAAAATTAACCTCAACCAACTGTTTTTTCTCTACTATAATTTCTCTTTTCTCTTTCTTTTCTTCTTTCATTTTACCTCCATGATTGAAACGTTATATCTACAACTTGTCTATATTTGTTGTTCTGGATGTCTGCTCTTCCTATTTGAAAGTTTGTTATGTTTACTTTGTATCCTATTGTGTTATCAACAAACTTTTGATTGTCAAATGCTGTTTCTAACAAGTTTAATAGCTCAAAATTCCTGAAGCTTCCGTCATTTATTGGCGTGTAAACATTGATTTGAAGAACACCTATGATTTTACTTCCACCAACCAAAAAATTATCGTCATTATTTCCAAACAAAGGGAAAAACTCTAGATACTCATCAACAGTTGCAGGCTCAAAAGATACATTCTCCCATGCAACAGGAATTGAGTTAGTGGTTGCAAAACTATCTGTTTCTTTTGCTAATACTTGCCTTGCTAGTTTATAGCTCATAGTTTTGCATCCTCTTTTTTAACAAGTCCATCAAACTCAGCAATACTTGTTTTAATCATTCCTTCGGGAGCCCATGTACTACTTCCATCTTCAAGAACCTCTATATAAGGAAGATTGTTGCTGAGATATACTGTATCGTCATTTAAGAAATTAGCCTTCAGCACTTCTTTTGTCATCTTCTGTATTGTTGGCCCTCCTGTTTTATCTGTTCCTTCTATGATGGATGTCTTCGGACTTCCTATTGAAGCTTGCCAATTGTTTTTTGCTGTCCCTAAGTCTACGGGTGTTTTCTTTATGATGCTAGAAAACAAATCAATAGTGATTTTTTTTACTGCCATATCAATCGATAGTATTTTTTTATCGATTGCATCTTGAATCGCTTTGTCTCCTGATACATCAATGACAAATTTCATTTTAGCCCTGCCTAATTTGTAGCTTATAAATTATTCTTGTTACTGCTGGCCTTACCTCTCCTGGCTCAATAACATTCCATTCAACACCATCAAGAATTACCCTATCATTTGTTTTTATGTTCTCCGTTAAATTGGTTATTTGAGTGTATATTAGTTTCTTGTCGCCCTTCTTTATTGCTGTCCCGTTGATATCCATTGCTTTATAATCTGTTTGGAGACCGTAGCCACTACAAAGGTTGTCATATAGGCCTACGTTTTTTCCTTCTATAGGATCATATACTGTTCCTGTTTTTCTCTGACAAACTAATTCTTGTCCGAATTGTTTTAATAGTGGATCTGCTACTCCTGATTTGATGTCATCATAAAATCCCATGTCATTATACCCTCAGAACTTTTAAGTCTGTTCTTCTTCCTGTGTTTCCTGTTGATATTCCTGAGCTGTAAAGGAGTTGATCTATTATTATATAAGGGTTTGTCCTTTCTGTTCCTTCAAAATATTCAACCTCAATTACATCTACTTTCTCGACTCTTATGTCGCCTTTGATGTTTTTATCCGTATATAGAGAACCATCGAAGGTTCTTATTGCAGCTTCACAAACAGCTTGCTTTAGTGCCTTTGGTATGTCCGTTATTTCATACCCGTCTCTATCTATTGCATCTGTTCTAGGCCACTGTAAAGATTGTTCTTGAGTAGACTTTATCCCAATAAAGCTATATTGAGCATCTATAAACTGAGTTCCATTCATCAAAGATCTTTCTCTTTCCTGAGTGTCTTTTGTGAACCATATAGAGTTATATGAAATGTCAGTAAAATAGCTGTCTGCATCACTCACACTTATATATGAATTAGAATCTGTTAGTCCTGTTCCGTCCTCAACTATAAACACTTTTCTCTCCTATACTCTTGTTAAGTCATTAAAATTGACTGTTGTGCTGCTCAAAAAGTTAGTCACAATTGTTTTGCTTCCAAATGTCCATATTAATTCTGTTGGTTCTGATGTTTCATATATCAACACAACCTCAAAAGACCCATCAACATTAACTGTCACATTGACTGCATCATTTTGTATATAAGTAAGAGCCCCGAACAAATCATTTCTTGGTTGTACTGTAACTGTCTCTGTTTTTTCTGAAGCAATATCTCTCAGCCAGCCCCATATTATAGTTTCATTTAAGGTGGGTTCCGTAGGTGCAAAGTCATATTCTACTGTTGTTGTTTCCCATTGAGGAGTAGTTGATCCGTCATCACTATGAAGAAATATTTTTAACTTAAAGTCTACTGCTGTTGTTGTTACGAAGGTGGTTATGTTCGTACTTACTTCTGCTTCTGGGTTGCTTTGTGCATATGTGCCATCTGACGTAACCCAGCCTGCATTGTAATAGTATTCAACATCATCTTTTATTAAGATATACTTTACTTCATCTGATCCTGTTATCGTTTTACTTGAAACAAAAGTAGCTATTCCGTCTGTAGATAGTCCACTTATTTTTGTTATTGTTGGGTTTGTTGTTGGATATATTTGTCCTGTGTATGTCGTATTTAAATCTGATACTTCATTGATTATAATTGTATCATCAAAGACAAGCTTTACATCCAAAGTATTTAAAGGAGATAATGTAGATATATTTGCTAATATGTCTGCCTCTATATTTGCTTGTAAATATGTACCATTGGATGGTGTCCACAAAGAACCATTCCAGTATTGACCATTTAAGATATACTTTGGTATTCCTATTTCTGTTGTGGAATAAGAGTCAAAGCTTTGTATGCCTCCTGTACCTGAATATGTAAACTGAGGTAGTTCAACAACAGAACCATAAAAATTAGGAACAAATCTAGGTATCTCTAGTGGGAAGTTCGTTGTATGTTGAACTTCATCGAAAACTTGCAAATCCCTAATGAAAAAATCACTAGAGCCAACCCCTACACCACCAACATCAAAACTTGTAATGGCTCCTCTTGCAAAGGTTCCGAAGCTAAATCCTGTAGTTTGAACTCCATTTATATAATATCTGCTTGTGCCACCTGCAAAATCAAAGTTTAACTCTATTTCATCCTCATTGACCCCATCAGGAGACCAATTAGTTTCAAGAGTTGTTTGTACTGCTAATGCTCCGGCCTGATTGTTTATTCTGATCAAAAGAGCACCTGTAGCCTGATGAAATAGAGTTATTGCATTTGCCCCACCTGCACCATCAATAGTCAACATAAATCTATTTGCTGCTGGTGTACCTATATAGTTCGTAATAACCTTAAAGCGAATACAGCCAGTTTGAAAAAAATTAGCATTATTAAAATCATAACTCCATGTTTTTCCGGCGATGCTACCACTTGTATCTAGATATTGATTTGAGCCTATTGTAGTTAGTGCCGCTCCATTATTTGCTGTTGCGGTAGCTGATCCTACACTTCTGTCTGCATCAGCACCCAAAACAACAGAAACACCCATCATTTCGTCTGCATATACATAAGGTTTTTGCTGAATCTTTGTTCCGCCTGTAAACTCTGCTTTTGTATTGTCGTATGTAAAACCAACATCACTAACAAAATCTTGAGTAAACGTTTGTCCTGCATCATCTTGGAATTTTAATTGAGCATTATTTCCGTTTTGCTCAATCAGATTGGTGTCATAGTCCCACTCAGAAGGAGTCATAAAGTCATATATTTTTGTTAATAATCCCATAGCCTCACCTCTTTTTTATGTCTCAAACCATGTCATTCTAAATCCGATTGTTCCGGCAGTTGCAGATTGATTGATAAATCTAAATAGTATTTTTTTTGTCGGGTCGAATTCTGCTGGCAGTCTATCGCTTATTGTTACTGATGTTGAGGCAGAAAAAAAGCCTCCTGTTTGAGACGGAATAAACCATTCTAAATTATCTATTTTTGTTCCTGGATCTGTTGTGGTTACTCCTATATCAATATCTACTTGAGATGGTGTTACATCCGAAAAAATTCTATTAAATCCATTATAAGGAGTCCCACCACTATAAGTAGGTTCGGAGTAAAAATCTAAGTGATATTCTCCCCCCAATGCATTTAGGGCCGGTGGGAACACAAACAATTTGCCAATTTCTGTTGGTGATACATAACCTGTTGGATCTATTACTACGTCGAATATCCCGCCCCCAGTTCCACTTCCTGGAATGGTGATTCTTTTTGCTACTGTATATGAATGTCCATCAAACAAGAGATCTTCAAATATAGTAGATGTCTTAAATGACTCAACAGTTCCAAATGTTCCTTCTAATATTTGTGTAGTTCTTGGCTGGCTCATTTTTTCACCTCTTATTAGTCGTTGTATCTTATATCAAACCCTGCTGCTATAGATGTATTGTTTGCGCTCACGCTTACAGCTTCCCAAAAAACCCATTCCCCTGGATTAACGGTTACACCACCGGAATAAGCAACATCATATTCTGCCATGGTTGTTCGTATTAAGGGGTCATCTTTTGTTATTATTGTTCCATCTACCATTCTTATTCTTAGTCGCATTTCTGCTGAAGTTGTTCCTCCGCCCCGCCCATATCTAGCATATCTTCTAACAATTACCCCTGTTTTGTCGCTAGGGATTCTTTGGACTGCCATTTGTGTTTGACCCTCTCCTATTGAGACTATCGCATATATATTGCCACTGCCATCCTCAAGAGTGATTGTTCCTTCGTTGGTATTGCTTGCTCCAGTTTGGGAGACTTTCATTCTGAAGCTACCATAACTAGTATCGGGAAGATTAACATTTCCAGATCCAGCCATATCAAGAGTTACAAATTGCTCTATTCCACTAGAGTCTTGATATGACACTGATATTTTTTGAGCACCGCTTCCGGCTATTGAGTCATTTCCGCTACTAGAGGTTAAATGCAATTGAATAGGAGAATCAATAAAAATATAGTCCTGAACAGTTCTTTTTATTGGCCATATTTTTTGTGTCAGTGCACCCGTAGTGTCGGCAGTATCAATGTCATCCTGCATGCCAAACTTATCAACTGTATTTGTAGTGAGGCAGACTTTTTTATTGATGTTTTCTAATATTTCTGTTATTCTTGGCTGGCTCATTTATACCTCTATTTTTTAATAGATTTTTTCTTTGATGGCTCTTTAGGTTCTTCTACTTTTTCAACTTCAGTCTTTTTCTCTACTTTGGGCTCTGTTTCTTTTTTAGTTTCTTTCTTTGGTTTTGGTGGGCCTGGAACTTCAATTACTATTTTTTCACCTTCGTATCCGCATTTTTTTAATATTTCAATTTCTTTGTCGTTCTTTGTTTCATATGCACCATCTTCTAAGTTGAAATCAACCAAAATTCTACTTGTATCTGGATTCCATGCAATCCCTGTGCCTTTAAATCTATGTACAATTTCTTCCATTATATTTCCTTGCAAATAAAATATTAGGGGGCATAAACCCCCTATTGTTTATCTTTTAAATCGATTAAACGATTGTTACCGTAAATACCGCCGCTGTCACTGTGTACCCTAGCATTGTGTGAGACAACGTCATTGTTGCATCCTCTGCTGCTACCCATGCTGCCGCATCACCAATGAGATTTACTGTTCCAACCCCATTAGTTACTGTTGGTGTTCCGTCACTAACTGTTGCTGTACCTAGCGTACTTGAGTCTGCTGGCGTAGCTGTTACGTCTTCATTAAACCAACTATGAACATTTCCACTAGAATCAACCACCTGAAAAGTTACCGTGTGTGTCCAGCCTGCTGCTCCTGCTGGTTCATTTACATCTGCTGTCAATATTTCAAAGGCCAAATTGCCATTAAGAGCTTCTTCTTGTAATTTAAGATACTCTCTTAGTCTTGGCTTTACTCCTGTCATTTGTTCTATTCCCATTTTTTACCTCCTATTTAGGTAAAGGGGCTTTCGCCCCTTGCTTTAAACAATCGCTAAATTTGTAATTTTCCCGTGGAGTTTTTCATTCGCATAGTCAATCCCCATCTGGCCGTACACCTGTTTTCTCTCTGAAGCACCTACTTTTGCAAGGTCTTCATCAAAAAGCCTACCTTTACCGTCAAGAGGACAGAACACAGGCTTAACAAGATTCATTGCTGAAAACAACACTGTATCGGTAGGAACCATTGATTCATATACTACACCTACACGACCGAAATCTGTGAGGATTGTCTGAATATTAACTCCACCGATATTCCAGTCATCAGGCTGATAACCATAAATGTCAGAGATTTTCTGTTTCTGAAAACTGTTCAAAAAGATTACCGGTGTGTTTTGGTAGCTTTGGCCACCTGAATTATCGACAACAGTTTTAAATAATGACTGTAGAATATCTTTTGATAGTGCCGCCCCCCCTGCTGCAATAGCATTTGTGGTTGCCCCTGTGATAATCCCTCTAGTTTGAGCTGCTACGGCAGAAGAGGTAGATAATGCAAACGTACCGTTAAGGAAGGTATAATTCGCTTTTCTTGCTATATTCTGAAGAGCATATGTTAAGTTTCTTGTGTCAAGACCACTCTGATTATTTGAGCCATCTTTCGCCCAATAGCCTGCGCCACCCTGTACAATATCTGTTGCAAGTCTCTCTGTAGTAGAAAGCTTTTTGTAGGTGATGTCGATTGCCTCTTGAAAAATCTGACATGTATTTCTTTCCTGTGAAAGAATCGGTGAAGTAGCAGCCGGAGCCGTAGTAGATGCAGTTTCAGAGATTGAAGGCTGTGAAGCTGCCGGAAAATCATACTCTGAACTCATAGAGAAGTCAAAATCCATTACATCTCTTGCATTGCCTCCATTAAGTCCACCCATAAGTGTAAGAAATGGGGTTCCTGTTCCTTGTCCTGGTACTACGTCCGCTGTCCATAGCATGCCATCATAATTTGGCGTATTCCAATATGTGCTTGTTCCTGTTGTTTGTGCCATTGTTCTATCCTCCTAATTTTTGCTGAATAGCAAACATTTTACTATTCAATGCAATAGCCTCATTTGTTCTCCCTGTTGCTACTAATTCGGCGTACTCTTTCTGCATAGCTATCACATCGTTTCTAGTGTAACCTTTGCCAGTTCTACTTCCGCCACCAGTGTTTAGGGGAGCTTTTATATATGGTTTTGATGTTTCTGATGTAGCCCACGCTGTGAACCAATCTTTTATCTGAATTTGTGCGTTTGTTGAGCTTTCTTTCATGAAGACCTGTCTCATATCAAACTCATCAAACTCCACTGAGGCTCTGCCTCGGAAGGCTTCAAGTAGCAATTCTCTATGCTCTTCTGATACATTAGAATTATTAAGGTGCTCTTGAAGTGAATTGTCAATTAAGAGATCATTGAGGGTTCCGTTCAACCTATCAACTTCTTTTGCTTTCGCTTCGATCTCTTCTTGTAGCTTTGCTTTCTCTTTTGTATAAATATTAGCCTGAGTATTAAGCTTGCTATTTAGTCCATTTATTTCATTCGTATGAGCCTTTTCTAGTTCAGGCAGTGCGACTGCCTCTTTTGCACTAGCAATCCATTTCTGCTCATCCTCTTTAAGTCTATTGTATTCCTCTACATTTACGTTGTCAAGTATTTCTTCATACTTTTTTGTTTTGTCTTCAATTTCTTTGAATTTTTCTTGCAGATCTTTCTTTTCTTTGAGTATTTTGTTTTTGTTAGCCTCTAATCCGGCCACTTTTGTTGGGTCTGCGTATTCCCCTGTTGCTGCTGCACACTCTTTTACTAGTGTTTTTCCTTCGCCGTCTGTTGTTAGAAAATCTCTGATTTCCTCTATTGTTTCGAAAGTATAAGGCATCGTGCCCTCCTAAGTTGTTGCTCATTTATTTTGAGCGTTTTTAACTCTCTTCTGAGAGCGTTTATTATTTCTTTCCTTTAAAAAAGTCACTACACACAATCAAGCTTTGTGTGGTGCCTCTTGTTTTTCCCAATGTTGCCTCGTAATTGCCATTTGCCCATTCTCTTTTTTCGCCATCAATATTTTTAAATACTGTTCCCTTAGGGATTACAAAGTCTTCTTCTAAAACATATTCTTTCATTTATTCTCCTTTGTTATTTTAAGAGATAACTCAATATCTCTTTATTGTTTTTAACTTCATTTTTTGCCGCCATTTATCTCTATGTTTTTCGCTTTCAGTTGTTCTATTGTTAAGATGTTATTTTTATTGTCAACAAATTGTGTTATTTTTGCGTCCCCATTTTTGAATGCCTTGTAACGTGAAGAGCCTAAAACATCTTTTTGAGTTTTTGCTGATTGACTTTTTAACCATTCAGGATAAGTTATTCTTTCTGAAACTTGACCATTCATTGAGGCCCTTGTTGATGGTGGTAGCTCTTCTTTATCTACTCCGAGCTCTTTCCAACTCTTTGTTATTGGTACTGTAGTTGAGCGACAGTTATGCAAAATTATTCCATTTGCTATATAAGTCTCATCTCCTTCGACTGATAAATTATACACAAAATCATTGACTTTTTTCTCTTCAATTGATATGATAGTGGCGGCACTAAAAACTTTTACAGGAGGCATTACTTTATGTACGACACAAAAGAAAAACTTTTTGAACTCATCAAAAAAGAACATTGGGAGCTTGGGAAGTCTATTCGACTTATAGAGAGAGAACTTGGGATTGGCAAAACAACTATTCTTAAAAGGTGTAAAAAGTTCTCCATAAAAATAAGAAGTAGAAATGATTCTCTTGTCAGCACTCAAAAGTTCATAAACAGACCCAAAGGAGAAGATCATCCCTTCAAAAAGAATCCAGAAAAATATAGACACATTTTTAGAAAATCTTCTGAAAGAATGAAAAAGAAAAACCCCCTTTTTAAAAGAGATATTCTTATTAAGACAATCAAAAGCAAAAGCAAATTTATGAGAAACAACCCAACGTTTCATGAAAAATATCTTTTTAATTTTTTTAAAGACACTCTCTATATGACCTTTGATTTCCAAAAACAAATTGACAAATACATTGCAGACTTTGTTTTTGGAAAAGTGATTCTTGAAGTTGATGGTAGGGGGCACGCTAGCAGAAAAGCTAAAGATTCCGAGAGAGATGAGTTCTTGTCTAACCTTGGTTTTACGGTTATGAGAGTTCAACAAGACTCTATTTGTAACAAAAGAAAAAACTCTATTTGGAAGCTCGGAAAACTTGTGAAAGTTCTGAAAAATTACATCCCCAATATCGACATCTCCGGCATTGACCCACCCCTTATTATGAGTAAGTATAGGGTGATCGTCCGTGAGGCTCACACCAACTCCATCACTACTTTTTAGCTTCAGTATTGTTCTGTCATTTTTCTTTATGAGGGTGTTATAAGCCCTCATAAATCTTCCTCTATGAGTCAACACATAATCTCCAGCCTTTATTTCTTCTATTGGAATTAATCCTCTTTTTGTTGTTATCAAAGTCCCTTTAATGACGCTATTGGGGTGTGCGGGGGGGGTTTCACCATTCAACTCTCTTCTACTGCCATCATAATAGTCAACTTTTCCATCAAGGCTGGCACAAATAAGAGATGTTCTATTGTCAAGAGTGGACACCCACTCATAGCCCTTTATCATGTCGTCATTGGCCTTGTAGAATGTATCTTTTGTTTGATTCAATATATGATTTGTTGTTGTTCTTACTGCTGTTTGTATTTGGCTCCTGGTGCCTTGCATTTTGCCATCTTTGTAGTTGTTGGCTTTAGTGCCAAATAGTTCTCTGACTATTTGTTGATTAGTTTTTCCTTGAATGAGGCCTAACTTTACTTCGTTGGTCATTACTTGTTTTCTGCTGTTATCCCAATCAGAAAACCACTGTTTAAACTTCTTTGTTTGAAATGGCCTAATCATAGCTGTTTTCCAAACAGATTCAAAAGTTGGCTTTACTGTTGTTATTTCTATTTGTTTTGGGATTGTTGAGTCTATAGTTTCTTTTTGAAACTCTATTTGATTTTCTATTAGTTCTTTGTATTGTTTCTCTATCTCTTCATTGGTGAGTTCAGCTACTTTTTTATTTGTCGAGCCAATCCACTTTTGAATTTGTTTCTCTCTTGATTTTGTAAGAGGAGAGGTAGACTGACTTAATATCTTTTTTTGTAATTCTAAGTCAGCCTTATTAACTAGGTTGGAGATAGTTTTGACAGTGTTATTCCTGAAGCGGAGATTGAAGACTTGATTTTTTATATTTTTGTCTTTTATAACATCATTAATGCTTTTTGCCATACTCACCTTTTAACAGTTTTTTGGCGTGCCTTTATTTTAGTACATCAAATAGCTCTACAGGTTTTTTGTTTGAAACATCTATCAACTCACCTGTTATTCTATGCTTTACTTTGTCACATTTGTGACAAATGTAATTACCAAAATATTTTTTACTTAGATTTAACTTGTATCCACAAATCTCACATTTAATTTTCACTCACAATCCTCCTAAAGTTAACACATTTTGTTTATAGTGTCAAGTATTTTTATTCTTGTTCATCTTGAATGGGCTCAGTCTCTATTTCGTCATCTTCGTCGTCGTTAAAAACAGCACTTGTATCTATCTGATCTTCTTCTATTTCTGATATATACTCCTCAAATGTTGTGTCGCCTTTTATTATTTCACCTTTTTTCAACTGTTCAAAGAAGGTCATTCTTGATATTCCGCCACTTTGAAGGCTTGACAATAGAGCAGTTAATTTTTTAGTGTCCATTTCAGAAGGCATAAAGTCAACATTCAGTTTATACTCTGTTTCTTCTATTTGTTTTTCACTAAGTCTCTCCCACTCTCCTATTATCTGCAATGCCTTTGTTATTGAGCGCGACGTGGCATTCGCTATTCTTTTTAGAACGCTTTGCTCTCCTTGTCTATGTATAGATGCTGTTTCTGCTGTTTCTGTTTGTCTTTTTTCAGGAGCTATTATTCTTGCTCCCAATAATGCCATCTGACCTTCTTTTTGTTGTTGAGCTATCCTGAGCTCCTCTAAGCCCTCGGCACCTAACGAAAGAAACCACGCTTTTCCACCCTCATTGAATTGAAGGGCATTAGATGATCCTAAAGAAACGGAGTTGCTATTTTCTCCTTCAGAATAACCTACAAAACATGGAGTTGGGTTTCCTGTTAATAACAGTCCGTTCTCATAACTGGCACTGTTCCTGTAATGAGAGATATTAACATCTGCTAAATCATTGACAACAGAATTAGACATACTCCATGTTGTTCCATCTTCTGTTGCCATTATAAAAGGAATTTCTCTTAATGGCTCGCCATTCATTTTGGGCGTTATCGTACTTATTAATTCCCATCCTGTGGCACTTGTTCCGGCTGTATTTATCTCTCTCCTCTCAAATACTCTTTGCCTGTAGTGACCAAGAGGATCAAAGTCAAGAACTCTCACTCTGTCTATTTTATCGTTATCAAACTCATTTTCTCCTTGTACATATTCACACTCATATAGTGTTACAAATGTTGTTTGATATTTATTATTTACTTTGTTTTCTCTCCAGTTTAATATATTTTCTGCGTTATATATCTGAGCATATGGCCTTAGGCCTGATTCTTCGTAGTCTTTTTGAGAGAGGCCCTCTACATTAGCGATGGGAAAATCTATCAATATCCCCACTCTATTTTTAATTATAATTTGGTCTAATACTTTTTTTGCAAAGTCATCTATAGACTGCCTTCTTAAGTCTATATCGTCTATTACATAATCTATTTCATCTGGAATAGTCATAACAGGATCTTTTCTGAACACTAGCCCTGTTAGCCCGTCCACTGTTCTGCTTGTTGCCCCAAACCATACCGCATATTGTTGATATGTATCATATAGGGACTTATCGTTTTTTTGGCCTGATAAAACGGGCAGATAAGATCTAGATTGCTCCGATGTTTTGATTGCCACTTGTCCGTCAACACAGTCCTGATTTTTCAGCCATATACTAGCCCAATAAGAATAATCAGGATGAGTGCTATCTACATCCTGAAAAGTTGATATTTGATTGATCTCATTAGCCATATATGGCCTCCTCTTTTTTTAAATAGTGAATTTAATTGTTGAATTTATTATTGGTTTATGTAGAAGCCTATATCCTACAGAGTCAAGGATGTGATCTTCTAATGTTGAGTCAATATCGTCAAGATCGTTTTCTTTTCTGGGTATTGTCGGGACTGTTCTGATGAATTCTTTGCAGTCCTCTGTTACAAAAAAACTAGGATTTTCCATGGGATGGATTGTTGCATTGTTCAATAAATCTCTTAGTTTCGCCCATCTTCTTTTCCTGCTACCTGGACTTTTGTCGGCCTTGACAAAAATATGATTCGTTCTCGTGTTTCCATAGCCTGAGTTGATATCTAGTGCGATTGACTCTGAACGATGATCACTGTCAAAAATAGAGCTATCAGCAGGGCCCGGCTTTATTTTTGTTATTCCAAAAATATCTTTTATTAAAGCTTCCTCAGCCTTTATCATCTCCCCAATTTCTCTGGATGTTTTTCTTAATCCTACATTTGGTTCGTCTACTTTACACCCGTATAGCTCCCAAAACCTAATTATCGTTCCTTTAGGAAATGTTTTTTGACATCTTTTTATCTTCTTTAGCCCATCATCAAAATACTCTATGTCATACTCTAAAGGTGTTCCATCTGACATAGCATACCAATCAACAGAAAAAGGATGAGAGAGGCCATAATCAAAGCTTCTGTCAAAATACCATGATTGAGGAAACTTTAGTCTTGGTAATACATGTATCTCTCTATCCCAAAGGTCATCAAACATACCACCTGCCACAATATCCCATGAGCCCTCTAGCCATGCCTTGCGAAGATTGGGATCTTTTATTTTCATCAATGTAGCTTCATATTCTGGATCGTTCTCCATTATGAATCTGTTTTCTTTTCTTTTGGAGGTAATATAGCACCTTTTTGTGGTTATTATCTTACCTTCTACTATCTCGGACTCTATTATTGGCTCTTTAGATTTTACTTCACCAATCTTAAATCTTTGCTTAACCCAGTTATGGCCTGGGCCCGATGGGTTACAATTAGAAAGAATCATTTTTGGCACATCTGGATTTGTTTTTCTAATTACGGTCATCATTTTTAAGTATAAATCTGCGGTCGGGTGGTTTGTCAGCTCTTCCCAAGCAATAAAAGTCAAGTTAAACCCATGATATTTATAATAATCTTTATCGGAATTGGCATAATTAAAATGCAGTTCTTCTCCACCAGAAAATTTCCAATAGTCATCTGCGAAATTAAACTTTGCATCTGGAAATATTGGCGGTATCCACTTTAGTGATTTCGATCTAATGTCCTTAAGATTTCTATACTGTTCTCTTAGGATCAACCCCTTCCAGTCCTGACCAAAGCCTTGTCCAACATGTTTTAGAAATTTCATAATAAGAACATCAGATTTACCAGATCCTCTATTCCCTGTCAACAATATCTCGAAATAAGGACACTTTAAAAAGTCTGCCTGTGCTCCGGGAAATGGTTGCCATATTACGTTTGCTTTGTTCTCTTCCAGCTTTCAACTCCAAAAAAATAAGATTGCTACTATAAACAATACATTATTTTTCTGCTTTAGTCAAGATCAAAAAAAAGAGCCCCCTAAAAGAGCTCTTCTATGCAAATACAAATGAAACTAATGATATAGCCGACCAACATAAAGGCAAAAAGTATAGCCCCAGACAAACTCCATTCTTGTATCTTAAAAAATATCCCACAAAAGATTGTACAACCAACAAGAATCAAGACAAATACCTTAGCCATCAATAAAAGTAAAATCAAGCATCAATCTATGTCTAATCTTATCCTTGATTTCGTATGGCGGAGAAATAGAGGCTTTCCATGCAACAACAACAGGATATTTATCAGGCGCTTTGTCTGTTTCTGGCTGATAATCGAATGACTCAGGATCGATAACACTATCAGCATCTTTGACAAAGCCCTCAATGTCATTTATCCATCGACTAAACTCCCTTTTGTTCTTTAATATTTTATGTTCAATCATTTTTCCCCTTCTCTTTCTTAAAAAGAAATTCAATAATCTTATAATTGAAAATAAAAGCGGAGCAAACAGAAGGAATAATAAACAAAAGACCTAAATAAAGATGTTCGTTTCTCCCTAAACCACATCCAAAAACAAACAGCAAACATAGGATAGAATCTATAGTAACAATTAACCCGCCCAAGAAAATCAAAGAGACTCCAAAGAAAAAGGGGCCTCTTGTTGTTTTTAGTTTTAGGGAAACAACAAGAATTGCCCCTCCAACAACAAGAAGAAATAGCAAAAAATAAATCACATAATTTAACACATCAACTCCTTTTTGTCATAATAAAGGACTTTTATAGAACTGTAATCAGAATAACAAAGATAACTTAAACTGACGCTCTCTCTTTCAATTATGTCAATATTATATTCCACAACTTGAAAATTAGGACAATTTATGCAGTCTTTAAAATCTTCTAATTTGTTCTTAACAGCAATCTTTTGACAACAACATTTATGAGAATTAACCTTACAAAAAACATCCTTACTCTTTAAGTTATTGTTAAGCATTCCTCTACAAACTTTTTTTATATCAAAATAATTTTCAATTGTCTCTAGTGCTCCGAAAGAGTCACTCTTTAAAACAACTAGCATATCTACTCCCTCCTTTTAAATAATCCTGATAACGATACCACTTTTTGACTCTATCAATTCTTCCCCTCTATAATTAAATAGAGACTCTCCTCTTAAATTGAAAATATCATTTCTTCCAATGGACTCTATATGTCCCAACTGAAAGACGGCATTTGAAACGTCAAACTTAGGGGCTTTTGATTTTATTACATTTATTTCTAATGTTTTTTTTCTTGTCACTATTTTTCCCGGCATATCTATAGTGTCATACTGCACATTAATTAGACCTTCTCTGTCCTCTTTTATTTTACAGTTTTCTCCTAACTTCCATTCTCTCTCTAACACCTCCCGTCTTGCTAGAGTAAAACATTCATTGTCATAATCTTTCCTATAGGCTTTTCTTACCACCTCCTCTAACTTAAAATAAGCAATCTTTCCTATGTCCCTATTGATAGAGTCATATTTGTCCTGAATGTAGACGTTTGTGTATTTGCCAAACCCTCTTACATTCAAGATAACATCACTTTCTTCGACATCTCTCAATTCAACATTTTTTGTTAAAAATGTTCCTATTGCATACGTTCTCATTTTCATTTTGTAAAACTCCTTAAATATATTGATGTGTTGCCACTTCATACGCTGCACTCATTAGCCCCATACTTTCAACAACATCAATTTTCTTTTTATTTGTTTTTTCTGCTTCTGCCACAATATCAACACTATATAAATCGTTAAGGATATTGTATATAGAGTTATAAGCATCTCCATATTTTTTTGAGCTTTCAGCATTCTTTCTTACTAGAGAGTTGAAAGAGACTCTTTCTTTTTCTATCTTCCATGACTTTCTCATTGACTCTGCCATAGTAAGACTCTTAAGTGCTTTAAGTTCGTGTGCTCTCTTCATTATTTTGCTTATGTTATATTTCATCTTTAACTCCTTAAATTATGTTGCCTTTAACAACTCTATAATATATAGTAGTCTATTTATTATTAAAAGTAAAGCCTTTTTTATAAAAAACTTAAAAAAAGATACCCCTTAAGGAAGGGATATCAATAATTCTTTATTAAAACTTCTTTTATTTCTTTTCTGCTCTCTACGTTGGCTGCGATATTTCTTTTAGCATCAACAAAAGCAATCTCATAATCTTTCCACAAATCAAGAATAAAAGAACAGTATGAATTACTAATAAGACATTTAATCCCTTTTTTAGTTAGCTTGTCTACTGTCTTTTTCAACCTTATTTGATCCTCTTTGGTGTAGTCTTGCTTTGTGTATGCTGTAAAACTGCTAGTTTCACTAATGGGATAATAGGGCGGATCTAGATATACAAAATCACCTTCTTTGCATTTTTCTAGAATTACCTCAAAGTCTTCATTGAATATCTGAATATTATTATCACCTAAATAATTATTTACATTTCTCAAGAGCTTTTCGTCAAGGATTTTTGGATTTTTATAATCACCCATTGGAATATTAAGTTGGTTTGATTTATTTTTTCTCATTAGTCCATTGTAACAGGTTTTATTTAAATACATCCATCGGCTAACTTTTTTTAGCACATCAAGATTTTTGTATTCATCTCTTCTATCTTCAAATCTAACAAGATAATAAAAATCTTCAGAGTGAAGATCCTCTGCGTTTTTAAGCTTTCTTATCAAATCATCTACACAATCTCTTATTGCCACATAGCAAAGAGATGTCTCCTCACAGGCATCATTGATAATTGCCTTTGTAGGCTGAAGAGCAAACAACAAAGCACCACCACCTACAAAAGGCTCTATATATCTGTCAAACTCAGGAACTAATGGTAATATTGTTTTTAGTAACTGTGATTTTCCGCCTGCACATTTCAAAAAAGGTTTAAACATTTTTAAGCACCTCGTCTATCTTGTCAATAACTATGTTATCCCAATAAATATTTTCCTCTTGTATTCTTTTACTATCTACTTCATAACTTTCTTCTAAAATAGGATTTATCACTTCATCCCATGAAATAGAATCCATAATTTCATCTCTTAACTCTTGCCTTATCTCTTTTCTTAGTTTTTCTTCTAATCCTGATTTTTCAATAAATTCCTCTGTTTCAACATATTCAGGAAAATAGCCATCTGAAAAATCAATCTTGCTCACTTTCTCTATTTCAATTGTTTTATAATAACCATTAGGAAGAGACTTGATCTCTACCTCTCCACTTCCATGTATAATCATATATCCACCCCCCTTTAATTATTGTATTTATGCGTTCTCATCTCATTAGAAAGAACATATGAAGTATCAAATCTTTTGTTATATTCATCAATATCAACAAAAGTATGATAGCCATTATCAACAATATCAAGCTCAACATATATCGCTCCACTACAATCTCTACCAATGTTAATACTTTTTATGCTGCTCTCTTTTTTTAACAATTCCTCTATAGAAACTATCTTACTGTCATTCTCAAAGATAATCCATTTTGAATTTTTAAAGATCTCCTCATGGAGTCTCCAGTAGTCGTCACTTAAATCATCAAATCTGTTATCATTTTCATCTTCAAAATAATTACCCTTAGAGTCAAAAAAAATATACTTTTCAAAAGACCATGAAGGGAGTCTGATTTTAACACCCTCATTCATCGCATAGATTCTATCTTTTAGGTTGTTCATATCTCTAAACATTATATTTCCCTTCCTTTAAAGCTGCCTCTACAGGCCATTACATATTAAAAACATATTGACATACTACAAAAACATAAAACGCTGCGAAAGCCACTATTTTATGCGTCTGAGAGGGAGTCAAACAAACACATCGGACTTATTATCAGGTAACAAATAAATACTGACATCTAAAGTGTCAACATCTACTAAATATGCCTTAGGCTGATTGTTCTTTTGCTCTTTTTCTTGTCTTGTTATTGGTCCTGGATTTATCAAAAGTTGCTTTTTATCTTTATAGGTAAAGCTATTATTGTTCCCATTGCCTGTAACTACAATTCGTGACTTTACTTTTTTTAATAGTTCTTCTGCTGCTATACCATCCTCAATATCCATTGGGACTTCATTCAATGAACAATACTTTTGAATACTAATTGCCATTTCTTCTCTTTTAATTGTTGGTGAGTCCTCCCACTTAAAGCTTTTGTGAAATGGAAGACAATGGAAGTCGTAGATGTCGGAATACATAGAGTTACAGTCCCCAACAAACATATTCCAAAAATAAGAGACGGTAATTGCTCTTTCTGAAAATGTTCCATCTGTCTTGTCGTTATAGGCAAAGAAAGTCTTTACATTAATTGTTTTCATCAATAAATCTAGTAACTCTTTGTCCATCCTTTCTTGTTTAAACATTTCTCCACCACAAAACAATATAACATCATTTTTTTGTGCTAGGCTATAAATATATTCTATTGTTTTTTCTTGTACTATTAAAAAGTCATCTTTTCTATTTTCTAATTGAGAACTTCTTAAATTCCAATCACCTGTTATTAATATCTTTTTCAATTCTCTTTCCTTTCACAATACTTATTACTTGAACTATAACACCAATAGACTGAACAATCACGACAAAAGCAATAGGTGCAATTATATCATACATATATACTCCTTCAAAGATTAGGAGGGGCCTATATCACCCCTCCTAAAAATAATAAATATTATAGAACTTATGAATCATTTTATTTAAGTAATTGAAGTAGTCTATGCACACAGTCATTTGATTAACAATCAATTATTTATGTGCAGGTCTTTTACACCCCCTTTACAATTTTTTAAGTTAACAATGGTTAATCAACTAACAGTTGATTATTCCCCCCATATGGATTTGAACCAACGAACGCCTTTACTGTGTGGGGGCATACTGTGTCTCCTGATTCCTCAAGTGACTTAATCATTTTCTCTAAAAACTCATTCTCTTCTTTTAACATTTCCACCTCTAATTTATCTAAAAACATATTCTTTCCCCTTTCTTTTTGTACCCTTATTTAATTGCACATAACATGTCGGAGATAAACATTTTTTCTCTTCTTGTTGAAGAGTTCATCATGTTAAACATATTTTTTCTAGCATTAGCAAGATATTTTTTAAGATAACTGTAGGCCTTTCCTTTTAATTCATTAACATTAAGATTAAATGCCTCAGCATATCTTACCGCTTTTGCCCTTAGTTCTTCTGTCTTCTTCATCTTTCTTTTGTCTTTCATAGTCATGTTATGCTCCTTTAAAATTATTAAATGTTTTTCAACATCCCTATATTTATAATAATACTTTACTTTTGTTAATAAGTCAAGCCTTTATTTTAAATAATTTCAAACTTTTCCCAGAATTCACTATATTCTCTAACATACATCTGCTCACCTTTTATATATGTAACCATTTTTTGTCCTTCTAATTCGTTTGTGGCGTTTATCGTTTCATCATCAATAACAGAATACACTTCTTTATTTTTCTTATTTTTTACTAACATTTTATTTATTCTCCTTGAACTCTATGAGCCTTTTTTCTAATGCCCTTGTTAATGCTCTTATTGGAATTTCATTAGGGGATACTTTCAATTGAAAAGAAAGCTTCCTGATGGAACCAATTGAAAGAGACAACAGGTGTATCTCCTTTGCATTCAATGGCTTTATTCCAGGCTTACGTTCTTGTGTTACGGTTCTATTGCCACTTTCTAGTTCTTTCCAAAGGAAAACAGAATCGCCTTCTATCTTCGCCCTTAAATCCTCATAAAAAAGCTTAGATCCTTTTACGTATTTTGATTTGATTCCTAAATACCAAGAATGATGGAGTAAAGTGTTTCCCTTTAGATGTTCTATGTTTTCTTTTATGTTTTTGGTTTGTTTATCATTCATTTAAAACCCCTTAAATTTATCATTGACATAATCAGCCGCTTCTTCTGTCATCATTACTGCTTCACACACAGGAGTAGGCCAATCATGACAATTTTCCCATAAAGCAAAAACCTCTTTATTATAATCTTCAATTGTTTTTGCAATAAAAAATCGCTCATCAGGTCCACACATATCATGTTGCATGTAAACCTTGTACATCAATTTAGGTTTGTCTTTTGCTCCTAGCCACTTATGAACTTCTATATTATTTTTAGGTGACAAAATATCATCATCTTTATATCTTGCTATTTCATCATAATTGTTTTGATCTACAATCTCATAAAAACAACATGGCATATAAATCAAGAAAACATTTTGCTTTCTGTTTATTTTTGTCTGTCTTTGTAGAAATTCATTTACTGCTTTCATTTTTGCATGCGAATGAACCATTGCAACAATTACATTATCATATTCTTTATCAATTACATCTCCAACATCTTCTACTTTATTTTTATGGAGTTCACAACGTTCAACATTTCTCTCCTCAAACCGCTCTGTTAGCTCCTCTAGCCTCAAATTAGGGTCTATTGATATAGTATCCCATTTTGTATAGTAGGCCGTTGTCAATGCCGTTCTAGGCGTGCATCCGTCACCAATGGAAATGAATAGTGTGTTCTCTTGATTTATATCATTAACACAATATTCCTTTGCTGCCCTTAGTGTTGCAAGGCTTTCTGTTATTTCCTTCCCATTTGGGAATAGTCCAAAATATAACAAATCACTTGCTGATTTATATTTTTTTAAGAAACTATTTATATATCTGTTATTTTTCAATTTTTATCCCTTCCTCTATCTTTTTAAAGCTACATAGTCTATTTTTTAATCTTATTTCTCTTCCTTGCTCTAGCTTATGAGAACAAAAAACAAAGCCTTCACTCTCACATATCTCTTCGATATCACACATCCCACAAAAATCAATTCTATCCTTTGAACAAACATATTTTTCCCCTAAATACTCAACAATATCGCCAAAGTCGGCAACCATGAACTTTTTAGCTATTGGGGAAAAGTTATGTAGATCAATCCATTTGCAGTGATATTTGTTTCCACACTCATAATTACAATCACCCACAAAAACACAAATGTTACACCCAAATCCATAAGGAACTTTTGCTATGTTAGAACTATTACAAACAAGCACCTTATATAAATTGGCTCTTTTAAGCTTTTTTAAATTATAACTCAACCTTTACTCCTTAATAAATAGTTAAAACAATATCGTCATTTATTACTTCCACCTCAAAATCAACTTCTTTGTCATTCTCATCAAGTATATATGAATACTTGTCTGCAACATATTCAATAACACATGAGATATCCTGATTAAGTATTTTCTCTATCTTATATTTTGATAGGAATGTCTTTTGAATAGTGAATGTTACAGAGCCTAGTTCATACTCATCTCTTTCACATTCCACAGGAGTTAGTCCCTCAATCATCTTTAGCAACATGATATCTTCAGCATATAGAGTCATATCCTCTTCGTAACAATCGATTGAAATTGCTGCACCTTCTACCTTGTCTATTTCATTGCTGTATTCATTGTTGTATGCTGTTACCCATGACTGTAAAAATAAATCCTGTTGTTGTGTAGCTGTCATCATATTAAACTCCTTAAAATAACTTATATTAAATATACTTTACTTTTATAAATAAGTCAAGGTTTAAATATAAGTTTCTATAAATATTTTCTGCTCTCCTTTTGCAGTTAAGATTCTCGCTTTTATCGCTTCAACAAAAGCAGGTTCAAACAAAAACTTACGATCGTGTTCTCTCCCTATAAAACACACAAAAGAAAGCATATAGCCCATAAATCTAATTTTGTCTCTTTCTTTATATCCATACCTAAAAAGAAGTGTTCTGTCTCCTATAGTTAAACATCTCTTAGAGAGGTAGCACTTTACGTGTTCTTTGCTATATATCTTTTTAATTAGTTCCGCAATATACCTCAAATAATAATCACAATCTTTAGCTAGAGGAAATATTACAACTCCATCTTTACAATTACAATTCACAAAGGTCTTGATTACATCCTTGATGTCGTTATTCAAAAAATGCCCCCTTTATTTACTATTGGCTGCTCCACATGACTTACATTTCTTGTTTTCTTTTATTGTATTTCCACAATACTTACAAACAACTTTCTTTGTTCTTGGATGTGTATTGACTTGTTGAATGTTTCCTTTTCCTGTAGCTGTTTGGTTTACGGCTACATTTCCTCCCTTTCCTGTTGAAATAATGTTCACTCCTGTTCCTGTAGCTACAATATTATTGCTGCCTTTTATTTTTACAACATTTTTGTTTCCGCCCACTATATCTCCATTTTTAATTGTGTTATTGTTCATCTTTACTCTTTTACAAGAAAACAACATGTACATAAAAATAAACCCTAGAGCCCCAAAGATAATAATGAGTGCAAATATAATGTCATATCTCATTTTAACCTCTTTCTTTTTTGTAAACTATTTAACACATCAACTCTCCTTCCTCTTCGCTATAAAGAGGACAATGTGGCCTAATGGAACAATAACGACAATCAGAAAACTCTCTCAAGCAATCTATGTCACATAAAAAAGCAAAATTCTCAGCACAAAATATCAAACTTCCTGTTAATTCTTTTTCGCAGCTTTCACATCTCATATTTTAACCTCCCCATATATTACCGACAACAAACAATTCATGAATCATGTCAAAAAGAGGGTAGACCGGATTGTTATTATGTAGCCACTCTCTTTTTTCTTCTTTTGACATCAACACTAGTTCAGGCCAAAGAATCTCTACTTTCCAATTTCCTTTATTCCAAACGACAATATACTTAGAGCCTTTATGGTGATGTTCGAAATCTTTTATTATGTCTCCCTCATAAATCTCCTTTCCATTTTCATCTTTAAATCCCGTGAACTGCATCAATTCTAATCCTTCAGCGCCATAACCACTACTACCGAAATCAAAGAAAACAGGCGACCATTGCCTTTTGTCTTCATGTTCTTTTGAGTAGTACATTTCTTTAAAATAATGACTCCATACTCTACATTTAATTTGTTTCATTTTCTATTCCTTTCTCTATTCTTTATTTTCTTACAATCTCCATTTTGATAAACCCTATATTGTACCCCTGTTATCTCAAGAGATGTGATTGAATGCTTGCAGACTCCCCATCCTTGCTTGTTCCGGGAAATATAATGTTCACAATCGTCATATTCACAAAAACCTTGATCTATTTTGCAAAATAGATCCCCACCTCTAGTGGCCTTCATTTCTATAACATCTACATACTCTCTCTCAAATTTTGTCCCTAAATCATCTTCTAATTCAAGAGCCATACTATCAAGGACATAATCAAAATCATCATAAAATACATCGTCGTGTTCTGCTCCATAATACAATTTTTGTTTGGGCATTTAATCCTCCAACATAACAAGACCATAATTAGCACCCTTTTTAACGAAACAAAACTCACCCTCTAAATCATGAAGATCGGCCCCCCTTCTCATTAACTCCTCTATATCACTCAAAAACATCTCATATCTATTTTTTGTTGCGTGTGAAATGAAAACTGCTTTTACCGAACTTCTACCCTTCTCAAAACACTCAAAACCTAATGCCTCTTTAAAAATACTATTTGGCTCTTTGTTTTTAATATAGTCCGGATGTCCACAATATGTTTTGTTTCCCTTGTTTTGCCAATGATTCATGTCATATGGAATCATAAAATCTTTATTGAACTTTTCTCTTCTCATTTACTTTCCTTCCACGAATTTAATACTTCTTTTTTTGAATTCTCGATATCCTTATATTTGATATTTCCAATAACCTTGTGGCAATTGGAACATACCAAAACAATCTCATCGGTTTCAGCTCCTTTTCCATCAAGAGTCATCATATAAGATGGCTGTATGGAATAAGCATGCTGACAGCCTTCTCTAGCCTCTTTATTTACATAATCAATATATTTATCGATTGCTTTTGCTCGATCTTCAATATAATGCTTACTTGCCTCATAATCTTTAGTTGGGAGTTCATTTAATTTTTTAATCGCATAACAAAAATTCAATAACATTGTCTCTTTATCGCTCATTTATTTTTTCCTTTCTGTTTGTTTATTTTCTTATAGCTTCCATCTCTATATACTCTATATGTCACCCCTGTTGGTTTTAAAGATCTTGATAGGTAAGCGCAAATTCCCCACCCTTGTTTGTTTTTGGAGATATATTGTTCGCACAACGTGCTGCATTCAACATCAAATTCAAAAAACGCTTATAAACATCTTTTTTCATTTTACTTATTTTACCTGCTACAATGTTGTACGTTACAATTTCATGACCATCTAATCCTTTAGATTGCATATGTTCTCTTTCTTTAACATTAAAAACAAACAAAACAAGAAAATTGTTTGCTCTTGAGATAAAAGCACATTCATTTATAACTTTTCCTCTATGTCTTTTGTTTCTGAGCGCTCTTTCTAGTCTTTGCAGCTCTTTTTTGTTTTCTTTTGCCACACCTGAAAATTCAATCATTTTCTAACCCTTTCTTCTTTTATGCTTCTTACTAAAGCTTTAGTCTACAATAAACAAGACTTTTCCTATTTTATTTTCTTGATAAATCTCATTGATCTCGGTACACCAATCATATTCTTCATAATCTCTATAGTTCTCAAAAATACGAACACCAACAGAATAAGACACCCCATATCTTTGTTTTGACATATATTTAGGATGCCCTACTGCGTAGTCATACATAGATCTTAACCTTGCTCCAATAAAATCACTATGGACTGTATCTTTATGCATAGATGTTTCTATTGTTATACACTTAACCTTTTTACAAAAAACATCAACCATCGGCAAGGGAACAGAAATAGGATAAGGATCGTTTTTAATTTCCTTAAGGTGCTCCCTGTAAAATCTTAATAGTTCAGGAATTGTTTTTCCGTGAATTCTTCTTAATCTTTCATTTTCTTGAGAAGAAACACTTTTTCTCTTTGAATATACCTCTACTTCTAAAAGCTCTTCATTTGTTAATTTCATTTTAGCTCCTTTCTAAATCATTTAATTGTTTATAAAGGTTTTTCTTAAATTTAATGCCTTCTTTGTTGAGGGGCATTTTGTCAAAATCAAAAAACTTAGCCATCAAAGGTGGGTAAGCTTCATAAAGCTCTTCATCTTCCTCTTCAGTGTAATTGTTAAACCCTTTAAGTCTAAATAGCAACTCAGCAAATACCTCCCTTACTATGTGATCCTTTGTTTTATATGCTTCAAAGTCTTTAGTGTATTGTTGTTCTTTAGTCCCATAATAAACAATTTCATTATGAACACGACCTTTCTTGTAGTCATGGAACAGGAGCTCATTGACAAAGTGATCTATAGAAAATTGAGAAATTGTCGTATTTTTTTCTATTTTAATTTTATTTGATGTACAATTTAAGGTGGCAAAATGATTGATTTTACAATCCTTTACCTCTATTTCCTTTGCCTCGCCTTCATAGAAATAAATACTGTGAATATCAGAACAATCCTTTAGCAACACCTTTGTTGTTTTTACAGACTCAAAATACAATTGTTGCTTGCAATCGCAACCGTATAAAGAGAGATTTTTAAAAAAAGATTTATAAATCTCGACCCCATCAAAAACACACCCATGGAAAGCAATATCAGTTGGAGCTTCATGTAAATTTATATTATCTACTTTTACATTTTCAAAAGAGCACTCTATAAACTTACAATTAACAAGGCTACTGTCACTTAATGAAATATCTTTAAAAGCGCAATTAAAAAACTCAACATTTACAAAACGAATATTTTTGCCTTCCATCAATTCAAAGCTTTCTTCGTAAAATTTGTTTTTGTTTCCCCTTATCGTTATCACTCTAATTGCTTTCTTTAGCCTCTTAAACTCTTGAGTGTTTTTTCTCAGTACACCCTCAACAAAATAATCATCAAGAACAGCATTGATAGCTTTTGTCACGGACCTGTCTACTTTTAATTTCGTTGCTAAATCGACATATCTTTCTGCTTTCTTTATGTCAACTTCGCTTCCACTAAAAATGTCACTTAACACTTTGTAATTCTCCATTGTTTTTGCTTTCATATCTTTAGCTCCTTTTAGTAAAATCATTAAATATATAATACCACAATAAATATTAAAAGTAAAGCTTTATTTATACATTACGCTAAAATGAAAATAGGCCACTAAAAGCAGCCTAAAATTCTAAATGCAATTCTCAATCATTTCTACTGTCTTCTTTGTTAAAAGAGGGCGACAAGCAATATTCTGAATCATATATTGGATGTTTGCGTTAAGTAGCTCATCGGAATAAAACCCGTTCAGCTCTTTTAATATTCCCTCTAAATAAAACCGTCCATCCCAATCTTTAATTTCAAAGCAAAGAGGATCGTCTCGTTGTCCTTTTTCTGATATAACAATAGAGTCTCCGCCCTCTTCATTTAAAATGAATACAAGTTTCTTGCCTCCTTTGAAATTGAGGACAAATCCATTATCTATTTTTACTACAAAACCTTTATTCAAAGCCATATGGACTCTTCTCTCTAATGCTCCGCCCAAAGAAGCAAAAGACTCATAAATATTTTCTAATAATTCTTCTAATCTTTTTTTTGTTGTTAACTTTTCTTTCTTTAACATAAATCATTCTCCTTTTATTTTATAATCTCAACAACATAATAGCATGATAAGCGCCAAAAGTAAAGAATTATCTACTGATAAAAACACCTTGAGAAACAAAAATAATTATGTTATTATATATTCAAATAGAGCCCCTGGCAGGGTTTTGTTTTGATACCAATATGTAACAATCCCATAAGTTTTATTTTTATAAGGACTTTTGTTCCTGTTGTTGGAAGCATATTTATTTTTGCATATTGAAATAAATTGTGCGTGCCAGCCAACAACAGCAGTAAGAGTCTTTTTTTTTAATTTCAAAAACAAAGGAGAACAAATGAATAGTGGAATAGAAATAACAGGAATTTTTGAGAATGGCTATGGGCAAATACCGAAAAAACTAATCTGTTTTAAGTTTGGAAATATCAAACTAAAGCGTAAAGCTAGAAGTGGAGAAAACAAGGAAATAAAAATTAAAGGGATAAACATAAAAATAATTCTATGCTATATGTTTAGCTTTTTGGGTGGAGGCAAAAAAACTTGCTTTCCAACAATTCAAAGAATATCAGAAGACTTGGAGATTTCTAAGGAATTGATAGTGAACACAATTCATTTTTTAGTTGATATAGGGGTAGTAAAAAAAGAAAAATTATATCCTGACAACAAACTAAATCACAACAATAAATACATAATAAATATGGATGTCTTAAACAACTTTATAGACAAGAATTAAGGTCTTTTCTGTAATTCTATTCTGCACAATTATCTTTTTCCTCTAAACTGAATTACGTAATTGTGCAGAATAGAATTACTAAATAATAACAACATATTTTAATAATAACATCTTTTAATATTTCTTCATGAGTACATGAAGAAAAAAGGATTTTCGCAGAAAATCCAACATACTTAGTTTTTAGTCCCTTTAAATATTTTATAAAACAAAACAAACATTCCAAAAGATCTTAATCATTAAATCACCTCCAAATAAAATAAATATTTATTAATGATCTTAAACATCAATAAAAACAAACCTTCCCAATATATTAAGCGAAGCGATCTTATTATTAACTTGCGCTGTTCCCGGCCCGCTGCACGCCACATCACACACGCCCCGACAGCATCCTATCAGACACATAAAAAGGATGCTTTAACAGCGTTCTACATTAAAACAGTACAATTCTATGTTTATAATTAAAAACGTCTTAGAGAGGCTATTTTGTGCGTCTATATAAAACGACATAGGCTATTGATTGTGAGAGGTTTATTTTTATGAAAACCTCTTTACTTTTCATGGTCTTTGTGTTAATGTAAAATCAAAGGAGCAAAATATGATTGAAAAAATTGTAGAAGAGTTGAATGATTATGTAAGAAAGAATGAACAAATTACTAAATGTGAGGATTTGAATATCTTTCTTAATAGTATTCACAGAAAAGACTTGTCAGCAAAAAAAACGAACTTAAAAGATGGATATTATAGAGATAGCCCTATAGACGAGGGCTTTTGGGAATATTTATTTGAAGTGACAGACAAAAATAGGAAATATTATTTTATAGAGGCTCGATGGAAAGAAAATTGGAGAAGTGGCAAAACAAAAGAATTAAAATTCATAGAGAAAGAAGGCGCACTAACACTTATTAGTAGACTAAGTGGCTCATTTTCTAGAGAATATGACAAAAAAACAGAAGAAGATTTTTTAAATTATTTAGTTTATCTTTCACAGCCTAAATTTCATTATAGGCTTCTTGACTTAGATCTAAGTCCCCCTCGCTCAAATAGGCCAGACTTACTTTTTAGAATTACTTTAGGCTATCAATTGGATTTTGGGAATAAAAATATTTTTTATGACTTAGAAGATGAAGACACAAAAAGATTTGTCGATTGTGTATGTGACTTTAGAAGACTAAATTGCGATATTAGTTTGACAAAAAATTTTTTTACCTCAAGACAAAGAGAAGATTATAGAAGGGCGTTGAGTTCTTTAGTTGAGATTAATGATATGTTCAATAAAATAATTGACAAAAAGAACCTCCCAAAAGAAAAGAATTATCTTTTTATGGGTTTTTTTATCGAGTCTCCTGTTTGTTTTGGAATAGAGTCAAAAGGAGAAATTGAAATTGGTGAATTTCTTGAGAAGTACAACCTTTAAACTATAAAAACTTCTTTACTTTTTATGTTATTCGTGCTATTATAGATTAAGTTTTAGGGATGAAAGGATAAGAAATGAATGAAGATTTTTTGACAGTAGGAGATTTAAAAAATATCCTAAAGGATTATAATGACAGTCTACCTTTGGCAATTGAATGCGAAGAGGAGACAGCCCATAGTTATTCCATAAAAAAGAAAGAAATAGAAATAGTTAAATGCTTATTTTTTGGTGATAACAAAAATAGTGATTATTATCATGAATGCTTTAGTGACAAATGTGATGATAATTGCAAAAAATGCGTAGAAAATAATAAATATCTAAGGCTGGCCTTATTAGTTTGATGATTGGCCGTATCACAATTGAGGGAGATAAGAAATGACTGACAGAAAAGGGACAGAGTTGAAAAAGGGAGATACAATAGCGTTTATTTTTTGGAGAGGGAAAGACGAGCCTACATTAGAAATAGCGGCTATTGAGGAGGATAAAGGTACTTATATAGGAGTAATGAATCCTTATTACAATGATTCTTTGTATTATGTTGAGGAAGATAAGTGTATTAAAATCTAGAAAGGATAAAGATATGAAAGCAGATTTTTATTGTAGTGATGATTATGTTACTCTTGTGACAAATAAATATTCATTTTATTATGGATATGAGTATATTTATTGTGAAAAAGAAAAGAGAGTGATGGATTGCCGTTATCATAGTGATGATTGTGATTGTGAGCAAGAATGGTCTTTTGTTGTTGAGGACAGAAGCAAAAATGATGAAATAATATTTTCTTTACCTGCAAGTAAATTGAACAATAACAAAGAAGACGAAAGTAAATATCCAAATATCCATGCAAGCTTTGCATATGGAATAACGCTATTTTACGAAGAGATGAGAGGATAAGAAATGATTGAAGGAATTGTAAAAGCTTTAAACGATGTTGTGATTAGAGAGGAACTTTATTTAGGTGAATGTAGTGACCTGAATAATTGGCTAGAAGATTCTAAGTACAATCTATTTGGTTCGATATTTTTAAAAAGATATGTCGAAGATTGGGGAAGCAATGAGAAAGTGTTTTGTGTTTTTTTAGTGAAAAATCAAAATAATAAAGAAATAGGAAAAATAAGAGCTGAGTGGGTAGAACATTATGCAGGGAATGATAGAGAAAATCCTTCAAAATTAAAGTTTTTTGTGGAAGAGGAAGGGAACGAAGGAGAATTTAGTTGGTAAAACAATATTGACCACACTAAACAAGGACACAGCCCTTGCACCCGAAACAACTAAAGAATGCTCTCATGTTTGGAGATATGCAGAGAGTGTAACAGCAGTCTACGAGTACGGTCCTAAGAAAATGATTTTTTATTGTGTAAAATGTTGTGAAACAAAAGAGAAAACTATAAAGAGAAAATAAAATAAGGAGAGAAGAATGAATAAGTCAAGAGATTATTTGATTAGAGAAATGGTTGTTAATGAGGTTGTTTTTAATCGAGATGGATGGTTATTGAAATATGACAAGTCAGAGGGGCAGTTTGTGACTATATGCCTATGTGACGAAAGTTGGAATAGCATATGCTGGGCCACCATAGATATCCATAGAGTTCTTACCAAAGCTAACAACGAAGTAGAAATCTATGTTGAGCCTCAAGAGGTCACAATTCATGATATTTGTCAAGCTCATGGTGTGTGCTACGGAAGACATGAAAGAAATACAAAAAGTAAGGCAGGCTTTTTTATGCTTTGTGATATGAGCGCTTTCGGGAAAATAGTAAAACCATATTCATTAGAAGAGATAAATAAAGAGTTCAACAAAAACTATAGAATAAAATAAGGAGAAAATATGTTTAGAGTATATTGCTATGGAAACATGAATAAAGTCAGAAAAGTTAAACAAAACGATATAGATATTTTAGAATATTCTAAAATAATGATTAAAATTTTAACAAGAGAGTTTAAATATAAGAGAAAGATGAAGGCCTGGAATGTTCATTTATATTTTAATTTACTTGAATGGAGAGCAGTTTACAACAAGCACAAAAGCGCCAAGAGCCCACCAAAACTATCAGCCTTTAAAGATAGTTTCACTAAAAGCTCAGGGATAAATAGTGATAAATTATGGAGATATTTTATTGACAAAAAATTGCACGTTTGTTTTCCTCATAAAACAAAAGACGAAATAGAGCAAGTAAAGGCACACATATTAATGTCATCCCATTAGTAAGAATAAAATAAGGAGAAATTATGACCATAAAAGATATAATCAAAGAAATAGAAAGTAATATAACAGAAACTAGTTATGGGGATTATTTAGAGGAACATCTAAATGATGATACATATGAAGAGATAATAAGCCTCGAAGAAGTAGATAGTGAAATAATAGAACACTCTAGGTGGTCTATAACAAAAAGAGCTGTTTATAAAGTTTCATATAAAGAAGGGGAGGAGATTGGGCATATTGCCGCAGTATGGTTTGAGCCTGCTACAGAGCAACAAGCGGGAATGCCCACAAGCCTAAGCTTATGTGAGGTTGTCGCAAAGACTGTAACTAAAATTATTTATGTAGGAAAGGAATAGTATATGATAGTAGTAGACGAAAGTAATTTATATGACATCAGTCTAGATACAATGATTGAAGACTTAGAGGATAATGAGGCAAACACTGAGTTTATGAACAAGGTTAAAAAGCGTTTATTTGATTTTGGCCTAAGAGGGAAAAGCATTTATAAACAAGAGCGTTACACATTAGAGGAGTCTCTTGAGTGCAATACATGGGTTATACCTGAAGATGTTTGCAGAGAGCATTTTGTAAACAATAGAAATGAAGTATTTTTTGTTCATTTTTGTAATGAGTTGATCTATATTACTATTTCTCCTTATGGCGGAGAAAGGAATGTGAGATTTAAAAAAACATTAAGAAAGAGCAATTGTTATGAAGAGAGTATATATTGTGACATTCTTAATATTATTTTTAGTGAATATTTAGCGTATAACATTTATTAGGAGAAGAACATGTTTAGAGAATTAAAGAGCGATTATGAAAAAATAGAAGATAACGAAATAAAAACACGATTAAGAGCACAAACAGACAGAGGAGATAATGAAATATATTTAGCTTTTCCCAAAGATATATTGACTATTTTTTCCTTAGTCAAAGGCGATTGGGGAAGATTGAATATTGAATATGGAAAAGAGTATGATGCTTTAGAGTCCTTAGCTAAAGAGCTTATTTGTGATGACGATGAAGATAATTATGGTTTTGGTTGGGATTTGTATCTTGAGTGCGGAGAGGATACAACAACCCTGTTTGGGGCTGACTATAAAGGCCACCCTAAAGATTGTATCGGATGCCACATAATAGAGCAATGTAGAGATGTGTTTTTTAGAGAAAACAAAGGAAAAAGAAATTCATGGAGTGAATGCAGCAAGTGTAATAAAGACATAAAAGGAGGGATATTATGTCCTCATTGTGGATATGATTTACAAGTAGAAAATGAATATTTATTAGGAGGAGAATATGAAGGGAATTATTGAAATAAAGCTGTGGTACACAAAAAATGATGACTCTAGAGAAAGAAGACATCATTACAAAGAGTTCTGGAACATAATTGATTTTTATAGAAAACAAAAAGAATTAGAAGATGCAAACTCTGACGTTTTTTGTTATCGTTATAAGGTAATATTGGCGATTGAAGATGGGGAGAAAAGACTTCAAATCGACTCCTTTGATAGGAGGCTCAAGAAAAATCATAGAGGAGATTGGTTGGAGAGTTTTGATGAAAAAACAACTTGTGACAAAAAGTGCGACCACGATTGGGAAAAAGCAGGATTTACAAAAAAGGCGTTTAACACTGTAATGATCCTTTTTTGTAAAAAATGTGGAAAAACGAAAGAGGAGAGAATCTAAATGAATCATGCACTAATGGAAATGTATAAAAAAGAAGAGGAGAACAGAATGCAATCAAATGATGTAGCAAATGCACAAGGTCAAGCCTATGCAGATAATGCAAGAGAAAGATTTTTAGAGAACGAAGCTAGAACAAGTTATGAAAGACAAAAAAGAGAAGAAAACAACTTAACAAGAAAAGCTATGATAAAAGAAATGGTTAACAATAAAAAGAAATACCAACTAATTAAAAGTCCAAATATTTCAATTTGCTTTAATAATATTGTTTTTATGATGGAGTCTTTGTGCGACGACAATATCATTATAGACATCAAAGAGGTTGATATAAACTCTATAGTCCCTAAGCACTACAAAGAATATATAGAGTTAGAGACAACAACAATAAAAGAGCTTTGTTCTAATTATAGCTTGGCTTATTTCTACAATAGCTTTCTTGGCAGGTGGAGATTTATAGAAGTTAGTTTTAGTGGCTGGGAGAAAAGTTTTAATAGAGAATATGACTTGGGTGATATCAACAAACAATATAACAAGAATTATGTTTTGAAGGGCGAGTAAATGAAAGAAATGAATAAGTTTTGTCTAGAGGTAGTGTTTCTTTTTGTTGCTATATTTGTTTGGCCCATATCATTTTTTATTTCTGTTGATTTGGCTTTTGAAGGAGTACGTATCATTTTTTGTTTTGCTCCCTTTATAATCTCTATTGCTTATAATGTGATTGTTTATGTTTTTATCATAAGGAGAAATAAATGAAAAAGCACTACGTCTTAAATGATGATCTTTTAGCAGCTTGTGGTAGGTATGTTAGCGACAATGAACAAATATCTAATCATGGTTGGGGTGATGTGACATGTAAAAATTGTCTAAAGAAAAAAGAACAAATAAAAAATATAGAACAAATAGAAGAAGAGGATATTTGTCAAGATTTAGGGAGAATGGGTAGATGGTGGCTTACAGGTGAGAACTATAGAGATAGTGAAAATAGTTTACTTAAGAATGTTGAGGATGTAGATAAAAAACAAGTCTCAGAGATGTTTTTTGATGCTATTGTTATTGGGAAAAAATGTTTTGGTGATTTAAGTTCTGCACTAAAAAAAGTAATTGTAAATAAAGAGGAGTAATTATGATTTGGTATAGCTGTTATAATTGTGGTGAACATTCAGGAAATATGAAATTATTAAAAGAGAGGTATGAGCCATCAGAAAGAGAATCAAGAGAAAACCCACAAACAGCAGGAGAGTTATTGCAATGTACTTGCGGAAAAGTATTGAGGTGGCTAGAGATGAAAGAGGGTTCATGGCTATCTCATCCGATGATTATAAACAAGGGGAAAGGAAAGATAAATGATTGAAATGACATTTAAAGAGTTTGTGTTAAGGCTGGCAACAGAAGAGAAGGCAATAATGTTTAATTGGGAGGGGTTTATTGAGATAACATCAAACCCTACGTCCGAGCCAAACATGGGAACTACAGGAATTGAATTTGATTCTTTTTGTGAATGGAATCTAAAAAGAGAAGAAGGACGTATGATAAATATCATTGATTGCCCTGAAGAGATGAGAGAATTTCATAGATTAAAAAATCAAAAAGAAAATAAACTCAAAGAACAACTAAGAAAAAGAAAGAGTAACAAAAAAAATAAAACAATCGAAAAGGATAACGTAAATAAAAAGCCACTTATCAAAAAACAAAACATTGTTGATGAAAAGATGCTTATTGATAAATATGGCAAAATTTATAAAGACGAATATCTTACCGATGAAAATAGAATCAAAAGATTTGTTGAACTAGAGCTTTATGAATTTTATGGAGAGATAAGCGACGATAGATTATTAAAAGAAAAAACCATCTGTTGCAAAACAACAGATAAAAAGTATTATGAAGTTGTTTTTTGTGGTCAGATGTTAAGAGAAGAAGGTCAATGGTCAGGAAAAGAACATTGGTATTTAGATGGATTGGAGTATATTAGATGGGAGGAAATAAATGATAGATAGATATAAAAAGAAAATAGATAACTTTGTAGGGTTTGACTTTGTGGAATCATTAGAAAGTCTAGATTGTTTTATTTTTGGTGGAGCCTTAAGAGATATTATAGCAGACAACAAAATCCATGGGGATATTGATATAGTTGCAGGAAAAGACTCTGCCGCGCTAATTGCAGACATATTAGAGTATGAGGGGTTTGAAAGCGTAAAGGGGAATGAACTTAATGAATATCCTGTAGATATTTTTGATTATCCTATCACAAAAAGAAAAGGGAGTGTAGAGGTACAAATAATAATTCCTAATTCTGTTGCTATAGAAGTCGATAAAGTGTTAAAGAGAAAAGTTGTGATTGATGAAAAAACACTACAAGGACGGCATAGGTTTTGTAATGGATCTAGTTTGGATGGTTACTCTAGGAATTATTGTCAAGCCCCACTAGAAATGAAAAAAAATTGTGAAAAATATTTGCCTGATGAATTAAGGGGGATAATCAATCATGAGCTACTTAAGTTTGTATCAAATGTAGATTTGACATGTTGCGCTCTCGCTTATCACCCTAAAAAGGGGACACAAAAACTACATCCATTAGCAATAAAGCATTGTAAAAGAAAAGTGTTTCAAGTGTTAGAAGATAATTTATTACATCATCCTGACAGACTAAGGAAAAGAGGAATGAAGCTAATAAAAAGAGGATGGGAGGAGACAAATGACTAAAGAAGATATAGAACAATTCAAAATTGATATGGAAACAAATAGAATAAGGCTAGATGACTACACAAAGAAGCACCCCGAAAGAGGAAGAAAAGTATCATTAGCCTTTCTTATTAAGCTAGGCACACACAATTTTGACGGAAGTCTAACAAAAGAATATGGAGGAAAGGAGACGCGCACATCAACAAAAAGACAAAAGAAGTTTGTTGAGAAGTATTTGAGGTTGCATGACAAAATAGTTAGAGGAGATTTTGATGAGTGAAGATAAAAAATATACTATGAAAGAAATTGTAGAGATTGTAGGGAAACTCCCTGTTTTCTTTGATGTTGACGATCCTAGGAACAAAACCACAAAAAGAGATTATGGTCGTATGATCATAGAGAGTATTCAAACGGAGTTGATGATGGTAGATGAGGGGGCAGATCCTAGTAATACTCTTGATTTTATAGATCCTAGTAATACTCTTGATTTTATAGATGCAAGCAGAACAAAAGGAGATTTTGTCAGTGAATAAAGATAAAGCAGAAAGAATGATTGGACTATTGGATAACTATAGAAAACACTTAGGCAGACTTATAGAGAACTTGAATAATTCAAAAGATAAAGAAGGGGACCTTTTGTTTACTTTTGTTTCTTCCGTGCAAGTACTTCAGGCGCAACTATTTTGTATTTCTATGGAAACAGAACCCCCCTTGCCGCCTCCAAAGTTTCAAGAAGGCGGAATAGCTAACGAAAATAATTATGACTTGAATAGAGATTCAGAATTAGTTGTATTACCAGGAGACAATCCTATATTAAGCAAAGACCAAATTACAGAAATGGTTAATGAAAGAATAAAAAATCATGATTCTAAAAACAACTTTGATGTTTCTCCAATCAAAATAAACATCACAAAAGATTGCGGATGTATGGTGTGGGAGTGCTGCAAAGAGTGTTGTACATACCCCAATATTTGTGTTATAGGATGTGACAAAATAAAGGAGAAGTAAATGAAAATAAACAAAGACTTTTTAAATGTAGGACAATTAAAAGAGCTATTGAGTAACTATGATAATAGCATTCCTGTTGTTGTTGTGATTGCCGGGTCAGGTGATGCTCACTCCATTAACAAAGAAGACACAGAAATAATTGACAGTGTAGATCTTGGAAATAATGAGCATGAAACATATTATGAATATGAGTATGGTTGCCTTAGGGATTGTGAAAAGTGCATTGAAAAATGCTGTAAAGAAAAGTACCTTAGGTTAACGTATGTCTAGAAAAGGAGAAATAAATGATAAATAATTGTGAACATAATTTTGTAATGATTGATAAAATGAAATTAGCAGGCATAGGGACAGGATATCTCTATACTTTTCACTGTACAAAATGTTGCAAAATAGTAAAAAAAATAAAGGAGAAATAAATGAGAGATGTAGTCTTAGCGCAAAAGTTAAAAGAACAATATGAACATATTTATAAATTTGAGAATGAAATCTTAGGAAAAAAATTCTTTGAGTCTAATGTGAATAATTTTTATGGAGAAAAGATTTCTAATAATATTGTGAGATGTTGCTGTGAAATCAATTCTATTTTCTATGAAATCATGGTATATGGAGATGCAATAGAAAGGCTTCATTTTTGGAGTGGGGGGAGATCCTTTTATTTTGTGAACATAAAAAAGACAGAATGGATAAACATAAATCAAAAGGAGAATAAATGAGCTATAATTTTAAAAAAGATTATCAAGATGACATAGAAATAAGAATACTAAATGCCACACCATGGCAAGATATAAGGAAGGCAGCATTAAACACAATAGGAAAAAGAGAGCTAGCAAACAAAAAAGAATTAACCCCTGAGCTACTAAAAAAATATCTCATCAGTGAACACTCCCCGATAAGAGCTGTGACATTAGAAATAACATTCAAGGGAATGTATTCACCTACATCAGTACATTTTTGTCGTCATGTGCACTCAATTCCTTTTGTAACAACATCTAGAGAAGACAGGACAGGTAAAGAAAGAGGTCTAGATACGCCTGTTGATCATATGGCTCAATGGAATTTGCAAGCTTTAATAGATATGATGCGGAAAAGGCTTTGTGTTGGGAGCTGTTCAAGAGATACTTATAATTGGGCCCTATCACTAAAATTAAAGTTGATGAAAAGTGAAGATGAATATCTAAAAACTATTGGTGAGATATTAGTGCCTAATTGTATCTATAGAGGTGGATGTCCTGAGTTTAAACCTTGTAAGCATTGGCAATTAGGGTTAACCTATAGTCCTATTGGGCAAAAAGAATATAGAGCAAGTTGTATTTCAGAGAGATATGAAATCTACAACAAAAAGATTTTGAGCTGCATTATAGATAAAGTTTATTATCAGGGGTGGGAAAAAGATGACGAAAGAAGAGTGAGAAAGAATATATAGTTACGAAACAATAAAAGTAAGGATTAAACAAGAGTGAGTAAATTGAGAAACAAAAAGTTTCTTGCATTTAGTGAGAGACTAAACAAATTAGCAATAAAGGCAGCAAAAAACAAAGAGGCAAAAGAGGAATTATGTAAAGAGATAAGGCCCTATATTATTTATTTAATAAAAAAGTCAAACTACCCATTAACAAAAGACACTATTCAGGTGGGGTTTGTCTCTGTTTTAGAGGCCCTAAGTTTATTTGAGCCTTCCAGGGGCCCTTTTTTGTATTATCTGCGGTTCGTTATCCCAAGAGAATTAGCCTATAATAACTCTTTAGAGAATGGATTAAAGAAAAGCTCTCTAATACCGGGTAACTTCAAAAACAACAAACACCCAAACAGATTACAAAATCTACTGACCCCAATAGATCTAGATGCAAACTTAAAAAAATCAAAAACGCCAAGAACAAGAATAGAGGTAGTTAGAGACAAAAGCTCCATAGAAGAAGAAGTATCTTATAATTTATTGTTAGATAATATAAGTGTATTATCTGAACAAATGCTTTCAAAAGATGAGGCATATTTGTTTGGCAGGATAGAGCTAGGAGGTGATATGGTCAAAGAGCATGCGAAAATAAGGGGAGTGATAAAGCAAACCTTAAGCGCAAAATTTTGCACTGCAAAAAGTAAGATGAGAATAGGATTAAAAGCCTATGGCTATAGATAAAGAAAGGTAAATATGGAAAAGCATAAAGAGTTTAAATATTTCAGCGAGAAGATGACAAAGTTAGCACTAGACGCTAAAACTTGTGAGAAAAGCAAAAGCAGACTTTGTAGTGATATAAAGAATTATCTTTGTTACTGCATAAAGAGAGGCGGAAATACAATAAACGATGAAAACTTGCAAGTGGCGTACCTAGGGGTTTTAGAGGGCCTCCTTTTATATGATGGAAGCAGCCCTTTTTTGTTTTACATTCGTTATCACATAAAAAACGAACTCACAAAAAACAATTCAGTTACGAGGGGGCTAAAGCCAGGTACACTTCACCATTATTTTCATAATAAAAGGCATAAAAGCAGAGATCGATTGACAAGATTTATGAACCCTATTTATTTGGATGAGGGTTGTAGTCGAAACAGTAGTAAATCAAAAATACATTTTCTAAAAGATAAAGAAAGCAACTCTTCTTATAATGAGTTGCTTTTTGACTTAGACATAGCATCTACAGGAAACTTAACAGAAATAGAAAAAGATGCTTTTTATAATTGTTTTATTGTTGGCTATTCTCAGCTAGAATATTCAAAAATAAAAGGTGTTTGTAGGCAAAACGCAAATACTAGTGTTACTAGAGCGAAAAGAAAGCTTTCGATAAAGCTAAAAGAACATGGATATTAAAAAAAATAAGTTATTGTAAACAAGAAAGGGAAAAATATGAATAAGCATAAAGAGTTCAAAAAATTTAGCAATGAAATAGACACATTGGCGGTCAAAGCAAAAGAAGGAGATAAAACAGCCCTCGCAGAGCTATGTAGGCGAACAGAGAGGTACTTATGTTACTGTATAAAGAGATGTCGATATAGAACAACAAAAGACAATTTACAGGTTGCCTATGTTTCTATGATAGAGTCGCTAAAAGATTACATTCCAGGAAAGTCTTTTTTATATTTCTTGAGATTTAGACTGTCAAGAGAATTGGCATTTAACAACTCAAAAGAAAAAGGACTAAAAAAGACCATCATTACTCATAATCAACACTCAAAAAGAGCAAACCCAAGAAATAAAGCAGCGATGGAAAACTTTGTATTTCCTGTTAGATTGGACAGAAAAATAACAGGAACAGAGCTAACAAGGTTAGATATATTAAAAAGCAGAAACGAAATAGACAAAGAGATATCTTATAACTTTTTAATCAGTAACATAAAAAGACTTTCTAAAGAGATGTTAAAAGAGAACGAGAAAGAGATAATTGATGGGTGTCTTTTGGATGGAGATACAATTACAGAATATGCCGGGAAAATGAATAAGTCTAGGCAGCTTATGAGTGCAAGGCTGATTAGAGCAAAAGAAAAGATTGCAATAGGATTAAAGGCGTATGGATACAAAGAATATGTGTGATTGCAATGAGAATAAAATAACGGCCTGTTAAGGGCCGTTTTGTATTTAATGATAGTTTATATTATTTTAATATGGAATGCGGTTATAGGCGCTATTTTGTGCGTCTGAGAGGGTGTTGGCGTGCTATCTCTAGTTTGCATAACAATAAATGCAGTTGTGTTTGCAAGTTTTATGCTCTCCTATGTCAACATTAGCAGCACAACCGCACTCTTTTCTGTTTCCCCTTTTGCTAAATTCTTTGCCTGTTATTTTTTCTATCAAGATAGGATCTACACAGCTATTTTTAACTATGTTATATTTAGATAAGTCTATTCCCTCGGCACATGTTGATAGCTCTAAATCATATCTGTGACTCTCTATAATATTAGAAAATGATTTACATATCTTTCTTATTTCAGAATCAGTTGGCTGTCTTATTTTATGTTTTTGAAGCTTGCCTTTTAGTTTTCCATAAACATCAAGAAAGCTTATTACGCATTTGTTTGTGTATCTATGGAGGTCTTTTGAGATTTGTAAAAAATTAGAAGTATGGAAGTCAACATCTATCTCACCATCCATAAAAATAGGATCATATCTCCAAATAACTCTATCTTTTCCTATCCTTAAAAAGAGCGTGCGAAATGCACCCCTAATCTCTCTATATGTGACTCCTAATTTCTCATAATCATCACTTAGATTTGTAAAAGTAAATTGAAAATAATATTTATATCCCAATTCATCTAATCTATCTAAATGCTTTAGGAATGGTTCTGGATTTTTGGTCCAGAAAACAATGCAGTCAACATCCTCTATTTTAAGAGATGTTCTAATTTTCTTTTTGTTATATGGATTAACTCTTTCGATGTAGCCTCTTTCTATACATTCCATAAAGCGATCTCCATGGAATGCGGGGACATCTGCCTTATAACTTGCGCTTATTATCAATTATTGCTCCTTTATTTTTTATCGAAAGTGATCTTTGATAACTTTCCCTTCAGCATTAAGTTTGTCAAAATGCTTTTTTGCTAGTTCCTTGTCTCTATCACTCAAATTAAATATCTCTCCTGTTTTTGCATCTTTTAAAAGAGCGTAAAACTCACCATCTGCATAATACCCTATTTTTATTGTTCCTTTGTCTATCTCAATATCAACATAAGGTCCGACCTTTCCTTGCATTCTAGCGATCTCAAACATAATATCGCCATACTGCTTCTTTATTTCGTCATGCTCTTCCTCTAATTTTTCCCCATACTCTTCTAGTTTATTCAAATAAATCCCGAAATATGCCTCTACCCACTCATTTGTAATTGTTTCGTTTTTAATTTTTTCTCCCCACAGCTCAAATCCTTTTGTGTGGTATTCATCTAATGTCATATTACATCCTTTTTTATAGTTTTATCTTTCTGCTTATTTTATGGATGGAAGCAATCTTGCTATATCTTCCTTTGATTTCTTTCATGATCTCTTTTTCTGTTTTTTCTTTGAACTCCAAAAGAACAACATTCTCTATTTCGTTTTCTACAGAACAAAGACCATATGTGGTTTCATATTCAATATATTTAACTACATATAGGTGTTTTTGAACTTTAAAGATGCTTCTCCTATTCAATCTTTCTATCTCCATAGCACGAGGGAACTTATATCTCTTTTTTAGTTTTTCAGTTTCATAATTTAAAATTGCCCTTTCTCTATAGTTTTCTAATACCTCTTGTGGGATGTCGTCATCAAACAATTCTCTCCACTGATCGAATGGGAGCAATTCATCTTCGCTGCTTGGGCTATATGGCCAGATTGCACTGTTAAAGACGCCTCCTGCCCTTTCTAGAGTCTTCAGTCTTTCAAAATTAATCATATTTGTTTCCTTTCTTTTGTTGTCTTTTTAGTCTATCTTTTTCTCTTAGTCTAGCTTTATTGGCTTGATGCCATGCTGCTCTTGCCTCTTTCCTTTTGTCATTACTTGTTTTATCTTGTTGTTTTGATTTTTCAGGGTTGTTTTTTCTGTATGCTTTTCTCTCTTCATTTATTTTCTCTTTGTTTTCGTGATAGTATTTTTTGCGGTACTCTCTTTCTTTTTCTATGTTCTCTTGATATGTCTGTCTTATTTTCTCTTTGTTTTCGTGATAGTATTTTTTATTGTATGTACTCATTTGTTATCCTTCATCTTCATAAAATGCCAAAGCTATTTCTTTTTCTTGTTCCTTTAGAAATTTATATGACTCTTTATTTTTAGCCTCTTTTTCCTTATTTCTTTTTTGTTCCTCTCTCCATTCACGGACAGAATTATTGAGACGCTTTATGATTGAGGGCATCAATGTTTTTAATATTTCTGTTCTTTTTTTTCTTATCTCTAATTTATTTTGTCCACATTCACAACAAACATAATCACTATAGCATAAAGGGGTATCTCTTTTCTTTCTAAAATCCTCATAAAAAATATGCCAATAATTGATATTTATTGTCCTGAACTTCATTTTATATTCCCCATTGATATATTCTACTATCTCAATTTTTGGGAAAGACTCTCCGATTGCTCCTCTCACTTCTTCAGGGCTATAATTTTCTAGCTCTTTTGTTGTTGCATCTTTAACCCCTTTCAAAGCTAGCTCAGATAAAGAAATTTCTTTAACTTTTACATATTTATGTTTACAAGACACCTTTTCTATGTCTATCGATCTCCATGCACATATAAATCCAGCCGTTAAAATTAGCAACAAAATAATAACAATAATCATTTTTTCTCCTTTAGATAAAAATAAAGAGGCCATAAAGACCTCCTTCTTATATTATTTTGATTCTTTAAGATATCCATCATAAGGCTCATGAACTCTAAGTATTTTAATAAGGCCTTTGGCTACATTATCATAAAATTCTCTTGCACTCATTGGCATTAGCTGTGGGTCGTATTCAAAACAGTCAGTTCCACAATAAAATATAGGAGTATAAAAGTGAGTACCATACTTGTTTTCTGCTTCTATTTGAAAAGTTTTTACTTTGTCATCTCTAACGTCTTTCCAGTACTTAATCTCATTAAACCCATTTCTTATATAGATACTTTCTATTTTTTCTCTCTTGACAGTTATAATTCTTAGCTCATTGTTTGATAAGTGAGCGGCAAATACTTTTTCTCCTGCTTTCTTCTCGCATCTATCCATAATGTTATTAAATTGTCTTTGTGTTAATCTAATCATAATCAAACTCCTTAAAATTATTATTAACTGCTTAAGTAGCTATATAGATATAGTAATATATTTAATTATAAAAGTAAAGTATTATTTATAAATAATTTTAAAAAAATAGTCATTTAATATGACTACTTGATTCTATTGACCTTTTCAGCTACTAATATTATAGCCTCTTGGAGTTTTTTGTCTATTCCATCTTGCCCCTCATTGATTTTACTTTGATTTTTGTTCATTTTATTTTGCAGTTCCATATATTCTTTTAATAGTTTAGCATATTTTGCTAACTGCTTGATTAGACTACAAAAAACAATACCGACAACAAAAAACAGCAAGAAAACAACAGACTCAAACAACATAAATCCTTCATCAATAATAAAGAATAAAGCCATCTCTAGTGTTTTGTATATAGCAAAAACAATAATTCCTTCAAACAGACACTTAACAAGCCCCTTCAATGAAAATTCTTTTAGCTTCCTTGATATAAGCTCTTTAATTTTGTTCATGCAAACTCCTTTTGTTTGTTTTGATTATAACACAATTTTGTTATTACGGCAATAAAAAAGACCTCTTAAAGAGATCACAATAAATAAGAGCGGAGAATTCATGTCAAGCGCATTACTACTTAACACTAGTGGAGCCTCCGCCAACTATATCCACATTGATATTCACTAACAAATAACCATAATGCCTTAGCCTAGTTAGTGACCTTGAGAACAAAAGGAATCGAACCATCTGAAGATTTACAGTCTGCCGTTAGGAATAGCTCCCCTTTTTCAAGTCGCACTCAGGGTAGCGTATCACCCTTTTTTATAGCCCTATAGAGGAGTTGAACCCCTAACCTATTGATTACAAATCAATTGCTCTACCAATTGAGCTAATAGGGCATTATAGACAGCGATCAGATTCGAACTGACATAGACAAGATTTGCAATCTTGCGCCTAACCATTCGGCAACACTGTCAAATGCTTGTTTCCTTGTGGGGTTAGACACCACATAAAGCAGAATCACACCCCACAAGGAAACAAAAACTTTGTGACATAGAGGAATCGAACCTCTAACAGCTATAACACATTGTTTTTATGTGTCATTGAGCTGCACCCACACCCTTAAGGGGTTGTCACGGTTGTAATTAAGTCATCACAACAAAATAATATTAAAGGAGATACGATGAACGTATCATTGAGAAGGGTAGGATTCGAACCTACAACCGCCAAGCCATCATATGGCGCCAAGCGCTCTACCAATTGAGCTACCTTCTCTTGTTTGTCACTCTCTATTCTTTTAAAAATATAGTGACCAAATTAACAATCTAGCCACTATAAAAGGAGTTCATTTATGGACTAAGAACTAAAAAGTCGCATAAATAACATCACCACAAGCCAGGCTCGAACCGACATATTCCCCCATCCTTAACGGGGTGCTTTCCCATTTAAGCTATTGTGGCGGGGTACTTAACTAGTATTTCCCCATTTGGGGCAGGTGGACTTGAGCCACCGGCCGACGAATTATGAGCCCGTTGCTCTAACCACTGAGCTATACCCCATCAATAAATATACATTACCATACTTTCTTAATCCTGTCAACAAATACTTTACTTTTTGTTGACTTTTAATTTATTCTTACAATCTTGAATTATTTCAAGTAGCTCTGGAAGGTTTTCTTTGAATTCTCTCATCAAACCGTCCTGATGATACTTAGAAAAAGGGCAATTGCTAGGAACGTCAACAAGAATCTTTGTTTTATCAGCATCTTTGAGCTTTCTATTTTTCCTGCAAATCAAGCAATAATGTTTTCTTGTATCTACATCTATCATGTCATACTTACACTCTAAACAGCTTGGTAGGTCACGTAACTTTATGTCCATAATTCTCTCCTTATTTGTTCCATTTCAATAACACATTTAATTCTAACTTCCCGGAACCTTCGCAGCCCAACAACATATGATATAATTCATCATTTCCACATGCCATTTTTCTTAATCTAATTAAATCTTTTTCATTGAAACCCCTTTCTAGCTCTGCACACTTAACTTGTGATGCCTCTCTAGCTATTGCATCATCTATCTTTATTTTTGTATACTTTGATATTTTTGATAGGCCTTTTAGTGCCTTAGAAGAGCATTTATCCTTTAGAAGTTTATCGATACTTCTATTGAGCTCCTCTAGTGTCATTTTATCTATTTCCAATCACTTCTCCTCACCTAATTTTGGATAAATTATTTTTGCCTTGCTGCTTTGCAATAGTTCACCATTCATAAAGTACTTCACCCATATATCGGGAAAGTCCTCTCCATTGCCTTTGAGTACAAACAGTACATCTCTAAAAACATTGCTTACGCCGATAAGTTCACTTTCGTGACCGTACCATTTTGTGGTCTCACTAGCCATTCCGTCATTACTAAGGCTTCGAGTCTCTAGATAGTCATTTGTTACGACCTCTTCTACTATTTCACTGCTCAACTCTCCATCTACATAAGCCTCTAAGCTATACTCTGTATAATACCCCATAATTTACTCCTTATTTATCATTAAATATATTTTGTACCGCTACAGCTCTTTTGTTTGAGTCAGCAATAGCAAACCCATCATTTAAAGCCTTAATAAAATCATCTTCTATTTGATGATCTCTATCATATTTTAGTTTGCATTGTCTAGCCTGAAAAGAAATTTTGTGACAATCGACATGGATGTTTCCGTCTTTTTCTTTTGCCCTTTTCCATGCAGATGAAAGCTCATAACTCATATAGTGTTCGGGTGGATCTTCACCCATGAAAGCTTCTTTGTTTGTTGTATCTATAATTAAATATCTAAAATTAGTCATTATTTCTCCTTCTCTAATACTTTCACAAAACACACAGATTTTCCGTCTGCTCTTTTCATCCCAATGCAAAGGCCAAAAACTTCTTTATGAGCTTTTGACAAGCATTCATTTGTGCCTTTAAAAAAGCAAATCCCACAACCAATTCTTTCACGCTCAACAACCTTAAAATTATCACCATTCCACTTAATCATTACCTCTCCTTTATATTCTTACTATATCACAAAAGTCATTGTCGTAACTAAGCTCTACTTTAATCTCTTCAAAAAGGCCCAGGTCAAGCTTATCAAATGATTCTTGTAGCCTTCCTGATAAGCATCTAAGGTAGCCTTCACTATCAGCAACAAGTCTATGAACTTCATTAATAGCATTTCCTACATGTTTATAAACATACTTCTTGCTGTTGTTATGTAGTGCCTGTTCAACTAATCCTAATGCTAGTCTAATTTTTCTTCTAGTGTTATTTGTCATATTGTACTCCTTTAAATTATTATAATTCTATAAAATGATTTTATTCTCAAGTCTTTTTAATGTCCTATACATCGGCCTATATATCTTCTCGTTAATCTCTATACTTCTTCTATACTCTGTTTTTTCAATCAATAAATAATCTAGCAATTCTTTATCATTATAAGTAGCACTTTCTCTATACTCTTTTAGTCTTTTTAGTACTTCAATAAAGTTTTTATAACTTCTTCTATTGTCTTCTTTGTGAAACTTCTCATAGTTACTGATAGAGTAGTCGATCTGGCTAATAAGCATGTCTTCTTTTTCTTCAAGAAGATGTAAGCAACACTCTTTTATATGCTTCTTTAGGCTCATAAGCTGCCTATAAATTGTTCTATAAGCTTTAGGGCCATCCTCCATATAGTCTCTGTAATCTTTTATGAAATCAATTAGATTGCAAGAGAAAGCTGCATCATTTTTCTCTTTTCTGTCTCTCTTTAATGTATCAAGACATCTAAAGAAAGATTTATAAGCAAGAACCTCGTTAGCAACTCCTTCTTCTGTTTCTTCTTCTAGTATTTCAATAAACTCAACGTAGTCATTCTTCATCTCTTCTATCTTTTCAATGACCTCGTCTTTTACTTCTTCTTCAATCTCAATAACTTTTTTGTCTGCTCTTAGAGAAGGAGACATGCTATATTTACCCATAGGATAGATAAACTCAAAGCCATCTCTATCATAAATCTTACATCTTTTCTCTTCTTTTTCCATAGGGCAGTAGATAGTTACAAACTTAGCTGTTCTTTTGATAATCTTATAAGTAAAAGTATTATCATAATCCCCAATAAACCTACCTTCATATGTTTCACCAACTTCAAATCTAATCATAATCAAACCCCTTAAAATTATTTGTTGTTACAATCAACAACCTTATAATATAGTATAATCAATTTATTTATAAAAGTAAAGCCTTTTTTATAAATAAATTAAAAAAACATTATTCCGTTGTTTTTGTTGTTGGCCTCCTCCAGGTCGTCAATAAACAATCTCAACAAATGAGCTCTATCTCTTTGTATGTTCCAATCCTCGCTAATGCCTGAATTAAGCTTATTATTTGTGTCATCTAAGTAACCTTTATATTTTCCTATCAGTTTTCTCATAACTTACTCCTCTATAGTTATTTCTTCATTTTTATCATTATCCCCATAAGAAAAAACGCAATTAAAAACGGGACAACAATAGTCCATCCACTAAAATTGTGCTTGTCAATTGCAAAATCAACAACTATTATAGATATAACATCTATGCCAGCTAAAATAGAAACAAAAATCCATTTAACATCACTCTTTCTCATATCTTCTCCTTTTAGTTAGGAATTAAAGCTAGCACATATAACTATTTTCTCTTCATAAGAATCACCTGCTTTTCCGATAAACTCTACTTTTACATCTTTAGGAGCAGTCCAGGTACTCCATTGACCCTCCTCATTCCAGAAATCATCTCCCCACACTATAGATATGTCCTGTGGATGAATGTTTCTTGCCTCACTCTCATCTTTTGCTACTACAACCGCACTATCATATGTGTCATAATCGTTGTTTTTTGTCTGTGATAGTCTGTAAATATTCATTTTTATAGTCCTCTTTTCTTTGCTGATTCTTTGATTGTCTGCTCTAGGCAACCTATGATAGAATCTATTTGTTTGTTGTTGTCTGCGAGCTCCTCCAAGAGACGAGTATTTTTTGTAACTGTTCTCTCTATGCCATCAACCATATTTTTTAACGCAGACAATCTGCTTTCTGCTACTCTTCTTGCCTCTTCAATCTCTTTTAGTGATTCTTTTGTCATATCAACTCCTTTTAAATTGTTCTTATTATAGAGTATAGTAAATATATTATTAAAAGTAAAGCTTTATTTATAAATAGTTTAAAAAAGATTATTTATATCTCCACAAATAACCATAGGCGTGGACATTTGGATTCTTTAATGCTCTATTTATATGGGAGCTGTACCCTTTTAGTGCTATTGCTGCCTCTTTTTGTGTAGAGTAAACAGCGATAAATTCCCCTTCTAGTGTTAGCTGCACTATTGGATTTGACTTTCTTCTTTTGTCAGTCGCATTTCCCGTTATTCCAAAAAAATAATTCAATCTTTTCCTCCATTTACGAGAAGTAACTCTTTCTATATTTAGCATTCCACTAGCAATTTGCACTTCTATATTCTCGAAATATATATATTGAATAAATTTAAAAATTTTTAAACAAGACAAACGACAGGCATGGAATATTGTTGTCGTTTTCAATGAGTATAATTTTTTACATGTTCTGCAATAGAACTTTTTCCCCTTTATAGGATTATTTTCTTTGCCTCCACAACAAGGACATATAACACCATCAGGCCAACGCAAAGAAAGGAACAAACTATATGCCTGTTCCTCATTCTCTAACGCTCTTATTTTGTCTATATTAAGCTTGAAAGAGTCTATCAAGTTCATTGACTAACTTCTCCTCTCCATCAATTGCATTTAGTCTATATAGGTTGTCCATAAAAACTTCTTTATTGATATATCTTTTCTTTCCTGAAAAGAATTTAAATAAAGCAGGAACCATATAAAAGTTAATCCATGCACTCTTCCTTTTCTTAATCTCACTAACAAGACACATGATATCTATGATAGTGCTCTCTTTTTCTTCAGTGTACTTAAAATAGCCTTTTTTGTAGATCTCATGTGTGTTATGTTCATCCGCAATTTTAAATAACTTCAATGTTAATGTCAAGCTTCCATATGCCTCAACAATCTTATTTAATTTGATATACTCATTATATCCTAATCCACAATAAAGTCTTAGATAATCCTCTGTTGTCCAGGTCTTCTTTTGAGTGTTATAGGCAACGATTCTTTTTCCAATCTCCTCGTCTGTCATGTCTTCTAAATCTTCAATGACATAAAGGTAGTTGATATCTCTTCCTGCCTTATGCAATACCTGTTGAGCTTCATATCTATGTTGACCATCTATGATAATCCATTTGTCTTTGTGTTTCCCTATGATAATAGGCTCAGTGCTTCTAAAACCCTCTTCTTCCATAGATTTAACAAGGCTATTTAACATTTTTTCTTTGATTTCTCTGTTGTGCTTGAAGAGCTCTAGGGGCTCTTTTGATTCGTAAATTCTTTTGTTTGATTCAATGTGATTCATATTATTTCCTTTCTTTATTTTTGGTTGTTTAAAAGATCTTTAAGGTTTCTTGTTTCTTTTTCTTGCCATACAATATCACCACAAGCATCTTCGATTCTGATTAACATTTTTAAATCATAGCCATTTTCATTACAGTGATATTGTATTTCCGATAAGGCCTTGTCATCACCTGTATATTCAGGATAAAAGGTGTATTTCCTCATTTTTAACTTGCCTTTATGCTTGTATATAGCTCTATATAATTGTTCTTCCATTTACACATCCTTTTCTTTAAAGTTTTCTCCTCTCGACTCTCTTAAACTCCATTCTACATCGCAATAATCACATTTAAATATTGTTGGGGCGTTGGCTTCTAGGTAAACATTTTTACAACCGTCATAGTAATCCTCTATTCTCACATTCCCACCATATAATTCTTTTCCACAGTACTCACATGTAATTATTAGACTCATATTGACTCCTTTATTTTAATTTTTAATATAGTCTTCATCTTCTATTATCTTTCTAAAGTCCTCTATTTCATTAAGAATATCTTTCTTTTCCATACTCTGAAATCTAAGAAGAAAAATATCATCCCTGCTAAGGGCATCTATAGATCTTCTATATCCTAATTCTATCATTTTAGGAATGCTTTCTTCCCCAACTACAACGGTAGCAAAATTGTCCCCGTGCCCACAACAACAGCTAGTTGTTCTTATCTTATTTGACCACAAAAACTTTATTTCCTTAAATATACATTCATCTATATATGCATCATATCCATCTTGGATCTTTATTTTGATTCTCCCCTCTATTTCTCCAAGCCCTCCATTTGTTTGTTTGCATGCTCTACAGGCCTTCATTCCTATCTCCTTTTTTTCTTCTTCTAATCTTTCACTGTCTTCTCTGCTTTCAAGCTTTTTCCCTCTTGACTCTCCATCGTAACAATCACATTCAAATATTGTTGGTGTGTCTTTTTCTAGGCAATCATCTGTATTCCATAGTTCCTCTTCACAATACTCTTGCCCGCAACATTCACAATAAATTGTTAAATCCATATTTTTCTCCTCTCTTTTGTCTATTAAATGGCCCACAAAGAACGCTCCTATTAAAAAAAGAGTAACTATCACTGTAACAACAAGAGCCTTAATCTCATAATGAGGATCTTCTTTGCAATTACAAGTGTCTTCCTCCTCCTCGTCCTCACTTTGTAACTCTAATGCTTTATTTCGTACTTCTTCTATTGCTTCTTTGTCACCTTCAATTTCAAAAACACTTTGCAATAGACCTTTATGTTCAACAAAACTTATATTGTAACCACACAGGCTCATCCTAGTCATAAACTTCCTAAAAAAGCCTCTCCACAAAACTCCAACAATAATTGTTTCACTCTTCACTTGTCAGTCCCTTCTTGTCATTCAAGCATTCCTCACATCGAAAGAGTGCAGAACTCAAGCCACACACATTCAACTCATAAAAGCTACATGTTGGAACTATATCTCTGCCACCTTCTAAATATCCACAATCAGGACTACAAAACAGCCCGTCAAATTTCTTTGCTTTGTTCATTGATACACTCTCTTATTTCTTTTTCTATTGTTTCGTGTGTTCTATAAAAAGCCTTTTAAAATAAACATTAGTCCCCAAAAAATAGCAATCATAACGCCAAAGGAGCAACCAAAGATAAGCAACTTCAAGACCTCTGCTTTACTTTTACCCAAATGCTCTAATTTATACGCCTCATCTTCTAATTGGAAAATTCTGTCGTCACATTCCAAGACAGACATGAAGTTTTCATGTGAAGAATCTTTATCGAAGCCCTCTCTAATTATAGGTCTGACTTCCTCTTTTAGTCTTTTTATTTCTTTTTTTAACTCTTGCTTGTCCATGATTACACCTCTCCTTTTATTTTATTGTATTCTCTCAACTCTTCCTCTGTTGCTTCAAAGATCTCTTTCATAAAATGCTGATACGAGATAATGTAATATTTGCCATTTACTTTGACTATTTTTTCAGTGACATTATTGTAAACCTCATCTATCGAACTATATTCTTTAATTTCTTTCCCTTCAGATACACGAAAGGTCTTTTTACATTTTTTACAAGTCTCTGCATATACCCCTGTACTTTTACCTCCGAGACCCTTACAAACTAATCCTTCAAAAACAATCCCTTCACTTTTAAAGGAAAATCTTGGTGATGGCGGGGCTTTGCAGTAAGGCTTCTTTTTTAAGGCCTCCATATACTTCTCAATCTCTTTGTAATCAATATCTATTTGTCCTATAAATCCCATATCTTTATCCTTTCTTTAGTCAATCTTTATCTCACTATATCATAATAAATATTAAAAGTAAAGCCTTATTTATATTTTAATTTCTCTATATTCATTAAGCTTGCTTCCACCTGTAGCTCTTCCAAAAGAAAGAGTATCTATTTTATACCCTCTTTTCATCCATTCACTTTTAATCTCTCTCAAAACAATCAAGACATTTTTAGTACCTAACTCTATCTGCTTTAATTTGGTTCTCTTTTTGCAGTAGCCACTCTGAGTTGTCTCCTGATCGACAAACCATTTTTCAGACTTTATTTTTCTAAATGGCAATTTCAATCTCTTAATTGCTCGTTGTTTTGTTTCTACATCTATAATCAAAACATTAGAAAAGTTTTTTATATATGTATACACTATAATTATTATTTCATTTTTAATTACTAGATTTGTGTCTATTGATATTCTTGGCTCTTTAAGGTCTTTGTAGTAAGCCTGATACATTCTATGCTCTATTTTGATTTTATGATCTGCTAATTTCAACATAACCTCCCCTCATCAAAAAAATGGGCCGTTAAGCCCATTTCTAAATCGTTCTAATACCTTTTCTCCAATCCCAAGGTGCAATCCAATCAGCAACACTCCACAAACCTCTATCCCATGACTTAGCTGCATCCTGTTTAAGGATATAACTTGATTTTTCAGGCTCCTGGAGATATTGTACATAAGCATGTGAAAGACCTTTATTTAATAGCCTCTCATTAAGAATTGCTGTTGAAGGTAAGTATGGGTCTATATTTGTCCATCTCACACTTCTAATTATTGCAATTACTCTGCCATACTTATCTTTTTTTGTAATTATCTCAACAGAAACCTCTTTGGAATCCTTGAATACTAGTTCAACATACTCTTTCGCCTCTTGTCCGAAAGGCTGATCTAGTTCAGGACAATCAATACCATACAATCTGATTGTTACATCTGTTGTTGGATCGCTGTCATAGTTCACAATAATAGTGTCACCATCAATAACTCTTTTTACAGCAGCATCAATTAAGTCCCCTTCTTTTATTTCTTTCCTTGGCTCTTCTACTGCTTTTGTTGGCTTGGGCTTTTCTCTTGCCTTATTCCATTCTTCTTCTGTTAACATCTCGAACGAACTACATGAAAGTAGTGCTCCTAATAATAGCGCCAATAAAATCTTCTTCATAAAAACTCCTAATTCTTTTTTATTTTTAATGCATTTAATATGCATTTTCTTTTTTTTAATCATCTCCTTGACATCCTGTAGAGATTGTTTTATCTATATCTTCACAAAAAGCAGAAGAAATATCTCTTATTGCTAAGTTATTCTCATGTCTTCTCCCTATATTGCAATTATTGCTTTCTTCTTCTCTAAGCTTCTCACGTCTTCTACATAACTTTAAATTCACTCTTTCAATATTTTCTTCATACTTTTCTATAGCTTTTTCTAGTCTGTCTATTTGATTCTGTAGTTCCTCTTTTTCATAATCCTTTTTGACAGCCTCTAATTTTGATATAACCTCCATTGATTCTTTAAATGGGGTATCTTTATTCTCTTCCTCTATTGTCTTTATGGGCCTTGTGGTTATTCTTTTCAGTGCCTCGTCAATTTTTCCATCAAAATGAAAAGACTTTCTATAAGCTTGCTCTATGTCGCTCAAAGCACTCTCTAGCTCTTTTACCCTTACTGCTAAGCATCTGTTCTTTTCTTTTAAAACATCTTGTGTGTCGGTCGTTGCTTTCCGCTCAGAACATCGACAAGGGGTCTCTGACTGCGTTCTAGCTTCTTTTAATGTATCTTCCCAATCTGTTATAATTACTCTGTTTTCGGGGCGCTGCTCTCTATTCCATTTATCAAAAGCTATATAGTCGTCCTCTCCGTCTTCTACCCATAAAAGCCCATCTTTATCAATAAAGACAGTAGGCCTAAAACTATCAGACAAATCAGAGGAAATGCCTATGAATATAAACTCCTGTAATGTCATTCTTTGTGGGCCTGTATGCCAACCTTCTTTGGGTAGGTCTTCAAAGGTGTATTCTTCTGGTCTCTCTTTTTTGATAAAGCTATTTTTTATTTTGCTATACCACCATTCATCATTATCATTCCACACACCTTTTTTGCCATACTCTTCGAGTGTTTGGTTCATTATCTTTGTTGCTGCTTCTTCAAAACTTAATTTCATTCTTTAATCCTTTCTTTATATATAGCACATACCTATTGCTGTAATCCTCTGAATTGCCACATATTCTCCATTTTACAGAACCATGGCAATCAAAAGAATTGTCATATACACATCCATAACAAGAACCCATTTTTCCCTCTACAACTTCTATATCACAACCATTCATAGGATCAACAAATATTTCTCCTATCTTCCTCTTTTTCGCTCTAATGTCATACGGGCTTTCTCTCATCTTTATTTCCCTTTGTTTTTGATAATTTCATGATGTCACAACTACGATACCAAGTTCCGTTTAATAGGGCTATTGATTTCCTTACTTCTTCTATTTTACCCTCTCTCAATAGGTGAGATGCTCCAAACAGAATCTTTGCTACATATACAACCCTATCTCCTACTTTTAATTCGTTGCCTTTAAAATCTTTCACTCAGCCTCCCACACAACCCTTTTTGTCTCTAATTCAACTACTCTTGACAATTCTCTTGAGATTGAACTGAAATAATCAACAACTTCTTTGAGTGGTGTGTCATCTTTAAACCCTTTATAGTGGGCTTTCTCACTAAAAGCCGTTCTTTCTGTTTTGTCTATTCCTGCTAAAACCTTCATCTCTATTCTCCTTTTTAATATTTTTATTTACTCTGATTGTCTTATACAAACTTAACAAATAAACAAACTGCAACTGCAATAACTACAAACATAGCTAAACATAATAATTTAATTCTTGGGTCTATCATTTTTTTACTCCTCATCTATAGGGTCAAAGCGCATTATGTATCGTGAGTCGCAATCGTGCTCTCTCTCATAATTCCATCCAATAAAAGTTACTTCCCATCCTGCCTCTTTCATTAGCCCTATGACTATCTCTTCATTGTCTGCTAAATGTTTATCAATCTCAAAAGCATAATCGCCAAAAGATTCAAATAACAAGCTCAATTCAGAAAGTCTCCTGAGACAATATTCTTTTTTGTTTTCATATTCTCCTACCTCTTCAGGTCTTAATATTCTATTCATCTCTACTCCTTTATCACAATATAATTAGTCCCTAAATATTCATTCATCTCTTGCTCATCATATTCATTGTCATCTCTATCTCTTCCGCCCGTGTAATATTCAACAAAGATGAGCTCTTTTGAGTTGTCATTGTAACATCCATACCTCACTCCCCAAGCAAAATGTTTAGTTAAAAATTTATATATAGTGATAGGCTCTTTCTTTTTTGTCATTGTCTTGTTCTCCCTTATTGCTTTCTAACTATTCTTATATAACATAAAAGTATTAAATAACTGATATATAAAGTCATCACTTGCATCATTTAGCGCTTCAGGTTCATTGCAAAAAGGGTACATCTTTACAAGCTTTTTTCTAGCCACAACCATCTCTTGTAATACTTGACTTTTAGGAACTTGCCTTATTGAAAACCTTACTTTTGCAGCATCCCAGCCCAACTTTAAATCTAACTGCTTTTGTGCCTGCTTCTTTGTGACTGTTCTAATGTTTGTTATCCATTTCTTGCTTATCTCCGAATAAACACCAAAGTAATTAGTATATTTTATGTTTTCGTTATTCACTTGCTTCTCCTTCAACATCAAACAAGTCGCCTATCTGCTCTATAGAAACTAACTCTACATGCTTAATATCATAACTTTTCCCTACTGACTTGTTTTGTTTGATGGCCTCTTCTAAAATCTTTGGGATTCTTTTTTTTCCTGTTGTTAAGATCGTTTCTTGTGGCTCTCCTTTTTCAACAACAAATACAACCCTATATTCTTTTGGGTTAATATAATAAGACTGCCCTAGCCACATAGAAAAAGAAACACCAAAAGCTATCACTATTACTGCTAAACACAAACCTACTGCATCATCCATTATCTACTCCTTCTTTTTATAAACTTAGCCTCTTCTATGAGAGCCCTATTCAATAAATCAGTTAATTCTGCTTCTCTTAATCTTTCTCCTGCAAGCCTTGCCTTTTCATTTATATCTTTTCTCACTCCTTTTCTGGCCTTCCTATGAACATATTTAATGTGAGCCTTCAGCTTATCTTCTGTTTCGAAGTGTTCTTGTATTTCTTTTAGTTCATCTTTATTGAAATACTTACAAATATCATAGAGGCCATAAAAAACAACTAATTCTTGACTAGCTAACTCTTTTGCGTACTGAAACAATAGATTATCATATTTCTTTATTGTTGAGCTAATCATTCAAGTCCTTTTTCAGTTCTTCAATAATGCCACAAACATATTTCTTTATAACAAAAATATTAGTCACAAAAAAGAGAACCCCATATGCAGCGGTCTTTCCTTTGCTCTCATTTATGGCAAACACAATAAAAGCGATGTAAAAAACAGAAAATACAAGAACTAAGCCACAAACAATTATATCTACAATTAAATTTTTAATATTCATAATAAACTCCTTAGATTATTTTAACTACTTAAGTAGCCTTCTTACTCTTTCATTCCTAACGCCAACCTCATTTCAAGTTGAACATCTCTTTTTCCTTTTTTGAGCGCTTGACAATATGTTTGTTCAATTGCATATTTGACAAAACAAGACTCATCAATATGTGAGAAGTCAACAAAGACGGCCCCTCCTCCCCCGCAAATGTCTCCTTTTATGAGAACAGCATCATCTTCCAGTCCGATGACAGTAAAACCCAAAGACTCTAATCCTGTGCGTCTTCTAGTCATTTCTTCTTTGCTTCTTTCAGTAAATCTCATGCCTATTCCTTATCCTTTCTCTCAATGATAAGCCCAACAACCGCAATAGTAGAATTAAAACAAACGCCAATGCTTTAAATTACAATGAATGGAATGGCATTCATCAGGATGTCTATTTTTTGTAAGGCCGTTTCTGCCTCTTCAACATTGAAATGCAACCCATATATAGTAAAAACCAAACACACAGTAATAAAAATAACTAAAAGTAAAGATGGGAAAGCTGCTGGCCCGTATTTTTTGTTCTTGTTCATATTATCTCCTTAAAAATTGTTTTAGCTACTCAAGCAACTATAATTACATAATAACACATAACACATTAAAAGTAAAGTTTTATTTATAAGTTTCTCTCTAAGACATCTTCAGCATCACCATATAATCTTTCTTCTGTTTCTAGCTGACAATCATCACAAGTATCAACAAACAAACTATAGCCTTCTGCGTCTAGTTCACAACCACATATTAGGCAGGCCCTATTAGCCTGTGATATATCCTCTTTTGTCTCTACTAGGCCTTCCTTGCTTTCTAAAATAAACAAAACAAAATCATATATAGTTTTGTTTATTTTGAGCTCTAAGTAGGTGTGTTCTTTGCTCTCTATGAAATATATTTTCTTTTCTGTATAGTAGTCTTTTGATGTTGTTGGAAAACAATTTTCTTTCACTAGAGATTCAATACAGTCAACAATACTTTTTGTTACAACATTTGTTGTAGTTGGATCTACATACCTCAATTCGTGAGTATCAAGATGTTTAATGTCTCTTCCTATTTCAAAAGGCTTTTTCCCTTTCTTTTTCATATATTCTTTGTATTCACTTAATATTTTCATATAAACTCCTTAAAATTATTATCTAAGCTGCTCAAGCAACTACTTATCTTTTTCGCTGCCTGTTTGTTCTTTTGTCACAACTCTCATTAAATCAGACACTATCCTCCCATAGATGCCCCTATCTCTTTCTGCCATAGCAAAAAGAATATCATCCATTCCTCTATATATATCCATATTGTTGGTGCAAGAGTCGAATTCCTTTTTATACTTTTCTAACATCTTGACTACATCACTCTTATTAGCCATTCTCTGCTCCTTCAAAATAATCTTAAATATATAATAACACATAACATATTAAAAGTAAAGTATTATTTAACAAAAAGATAAAATGTTTTTAGAACTTCATACAAGCCATCTAGCACCCTTTCATATTAAAACATATAAGTTATCAATTTAGCAATGAATCAAAGCGACAAGGCCTATTTTAAACGTCTGAGGGCACATGAGATATATAGTGTTGATTTGCGGCGGCGGGCACGGCCACACAAAATAATAGCAACTCCTTTCAGGAGAATGTTTGGGAAGGTTTGTTTTTATTAATGTTTAAGATCATTAATAAATATTTATTTTATTGGATGTGATTTGTTTTTATAAAAAAATATTTAAACATTCCAAAAACAATAAAGGTTGGATTTTCGCAGAAAATCACTGATTTATTTCTTTGAAATAAATTTTTATATCTCACTTTAATATAACTCTTTTATATATACTAGACAAAATGGCTAGACCACCTAGACAAAATGGCTAGAGGAGGAGGTCAAAATGGCTAGACCCTAAAATAACAAAAAAACTATGTTTTAGGTTGTATCTTTATTGTTCTAATGTTCACTCTCTTGCTCTTTTTGTCTAAATCATAATGGATTTTGATGAGCTCTTCTTCTTTTAATTGACTAAGGGCTCTTACTATACTTCTTTCGTTACATCCAATAGCACTAGAGAGGTAGTCATTTGTTGCAACACAATCATTTTTGAAGCTTTTTATTAGGCTGTATAAAACCTTAGAGACAATTCCAATTTCTATTAACATTGTTTTGTGATAGACTTTTATATAACTGTTATAGTTTTGTTGAAAGTTATTTACCTGGACAATTCTTTTGTTGTTCTTGTCATATGATGTTTTAATATAATTTTTGTTTGTGAGTTGCTTTAAATATCTAGAGATGTGAGTCTTATCAACAGATAGCCTCTGAGCAACATATTCATTGCTAGGATAGCAATAGCCACTATCATCAGCTAACCCAATCAACAAACAATATAACAATTTCGTTGTCATAGTTAGATCTTTTAATTGTGCTACGCTATCATAGTATTCAATATATTTGTACTCTTCGGTTTTTCTCAATACTTACTCCAAACTAAAAAGACTTTTATCAATATCGTTGAGTTGGCCGACATAAGACGTTGCAGTCAAACAAAAAATTCTTACATCTTCAACGATATTGATAAAAGTCCTTAAATAAGGAATAAATCTACTTTGTTTGACTGCAATATTAAATAACAAACTACCCCGACCAAAAGGTATAATGCTTGTTATCTAATTTAATATAGCACATCAGGCTTTATTTTACAAGAAGAAATTCAGATAGATAATTAAAATAAGATGCAAAAAACCAATCCCAATAAGTGAATAGCCAATCACAGAAGGAACAAAGAAGATATCGCCTATTTCTTTGTATTTATCTAAAGCATCTTTCAAAAAAGATACTCTATTTTCTGCTTCAATGATTCCTATAAAGTTATCCTGTTTTTTAAATTCCGGTAGCACCTCATTCTCTAATCTCTCTATCTCTTGCTTTATTTCTTTTTTAGTCATCCTCACTCCTTATAATATTGATATCTCTGATGTGATGGTCTTACTTATCGAAATAAGCCCAGCCTCTTCCGCTATCATTATCGACTCAAAAAATCCCTCCGGGACTTCTATGGCCTCCACATAAAAAGAGCCATAAGAATTATCATATTCAACTGATTCAAGATTTAATACTCTAACCTTTTCCCACAGCTCCAAGAGTCCTTCGTCTGACAGTTTTATCCCAAAGCAATCAACACTGGTCAAACAGCCAGGCTTAACAACTATCTTTAGTGCTTTCATCTTCTTCATTTCTTCTTGCCTCCCTTATTGTTGTTTCTCACATCATTCACTGCTTTTTAAAAGCCTTAATAATTTCTTCAAAATCTTCATTGATTACATCCATAACTTTTATTGTTTTTTTGCTTTTAGTGACTATAGCTGCTATATCTAAATCGTTATATATTTCTATAGATAAATTGTTTTCATTCTTATAATTTATATAATTGACAAGTATTCCTCCCTCCATACTTACGGCAATTCTTTCTGGCTCTAAGGAGTAAGACAAAAATAAAGAGTCTACAACTTTTTTTGTTAAGGATTTACAAGTTTTATTTGGTGTTGACACCCCTTCATGTTTCCATCTTATAGGAATAGTGATATTATCAATCATTGCCATTTCTCCCTTTTCCAAATGCAAGTTCTGCCTCATAAGCATCTGTATTATACATATCTTCATGTAACGTAGCAATCTTCCATGTTGAAGCTGAAAGTTTTTGATTCTCTCCGAGCCCTTTAAGTTCAGGAAAGTTAGGTTCCATTCTGCAAAGTATTCCTGGAACCTCTTTAATCAATACAGCTATAGATGCTATCATTCCACTAATTGCTATACAAGAAAATACCACCATAAAAATATCCATCTATTTCTCCTTATTGATTTGTTGTTCTTAAGTCTTCGATCATACAATAAGCTCTCTGCTCATGTTTTAATCCCATATTTGTTAATATAAGCCTGTCTTGTTCAATCTCTTCATTTTTTATTACTTTTATTTTCCCAAAAGAAGTTGAGATACGATACTTTTTATCATAATCAAAAATCCTTCCTATTTTGCCAAACTGAATAGTATTAACAAATATAGTCGGCCCGTGCTCAAGCCACCCGTCAGGCAATTGATCTACACATTGAGAACACAGTTCATTGATTATCGCATGACAAAGGCTTGCCCCTCCTCCTTTCATTTCATAAGAAAAAGTTAAGTTCTTAAAATCAGGTACGTCAAATTTCTTTAGTTTAGTCTTCTTTTTTAGTAATTTAAATAGCAATTTTCTAAGTTCTTGTTTGCTCACTTTGTTTATTTCTTTTTTTAGCTTTTTGTTGTATTCGTTCATCTATTTCTCCTTTTTAGTAAATAAACTATCAATCCATCTAATATTTAACCTACTTGCACCTTTCCATAGTCCTCCAACAATAGCAATGAGGATACAAATACAACTAAACGCCCACACTCCTACTCCTATTGCGCCTCCCATACGCTCCTCAAACCCTGTATCTTTAGGGGTTAAATAGATAAAAACACTTCCTAGGCCATACCATAGCCCCATCAAAAGAGATAGTCCTAGTGCTATGCAGCCTATAATGATAAACATCTTAAATAAAGTCTTTAATATTTTCATTGTCTGTTTCCTTTCAAAAATATTTACATACACCCGCCACAACAAACATTCACTTCTTTAAGTTCTGTTTTAATGGCTTTCCTTACTTCTTTAGAAAAACCATGTTCTTTTATGTCAGGCCACTTAATCTTGCCATCTGCAATAACTTCTTCACACTCCTCACTGTCCCAATAACACCCTCCAGTAGAATGACAAACAATAAACTCATCAAAAATCATTTTATCGTCTACAATCACTTTTAAACGTCCACTACAGGCGTTTGGGTACTCTCCGCAATATAGTGTTTTTATTTCCATATTATTTCTTTCCTCTCTTTGCTTCTAAGTATGTTTTGTTTAACTCAAGCTCTCTGTCATCATATTCGTTTAAAAAAGCATTCCACAAATAATCAAACTCTGTATAACTTTTGTTGTAGTCATATTGATTGAGATAGTATAATAAATTGTTGTGTCTACTCTTATATGCAGGCATTTTATGCCACTCCTCAAACTTAAATATCAACTCGCCTATTTCTAAGTCATATTCATCAAGAAAAATAAACTGTACTTCCTCTTGCTTTTTTGTTGTTGGCTTATTTATTTTTATTTTCTCCACCAAAACAACTATTAGCTTTACTGTTCCGTATATGCTTCCAATAAGAAATGCGCCCATTATGCTTGCCATGCCTACATATACGCAAAACGTCAATACAACTCTTTCGGCTATTTCCTGTTCCATTTGTTACTCCCCCTTACCATCATACTCATTCATCATCTCTCTAATCATGCTTAATATTTCATCTTTTTTGATCTCTCCACTATCCTTCATATTTCTAATTCTATAATCAATTTCTTTGTGAATAAGGTCTGATATGTAGTCAGAGCTGGCAAGCCTTTTGTCGTTGACAATATCATCATATATGGCTATTTCATTCTTCAAAAAATACCATAAGTCCTCAGGACAAACATAACCTTTCCACTGTTCATGAAAACGTCTATTTAAATAATCATATAGATGTTCTTCATCACTGTCATATTGTTTTTCTGCATCCTTCTTTACTCTGATTTTAACTTCTTCGTTCCTGGCTGATACACCTAGGTTACTTACTAGATAGCGTTTGTCGTCAATTATCACTGTTAACTCATAGCCATCACCATGCAACTCTGTTTCCATTATATGGAAAAGCCTCTTTATTGCTTCTGTATTTGTCATATTTACTCCCATAACCAATCGTCGTTGTCTTCTTTACATCTATTACATTTGTCACATTTTTGTGCATCATCTAAAATGCAGCGACTAACATCTAAAACATAATCTTTCATCTTTTATTCTTCCTTGATTCTTACCATTCCTTCTTGATTCTTGCCATTTTCCTCAATAAAACACATTCTAATAGATCTAGTCCTTTTTTTAGTGAGTTTATTTTTCCTAGTGTGTGCTCATTGGCGATTTCTTTCTTTATATAACCATTTTTTATGTCTTGTTCGGTGCTTTTTAATGTTTCATTATTTTCTATTTCTGAATTGATCTCTAGTATGACTTCCTGTCCAGCTAACGAACCTTCCAGCCAAGCAAACGAATATGGATCTTCTTCCCATTCTTCAGTTGTAAAAAAATAATTATCTACATCATATTTCAATTCCTTATGTTTTCTTTTTATTGTATTTTGTTCATCTTCACATTCCTTAATTTCTAATTTACTCTCCTTCACAAGGTTCTCCCTCAAAATACAATACAGGCAAATCAAACCCTTCATGATTATATCGTATTTCATAGCTGTCTAAAATCTTTTTTAACTTGTCTTCCTCTGTCAGCTCTCCACACATTTCCGCTACTACATCTAATTCTTTTTGAAGCGGTGTGTTGTCCTGAATGTAAACATAAACAGTCCCCTTCCCACCTTTGTAGTGGATATCTTCCTCAATTACAAATCCTGCTTTTATCAATTGCTCCATGTAATACTCTAGTGCATAGACAGAATGATGATAGGGGCCTTTCTCTAAATACTCTTTATTTGCTAATATTAGTTTCATTTTTTGTCCTTGTTTAATTGATAAAAAGTACTCAATAGATGGTCTGCCTTTTTCAGATTGCTTTTAATTACTTCTTCTCTTTTTTTATATTCCTCTATTTCTGATTCAAGCATCTCTACTTTTAATTCAAGCTCCCAAATCTTTTTCTGTTGAGTGTAATTGTTCTTTATCTTCATTTTCTCTCCTTCTCTTATTAAATCTTAACCACATCATATCATAATAAATATTAAAAGTAAAGCTTTATTTACACTAAAGATAAAAAAACACTTCATTGACTGAGGTGTTTTTTTAATTCTATTTTAAGCCTCTCTTGTGCGTCTTTTTTTAGATGTGACATTCTGCCTATTGTAACTCCTCTCTCTTCGCCGAGCCTCTTTAAAGTTTTACCTTTATAGTAATGCTCTACTATTGGCTTTCTTAGTTTATCAGGGAGCCTACTGATTGCTCTTCCTATCACACGCTTATTGTCGTTATATATGGCGCTCTCTTCAGGGTCTTTTATATCACAAGATATCGCATCAATCAACTCAATACTTGCTGCTCCTCCTTCAAATGGAACATCGAGCGGGGCATTAAGGGAAATCAAAGAAAACGAACGTGCAACAAATAGCACCTCTTTCAATACCTTCTCAGAAGTTGCCAATGTAGAAGATATTTCTTCCATGGTCTTTCCTTGCTCTTGTAGTTCTTTTATTGTTTTAATTTTTGTTCTTGTATATCTTGATAAAATATCTAATTCTCTAATCTCATCATATATAGCCCCTATTATTCTTCTGTAAGCGAAGGTGATGAACTTATTTCCTTTTGTACTATCAAACCTCTCCACAGCATCAATCAACCCAATAGCAGCAACAGAGATAAGATCGTCTCTATCCATAGGTAAACTTTTTAAATCGACCTTATAGGCTATCTTTTTTGCTATTGAAATAGATGTTGGCCTGTGAATCATCACTAATTTATTTCTAGTTTCTACATCTTTATCTTTTGAATATTTAGTCCATAGTTCATCTTCATTGTTCATTTATTCTCCTGGAGGTGTATTTCTTGTGAATATATTTTTCATTTCCTTTTTGATTTTTTCTTCTATGTATTCGTGACTTTGAAATGGAATGGTGCAGACATCTACTTCTCCATAAGATCCTCTTCTTTGATTGGAAAATCCAAGCCAAATAAATGAATTGCCCCTTCTATATTGGATACAAAATATTTTTTCTTTAATTACTCTTGTTTTTAGCTTCCATCCATTGTCGAGGACATAGGAACAAACAAATCCAATTTTCATTAGAAATTTTTTGAGGTCTATTTCTTTTTGTTTGAGGCCTATTTCTTTTTGTTTGCAGTTTTTTATCTCACTTTCTATATAGTTCTTAACTGTCTCGACATTATAACCATCACCTTCTACTTTAGAGAATACCGTGTTTGTTTTATCACTTCTTCTATAGCCAAAACACTCTCCAATAACCTCTTTTTTTTTGAAGTCCCAACACAAATCGCAACTAATAAAACAACAAAAATTACAATCGCTTGTGTGTGAAGACACCGCTTTTACTTTACCAAAACCTTCTACATCAAACACTTCACCTGGTTTTCTTTCTAGCATCATTTATTCTCCCATTCTAAATTATAGTCTTCGCACAGCCTCTTTAGCTCTTGCTTTAATTTATCGGCCTTTCTTCTTCCCCATTCTTGAGCCAATACAACACCTACACTACTCATTATCTTTTCGGCATCATCTCTAGATAATGAACCTCCCCATGAAGAGCTGCAAATATCACCTTTGTCTCTATAGATAATTTCTCCCTCTTGTATTGTTCCACATTTGCTTCCTACTATTACTTTGTATCTAATGCCTTCTATCATGTCTTTTGCTTTCATTTTTGCTCTCTCTTTCCTATTAAAATTATTTCTTTGATATCCCTTAGTATTCCTCTGTATATCTCTATCTTTTTGGTATTTTCTTTGTATGTTTCATGATATCTACCTGCTTGCCTTGGGTCAATTGGGAGGTTTGCGCTTTCTAACCACTCAAAGCACTCATCGTATAACTTTTTATACTTGTGCCACTTCTCTAGGAGCTTCTTATCTATCTTTGAATAAGTTCTTAATAGTGCGCCTAGATCTTTATTAAAGTCGTTCATTCGCTTCCTCTCTCTTTGTTATCTTCATTAAATTATCTATTATCTCTTCATAAATATCCCTATCTCTTTTTGCCAATGAATAACGAAAGTCCCCTGTACCTCCATATTTTTCCATTTCCTTAGAACAGCAATTCCAATAGTCTCTATATTTATTTGTTAATTTGATTATGGCATTTATATTCATTACTTATCCTCTTTAGTACACATAAAACAAAAATCTTTCCTTAACCACCAATCTCCATCTATAAAAGAATGATGGTCTCCATGTTCAGATTCTAAACACTTTTCACAAATCAAATGGCCATTTTTACAAAACAAACCTTCGTCTATTGGTAATGCTCTGTTGCATTTATCACATTTTCTGTTCATCTATTTTCTCCTCTTCTATAAACCCTATTAAAATATAGTCCACAAATCTAGCTAGATTTGTGTTTCTTTGTAATACCATCACGTCGCCTTTCTTACAAAGGCTATAAACAGGCAAGTCAACAACAATCTCTTCGTATTTTTCTTTATCCTTAAACTGAAGAAAACAAGTCCCATTATCTTCTAATCGCTTACCTATTATATGTCTGTTGATTTTCTCTCTGTTTTCTCCGAAGTACATTAAGGAAAACATTCCGCATATACAGACTGTTAAAATCACATAAAAAATAATGGCAGGTTTGTATCCTTTCATGATTGCTCCCTCTTATAGTTTACTTAATCCATTGATATATCCCTCATGTGTGTTTATGAGAGCCTTCAATACTCTTGTTCTTTCCTCTACATAAGCAGTCCTTTTCTCTTCACTTATTGCATATATTGAATTTAATTCTTTTTCGCATTCTTCTTTTTCCTCTTTATATTTTTTAATTAGTAGTTTTATCTTATTCATCTTTGTCTCCTTTTAAAAAATTCTTTCATCAATATCTGCTTTTACTTGACCTCTTCCGTTTTTTGCACAAAAGAACACGATATAAGTAAATTTACTCATCTATTTCCCCTTTATTTTTAGTCCTCTTTAATTATTGGTCGCCCCACATGATTTACATTTATTGCTCTTTTTCATTGAGCCTCCACAATATTTACATACAGCCCCCTTTGTTCTTAATCCATTTACTTTTTTGGGCTTGAGATCTTTAGTTCCCCAAAAACCCCAAACAACAAATGCCATAACAAAAACGCCCTTGACATATGACCTATAAAAATCAGCTCCAAGCTTGCCATTTAAATAAGCAACAGTAAAAGCCACAAACAAAACAAATCCACCAATCATGAATAACAAAAGATAGTGCTTTGCCTTCATATTGACTCCTTTAAAATAATTCTTAAGTCTATAGTAACACAATCAATATTAAAAGTGAAGCATTATTTATATTTAAATTAAAAAAGGTCATTTAAGCCTTTTCTTTATTTGTTTCTCTATCTTTTTCTTATATGATTGAGGTAGGTTTATCAATTCTAATTGTTTTAGATCTAGGTTCTTAGTCTCACCTTTAATAACAACAGTTTCTCTAAGCCTCTGATCACAATGTAACTTTTTATTCCCTTTATCTATTTCCCTATAAGAATATGAGAAAACAAAATATTTTTCTCTATATTCTGATATTAACTCTTGACTTCTCTTGTCTCTATATAGTTTCATTGCTTACCTCTTAATGTCCTCTCAGACGCACAAAAAGGCCCCTTCTAGGCGTTTTTATATCGATATAGTACAAACTATCGATTTAGATATAAAACGTTGTGAGAGGGCCTTATTGGTTTATTTTAACTCTTTTAATTGAATAAAAAACCACTCTTTGGCCTTATTGGAAATACTTCTATTTACATTTCTTGCTTCTAGATTATTATTAACTAAGACATCTATCTCTTCGCTAACAATATCATTGACAATCCATTTAAGGAAGTCACCTAATCTTTGAACACTGATAGTTTCCTCATTAAATATCTCTTTGATTCCCTGTTTCAGCCTATTTTCAGTAACGGCATACTCAACAAATTTATTGACTGTTTCTATTTTTTCTATGTCAATAGGGACTACCTCTTTTGATTTAATTACAGAGTGTTCTTTGCCTTTTGCCTTAAACTTATATCTTTGCCCTTTATAGTGCCCTATAAAAACAATTCCTTCTCCTGTACCACTAATTCCTTTGGTCTTTGCTACCGGACATTCTTTTTCTACTTCATTTACCCACTCTGTCATTTTGTTTGCAGCCTCTTTAGGGTTAGAAAAGTCAATATCAATAGTATAAGTCTTAAATCTTGCAATAGAATACAACCCTCTTATGTCATTGTTTATGATATATTTATTGATATCTTCTACCCACTCAGTTCTATTCTCATAAATAAACTTAATTCCAAAAACATAAAAGGCTTTATCTAATTGAGAGATAGCTACGCCCTTTTGAACACCTTTCCCGGACCACTCCCCATAGATAATAATTGACTCTACATCATTATTTTCATTAACTATTTTATTGAAGAGCTCTTTATAATGGTCTTTGTTGGCCTCAACATAAAAAGCGAAACCATAATTATCTTTTTGAATTGTGATAACATCTCTTCTAGATTGAGCCCATATCTCTTTTGTTTTTACGTTATATCCTACTCCTGCATTAGTTCCATGGAGCTTTATCGTTCCTGTGAATGTTACTGTAGGAGGGATTACTGATCTATCCATGATAGGATTGTTGCTTTCATCTTTCCCTTGAAATTGTGCTGCATGCCTAATATCTTTTGTGATGTTCTTTAATAGTTTTGTCTTTCCAAATTGTTCGAAACTCATTTTGCTTATCTCCCTTTTTCTATTTTATATTTAGTCTCTCTATAAGCCATCATAATTGCTCCAGCTCTGTAATCACTCTTTTTAATAGATGTGTTCTACCTTGAAAATAGCTCATAGCTGTTTTTTCGTGGATATACTTTAATTCTACCTCTGTATTCTTTACTTCCTCTTTATATTGATTTATTAGCTTTTCAAGTTTAGTCATCTTGTCTCCTTTAAAGTGATTGTTGATTATATAATAACAAAATAAACATTAAAAGTAAAGGATTATTTATAGACATTCTTTATCTACTGAGCTTATCATTTTTTCATTAGCTTTAATTACTGATTCTGCTGTTACATAGTGAGTTTTAGGCTTATGTCCACGCATAATCTTCTTATTTGCACGCTCTACCATTCTTTTAGTAACAATTATTCTATTTTCCATCACCTTACTCCTCAAAACCTAAATAGCTTCCTGTATACCACAAATCACCACTATATTGGATGTTTTTATGACCTTCTTTCTCGAAATAACAAAAAAAGTCAACCTGATAACCGTTTGTCTCATATCTATCTTTGTTCATTTCGTAACCTTTGACTTTAAGTAATTGTTCAACTAAATCAATTGGGATTACTGCTGACCATTTAATGTTTTTGTTGTGATGAATTAAACCATAGACTGCCTCTTCTACTTCATCTATTAGTTCTTGTTTATACTTCATTTACTATCTCCTTCTATGTGTTGCTCTATCAGTTCACCTAGTCCTTTTATTTTCTCCTCTAGCTCTTTAATCCTCTTATCTACTTCTTTCATTTTCTCCTCTATCTTCATCATATTTCTTTATCAATTCAGAAGTGCTATTGACTGTAACACTTCCTATTTCTTTGTTGTCTTTATAAATAGTTCCATGCCATCTCTTTTCATTTGACGCTTCTTTGTTTATTTTTGTGTAGTCACCTGGTATTTTCATTTCTTGCTCTCTTTTGTTGTATTAAGCTTACAGCTTTCACAATTGATATCTGCCGCTTCTTCGTTTTCGCTGCACTTATTACACCTAAGTATAATGCTTAGCTTCTTGTAATAAGAATTATATATATCTATATCGCTGCAAATCCCTTCTCTATCGCTATCTGTTAATGAACTGTCTATATCTAAAAGCTCATTCAATTCATAAGCCATTCTACCTGAATAATCCTTTAATTCTTCTATGTCTCTTTTCATATCTGCTCCCTCTTTGAAGATATTGTCTAGCCTTTTACAATAAGTGTCGTAGTTGCCTGCATCCTTCTCTATCTCTTCATCTTTCACAAAACACCCTGTTAAGTCACAACAATATGTTGACCAAAAGCTATTGTACTTTTTATATGGACAATCATAACAGCGGGCTATCGTCTTGTTTATTCTTCTCATTGTATCCCCTTCAAGTGCTTTTCTTTAGGTTGTTTTTCTGCCATTCTTTAAACTCTTCATATTGTTTTCTTCTCTTTGCTTTCTCGGTATTTCTTTTCTTTGTCGCTTCCTTTCGTTTTTCCTCTATATTCCTTATTCTTTCGCATTCTGATTGTCTGTACTCTGCATCATAAAGATATTTGGCATCTAAAGAAAATAATGTATCATAATTTCTAGCGCCACATTCGTCTACCTTAACAAAAACTAACTCTTCACATTCATCATAGCTATTGATGTGAATAAAATCCATATCTATCAACATATACGCATTCTCAATGTTTTTGCGATACCATGATAAGATAGCATTAGCTGCATCAGCTAAATCATTATTTGCACATACAGACTTCTCATACTGCTCTTTATTCATCATATAAGCACTAAAAAACTCTTTACTCTCTTCTATCATGTCTAACCCTTTCCCTCTCTTAAAGTCTTAATTCTATATTATCACATTACATATTAAAAGTAAAGTATTATACTAAAGATTCAAACTCCCCTAAAGACATCCATTTGTATCCGCCTGCTGTCTTTCTTTTTTTTGTGATAGCACAACAAATATGATTTATTCCGGTGTGCTTCTTTGCTTTATAGATGCTATCATAAACCTCTACCAATTCGTTTTCTTTTGTCAATTGAGCTATGGATTTGTTTTTCTTTCCTTTCCATATTTCTTTGTTTTTTATGTATTGACTTATCTTTTTGTCTATTTTAATCCCGGACCTTAATGTAACACCGACAAGAGAGCTTGATTTACAAAAACTCTTTCCTAAAACACACCGATAATAAATATACTTTAAAATTTGTAAATATGACAAATGAGAGCGGTGAAACAAGGTTCCTGCTTTAAGCCCCCATTTCCTTTTACATTCCGAGCATTTCTTGTTTCCTGTGGACAGGTCGTATATTTTTAGACATCCACAATAAGGACACATAATTCCATCAGTCCAAAAAGCTTCTACAAATAAGATTTCAGCTTTCTTATTGTTATTTATTTCTCTTAATTTTTTCTCATTCAACATCAAAAATTCTATGGAGTTCACTTTTTATTTCCTTTTCTTCAAGTAAAATATTTAGTTCAGAAACACTATCAACAAAAACAACTTCATTAAACCTATCTATATGGTTGCGTAAAAATAAAAACAATGGAGAAGTTATGGATTGATTCCAAAACAAATCTTTGTTTTGTTTTATTCTTTTAAATGCTGACAAGATAGTCTCAAAGATCATCTCATCCTCATCTCTATATTTAATGAGGCCTTTTCTGAAGTTATCCCTCGTATTTGTAATATCTGATATTTTTAACAACATCAAAATAAAAGTAAGGCTAAAATATTCATTTTCCAGCCTCCTTATCTTAAGATAATCAACATACTGAAGCCCACAATACAATTTCAAATAGTCAGCAATATCCCAAGTTTTCTTTTGGGTGTTGTACTCTATTATTCTTTGTCCGACCTGTTTTGCTGTCATGCCATTCAAGTCCTCAATAACATAATAGTATTCTATATCAATACCTTTTCTTAATATTGACTGTTGGGCTTCATATCTATGTTGACCATCGATAATGACGGCTCTTCCTTCAAAATTGCCTAAGATAATAGGCTCTGTTTTCCTGTACCCTTCCTTTTTTAGTGAGTCCATTAATGGCTTTAAAATTTTTTCTTTGATTTCTCTATTATGTTCAAAAAAACATAACGGATCTTTCGATTTGTAGATGTCTATTTCGGCTTTAATATGTTCCATCTCGTTTATTTCGACCTCCTTAGTATGAACTAGATTAGACTCACAGGGAGAAAATCCTAACTTTTCTAGTTCTCTTTTCAACCTAAACTTAGCTTCCATAACAATTTTTTTTATTTTTTGTTCCGAAAAACCTCTTTCAATGGCTATTTCGGAAATAGTTTTTTCTTCAATGAGATATTGTTTTATAATCATTTTAACGGAATCATTACTTAGGTTTTCGATTGTTGCAATGGCAGTTTTCATTATCTCATTCTTTACAAGTTGTTGTTCTGTATTATAACCTGAAGGAATTATATCTTGTAACTCCCCACTACTTTGGTCGTCTGAAAATTTTTTATTTAAAGAGATTGAATTTCTAATCTCCTGTTTAGAGTTCTCACTACATCTCTTTTTACTTTTTTTAAGTAAAGCACTCTTTTTTAGTCCCGCTTCCAAAGAAACAAATTTCCTAAGCCTATCTCTAATGTAATATTGAGCCCACCTTAAAAAGGATTCACCCTCCTTAAAGGTTCCTATGGCTTCTAGTGTTGCAATATAAGATTCTTGCAAATAATCATCAGACAAGCTGTTGTAGTTGTTTCTCTTCATCGCATATAACAAAAACGGCCTTATTTTTTTTAATAGCATTCCTTGTTTTTGTTTGTTGCCTTTGGCTTCTACTGCTAACTTTGACAATTCGACATTCAAATCTTTATATTTCAAGTTCACCCCCCTTTCAAAGAAGAATACCACATTACAAGTTAAAAGTAAAGCTTTATTTAGTATAAATAACAAAAAAATAACCCTCTAATATAGAGGGTTTTAACAACTTAATTTACACTATCGCCATTGCTGTTTTGAGCTTCCCATTCTTCCTCTGTCAATGTTGGTTCTACTTTCAACACTCCTGTTGCATTACTAACATCAATCTGGATTTGCTCTCTAATTAACTTCTTGTATCTAGCAAGCTGTTGTAGGGCCTTATTTCTATCTGCTAGTTTAACAGTAGTTTGTTTGACCCTATCTTCGCCTTTGCCGAAATATTTAGATTCAATTCCAACTATTACTCTTGACTTTTCACCTAATTCACTAAGTGAATTAAATTTAGGGCTACCATCAGCATTGATTATGTCTGCCGGATCATATGTTGCCTCTAGCATATATTGTTTAACCACATTGAGTTCTGTTAACTCATTGAGCTTATTGATATACACTTCAATGAACTCTGCTACTGCTCCTCTTATGTTCTCTTGCGAGAGTAATTTACCTGCTGCTCCTGCTGCTCGCTTTTGAGTATAGCCCGCAACCAATGCAGCCCCCACACTATCAAAATTATAAATAACATAATAAGAAACAAACATTTTATATCTATTTCTTAATGGCTTATAAAACTTACTTTTGTTATTGAGATATACACCTAGCTCATATCTTAGTGCTTTAAGTTGTTCTTCTGATTTATCAAAAATTTTATCGTCTTTCATATCCTAAATATAGCAAAAGTAAACAAAAAAATCAAGTACTTTTTAAATCATTGTTAGTGTATGCTTTTTTATACTATTTTTGATCGTCTTTTTATTTACTTTTTAGGTGCCTCATTATTCGTTTTTACAATATCTTTTAACTTTTCATCAAACAGTTCCACTTTCCAACTAATAAACACCCAACCTCTTTTTGTTTCCTTGAAGACCATTCCATTTACATCAATAGTGGTCATAGTGTCTCCTTTAATTATAAAATATCGTATCTATTAAATATAATAATCTAATTTTTATAAGTAAAGAAGTTTTTCTATATTTTTTAGGTGGGGCTTTCTAAAAGTTCCCACATCAAAGATCTATCATCAAAGCCATGAGGAAAAAATCTTTCAGTCATTAATTTGAGAGCCTTAATAAGTTTAGTGTGCTTTTGTTTAGGTGTCACTTTACTTCCTTTCTATGTTAGTGTATACTTTTTCATACACTTTAAAATTGTCCATCCCAATGCTTAATTAGTTCCCCATCCTTTAAATAATAAACATATAGTAGCTTGCCATCACTATTCTCTATTCCAAACATCCCTTTGTACTTACTCATTATATAGCTATGTTTTTTGATGTGTCTTTCTATGTCCTGCTCACTATCAAAACCTTTTTCATTAAGTGCCCATCTTTGACGACTCCAATCCGTTCTTCTAGTGTCATCAATTAAAGGCCTCCACCTTTCACTATATCTACAAGTTCCATCATAATACATTCTAGGATGAATATTAAATGTGACTATGTGTTGTTGAGCAGTCAAATAAAACTTTTTATTTTTTGTTCCTGGATATGTTTGTATTTCCTCTTGTGATTTACAGTAACACTCTTTGCAATACCTATCATATTCTTCCCATGAGCCTTTTTCTAATTCTACTCCGCACCTTTTGCATTTCATCATTTACTCTCTTTCTTTTGGTAACTCTATAACCATCCAATGGGTTAGGGCGTTTTGATTCACGTCATTAATCAACCTAATGACATCAAAGGCACTAATATTATCATTAAGATATTTCTCATCTACTCTCATATGCTTAATTCTCTTGTCATCAAAACACAACAACAAATCAACATTCATTGGTGGTGTTCTGTTGTATATGGAAATCCACTTACCTGTCACATCATTTATACATTTGGTCACATCACTATTTCTACATGCTGCACTACTTGTAGGATCACACTTGCTTTTTCTTTCACAAGACACATCCATACATTCAAAACATGGACACACTTCGATACAATATCTTTGTTTTATCACTTTTAATCTCCTCTTTTGTTTCTCCCTTCCTCACTCTTTATTTCCTCTGCCATAAACACTATTTCATCATGTAAGACAATTCTTTGTTTTCTTTTAGGCTTTTTTACTCTTCCTGGTATCGCTTTTCTATTTCCTATTGCTGAAGGCATAATACACCATCTATCTTGCATATACGACAATAGCTCATCAGGTATATAATAGGCCCGTATAAACTCTTTTGCCTGCTGTCTTGTTATGTCATATCTTTTGAGTGTTCTGTTACTTATCCCTGAAGCGTTCAATGTCAGTGTTGGGAACTTGTGTTTTGTTCCCACTACCGATGCTATTCCACCACCTAATGAATGTCCGGCAAGGTGTAATTTTCCATTATTTTTAAGAACTATATCTTTTACAATCTCTATATAATACATAGCTAATTCATATTGCTCCGACCTTAGCCCTAGCGCCTGCTTCACATTTGCCCTGTGGTCTCTCAATGATATCGGGGGTCCGAACCCAGTCCATGCACAATCACCCTGAGAGGGCTTGTCGCTGCCTTTGAAGACAAAAACATAATTATCTACCTTTTTAAACAGAGTCGCTTTAAAACCGCTCTTTTCATCTTCTAAATCTTTCACTACTTCAAACCCGTTTATACTTTTTTTATCGACCATTCCGTACATAAATGCACACAATATAGCCATCTCATATAATTCGATCATTCTCACGTACTCCTTTTTGATCATTGACTTTGTCTGCTTTCTCGTTATCTATTGATTGACTTACTCTTGTCAAACCCTTCAGGATATCTTTTTAGTAACTTTTCCTGATTCTTCTTAAGGACTTCCTCTATGTTGATATTGTATGTCTCTGCAATGGCAAACAACACAGCAACAAAAAACTCTATCAATAAAGTGAATTGCACTACATCTAATGGATGTCCTTGATAGAAATGCTTTTTTGCACACTCAGAAATATCAATAGCAGAACCTAATAACTTTACATTTGGAACTGCTTTAATACTTTCAAATACTTCAAGTTTGCTAAATCTAATTTCTAGTTCGCTCAATAGGTTTGCTGAATACCACATTACATCGCCGAACTCATCTATTACCTCATCTCTATTTCCATTTTCTAGAGAGATATAGAGTTCAGTCACCTCATTCATAAGACCAAAAGAAAAATTCTGTAATTGCTCATTGTCCGTTAACTTTCTGTTGACCGTTCTATTTGCTAATTCTTGATAATTATCAAGTTTTGGTAGTATCTGTATCAAATACTCCTCCTTTTATTATTTATTTAAAAGTCCATTATAGACTCTATAATTATAAAAATTACTTTTTTAATATTACTTGCTTACTTTTTACTTCCCCTCAACCCAATTTATAAAATGCTACCTGTTTTGCTTTCTAAACTCCCATGGTGGAATTGGTAGTGGTTCGCTAAAAACCCCTCTTCTATATTTCTTAGCTGCCTTTTGAAAAGATATCCATTTTTGTTTATATGGTTCGTCACAATATCTTTCATATACCCATGCTAACCCAATATAAACAAGCGTTTCATTTATATTTGCATGTTTTGTTTTTACTATCGCAATCATACGACCATATCTATCAAAACCTTTTTGTTCTAGTGTTACTGTTTTATGTTCAATCGTTCTTTTTAGCCAATCTCTAGCAAACAGCCCAAACGATTGTGATATCTCAGGTGCATCTATTCCATACAGCCTAACCCTCATGTCATTATTTAAAACAATAGTATCTCCATCAATCACTCTTTTTACGTACACTTCACTTAGGATGTCGCTTGACTGTTGTGTTTGTGCCACCTGGCAACTTGTTAATGCAACCATTAATAATATAATTATTTTTTTCACAATTAAACTCCTTTAAATTATTTAGCTGCTTGAGCAACCCTATAGATATAATAACAAAACAAGGACTAAAAGTAAAGCTTTATTCATAAAATATTTTAAATTATTTTCGAAACACCATTTTCATTGACTACCTTTATTATATTGGCACCCTTATCACTTATGGCTACATCATGACTTACGATGATTATTTGTAGCCCTAACTCATCACATAATTTATTCAATAACAAGTTGGCCCTTTCTAGTCTGTCTTGAGAAAGATTTTTGAACGGCTCATCTAAAAAAAATGTTTTGTTTCTTTCGTTTTCTCTTTGCAAACTCCACACTGATATGGTCAAACAAAAGCTTACAATATCAAGAATACCTCCGCCCACATCTTCAGAGGGATCATACTCATATCCCTCTTTATCTATCAATATAATTTCAATATTGGGCTTATTCCTCTTTATTGTTGGTCTGAGCTCTAGCTTATATTTTCCATCACATATAACCTCTAATCCTAGATTGATTATTTTCTCTATTTTAAACATAACTTTTTGTTGTGTTTCTTTTCCTACTTTTTGAAACATTCGCTCAACTGTTTTTATATTTTTTAGTCCTATTTTGTTTTTCTTGAATTGTTTCTTCAAAAGAGCAATTTCTTCATCTAACATCTCAAACTCAATCTCTTTTCTTTTAATGTCATCTTCTATCTCAGATATATTCATTTTCAAGCCTTTCTATTTGTTCTTTTAATTGCTGTTCTAATTTTACTTTCTTCTTTTGTTGTTGCTTAATGTATTTTTCAGCATCAATAACAGTCGTAAACTCTTTTCCTGATAATCTTTTGTAGCTTATCTCTATTTGAGCGTTTAGTTTTATTTCTTGCTCTTTTGCTGCTTCGTATTCTTCTTGTATTTCTTTTATTTGTTCCTTAGTCATTTGCTTTCCTTTCAAATCTCATATCCTACTTCTTCACTAAATAAAACTTTTTCTCCTCTTAAGAAGATGAGCGCTATTTTATTGAAAGACTTACTTTGCATTACAGAGGTGTAGCCCTCTCTTTCTGCTCGCTCATAAAGACTTAAGACTTTCTCTCTAGCTTTATCTTTGGATCTTCTTTCTCGTTGTTTCACGTTATTGTAAAAATTCTCAATGACTTCTGCTGGGTTGAGCTCTTCTTTGTGATTATCAATAATCCACTTTGGGATGCTCTTTTTGAATTCCTTTAATGCCACGTCATTTGCAGCATCTATAAAAACCTTCTTAAGCTTCTTTATAGCCTCTTTTTCTTTAGTCATTTATTTCCCATCCTTACATCTTTTAAAAACATCTCTAATATAATCAAGTGTCTTTCCTGCGATGTCTTTATTTTTTATTATCTTCTCTATGTTTTCTTCAAAATCAAGAGTTAGTTCTTTTTCATTACTCAGCTCATCAACATAAGATTTATAATCAATAGACAATTCTTTCTTTACTTCTTTTATGGACTCATTATTGACTGCGTCTAAATCATTATCAGGAAGATCTATATGTTCATATCCTAATGTCTCTGTATTAAGAGACATCATTGATGGCTTGTAACTCTTAAGGTCTCTTGACTGCCTTGTTGTGCATCCTGGGTTAATTAACAACCTTCCATCTCTCTCAACTACAAAAGACTCATGATTGTCGCCAACAACAAAAACATCATATTCAAAATTATCAAAAAAATAATCAGCATCAACATTATCAAACATAGCTGGTGTTTCTGGCTTATTACAATATTGATGAATGACAGCTATGTTTAATGCCTTTTTATCAATAATATTTTTTATTTCTTCTCCAAAATCAAAGAGCTTTATGGATACATTGTTTTTGTATAGTTTTTCTATCAGTTCCTTCTTCTTATTCCCATTGTTAACATTATCAATTATTCCATAGTTTGTTTTTATCTTCTCTTCTCTATTGTGATTAAGTAGATCGTGATTTCCGGCAATCATAAGTGTATCTTTTTTAAGAACATTCTCTAAAAGCTCATTCATTACTCTTTGGCAATTGTTCTCTACTGCTCTATGAAAAATATCTCCTGCAATCACAACGCAATCATAGTTATCTGCTGTATCGAAAATATAATTGGTTGTTTGTCTTTGAATACCCAAAAAATCATCTACTCTACACTTTGGTATATCTGAGCGTAGATGTAAATCTGATACTAATAATAATTTCATTTTTCACCACCTAAAGCATTATTACAAATAGGACATAGTTCAGGAAGCTTTTTGTTTAGCTCCTCCATTCTTTTGTTGGCCTTTTTCTTTTTGTCAATTAAGCCTTTTAGTATTTCTACTTCTTCCATTTTCTTTAATTCATTATATACTTCTAATACACCTTCTCTTATTTTATTCTTATTTTGTGTAGCCACTAGCTTTTCAATTTTTGTTTGTAGCCTATCTATCTCTTGCAACTCTTCCAGTTCACTTTCTGTCTCATTTATTTTATTTAATAAAGGCCCTAACAACAAAGTGTGATATAGATGATGTCTTTTGCTTTCTATCTCATCTATATCACACAATATTTCTTCTACCTCACTAACATCACTTTTTACAGTCTCAATTTGTCTTTGCAAAGTCTTCATTTTAGATAGTCGTCTTTTCTGTTTCTTAAAATCACCTATTTCATCTTTTCTTTTTTGTTTCTGTTCTAGTTCTATTGCTTGTTGTTCTATGTTTTTTAGCAATGCTTTCTTATCTCTTGTAATCAACATCAAAGACTTATCTATAATAGATATATCCACAACCTCATTAAGCTTTTTTGCTACTTCACCTGCTGTGTCAGAAATAAGAAAGTGTGAGTCTGATTGCTTTAGGAAGTTTATGTCATTATACTTAAGCTCTTTTATTGGCTCTGGGACTTGTTGGCCGAATGCTTCGTATTTTTCACCATCTACAAAAAGCAAGTTTTTAACCTTGCTTTTTATTCGTTTATATTCCTTATTATTTTCTACACTTGTTACTTCGGCCTGTTTCTTTCCATGTGTAAGATAATTTTTTGTTACCTTATTTCTATATAACAAATCAATTGCCTTATGGATTGTTGATTTACCTGCATCAGAACTACCAACAATAACATTAAGCTTATCTCTAAACTTAATAACAGTATCGTGGTGTGACTTATAATTTTTTATTCTCAGCTCTTCTAACATGGCCTGCCTATTTGTGCTTTACTTACAATCTCTACAAAATCTCTTTCTATCCCCAATTCTTCTGCAATGTTAATTAGAACATCTTCTATTCTCTGTCGACTATCTATAGGTTGTTCCACATCTCTAAAAAAACTCTTTTCCTTGTGTCTATTTTCTTTTTTGCTTCTGTATCTAACTACGATAAAATATCTATACATTTTTCTTTCCTCTCTCTTTATAGACAAATCTCATTTTCTGGCATTATTTCAAGATCTAATATTATTCCTGGTTCTTCTCCATATATCTTTATTACATTATTCATCATCACTATTTGTTTGTCGTTTTCAAAAACGTCTTCCATCGAATCAAATAGCATTTTATTGAGGTTATCTGTTAAGTCAGGCACCTTTGGTCTATATACTGTTTTTCCTTCATTTATTGCTTTTTGTATTTTTTTGTTTGTTTTTGGAATAGGAAAAATATATGTTAGTCTATTTATTTTTATTGCCTCTGTAATTATCTCAAAGTCTTTTGGCAATTGTTCTTTGATTTGTCTTTTTATATCTTCTTCTTTTTCTTTTATCTTAGGATCTTTATAAAAAAAACCCTTTCCACCTCTTACTGATTGTTTAGGTTTTGGCTTGCCTTTTATTTTTAATATCAATTTGTCTCCTTTCTAAAATAGCAGAGATTTTCACCCCTGCTACAATTTACAATTCTATCCTAGACAACTTAACCCAAAAAAAAATTTTTTACTTCATTAGATATTTTTATTTCATCAAAACTATTTTCTAGCAATCTCAAAAGATTTTTACTAAAAAGCTCATTGGTAAAATAACCTGTTAGGGAACCATCTAAACCTTCAATGAAAAACATTCTTTTAAGGTCAGAAGGCTCTTTAATTACAAAAAACAAATCTCCGTTATTTTTGATTAAAAGGCCACCTTCTTTTATTTCACACCTAAGAAAAAGAGTTTCATTTAAATTAATAGTAAAGACATAGCCAGAACAATAAGAAATCTCCCATTCACCTTTTCTTTGGGGTGTCAACCTGCTGGCTACAATGGAAATCATTCCTAGCATTTCTCTATAAAAGCTATTAAACAACGAAAAAAGCCTCTCATTGATCTTCTCTTTTTCTTCATTCTTTTTTTCTTCATTCTTTTTTTTCATTTTATATGTCTCCTTCTATCTTCAACAATTTCTCTTTCAAAACATTCAATGCGTTCTTTGCTTTTTCATTGTTATATTTTTTCGCTATGGTAGCAATAAAGTCAATTGCATTGTCAGCACTAGCATAATTACTGCTAACCATTCCGTTTGCCTGTGACAAAGCTTGTATTTCCAATAATTCTTTAAAGATTCCTTCTATTCCATCAAGCATTATCAATCCTTTCTAATATTTTAATTTTTCTCTTATTGTGCTCTTCAAGGCTCTCATAACTATCAACAAAAATATCAGGCTTACAAGGATAAAATTCACCTTTAATTCCTTTGATTATATAATCGTTTTTGTTTGCTTTCATCTCACCCTCTAAAGTGCAAATATAAAGCTCACCATTTTTATGCTGAACATTCTCTTTGCTTCCACAAAACTCATCTACCTCAATTGCATTTTCTCCTGTCCATTGAATAGCTTCTATGACAACAGGTTTTTTAATATACTTCATTTTACACCCTCTTTTTTCTTTTCTTTGTTTCGCTTGCCTTTCTCTCTATTTTTTCCCACTTATCAATAACCATCTTTTTAAGCTCTTCTTCTTTATTGTTATCTTCTATATAATGAACAAGCTCTTCTAACCCTTTAAACTCTTGGCCGTCAAATTCCATATTAAGTTTTTTTAAGCCCTTTGTCTTTCCTGTTGGGGTGTGAAGATTAAATAAAAACTTCAGATTATCTCCAACCTCATCAATGCCATGCTCAAAAATAACATTATAAAAACAATCTCTATAAGGCCTTGGGGCTTTTAACTTCTCTGTCTTTATTTTTACTTTTGATGAAATAGGAATTGTTTTTCCTGCATCCTTATCTTCGATCTCTTCTTTTTCAACAGTCTTTAAAAAGGTCATTGAATGAGCAAAGAACTCGGAAGCCTTACCACCTGTAACTTTGTTTTGCTTTTCGTATTTGTTAGCCCCAATATTAGTAGTCAATTGAGAAACTATTATCAAAATACAATTTGGCTTTTCTTCTAGTTGCTCTGCGACTCTTGGGTAGAAGGATTGTTTTAAAAATTTATACTTCTCTAAACTAAAACTTCCGTCTTCTTGTTCTTTATCTTTTTCAATGAACTCATCTGTTCTCTCTTTTGCCTCTATTGCAATAACACCATCTAAACTATCAACAATATATATACCGAATTCATCTTTTTTTACATTATCAATAAACCTACTAACATTCTTCAATAAGTCTTGAACGGTCACACTTCTTGTTGCTTCACTTGTAATCAGAGGAAATCCATAAAGCTCATCTCCATCTATAGTTAGTCCACTTTCACAATCATCATAATTAAAAACAAGCTTTTTCCCGAACTTTTTCTTTGACTGAAAAATTGTCTCAGAACAAAGATATGACTTACCACTTGATTTATCCCCAAACAATCTATGAATCTTTCCCCCTTGAAAACCTAACTCACCTGGAAAGCCATTTACAACAAGGTTGACTAATGTACTACTTGTTGGAAACAAAACTACATTATCTCTCATTTGCTACTCCTTAATTTCACATTTCCATGTAAGATCTTTTATTGGACACTTCTTTTGTCGGCAATCAATACATGGACTGTAAATACTTTCAATATCCTCTTGAAAAACAACCTTTTGCCCTCTCATCTCTTTTGGGATGGAGAAATAAAAATCTATCCTCTTCCTACAAAAGATGTGTAAATGACCTTCTTTGTAGCCTACGTCATATTTGCGGGCTACATGACGTAGCCCTATTTTAGTTATTTTTTCATAATTCTTTTCTATATATTCTAAGGCTTCCGGCATATGCCATAGATTATAATTCATATAATCATGCCTTTTTAGTTTATAACTCAACTTTTACTCCTCATCTTCATATTCATCTGTTTTCTCTTCACATTCTTCACGAAAATCACAATCATCACAAAAATCAGAATCAACACCAAAATCTTGACCGAATGTCATGTCATCATCTGGACAAACAGGTCGTTTTTTCTTTCTGTTCTTCTTCATTTCTTTTTTGTGCTTTGCAAGGTCGTCGCTTTCATCAACTTCTTCTGTTTTTCTTCTTTTTGATTTTCGTGGCCTTTCTTCAACTTCTTCTTCTACTACTTCATTCTCTTCGTCGTCACTGTCATTTGGTGATTCTCCATGTAGTGACACATACATTTCATCGTACTTAGGTATAACAAGGTATTTATCAAGATTAAGAGCTGCATCAATATCTTCTTCTTCTAATGGCTCTCTGTCGAGGAAAGTAAAATCTTTATATTCCTGAAAAGAATAGCCTGTTGCCTTCTTTTCTGTTGCTCTGAACTTAATAATATTTCCGTCTTCTTCATCTGAAGGGTTAACAACCTCATTATCTTCCTCAAGAGCTGCTATCTTCTCCATCATTTCTTTTTCAAAAAGAAAATGAGAAACGTCAAAGACTTTGTTTTTTCCGTCTTTTTCATCAATCACATTATAAATCGCTCTTCTTTTTGGGAGGAGCTTTTTTGCTGAATCTGTATCTCCCTCATCATATAATTTTTGATTCTCTTCGCAAATAGGACAAGGTTTTCCGTAATTTTTCTTAGGGCAAAGAAAGCTGTCACCATTAAGTCCGATAAAAGAGTGCACATGAATATCTAGCAAATAGTCTAAATCGCCTTTTTTAAGGTCGTTTCCAGGATGATTATTTGTCTCAATTTCATAAGGAACAATGCTAATCTTATTATTTCCTACTTCTGTTTTGTAGAATTCTGTACCTTCAGGAAAGCTTGCATATCTTTTACCTGTGACTCCACCTTTAGAGTCTCTCTGTTCTACATTCTTTTTTTGTCTTTCTGCTAATTTTTGTCTTTTCTTTTTTCTGTCTTCTCTTGTCATAATTATTATTCTCCTGTTGTTTCTTTAATTTTGTTTTCTATGCTTGTTTTTAGTTCTTTTGCTTTTTCTAAATCCATTCTTACCTCTTTAATCATTTAGTCTTTCTCTTTGTTTTTTTCTTATGTCTTTTTCTTTCCTCCTTTCTACTGATTTTGGTATGTTGAACATTCCTAGCTCATACCACTTTAGAATCTTTGTCATTGCCTCTTTTTTTCCCTTAAGGACTTCAAGAGCACAATCACATCTGTTTCTTTTCTTTTCAACATCAACTAAGTTTTGTTCAATACTAAAATACTCGTTCTCTAGATTTATTATAGAGGAATGAGAGGTCACATAAGAAGCAATACTTCCCTCTGTGTCTTTCATCCCTTTAAACTCAACTTCTTTTTTCTTTCTAATATTAAGACTAATCTTTGATTTTTCAATCTCAATCTCTTTTTTCTTTTTATTCTTGTCTTTTTTTAATTGAATAATGTCATCTAGCGATTCCTGTAAATTATCATGAAAATAGCCTAATCCTGATGAAATTAGCTCTTCTTCCTCAACAGGCCTGTATTTATTTATCTTTCCTAACTCTTCTAGTGAAATACTATCAAAATCAATCATCTTTCTCTCTCCTTTCTTGTTAATACTATACCATATTATACCAAAAAAGTAAACTATTATTTTGAGATTTCTCACTAAATTAGTAGAGATTATATAGACAAAAAAAGCCCCTGTGAAAGGGGCCGAAAGGATGAAAATATGATTTGTATGTGTGTGAAATGAAAATAAAGACACGCTATTTTTTATAGCCTAATCTATATATACAACATTTCTTTCCTTTTGTCAACTATTTTAAAATATGCCTCATCACATCGCTTACTGTGTTCTCATATGAATCTATACCTCCATCATTAACTACTATATGCTGAATGAGATGTTTATGGTCGTCGAGCTCTGTTTCCGTCCTGTTACTTCTAAAGCTATGCGAGTCCTTAATTTCTCTATCTATCTTAATTGTTATTATTGGGATGTCGAGAAGGGTTTTAAAATAGTAATACTCTTTTAGCATTCTCCAATCTGTAATCATATAAACATTCTCTTTACCTTTGTTCTCTAGCTCTATTTGCTGTATTTTCTTCCATGCTAAGTCACACCAAAAATGCTTATTGGGAGTGAAACATCCGTCTAAAACAGTATGCCAATATTGAACAGAGCAAGGTTCAGCACCTAAGTATTGACCCACTTCTATCATTATTTCTCTATATTTTTTTGGCTCTTCCTTTTTTGTTCTGTCTGTAAAATCATCTGGATAAATTTGTTTACAAATCCTTCTTAGTGGATCTGCTAATGCGACTTTATGGAGATTATCAAACTTACTCTTAGCAAGCCCAAAAAACGTGTCTTTTCCTGAGCCTGCTTTCCCTTGTATCATTACTACTTTCACTTTCTTCCTCCTAATAATCTATACTTCTCAATAAACATATCTAAGGCGTTTTCCATCAATACAACATTTCCTTGATAGGCTAGCATTGATGGGGTGATGCTATAACAAATCCAACACTCATATTCATTACTCCATTCCACTTTGCCGTTAGCCTCTGTAATTCCACCATCTGTTCCGCTAAGAAAATCTCTAGCTCCATTCCCCATTGACAATATAAGAAATGGCTTTACTATTTCTATTTCTTTTTTTAACCAATTATTACCACATTTGCTATAGTCTTTTTTTGTTAGTTTTTTGTCGGTCTTACACTTCCTAACACTAGTAAGGTAATAGTCTCTAGCATTTATATTTGCGTCTCTCAGATACTCCTCAACAAATCTACCATTTTTTGTATCAAACACATTTTTTTCATTATAGTTTGTTGGGTTGTCTGTGATTATCATGCAGTTATACCTACCTGCTCTAGGAAGGATTTTTTGTGCTGCATCACAAGAGTCACAATCGTTTAGACCATTTATTTTACATCTAATCTTCTCTCTCATACTAATATCCAATCCAAACAGATCGCACCTTTTTATCTCTTCTTCTGTCCATGCCTCTTTTGCTCTTAATGAACCATTGAAGATTGAGGCTTTTATCAATAAAAACTTGCCTTTTAGATGTTCGATCAGTTCTTTTTTCTTTTCATAAAGGTCGCCATCAAAACTTAGCATAATATGATCATCATTATCTCTGAACATTCCATACACGCTCATTGTTCCATCTTTCTTTCTTTTCATGTTAAGCTCTGTCATAGTGCCGAAAAAATAATACTCCTTATTTTCTTCTAATTCATCTAACTCTGTTGTATGTCTCAGTTCTATTTGATCGGAAAACCTGTCTAAAAACCTTCTAAACTTTCTTGACTTATCCTTCACAAAGCTAAACTTAAAATGTTCTTCTATTCTTTCTGCCTCATCATCTGTAAGAGGTTCGTCAAAATCGACTCTTATGTCATCAAGGATTTGTTGATTCTTTTTTGTGATTTTTGGCTCTGTCATTTTTCCTTTCGGGAACATCTTTTCTAAGCCTTTTTCACCGAACCCCTGAATCTCAATATAGGGGCAATATAAAACATTATCAATAGCGACCCAATTTCTAATGTCCGACTTGCCTCTTTTCGGTGTTCTTACATCAAGGCCTAATCTTATCGCCTCTTCTATTGTCTCCTCTTTGTGTGTTTCTCCACCATAGGTAAGAGCTGCACAAATAAACTCAGTAGGATAGTTGACCTTTGTCCACATATCAAGAAAAGTAATCAAAGAATATGAAACAGCATGTGAAAGATTAAATGAGTAGTCACCAAATGAACTTAGTTTATCCCAAATATCATTGGCTGCTTTTTTGTTCAGTGTCCCCAATCTGGCACACCCGTCAACAAATTGTTGCCTGTATTGATTGAACTCTTCCGTCCCTTTTGATTTTGCAATAATCTTTCTTATCTTATCTGTAATAGACCAATCTAACCCGGCAAGCTCATTGACAACTCTCATTATTTGTTCTTGATAAACAATAATCCCATAGGTATCTTCCGTAATAGGTTCAAGAGCTGAATGGTCATATTCCCATAGAACGTTATCGTTTTTCCTATCGATAAAGTCATACGCTGTTTTGTTCTTCAGGGTCCCAGGTCGAAACAATGCGTTAATATGAACAATATCTTCAAACTTATCAACTCCAAATTGTCGCATAAATCGTCTCATTTTTTGTGAGGCCGCTTGAAAGCAGCCTGTAGTATTCCCTTCATTAAACTCAGCATAAACTTTTTCATCATCTAATGATAGATTATAAAAGTCTACATCTATACCATAATTGAGCTTAATAAGCTTTTTCGCATAATTAAGGACAGTCAAATTATTGAGCCCTAAAACATCTAACTTCATAAGTCCTTGATGTTCAATATCATTTTTGTCTAGGTTGCTGCATAAAACCTTAGTGTCACCTTTATCCTTCCTTTCTACGAAATTTATTTGACTACTATACCTCAAATCATCCTTAGAAACACACATAGCTGCCGCATGACGGCCACAATTCCTGGCGGTTCCTTCTACATTTATTGCTATTTCAGATACTTGAGGGTATTTTTCACAAAACTTTTTTCCATCCTCTACGCTTTCAAAAGACTGCTTAATATTCATACTATTATCTTTTGGGATTGTGTCACAAGCTATTTGCACTTCTTTTAGTGGCACGTCAAAAACTCTTGCTACGTCTTTTAATGCACTCCTGCCTTTTAATCTTGAGAAAGTAGACACACCACAAATATTATAATATCCGTATGCCCCCTCTAAATACAACCTTATTTGAGATCTCTTTATGTCTTCAAAATCAATATCAATATCAGGCAAATCAATACGTCCCGGACTGATAAACCTTGCAAAAATAAGGTTGTATTTGATAGGATCTATCGCTGTTATATTTAACAACCAACAAATAATACTTCCGGCAGCACTACCTCTGCCCGGCCCTGTCATTATATCGTTTTCATTCGCCCATTTTATTAAGTCCCATACTATGAGAAAATACCTAAAAAACATAGGCTCTTTTAGCCCTTGACTTTTTTCAATACTCTTAATCACTTCTATTTCATGATCTAATCTTTTCCAATATTTTTTGTTTTTCTTGTTCGCTTTTCCTACTTTTTTTGTTAATGCCTCTTCGCAAAGCCTTAATAGAAGTGTTTCTTCGACTTGATCTTCATAACCGGGAACCTTTGGGAGTGAGACAGGTAGTTGTTTAATCTCAAAATTACTACACTCTTTTGCTATTTCTAACGAATCGTCAAAGGCCATCTCTAATGGCTCACCTTCGATGCTTATCTCTTTGAATGCATCTTTCATCTCATCTCTTGTCTTAAGATAGAACTCATTTGTTGAAAATTTCCACCTATTAGGATCACTCCAACGTGCCTTTGATTGAACGGCCAACAAAACCTCTTGATTGATTGCATCCTCTTTTTTTATGTAATGACAATCATTAGTGGCTATAATTGGCAAGCCATATTTATTCGCAAAGTTAATAGCCAACCTATTTACCTCTAGTTGTTGAGGGATATCATGAGGCATTATTTCCATTGCAAGATCTCTTTTTTTATCCATGAGATTTTTAAAAAACTTAATTCCCCAATCCTCAGTTAGCAAAGACGATAAACAAGCTGATGTGAAATATAACCCCTCTGAGTGCTTCAATAACATAGAGGGATCTGTTCGTGGTCGCCTATAAAATCCATTGATATTAGCGTCTGTCAAAATCCTTAAAAGATTAGACCACCCTTTTTGATTCTTTACTAGTACATTTAAATGTTTATACTTTTCTTTCTCAAACCTATCTTCTACTACATACAGCTCACAACCAAAAACAGGCTTAACTCCATACTTTTTGCAGGCCTTTTGAAATGTAATTGCTCCGTCTACATTTCCATGATTTGTTTGAGCAAGATATTCAAATCCTTGCTCTTTTGCGTACTTCACATAAGCTTCAGGACTACCAAAGCCATCTAGTAGTGAATATTCATCATGGAGATGTAAGTGAGCGTACTTTTGCTTTTTCATATTCATCCTTTCTTTTTTTATAAAGCATCTTTAAGTTCTTTCACACTAAAACATCTTTTGATCTCATTATTTTCTTTGTCAAGCAAAATAACAGTCGGTGTTTTTCTCACATCATATTTTTTTGCCATTTCAAACCCTTCTTCGTCTCCTACGTCTACTTTAAATACTTCTAACTCCTTATCCTCTAAGTACTCTTCAACAGGAAAGCAATTAGGACAAACTTTGCCATGGAAAAACATTAAGCTGATTGAGTTTTTAGTTGCTTTTTCTTTCTTCGGTTTACTATCAACATCAAACAAAACCCTTTCTTTAAACTCTTCCTTTTTCCCTTTGTTCCACTTGCTTACGTCCCTAAAGTACCCTACTATCCTGGTATAAACTTCTGCCTCTGTTCCCTCTACGTTTTTTAATTCTTTTTCTAGCTCTTTAATCTCTTTATTTACTTCTTTCAATCTTTTCTTGCTCATTTAATTCTCCTATTTTAAAACACTCTTAGTCCTACAAAAATCTCTTTCTTCTTCTTGTCTACATCGAAGCACAACGATCTTAAGTAACGATCCAAAGACCTAAAGTCAATGTTGATATCTTTTTGTGTTCCAAAAAATACGCCTTCAAAGCCATTTTTAACCCAACAATTTTGATGTTTTTCCCAAATAAAGTCTTTATCTCTTGGGAAGTCATTCCATTCGACGCCATCAACAATCTCATTAAACATTGTTGATACTTCTTTTGGTCTTATTATGCCTGTGTAAATACAATACTTACTTAATGCCTCATCTACCTCCTTTTCATCAAAATAATAGCCGTAACCACCTATAGCCTCGTATTCTACGCTCATTTTAATTTCCTTTCTCTTCAAAATATTTTCTTTTTGGTTGGTACTTCTCTAGCCCGTCACTCATTCTCTTGAGAGATAGTTCTTTTTCTTTTATTAAAGCTATCACCTTCTCTTTAAGCCTCTCTATTGCTTTCTCTTCACAATCTGTCAAGCAATATGTTTTTAGTACAATTCTATCAATATCGTTTCTTCTTATTCCTATTTCACATTCATTGTTTATAATCTTTTCCCTTTCAATAATGGCTCGAAGGTTTTTGTTTTTTATTTTTATCCCTCCATTAAAATCAACAACACTTAACTTTTCAAACTGAACAACTGCATCCCCGGGAAATAGCATTCCTAGCACCATTCCACCATCATCAATAGAAAGCTCAACTTTATAAATATAATCAATCTTCATTTCTCCAGCCTTTCTCCTTAAGAGTCTTTGCTCTTTCTATTGTCATTCTTCCCTGAATATTCCCAACCCAATCATAACAATAAATAAAATCTCCATATCTATAAACAATATAGTCTTCATGCACAAACTCATTAACTTCTTCTTCTATCAATGTGACAATATTATTATAAAATTCTTCCTCTCTTTCTTTGTCTACTTTTATTCCTAAAATCTCATCAACCATCTTTCCACCCTTTCTTTTTAATATTGCTTAAAAGCTCAATAAATGCTGTATGTTCCTCTTCAAAGTCACCATCTATTGATTTATTTTTAATCTTTTCCTTCTTGATTAACATCTGCAAAAACAACTCTTCTACGCTATCCTCAAGAAAGAAATAGATTATGTTAACACAATTTTTTTGTCCGTACCTATGAGCCCTATCTTCAATTTGAAGGAGTAAGCTGGGCTTTTGGGGCAATTGTATTATTGCAAGATGTGAGGCTGCTGTCAATGTTATTCCTTCACCTGCTGCAATATTTTGACCAATAAATAATTTTACTTTTTCACTTTCTTGAAAACTGTCTACTGCCTTTTGTCTTTTTTCGTCCTTAACACTGCCATCAACAAAAACAGTTATTCTCTTAAACCTCTCATAAATTTCATTGATCACAATTGTATTATGAGCAAAAACAATTAACTTTTTGTCTTGGTCTATGCAGTGATTTTCTATATACTCAAAAACTGCTTGTCTCTTTAATTCCCATATCTCTTTTGCAAATTGATTGTAGGCCAATAAGTAATGTTTTATTTTTCTCTTTTCACTTGTCACTTCTATAAAACTGTTTTCAAGCTGTAAGTATTTCTTTTTCTCTTTCTTAGAAACGTCTATATAATATGTAGTCCTTATTTTTTCCGGTAAGTCTTTTAACACATCTGTTTTTCTTCTTCTTATGAGTACTTTCTTTATTTTTTCATGAAGCTCTTCTAGATTACTTGCACCTGAAACATCCCACCCAAACCTACCTTTTTTAGCATCACAATACTTTAATGCAAAACTATTTCTATCATTATACTTTTTAGGTTGTAATATATGAAGAATAGAAAATATCTCTATAGGTCTGTTTTCTATTGGCGTTCCCGATAAAGCTAAAATGTATGGGACGCCTTGAGAGATATTTGTTATTACTTGAGTTCTTATGGCATCTTTAGATTTTATCTTATGACTCTCATCTAGAACTATTGTGTTGTAAAACCTATCAATAATATCCATCTCGTACTTTTTTAAGATGTCATAATTCATTATTGTTATTTTAGGATTTTTCTTTATTTTTTTGCCTGAGCCGTCAATAACTTGTACATCTTTTATACTCGTCCACTTCTCTATTTCTTTTTTCCAATTGTATTTTACGGAAGCCGGACATACAATTAGAGCGGGAAATGAATCAACCGCTCTAACTAGAAATGATATTGATTGTGCTGTTTTGCCTAGCCCTGGATCGTCTCCTAAAATGACTCGGCCTTTTCTTCTTAACATTAGCTTTACGCCTTTTTCTTGAAAAGGCATTAGTTTTAACTTCTTTTTATTCACTTGATTTTAGTTTCCTTGTTGTTCAATCAACTGTAACTTTCCCCTATGTAAACATTTCTCTCTTTGCTTTTTAAGTCAAAACAAAGAGACAAAAGCATTTCATCTAATTCCTCAAAGTCTCTATTAACATCCATACAACCAACAAAAAACCATAATTTTCCATCCTCATCATTTTGAATCTGATAGTAAAAACCTTTTTTCATTATGCAATTAGGAAGACTTTTTATAGGGTTGTTTTCGATAAACTCCAATTCATAAATACTCTCTCTTTCTTCTCCTCTTCTTATAAAGAAATCATCTAACGCTTTATCAACTTCATTTCTATCAAAAACATACCCATAGCCACCAACTGAAGTAATTTGAATTCCCTTAAAATCTCCCCTTTCTATTGTTGCTAACTTCTTTTGATATTTCATATAACTTATCTGCACACTCTTCACAATAACACTCATTAGCTTCATGATACTTAAGGCAAAAAGGGCACTGCTTCAATACACTCTCCATAATTAACCCCTCTAATCTACTTCCTCTAAAAACCTAAATTCAAAAATAACACTCTTACCACCTTTCCTTTTGCAACAATCGGACATCAAATCTTCACATCTCTGTTTTATTCTACCTATTCCTCTAAAACAGCAACCTTTACAAGGATTACTTTTATCTGCTCTTTTAGCTTTTACAACACCACAAAGAGCAATCCTATTCTCGTATAACCTCAACTTTTTAAGTATCTCCACATCTTCCTCTGTTCTATTTTTAGCCATGACATATAAAAAACCTTTTGTTTCTTTATTCATTATTATCCTCTCTTTTTAACAATTATTGCAACACTCATCATTAGTGGTGCTGTCACATCAATAAAAATAGCAAAAGCAATTGAAAGAATTATTTCAAACACACTCTTGTCTATGCCTGTCAATTTTTCAATCCATGTGTACACCTCTAGCTCTGTTTCTTGGTCTAGATTGATATTTCCTTTCAACGCACTTTTCAACTCTTCTCTCTTTTGCTCTAATTTTACCCTGACAGCCTCAACAGCGTTGTTTTTAAGGTGTATTCGATAATTCACCTCTTTGTACTGCTTATCGACCTTAGTGAAGCTATTTAGGAACTCTTTTAATTTCGTTCTTTCCTCTTTTAAGCTCTTGAATTCATTCTCAAGCTCACTAACTTCTTTTTGTATCTCTTCATATACAAGATAGTCATTCTTGCTATTGTTCATATTAAGCTCTCTTCTATTTTCAAGAACCCCATTAACCTGAGTAAAGATAGTAGAGCTTACTGAGATTGTAAGAGCCGTTACAAAAACAAGACCAAACAAAATTGCCTGCAAAATCTTTCTTTGAACCCTCAAAATAAGGATTATCTGATAAGCAACAACAAGAACTCCTACAATAGAAATACTTGCAAGCATTCCAACAACAGAACCAACTCCATCTTTTAGAAAGTTCCATGTAAAATATATGCTAAGGCCGGAAAGAATAATCCCTACAGCAAGAGAGAACCATCTAAGCATTGTTTTTATATTCTTTAGTTCCACATCACTTTCAATGCCGCCGATTGATTTAGCTCTTGCTACTTCTTCATACTCTTTTCTTTTAGTTGCCGAAAGCCTTGTCTTATAAACATATCTCTTACTTCCATTTCCATTGTCAATTTTTTTTATAAGTCTAGCCTCATATACTTCTTTAAGAGCATCTTTTGTCTCTAGTCTGTTGATTCCTGCGTGAATCATAATTTCTTTAAGAATAGGAAACTTTTGTCCTGCTTTTTTATTCTCTAAAATAAATTCATAAACTATCTCTGCATTTTTCGTCATATTGTACTCCTTAAATTAAATTGTCATCTAAGAAGTATACTAACACATTTATTTTAAAAAGTAAAGAGTTATTTTAATTTATTTTAAAAACACTTGAGAAAGCCTTAAGTTACAATATCTTATAAACTCTTCTTTCTCTTTTAAATAATCCATCTGAGATTTTAAGTTATGCAACATTTCTTTTTTAAGCTCTTTTATTGCCCTCTCTTTATCTTTTTCATCAAAATAAAAAACCTCTCCATAAAACAAAAAATAACATTCATAAGGAACAGAAATAAATAGCCCATCTTTGACTTGCTGCAATAAAAAACTATCATCTCCATCAAAGTGAACGAAATATTTATCTTTTTTCGCTTTCATTTTCTTGTGTGTTATCTCTAAATTGTCCAAGCCATCAACTATAATTATTGATGTTTTGTATAAGTGAATTTTCTTTTTAAATATCATTAAAATTATCCCCTCTTCTTTCTTCAATCCATCTTGGTAATATTTGTTCCTCGAATTTATTATCGTTCATAAATCGATAGTCACTTCCTAAATAGATTTTTCTGCCTGTCTTTATGTTTTTATTTATTCTACTGAAACTGAAAAACCTCTTATCCAACTTATACCATTTATCAGCCTTCTCTCTCAATACAATTCTTTGTTTTATTTCAATCTCATTAAATTGTTCTTTTGTGACAAAAATATCTTCAAATATCTTCTCCTCTTTTTTATTCCATCCTCTAACTGTCACTTTATAACCTTCATAATAATATTTCTCTGTATATGTAGAGCCTGTATATTCCTCATAACTGCTTTGCCTAGTTCTTGATTTTCCATCATAATCAATATAATGTTCAGTTTTATAACGAGTATCATAATCGCTATACTCATGTACTTTGTAATATGGCTGCTCTATTTCTTTTTTGTGAACATATCCACCATATATCCTATTGCTGCAACTCAATAAGACAAAAGATATAACGATCAATAAATAGATTCTCACATCAATTTCCTTTCGTTACTTAAGACTCCATTCACTTTGCAATCGCTTTTGTCTCTGCCACACTCTTTGCAGCCATCTATCAAACACTCTTTGTCTCTTTTAATTTCGCAATCATTGCACTCACAATCAAAACAACTAACAATCATTTATTGCTCCTCCTTAATTAAATCATTCACTACAATAACATCTTCATCGAAAAACCAATTATCTTCTGAATTTACACAAACACCATGCTGAATAACTTTAACAACTGCTCCTGCTTCAATCCATGCTTCAGGACTATTTTCATAATTAGTCGACTTAACAAAAACTACCTTATCTCCCAACAATATACCCCTACCGAAATAGTCTTTGCAATCTATAAATGGCTCTCCTTTAACTCTTTTATTTATTACTCTTGCCTCTTTGATGTTTCCATAAATAACATTAGGCTCAGAATCATATTCATACCATGTATCAAGATAAATTATCTGTTCAGCCAAAACAGGCAATACATTCTTGATAAAAAAATCAATCTCACCATCATAATTCTTTAAAGTGCTTTGAAAAAACCAATACTCATCTATTAAACTATTATCAAAACACTTGTCATCTTCATTGTACTTAACATAATCAATCGGGCCAAATGGAATAAAACTAGATCTGTTCATGTCGGCCCACTCTTTGAATAAAGTCTTTTCCCAATTCCCATCGTTTAAAACTTTTTCTACTTGCTCAATCATCTCTTTTTTTAATTTGACTGCGCACCTAATTCCTGTAAAATCCCCCATGCATTTATCCTTTCTAATATCTGTCCATTTTAAAAACATCTCTACCATAGCACCGATGGTGTTCATCATCCTCTATTTTCTCTATGAGCAGAAAATCACCTTTTATGTCAAGAACATAACCGCTTATTGCACCCTCTAAAGAATGTGTGTCATGAATAACAAAATCACCAATAGAAAGCTCTTCCCTAAAACAATCATTACAGTTCATAGAGCTTCACCTCTACTTTTCTTTTTTACTTCCCATTCTTCCTCTCTTAGTTCATCTTCCTTTTTCTCTCTCTCTAATGGCAAAACATCAACAACAATAAGATCCTCTCCTGAAACTACTTCAACAATAGGACATGAATAGAAATGGCCTTTTATGTGAGGTGGTTTAATTTCCATAAATTTAACCATATTTCCACCACCATCACTTGGGAAAGCATAGCCTTGAAAAATCAAATTGTATGTCTCTGATTTATATAAAACTTTTTGACCTTTAACTATGTGGTTGTCAAACATGTCAAAACATACTCCTTCAAAACAATCACTGCAAAAGTCAAATTCTACTTCTTTTCCGCACAATTTACAAAAATTCATATTGTCTCCTTTTATTTTCTAAACTCAATCAAACAATAGACAAAAACTTTTCTATCCTATTTTTGTTCTCCTCTAACAACTCAATCAGGCCGTTTGGAATATATGGGACGTTTATTTTTACTTTCTCCAAACTTATATTGACAATATCAACAACGATTCCATCGCTACATTTAATTTCTGGATAAAAATATATCACCATCAATTTCTTGTCAATGAGAACATAATAATTATCTCTTCCGTTATATTTATTTCCTTCAACACTATTTCTTAAGGCAACAATAGCTTCATCAAAACTACTATAACTTCCAAAAACATCTACCCCTTCATCCTCATCTTCTACATACCTTAAGATATCTATTTCCATTTTCATCATGTCGCTAAAAGAATTTCTACCATATATCCTACTTTTTCGTCGATTGAAAATAACTTCAATAGAGCCTTTTTTGACTTTTTCTTTATATTCGAGACCCTTATCAAAGGCGGCCTTCTTAAATTCAAATTTCATTTATTTCTCCTTTCATTCTCTAAACTTAATCAAATAATAGCACAAAACATATCAAAAGTAAAGTTATTTTTATAAATATTCACACCCAAAGAAACATAACTCTCTAACATAACCTATAACACCTATTCTAAGCGTCATATAGACCATATAACAGTGTTTTACATCTAAATCGATAATTCATACGCTTTAATACAAAACGCTCTTAAATCGGCTGTTTTGTGGCTCTAATAAGATGCACCTATTTGTCTTTAAAATAAATCAAAATACTATCATCAGAATAAAATATCTCACTATCTGATTTACGCCATGTTTTAAAACTTTCTTGGTCTCTTTCTTCTAACTCTTTAAAGATTGCCCTCCTCAAATCAAAAACTTCTTTTATTTCATAAAAACAACAACCTTTCATGTCAATCTCACTTTGTGTTCTGTTCCATATTTCTTGTATTGCCTCAATTGATAATCTATTTAAATTTTTTCTTATCTCGCTTATCTCTTTAACATTAAAACATCTCAATACAAACTCCTTATAAAATATTCATTCCGTTAAATGGATCTTCATCAATATCTTTTGGTATGCACAAATCGTAGTAGTCAGCTACATCCTCTACTCCAAACTTCTTTAGGTTGTCGAGCACTCTATCATTTTTAAGTTTTCTTTCTATCAGCCCATCTTTTATTTTACCTGCCTTTAGATCCTCAACAAAAGCCTCTCTGATTAAATCTAAATATTCCCATGAAGCGAACAAATCCAACTCATACCAATAATTACCTATATTGAATTTTCCGGCTTTATTTTTAACTCTTTTGATTTTGCCTTTATAGGCTTCTCTCCACTCACCTTTAATTAATAAATCAACATCAACTTTATATTGGTCTTTCATTTTTTTGTTAAATATCTCAAAAATCTTGCCGGATAACTTGAGGTGTCCATAGGTAACATCCTTGAAGCTCTTTAGATATTTGATATGCTCATCAACAAAACCATCATTGCAACCATCAAGCTCAACCCACCCATCCTCTCTATGATGTACAGGATTTCCGTATTTTATAATATTTTGGTTGGCTGTATAAATGTTATTTATTGCTGTTACTATTTTTGAGTCATATTGATTGAGATAATCAACAGGGAATAGTTCTTCATATCGCTCAAGTAACTCAGTATCTAGTTCATGGATGTCATTTTGTTCTTCATTTATTATTTCGCTTAACCCTTTAACTTCATTGGCGGACACGGCAACAAAATAAGATAAATTAACCATTGGAAAATAAAAAAAATCAGCAATACTTTTATGGAGCTTTGTTTTTGTTATATCTCCTTTTTTATAACTATTGCCATTGATAAATAATTTCATGTATTGGGATATAATATTTTTTATTTCATCAACATTATATTTATCTTTTGGGATGTCTTTATTTTTTAATTTATAATTATTTTGGAATAATTTATTTTTTAATAAACATTTAATAACATTATCTGTCCTTATTATTACATCAGTAGGATTTTTTAAATCAACTTTATGGATGGAAGGTTTTGTTACTAATTTTTTATTTTTATATTTTAAAGCTTCTTCATTCCAATAATTAATTATTTCTATGGTAGTAGAATTAAGCTTATGCGCCCTAGGCGCACTTAACTTATCTTTAGATAAGTTTTTATTAGTTTGGTTATTATTAATATTAGTTCTTATTAATATAGGGGTATTCTCAGGGTTTACATAAACCTCATTAGTCCCGTTTGCATAAACCTGATCTTTCGGGTTTATTGCAGAGGTGTTTTGGCGTTTATGGGCAATCTCTTTGTTTCTTACTTTTTCACCTCTTGAAAGGGATGATGATACACCCTGATCATTTATTCTGAAATGCTTTTTTCTTGGTAGGCCCTTTAATTTTGTTTCAATGACATTTTTTTTCTTTAACTCATCAATTATTTTTTTTTGGCTTTCTATTGGTATTCTTGAGTCTATAAATAAATCCTCTCTACTAACAAAAAACCACCCATCCCAACTTCCCCTTTGCCCTTCTATCATTCTTCCAAAATAATCTGCTTTATCAAGTAGGGCAGACAAAAGAACAGTTTGTCTCACTCCCAAATCACAAAGAAGATCTTTATGTAGTTTTAAAAAACTTCTTGAGCTTAAAATAGAAACTATGTTGTTTTTAATCATTTTGTAACTCCTCGATAAAACATTTTAAGTTACCCACTAACTCAAACCACTCACCCTTTATTCTGTATTCTTTGAATCTTTCATGGAGTTCCCTTTCTTTGCTTATGTCTCCTGGAAAAGTTTTGAGAATTTTCAGTTTTGAAGGACTAGATGTCTGTAGCTCTTTTATTCTTCTGTTTACATCCGTAGAAAATCCTATTTTTACGTTTCCTTCTTCTTGATTGCCAATGAAATAAACAACTCCATCCTCTTTGTTTCTGCCTATTGACATATCATCCACAAACCCAACCAAAAACAAATATCCTTCTTCTGTTTTTTCTATTAGCCCATAATACATAGCTTCAAAAACCACCCTCTTAACTGCTTCTTTTTCAATCCCTATTATTGTGCTCATCATAGATGTTTCTTTGGGAAACAATAACTGTCTGCTTTGTGACACACTTACAATCCCATCATATTGACAAGCATTTGTAATGAGTTTTAAAAGTACAATCGCAGCTTCTCCGTCAGGAAAAAGATTATCTAGCAGCTTCATTTCCGACCTGTCAAAAAAATCTTTTGATAACTTAAAATGTTGATTCATTTCTTCTCCTTTATGTTATTAATTTCTAATATGTATCTTTCTGTAGTTGTAACAGAACTAAGGCTTAATTTCTTTTTGATCTCATAAATTCCACATCCTTTCTCTAACAACTTAGTAGCGAATAGAGCTCTAAGGCTATGTAAACTATAGTTGTTTGGGTTTCCTGGGAATAGCTTTTTAATAGTTCTATTAAAAGAGACCTGTAAACTATTGGTAGAGGCCTCATTGAGTTTAATTCCCTTGACCTTAGTAAGTAAGTCGGCCTCTATAGAGCCTTTAACCTCTTTGCCTTTGGTTAATGTGGTGTAATTGCCGGCCTTATCTATCTTGATAGTTGCCAGCGCTCCCACTCTTAGACCAGTAGAGGCCAAAAACTCTATAATTA
>JAAEOJ010000138.1 GCA_024244685.1 Mycoplasma sp.
CAGGCTGGTACCGTCCGTTCTCAGGCTGGTACAGGCCGTTCCGGGGCTGGTACCGGCCGTTCTCAGTCTGGTACCGGCCGTTCTCAGTCTGGTACAGGCCGTTCTCAGTCTGGTACCGGCTGTTCTTAGTCTGGTACCGGCCGTTCTCATGCTGGTATCGGCCGTCCTCAGGCTGGTACCGGCCGTTCTCAGTCTGGAACCGGCCGTTCTCAGTCTGCTACCGGCCGTTCTCAGTCTGGTACCGGCCGTTCTCAGTCTGGTACCGGCTGTTCTCAGGCTGGTACCGGCCGTTCTCAGTCTGGTACCAGCCGTTCTAAGTCTGGAACCGCCTGTTCTCAGGCTGGTACCGGCCGTTCTCAGGCTGGTACCGGCCGTTCTCAGTCTGGTACCGGCCGTTCTCGGTCTGGTACCGGCCGTTCTCAGTCTGGTACCGGCCGTTCTCAGTCTGGTATCGGCCGTTCTCAGTCTGGTACCGGCCGTTCTCGGTCTGGTACCGGCCGTTCTCAGTCTGGTACC
>JAAEOJ010000139.1 GCA_024244685.1 Mycoplasma sp.
GTTAGATTGTTAAAAGCTAAATTTAATTCTTTTAATCCTTTTGGGAGGTTTGTTGGGTCGAATGATTTTAAATTTAAACTAATATCTAATGCATTTATTTTTATATTTGCATTATTTTCTAAAGATACTTGCTGGATTTGTTCTACAACATATCCTCTTTTATCTCCACCTTTATCTCCATCTTCATCTTTACTATCTAGTGATATATCTCAAGTTGTATCACCAAATTCAGTTTCCATTCATTTAGGTAACACTAAATTAAATGCTAACCTAAATTTTGAATTATTTTCTAGATCATTTAATTGTTTCGCTATTTTTGCGGCTTCATCATCACTAGTAGTTAAATCTCTAAAAAATTCTTTATCTAAATCTTTATTAAATGAGTCTAATTCTAATTTAATATGATTCTTTTTATATTTTTTATTAGAAAGATTATATTTCCCTTTAATTTTTTCTTTAATAGTATCACTTAAAGTAATATTTAAAGTTAATCCCGGACCTTTTAAAGTTGTGTCAGAAATATACTTTGCTTCTTTAAAAACTCATTTTCCATTTACTTTTTTCATGAATTCATTTATATGACGATCATCTTGTTTATCAGATAATAATTTAAAATTCATTTTCATTCCACTATTTTTATAACTATCAAGTTTAATTTCGATGTCATTATATTTTTCCTCAGCACCACATGAAACAACAGCTACAATTGGTGTTGCAATTGTAGCTAATCCTGTTAATGCTCCTAATCCTATTTTTTTCTTATTCATATTTCTTTATCCTTTCACTACAATTGTTTTTGAGTTTGCTTTTACTCATTCTTGTATAAATCTTTTAACATTTTCAAAACTATTAAATGTATATTCTTTATTTTGTCATTTTAAATTATACACCATAATAATTTTATTATCTATTGGTTGTTGGGTAAATTTTCCATCTCTCTCAACAAATACTTTTGTTGGATCTTTTCTAATATATTCAGAAAGAATTGCTTTTGCATTGTTTTTGATTGTTTCTTTATCATCAAATCTTAAGTTTGAACTTTTTGATTTAAATTCATCAATAACTTCATCATTATTATTATAAATTACATAAATAATTGCTGGTTCAAAGAAATCTTCGTTAATTTCTTTTTTTCTAGCTTTTAAATTTTTATTATCTTTAAATAATAATTCTTTACTTATTTTATTAATTGATTCTACTTTATTATTTGATTTATCAGTTAGAATTTTAGCTAATTTCATTTGTTGTTTGTAATTTGATGCTTCATTAAACTTCAAGTTGCCATTTGCATTCACCATTAATAAAGGTATTTGTGATGAGTAATTAGAATTAGATTTTATAGTTCCAAAATCTTCTAGAGCTAATTCTTTATAATTATCATTTTCTTCTTCAAAATTAGCTTCATTTTTTTTAATAAAATCTTTTTGTTTAGGTTTGTTTTTTATTTTTTTATTTCAATAATCATTTTCTTTATTATAATTGTATATTAATGTATTATTTTCATATGAAGTGTAAATTTGATTATATATTTCTCTATTTGATTTATCAATTTTTCATTTAAGATTATCTTTTTTTATAGAAACTAATGGTGTTCCATTTAAAATTAATATTTGTTTATATTTATTTAAAAAATTTGAAAAATTATCGCTTTGGACTTTTTCATTTAAGTTTTTTAATTTTGTTTTTAAGTTGTCTCAAAAATCAGCATCTTCAAAATCCTGATTTTTTCTTGGATCCATGGCTTTTTTGTTAATAATATTGTCCTTTTTTGAAGATATTGTTTTTATATTTCCTTCATCATCATTATTAGGAATCATTTTTTTAAATTCAGTATTAGAATTAAAGTATTTTTGTTTAAATAATTCTAATAATTTATTTTGTGTTTCAAAACATAATTTATTAAATATTGGGTTTTTTTTAATTTTTTGTTTAATAAATTTATTAAATTCAACTGAATTTCTTGCTCCAGATTTTAAAGAAAAAGTTAATGATGCTTTAGTATAGTATGTTTCATATGTTCCGTTTGCATTTATCCTAATATCCATTCCTGATGTTGATCCATGTTTTCATGGTTTCATATTATCTATACTTAATTTTCCACCAAACAATGTTTTGTATTTTTTTAGTTTTGCTCATGTACTTCAATCCTTATATGTATTCTGTCCATCATTTCTGCCTTCTTCAAAATATTCTCAGAAAGTTCCGCCAGAAAAGAAAGCTTTAAAATCATTTTTATATTTTTTAAATTGACTATAACTTACTTCATTTAATGTAAATGTTTTTTTATCTATTGAAATATTGTAATTTAAAGCTAAAGGATTTGAAACCTGAAAAATATAAGGATTCTTTGAAGGGCCTGCGATATTAACTTTTAGATTAACCTTTAATTTACTTTTAATTCATTCTTGTATTTGATATTCAATACTAAAATCCTCACCCAATAAATCTTTTATTTGCAATCCTTTTGAAGGATCGGAAGGCATAATTCCTATTTGTCCTCCATCTTGTGCAGGAAGTAAAAAGGTGCTTGTTACATTTTTGTAACTATTGTTTTTATTTGTTTGATTTGTATTATAAATATTTAAAGCCTCATCTTGTAAAGCATTTACATCTTCTATACTAAAAGGATTTATATGCATTTTTTTAGTTCCTAAATCAACATCATAGAAAGGAACCATAGAAGCATTTTGTCTGCTTAATATAGCTTCTTTAGCTTCTCTTAAACCAATTGAGTTTCCTTCGTGAAATTCTTGTCCGTCAAAATACTGAGGAACTAGGTGTGTTCTACCTAAAAAACTATTAAGAGCTTTTTCTCTAGACATAGTATATTTACCATTCATCATTTTATATGCTGGCAACATAGATTTACCATCAGGTTTATAATCATAAATTGAAGAAGGATCTATAATACCTTCACTTTTATTTAAATATTTAGCATTACCTACCATAACTTTTTGATCGATGTTAACTTTATTTCTCATTACATAATTTGTTGCATCATGCATACTTTGAAACATCAAGTTTTTTCCATCAATAACAATCGAAACATATTCACGACTATGTGTTTTAGCCATAGATACATTACTAATTATTGCAGCAAAAGGGATAATTGACATTGCTCCTAATGTTGTAATTTTTTTAAATTTTTTATTCATTATGATTCCCTTCCTTCTAGTAACTTATCTAAGTATTGAATAAGTTCTTGAGTATTATTAAATATTTGATTGTTGAAAGTAATTTTTTCACCTTCACCTTTTGAAATTATAGTTTTCATATTAAATTGATCAACTGATGTTAATCATTTAAAAGCATCTCAAAATGTTTTAAAGTATTTTGTTTCTTTACCAACTCCAGTTGCTTTAAATAAATTAAATTCTTTTGGAGTTTTTAATTCACTAAAATGATTTGTATTTAAAAATTTCTTTTCTAATGAATATATACTTTTTACTGAAACATTTTTAATAAATACTGTTCTAAGCGCATCAACAGCATTTTCAACAGAAAGATATTTAAAATCTTGTTCTTTAGTTTTTGGATTTTCTAATTCATTCATATTTATTTTTAAATATTCATTTTTATTAGATTCTCTAGTTTTAACTTGTCCAAATTCATAATATTTTGTTCCAGGTAATTCATAAACTTCTGAGAATTTTTTTACAAATTGTTCTTTTGGATAATAACCTTTAACTCTTACTTCTTTACCGTTTATATTAGTTGCATAATCACTTTCTTGCATTTTTGGCATTTGAACTACTATAGTTGGTTTAATATTTTCAAGCAAATGTTTAATTCAGACCTTTTTTATACTTGGTGAATTTTTTGCTTCTTTACCATCTATTTGTAACTTATTACCTCCAATTATAGAGAAACTTGAAGAATGTATTATTTTTTTAAGTAAATCAGAATCAGAATTAGAATTATTTAAATCAGGTAATATCGCATGTGCTAAAGCTTCTCTAGAGTCCTTTACCATTAAACCTTTTTTAAGTTGGGTATTTGATTCAACTTTTTCATAAGTAAATCCTCTTACTATAGATTTGTTTTTAATATCTGAATCTTGAATAAGAGCATCTTCATCACCATTAACATAATCAAATAATGCTTGACGACGTAGTTCTAAAGTATCTTTATAAACTTTACCATTATAAATTCAAATCTCATTTGGTATACCTTCTATAATTTTTTGAGGAGGTATTATTTTCATTGAATCAGCACCAGCATCTACTGTTTCTAATAATCCTCATAATCTAGAAGTTGACCTTCCACCATCTCAATAAAATGGATTAGAGTTATCTTGAGAAGTTTTGAATTTGTAAATATGTTTTGTTGTTTTACCAATTATTTCTGCCGCAAGATCTCCAGCGAATGCCATTAATTGAAGTGAAGTTCCAACAAATGGTATAGAAGAAGTTATTTTTCCTACACTACCTAAAATATTAGATAATGATTTTACAATTTCATAGGTATCTCCTGATCTTATTGATTGAACTGAATCAGCAATTTTTAACAATCATGTATTAGTTTTTTTAGATTTTTTTAATATTTTAGCTAATACTTTCATTTTTTTATCTAATTTATTTTCATCAAATAAATTTTTTAGTTGTGTCATTGTATTTTCTTTTTTATTATTTTTAATTTTAAACAATAACTCGTATTCAAACATTTCTTTTGAACCAATATTTTGTAATTCTTTTTTAAATTCAGGGATATTTATTTTATTTTCTTTAAAAACATTTTGATTTTTATTTTTTAATATAAATTTAATTTTTTCAAATCATTCTTTATAACCATCTTCTAAATTATTAAATTTTTGTTGAATCTGTTCTTCACTTATTTCAGTTTTTTTATAGTGTTTAAAAATACCTTTAAATTTTTGTTCGTTACTTTTTAAAATTAAAGCATTATTTGCTTTAGCAAGTTCATTATTAATTTCTGTTAATTTATAAATTATTCCTGCTTGTTTATCTGTTACCTTTTTACCTAAAAATTTTTCTATTTGTTGAGATTTTGTTTTTTTATTTTTTAATTCTAGTGGTTTAACACTTAATAAGTTTCACATCTTTGAATAATAATCTTGATTAGTAATATTAGCATCATTATTAAACCTTGTAAGTTGATATAATCTTGCTCCATCATTAGCTACTTTGTTATTAATAGCTTCAATAAGAAAATTAACTGCTGATACAAACTTAGGAGATTCTGATAATTCATACATTTGGAACTCAGGTGTTGTATTAGAATCATAACTAATATCATTAATACCAAATAATTTAGCTATATTAATAAAACTACCGTCTTTATCAACTAAAGATGATTTAGGTAAGAAAGATTCTAAAATATCTTGATAATCATTAGCGACGGTTTTGAAAAATTTTCTAAAGAAATTTAATTCTTTATTATTTAGTGTTTGACCTTCTTTATTAGCATAAGAAATAACTCTTGAATATAATAAAGGTAATTCGTAAAGAGGATTATATCTTTTACCTTTTGAAATAGTATTAGAAATTTGTTTTAATTGAGAAATAACTAATTTTACTTTTGCAACATCAAAACCTGGTTGGTCTTTCGCATCTAATATTTGCTTATATTTTGGAATATCAAATATATTTTCTGTTTTTTCTGCTTTTGCTAATTCTTCTTTATTATTAATATCAATATCATAATAAGCTCTAATTTTATTTAACATTGCAAATAACTTACCAATAGTATTAGAATTTTGAGCTGTTTTAATATCGCTTGATTTTAATGTTTCGCTTGTTTCACTTCATTTTTTAAAATCATTAATATGTGATATTTCATCTGATTTACTATTTGTAAAATAGTTACCATAAAAATTACCTTTATCGGTTTTTGCAGAATCTGTAATTCATAAAGAATTTCCATTATTTGGTTTTATGTGAACAGCATTAATTTCTGAAAGTTTTAAGTTATTTGAAAAATTATTATCAACAGTTTCTTTTAAAATATCTTCTCTTTTAACATAATTATAGCCACCATCTTTTCTTTTAAATCCAATTAAAGAAGTTGCAGTATTTTTAATAAACTCTCTTCCTTTTGATCTTCCTTCGCGAGTTTGTAAATTCATATAATCAGAAATTAATCCATCAGGTGAAATTAAAGTAGACTCTTTTGAATTTACTTCAAAGTCTTTTAATTTATCATAATTTGTATATAAATATCTTTTTAATTCTTCTTTATTTCTAAAAGTAATACCATCATAATAAAATACTTTGTGATATTGGAAATAAGATTCAATAGCTTTTATTCTATCTTTGAAAATTGTATCCTTAATACCTCTATAATACATTCTATCACTTGATTTTGATGCAGCTAAAATATCTTTTACTCCAGCTATATCACCTGAACCAGTAGTTGGTGCATCTTCTATTTTAATAGAATTTTTTGCTTGTATTATCTCAATATTATTAGAAATATACCTTCTTAATTCTTCGTCGCTTGAAAATAGTTTTTCTCCTGAATCTTCTAAAGAAAAATATGCATGTCCATTTTTTGATTCAAATATTTTAGAACTTTGTAAAGCATAAGCAATTAATTCTTCTCTATTATGAAATGTTTTATTAAATAGCTTTAAGTTAGTGAATTTTTGTTTTGCTAAATTTGTTTTATTGATTGCAATAGGAACAACTACAGCAGTTGAAACTGCTGTACCGAATGATATAAGTCCTCCTATTTTTATTAATCCTGTTTTATTAAATTTTTTCATAATTAAAATCCTTTCAAGTTAGCTGTTTTTAATTTTTGTATATTCATAAAGAATAGTAATGCTATTGTTGACAATATTATAAATAAAGATATTGTTGTAGTAATAATTGGTGTCGTTGTTTGATTTGTATATTGATAATGAAATTCTGTTATATTGAAATCATTTGTTTTAAATTCATAGTTATTTAAAGACTTATCTATATTTTCCAATGTTTTTTTAACTACTTCTAAATCTTTTAAGTGAAATGATTGTTTTTCTATAAAAGTAGTTCATTCTTTTTTATTTGAAATATTATCTTTAATTCCTTCTTTTTGCATTTCTGCTTTTAACAATGATATTGTAGACTTAACTTTTCCGTTAACCTCAATGTTATTTCCACTAAATTTAATAACATCTTTAAAGAAATCTATATCTTCATTGCTTGCTTGTTCTTCCTCGTTCAATGTTTTTATTGAAAGTAATTCATTTCTATTTTTTTCTTTAATGTTTTTAATATTAAATCTTGATTTTGGTTTTGAATAAATTTCTTTCATCATATTAGAGAACTCTGGTGACAACTCTTTAGACATTCAATTGAATAAATCAGGCGCTTTTTGTAAAAGTATTTCTTTATCTCTTAAGAAATATAATAAATTTTGATCTCCTATTATTCCAATTGAATTATATAGCAATTCTTTTAAGCTTGAGCCAACACTTTCTCAAAAGTCATTATTAATTATAAAAGTTTTTAAAGAAGCGAATTCTATTTTAGAATATCCCTTTTTAGTTAATTTTTGATAAACATTCTTGAAGTGTTCTTGAATTTGGAAATGATTTAACTCAAATAATGGTTTTACTCCAATAGGATATACTTCTTTAATTTTTAAATGTTTTTTATCATTTCAAAAATTGCTTTTTACTGTAAAGTGGTTTGAATTAATATTGAAATTATTACCTATAATAACATCACTATTAGATAATTGCTTAGAAATAGTCATACTTTGTAATCCGTTTATTAAATCTAAAAAGTTTATATTACTTCAATTAAACTTAGAACTATTTAATGAATCATTATTAAGAGTTCCTGCATAATTTGTTCTTTCAATTATTGTTTTTTTAATTTTCCCATTCTCTTCAACATAAAGATTCTCATATTCATGTGTAAAGTTTGATTTACTAGCAAAACTAATTTTATTATCCTGAATATCAGATGCTATTTTAATTCCTATACTTGAAGAAAATATTACAACCATTGTAGATAAAGAAACTATTAAAGGGGCTATCCTACCTTTTATATATAGTAATATAAATGAAAATAATAAAATGAGTAATGTCGCAAATAAGTTTTGAACTAAAATAGAAGATAATAATGTCGGTACAAATCAAATAAAGTTATAACTATAAATTGAAAATACTAATGAAAGTAAGAATGAATTCATAATTATAAATATATTTATTATTAAAAGAGTTGTTATTCATTTTGATATAAATAGATTCTTTGTCTTCTTAGCTTTTGAAAGAAGAATTAAATCTAATTGGTTGTATTTTGAGTCTACAAATAAAATATTAAATATATATAGTACTAAAGCAGATAAACATATAGTTGACGTAGAAAGGAATATTCAACTATAAGAACCTACTTCTTTACTTAAGAATAAAGGTAATGATGCTAATGCTGAAATAATTGTAATAAACCCTGTAAAAAAGTATAAAGCTTTTTTATTCCTTAAGTATGAAACACTTGCTTTAGATAAAATTATATTATTATTCATTATGCAACACCACCTTTAATGATGATGTCTTCGAATTTCTTACCTAATTCATTTTTGTTTATTTTCCCTGTTCAAACAACTCCACCTTTTTTGATGAATGTAGCTGAATCAACATATTTTTCTAATTCAGCAATAATATGTGAAGAAATAAATATTGTTGTACCTTCATTATTTAATTTTTTTAATGATTCAAATAATTTTAATCTAGAAGTTGGATCTAAGTTAGCCGCAGGTTCATCTATAATTAATAATTCTGGTTTAGAAAGAATTACTCTTATTAAAGAGACTTTTTTCTTTTGACCTGATGATAATTTATTAGCTTTAGTATCTTTAATATCTGAAATATCAAACTCTTTAAATAAATTATCTATATCTGCTTTATTAACTTTCTTACCTAAAAATATAGAAGTAAAAGTATTAACAAATTGAAATGCTGTTAAATGATTAGGAAAACTAACTCTTTCAGGAACAAACAAAATAGATTTATTTTCTATTTCATTTATTGGTTTGTTTTTAAAATCTATTTCTCCAACATAATCATTTAATATTCCGCTAATAAAACACATTGTAGTTGTTTTACCAGCACCATTCTCACCGATGAATGCATGAAACTCTCCAGAACCAATAGAAAAATTAACGTTCTTTAAAAATTGTTTTTTCCCAAAGTAATTATTTATATTAACTACTTTTAAAATAGTTTCATTTTTTTCGCTCATAATAAAAATTATAAACCTTTTTATATATAACTAAATTTATTTATCAACATTTCTTTAAAAAATAAAAACTATTATAATTTATATAGTTAAAAAATAAAAGGGGTTGTATATGGAAAATGAAATAATGCCAAATAAAATAAATACAATGGATGATTTTTTTAATTTGATTAACTTTATTAATAAAGAGAAAAAATTATATTTATTTAGAGGCCAAGAAAACGAAAAGTGAGAATTAGAATCTTCTTGATTAAGAGATAAAATAAAAGGTAGACCTAAAAATAAAGAAAAAGAAGAAGAGGAAGAAGACAAAGAAACTTTAATAAAAAATATTAATTTCTTATTTAATCAATATATAGAATTAATTAAAAAAAATAATTTATATAAAAACAAAGATTCTTTAGAAATATTAGCTGAACTTCAACACTCAAAAGATGTCCCTACTCCTTTAATTGATTTTACTGATGATATTCTTGCTGCTTTTTGATTTGCACTTTCAAATCAAAACGGAGATTATGATGCATCTATTTTTATTTTAAAAACAGAAGTTAAAAATATTCAAAAAAAAATAAATTTTAATAATGATATATCAAAAAGTATTTTTGAATCTCCTTATGTATCTAATAGAGTTTTATCTCAAAGATCATATTTCATTATAGATTCTAAATATTGAAAAAATAGTAAAAATATTTTAAAAATTAAAATAAATAAAGAAATTATTGAAAATATTAAAAAATATTTAGAGTTAAAAAATAAAACACATAAATCTGTATATCCTGATTTAAAAGGTGAATATTTAAATGCTGTTTCAAGTTCTTCTAGTTCATTTGTTATTGAAGCTTTAATATCCAAAGATCCCAAAAAGCAAATTAGTTATTACAATAAAGCAATTGAGATAGATCCTAATTATACTGTGGCTTACATAAATAGAGGAATTGTTTATGATCGATTAGGTAAAAATGAAGATGCTATGAGTGATTATAATAAAGCAATTGAGATAAATCCAAATTTAGCTATAGCTTATTTAAGTAGAGGCGTATCTTATATGAGGTTGTATAAACTTGATAATAATATAAAGTATCTCAAAGATGCTATGAGTGATTATAATAAAGCAATTGAGATAAATCCAAATTTAGCTATAGCTTATATAAATAGAGGATATGCTTATATTAGATTAAAAAAATATGAAGATGCTATGAGTGATTTAAATAAAGTAATTGATTTAATTGATAATGTAAATAATAATTTGCTTAAATATGCAAAAAAAATGATTAAAAACTTAATAATTAATATAAAAACTAAAAAATAATCTATTTAAAAAATGCAAACAAATAAATTATTGTATTAATAATAACTAAATTTTATTTATCAACATTTTCAAAAAATTCTTTAGGTACAGGCGCTTCAAATTCCATTTCTTTACCATTCGGATGTATAAATTTAAGTTTATAAGCATGAAGTCTTTGACCAAAATCATCTAATCTTTTTCCATAAAGTGGATCTCCAACAACAGGATGTCCTATATGTGATGCATGAACTCTAATTTGATGAGTTCTACCTGTTTCTAATTCACATTTAATTAAAGTTGTTTTCTCTTGAACTTTTTCAACAAAGAAATGTGACTTAGCTTGTTTAGAGTTATTTCTTGTAACTGCCATTTTTTGTCTATTCTTAGAATCTCTACCTATAGGTAAATCAATATGAGTTATTTCGTTTGTTACTCTTCCTTCTAATAAAGCAATATAAGTTCTTTTAACTTTATGTTCTTTTATTAATTGAGCTAAGTATGTATGAGATCTGTTATGTTTTGCAACAACTAATAAACCAGATGTATCTTTATCAATTCTATGAACTATACCTGGTCTAGCTTGACCATTAATATCTGATAGTTGATCTTGAAATTTAAACATAAGTCCATTAACAAGTGTTCCTCCTGGATGACCTGGGGCTGGATGAACAACCATTCCACTCTTTTTATTTACTATTGCTAAATCTTCATCTTCATATATTATTTCTATTGGAATATCTTCAGCAACTATATTAACTTCTTTTTGAACTAGTTTTGAAACATTAATTTTGTCTCCTTCTTTAACTTGAAAGTTTGGTTTACGTACATGTATACCATTTACTGTTACTGAATCTTCTTTAATTAAAAATTGAATATCTGTTCTTGATACGCTTGAATTATCTGAAATATATTTATCAACTCTATCTTGATATGCCACTACTAAATTTATCATATGTTAATTATAAAGAAAAAAACAAGTTAAATCACTTGTTTAAGTTCAACGTCTATATTTTCTCCATCAATATTTAAAATAGCATAAGAAGGCCCGAATTCAGAACGAGGTAATGTTGGAGAACCAGGACAAACACTAATTATATTATCTTCTTTATTAAAATAAGGTATATGAGAATGTCCATGGATTATAATATCTACATTTTCTTGTTTAGCTACCTTTTGGGGTAAATCCTGTCAATTATGAACATAAATTCCTCTAGTATGTCCATGAAGTATCATAAATTTCTTTCCTTTATATTCAAAAAATATTTCATCTTTTAAATCATTAAAATCATTATTGCCTCTTACTGCATAATCAAATAAAGAGTTAGCTCATTTAGAATTATTTTCTGAATCTCCTAAATGAATACTTAAATCATATTCTTCTTGAGAAAGTATTTTATTAACAATCTTTTCATTTCCATGATTATCAGATATCAAAATAATTCTTTCCATTAATTTTCTTCCTTATCAAATATTAATAAATAAATAATATAAATAAGCATTATTCCAGAACCAACCATTACTTCAACATCAGCTATATTGTAAGTTCCACCATTAGAAGTTGCTTTTGTTCATGGTGTAAAAATTCAATCTCTAACATAATGACCTGGTTGAGAATATCTATCAATTATATTTCCCATAGAACCAGCAAATAATAAAGCTACAGCAAATGTACGTATTAAATTTTTAGAAAATAAAGCAAAAACAAACATTATAATAGATATTAATGATGTTAAGGTTTGAACACCAGCAAAACCAATTCCATTTCCTAAAGATCTAAACATACCTGTATTTTTAGCTAATCTAACTCCAACAAAACCATTTTGATATTGAAGTCCACCTTTATAATTAGAAAAAGCTCAACTTTTAGTTGTTTGATCTATTGTTACGAAAATAATAAAAGTTAAAGATATTATTGCTAAATTAATAATGAATTGTTTTCTAGTAATAGAAAAGAAGTTCTTTAATACAACTTTTGCATTCTTTTTAAAAGTTTGAATATGTTTTTTTGTTGATTCTTTCATATATGTATTATAAAAGAAAAAGTACTATGATAGTACTTTTTTACATCTTTGACAAATATCATCTTGTATTTCTTCTACACTTGTATGGTTTCAACATCTTTGACATTTAACTGAATCAAATGTATCAACAGAAAATTCATCTCCTATTTCTACTTTCGCTACATTTAATAATTGTGTTAAGTTTAAAGTTTTTAAAAATTCATTATTTGTTTTAATTGTAACTTTAGCTTCATTTCTTCTTTTTATCTTTTGTTCTTTTGTTGCAACTTCAATATGTTTATTAACTTCATTAACTAATTCAAAGAAAGGTTCTCATTCTTTAAATATTGTTGTATCAACTTCTTTAGTTTTAAAGAAATCTTCTAAATGAACTGATTTAGAATCGGGATTCATTAGTAAGTAAAGTTCTTCACAAGTTGTTGGAAGTATTGGAGCAAGAGATAAAATAAATGTATTCAATATATTACTTATATTAGTTTGGAACATTCTTCTTTCTTTATCATTTGTTTTTTCACAATAAAGTACATCTTTACCAAATTCAAAGTAACCTGAAGATAAGTCTAAAATAAATTTATTTAATTCTTTAATTAGTTTTGAAAACTCAAAATTATCATAAGAATTCTTAATATCTTTTTTCAGTACTTGATGTTTAATATCAATATACTTATGGAATCCTGTAAGTTCAACTTTATCTTCTTCATTAAAATCAAATAAATTTCCGTGCATGAATCTTAATTTAGTTCTAAAGTTTCTATAAATATCGATATTTTGTTTAATAATTTCATTTGATATTGTTACATCTGAAGTAAATTCAGAGTTAGCTACTCATAATCTTAAAACATCTGCACCATGTTTTTCTATTACTTCTAAAGGAGAAACAACATTACCTTTTGATTTAGACATTTTATTTCCTTTGCCATCTAATACAAATCCATGAGATAGTAATGTCTTAAATGGAGATATTCCTCTATAAGCAACTGAATTAATTAATGATGAGTTAAATCATCCTCTATATTGATCAGAACCTTCTAAATAAAGTTCAAACGGAGCTTTTTCTCCTTCTGGTTCTACAGCTATTGAAGAAGAACCTGAATCAAATCAAACATCCATAATATCCATTTCTTTTGTAAAGTTTTTATTTTGGAATTTAGCAGGTAATAATTCATCAGCTGATTTTTCTCATCAAATGTTAGTTCCGTGTTCTTCTACTAATTTAATAACATGATCAAAAATTTCTTCGTTTATAATTGGTGTTTCACCATCATAAAATATAGGAATAGGAACACCTCATGTTCTTTGTCTAGAGATTGTTCAATCTTCTCTACCTTCAATCATTTTAGAAAGTCTTGAAGTTCCTCACTCAGGGAAAGACTTAACTTTTTTAAGTTCATTTAATATATCTTCTTTGATTTTTGAAATAGAAACAAATCATTGAGGAACACCTCTATAAATAACTGGTTTGTTTGTTCTTCAATCATGAGGATATGAATGTTTTAAAAACTTAAGTGAAAGTAAATTATTTTCTTCATCTAATTTCATACCAACATTCTTATTAACGTCTGAATAGAATATTCCTTCGTATTCTCCAGCTTCTGAATTTAATGAACCATCTCCTTCAACATGCATAATCATATCTAGTTTATTCTTCTTACCAATTATGAAGTCATCTTCACCAAATAAAGGTGCAATATGAACTAAACCTGATCCTGATTCTAAAGTAACATGATGTCCTGAAACAACTGGTGCTGTTTTATCTTTTTTAACAGGTCTTGTGTATTCTAAGCCAACAATTTGATTACCTTTAAAGCTACTTACAACTTCAAAGTTTTCTCATTTAGCTAATTCAGCAACCTTATCTAATAATTGTGTTGCAATAATATAATTAGTTCCATTAACTTTTACTTTTGAATATTCAAATGAATCTCCAACTGCTACACCTGAATTTGCAATTAATGTTCAAGGTGTTGTTGTTCAAATAACTAATTTATCATTTTCTGAAACAAATTCATTTCCTTTAACTACATTTAATGAAACAAAGATTGATGGAGAAGTATGGTTTGCATATTCAACTTCTGCTTCTGCTAATGCTGATTGAGAAGAAGGTGATCAATAAACTGGTTTTAATCCTTTGAATATAAGACCGTCTAAAGCCATCTTTTTAAATAACCTTAGTTGGTTAGCTTCAAACCTTTTATCTAAAGTTATGTACCTTTCTTTAAGGTCTGATAGTAAGTTTAATGTTTTAAATTGCTCTGCTTGTTTTTCAACTTGATTTAAAGCATATTTTTCAGCTTCTTTTCTTAATTGTAAAGGATCAAAGTCTTCTGCTTTTTTATCCATTGTTTCTAACATTTTATTTTCAATAGGTAGTCCGTGAGTATCTCATCCAGGTGTAAATGGAGAATAAAAACCATTCATTGTTTTATAACGAACAATAATATCTTTTAGAATTTTATTTAAAGCATGACCAATATGTAAATCTCCATTAGCATATGGAGGCCCATCATGTAGAACAAATCTTTCTTTACCTTTGTTTTTCTTTAATGCTTCTTGATAAATGTTTTGTTCTAATCATCTTTTTCTATATGTTTCTTCTTTAGTTGTTAAACCTGCCTTCATTTCAAAATCTGTTTTAGGCATGTTTAAAGTATCTTTATAATCTTTCATTTTTCTCCTTTTATATAAAAAAGTCCATTTAGGAGGTCAACGTACCACTCCTAAAGGACTTCTCTTATTTAACTTGTAACGTAAGTTATGCGCTTTGTTAAGTCTCAGAAGTGATGAATATTTATTAGGAAGGTTGATTCTCAGCAAACATCAACTCTCTTAACTTCCATGTTATAAATAAACTTGTCTTCGTCTTTGATTTATATTTGTTATTTTTATTATATCAATAATAATCTTTTATTTAATATTTTTAATAATAGCTTCAATAAAAGCAGAAAATAAAGGATTAGGTTTTAATGGTCTAGCAGTGAATTCTGGGTGATATTGAACTCCTAAATAGAATTTCTTATCTTTTAATTCACAAATTTCAACTAAATTAGTTTCTTTGTCATAACCAGAAAATGAGAATTTATCATCTTCTATTTGATCAATATATTTAGAGTTAACTTCATATCTATGTCTATGTCTTTCGAAAACTTCATTTGAACCATAAATTTTAGCGGCTTGAGAACCTGGTTTAAGTGATGTTTTTGATTCTCCTAGTCTTAATGTTCCACCTATACTATCTTTTGTATTTTTACCTTTAATTAAATCAAATACAAATGTTCCTGTTTCTGATATTTCAGAACTAGTAGCATCTTTTATACCCTTTTTAATAGCTTGAACAACAGTCATTGCTTGCATTCCAAAACAAATTCCGAAAGTTGGTATATCTTTTTCTCTTGTGTATTCAGCAGCAATTACTTTACCTTGGAATCCTCTTTTACCAAAACCTGGTAAAATCATAACACCATCAAGACCTTCTAAGTTTTTTTCTATATTTTCTTTTGTTAAGTTATCTGATTGAATTCATTTTAAGTTGATTTTTGCATTTAAATAATGTGAAGATATTTTTAAAGCTTCAATAATAGACATATAAGCATCTTCAAATTCTATATACTTACCAATCATACCTATTTCTAAATTATGTTTTTTTAATGTATCCACTTTCGATACAAATAATCTTCAATCATCTAATTCTGGTTTTTTATTTTCTAAACCAAAGAAATCTTCAATAATTTCAGCGACATTTTGTTTTTCAAAATTAAGAGGAATTTTATAAATGTTTGAGGAATCAGGAACTGAAATAACTGAATCTTTATCAACATAAGAAGTAAAAGATATTTTTTCTTTAACTAAATTAGTAATAGGATTAGTAGATCTAACTAAAATCATATTAGGTTGTATAGCTAATTCATGTAGTCTTGACATAGAGAATTGAGAAGGTTTTGTTTTAAACTCTTTAGAAGCAGATAAAAATGGTATATATGTTGTATGAATAAAGAAACAATCTTTAGGCTGTTTTCTACCTAAAAATGAAATAGACTTTAAGAAAGCAAGAGACTCAATGTCCCCAACTGTTCCTCCAATCTCAGTAATAACAAATTCAGCTTTAGATTCTTTTCCAGCTTTTTTAATTAATTCTTCTACTTCATCAGTAAAGTGAGGTATGATTTGAACTGTTTTTCCACCATATTCTCCACGTCTTTCTTTTTCAAGTATTTTCATAAAAATTTGAGCACTTGTGAAATTTGAAAGTTTTGAAAAATTTTCACCAATAAATCTTTCATAATGTCCAAGATCTAAATCTGTTTCTGCTCCATCTGCAGTTACATAAACTTCACCATGTTCAAAAGGAGACATTGTTCCTGGATCAAAATTTAAATAAGGGTCAAGTTTTTGAACAAAGACTTTGTAACCTTTTGCTTTTAATAATCTACCTATTGATGCTGCTGAAACACCTTTTCCTAAGCCTGATAAAACACCACCAGTTACAAAAATATACTTTGTTGACATCTAAACTCCTTTTTTTTAATCAATAATAAAAATTATACATTAAAAAGAGCACATCTCTGTGCTCTCTATTAAAGACAATTTTAAATAGACTTCGAAACATCGTCGTGAAAACATAAAATTATCTTCTTAAAAATGCTGGCAGTTCATCATCGTCATCATCTTCGGGATCATCAAATGGAGAATTTTCAATTGTGTTTTCTTTTTCATCTAAAGATATTTTCTTTGTTGGAAAGGGATCTTTAGAAAGAAGTTCTTTTGTTTCTTCATTATCAAGGGAAATATCCATAGTATCAACCATTTTTGTTTCCTCTTTTTTAATATCAGAATTTGATTCTTTATTAACTTCATCTTCTAAACCAGTTGCAATAACAGATACGTAAATTTCGTTTCCTAAACTTTCGTTTATTGAAACACCAAAAATAATATTTAAATCATTTCCTGCGGCTTGTTGTATTGCTATAACAGCTTGGTTCGCTTCATCTAGTGTAATATCTCCACCAGAAATGTTAATAATAGCATCTTTAGCTCCTTTAATAGAAGCTTCTAAGATAGGAGAGGAGATGGCGTTAATAGCAGCTTTAACAGCTCTATCTTCACCAGAAGATTCTTTTCCAATTCCAATTAAGGCTGGACCTCTATCTTTCATGATCGAATTTACATCAGCGAAGTCAAGATTAATTAAAGCCGGTACAGCTATTAGATCTGTAATAGTTCTAACAGTTTGTTTCAGAACTTTATCGGCATATAAGAATGAGTCTTTCAATGAAATTCCACCATACTGTTGAAGTAATTTGTTATTAGAAATAACAATTAGTGAATCCACTGATTCTCTCATAGATTCTAAACCAATATTAGAATTTTGAGTTCTTCTAGTTCCTTCGAATGAGAATGGAGTTGTTATGATACCAACTGTCAAGCAACCCATTTCTTTAGCAATTTTTGCTATGATTGGACCTGCTCCGGTACCTGTTCCACCACCCATTCCTGCGGCTATAATAACCATATCTGCACCTGTAATAGTTCTTTTAATAAGATCTTGAGATTCGATTGCTGCTTTCTTACCTTCAACTGGATTTGCTCCAGCTCCTAGACCTCTTTCGCTTTTACCTAAGTGTAAAACGACGTCAGCAGGAGAGGCATTTAAAACTTGCTCATCTGTATTAGCGACAATGAATTCAACACCTTTGATTCCTTCACGGATCATTGAATGTACTGTGTTGTTTCCACCACCACCAACTCCGATGACTTTTATTTTAGCAACGTCATCTATTTTATTGCCGATATGAGATTTTACTTCTCTATTTTGTTCGTTCATATATTCCTCCTAAGATATTGTTCATAAATATTTTGAACTTGGATTTTTTTGAATTCTTAAATATTTCTATAGAATTCGGGTTTGTCATTACTATTGTATCAAAAGTTCTTCCTATTAAATTATTATACCTTTCAATTAGATTATTTGTTGCAATTGTTTCAAGATTTTGAATATTTAATGATATAAACGTTAATGGTTTATACATTTTAACATATTCTGTTGAAAAAATTTCTTTTGTAAATTCAATAATATTTCTAATTGAAGTTATTTCTCCAGAAATAGTAATAGATAAATTTTTAAGACTTTCATATTTTTCAATATAAGCTTGAGTAAACGTTGCTATTTTATGAACAAATTGTTCGATAATTTTGCAAAGATCTTTTTCTGTATGAGATACAATGTCTATTCCTCTATTGCTAGTGAATATTACTTCATTATTTTTTGAATTCAGATTTCCATGAATTCTTAATAAATTAGACGCCACTTCTTCAGAACAGTTAAACTTTTGTGAAACTGCCTTAATAAGTTTTGCATAACCTAAATCAAATTCTAATATTGAAATCGTTGCAAAGTTAGTATTTATTGTAACTGATGTTCTTTCCATACCTGTGTGCAATGAAATTGCACCTTCAGCTAACGCAGATCCTGAAATAGTCTCGTGCGCAAATGTATGGGTATCTGTAACAATTTGTAATAACTCTAAATTTGATGAAGTTATAATATCTTTTACATATCTATAGACATCAGAAGCTATAGTTGATATAGCTATTCTAATACCTAATTCGTGACCTTTTTTGTTTAATGGAGCTTTGTTGTAAGTCTTTGTTGTTACATCCATTAGATTAAATTTTATCGGTTGAGATAAAATTATTTCTTTACCTTCAATTGTTGAAGTCTTTTTTGCTAAAGCAATAAGATTTTCAACATCTGTTTTAGTAACATGAGATGAAGCTAAATTTATTTTCTTATCAATTATATTCACTTCAAGATTTGTTTTCTTGTTAGATTCTACAATTGCAATAACTGATTTTATTTCACCAGCTATTTTTTCATTTATTTCTGAAATACTTTTTTTAATAAAACTAGATTGTTCAAGCGGCTTTATAGTTCAAAGAGTATTGTTAAAGATTTCAACAAGGTTTGTTGAAATTTTTTCTAAACAAACAATTTTAATAAAGTTTTTGCTTAATTTGATTGTAGTAATTAAATTTCTTTTCATTTAAATAATCCTTACTATCTTAATTTTGTAATAACTCTTAGTTTAGCACTTCGAGCTCTACGATTTTCATCTATCTCAGCGTCTTTTGCTTTGATTGTTTTTACTGAAAATTCTTTTTCTAGTTGAATTGGCAACTTTCCAGTTTTGTCTTTTGTTAAATTACCAAAAAACTTTTTAACTATTCTATCTTCAATAGAATGAAAAGTTATTACTGCAAATTTGCCTCCCGTTTTTAATAACGTTAAACCGTCATTTAAGGCTTGTTTTAATGAATCCATTTCATTGTTTACGGCTATTCTTATAGCTTGGAAAACAGGTTTAGCTGGATTCTTTTTCCTTACAATCTTGGCTGGGAGAGTTTCCCTCAATAAATCAACTAACTGTGTTGTAGTGTCAATTGGTCTATTTTCTATGACAGCTTTCGCAATTTGACGAGCAAACTTTACATCAGCGTATTCATACAAAATATTGATCAATTGTGTTTCACTTCAACTGTTAATAATTTTATGAGCGTCAAGCTCCTGGCTTCGATCCATACGCATGTCAAGGCGTGATTCTTTATTATAAGAAAAACCTCTTTCTGCGTTGTCTAACTGTGGTGAAGAAACTCCTAAATCCAATAGGATTCCATCTACGGCTTCAATTCCATTGTTTTTTAATTCTTCCTTAATAAATCTGTTGTCTGAATGAATTAAAATGTAATTGTCAGATATTTGAGAAAGACGATTGCCACTTTCATTTATGGCTTCTATGTCTTTATCGAATGATACTAATAGCCCTTTAGGAATTCTTTTTAATATTTCTGAAGAATGTCCACCTCGACCAAGTGTTAAGTCAACATAAGTTCCATCTTTTTTGATAGATAATTGTTCTAAGCAGTGATTAAGCATAACTGGTATATGTTTTACCATTTATATCTCAACCCCTTCTTTGAATAATGCTTCTGCTAATTCATCAAGTGATCCTTCAGTAGTTGTTGTAGATTGGAATTTTTGGAATTCATCTTTATTTCAGATTTCAACTTTATCTCCCACTCCTACGAATGCTACTTCTTTTTTGATAGAGGCTAGGTTTATGATTTCATCTGGCATATTAACTCTTCCGAGTTTATCGGCATTTAATTCAACAGTATTTCCAAATAATACTCTAGCATACTTACGCAGAGTTTTATTTAACATATTGTTTGAAAGTAAACGTTCTCTTAATGATTCAAAAGCTTTTGCTGATCTTAGTTCTAAAACCATATCAGGACCATATGTTGCATAAACAACATCACCAAGATCCTTACGGAACTTAGCTGGTAATACTAGCCTTTTTTTATCGTCAAACGAACGAAAATAATGACCTACCATTTTTTCCACTCCTTTCCACTATCTTCCATATTATACACCAAAAGATATATTAAAATAACAAAAAAATATAAAAAAAACACTGATTATAATCAGTGTTAATTTGTTTATTTAATTATTTATTCCTTCAATAACTTTTCTGTCTTTATAAAATCCACAGAATTTACAAGCTCTATGTTGTTGTATTTTTTCTCCACAATTTTTACATGAAATTAAGTTTTGAATTTTTAAAGCATCATGTGCTCTTCTAGTTCTTTTACGTCTTTTGGATGTTTTTCTCTTTGGTACTATAGCCATGGTGTCTCCTTTTTAAGTAAAAAAATTATAACAAAAAAAATGTTTTTAATAATATAAAAAACCAAAATGTTAAAATTAATATATGTCAATAGGAATAATAGCAGAATACAACCCTTTTCATAATGGCCATATATTTCAGTTAGAATATGCTAAAAAGAAATGACCAAATGAAAATATAATAATAATAATGTCTGGAAAATATGTTCAAAGAGGTGAAATTGCAATAGCTACTTTTGAGGAAAGAAAAAAAATGGCTTTAAAGTATGGAGCTTCTAAAGTTATTGAACTTCCTTTCGAATATGCAACTCAAGCAGCACATATTTTTGCTAGTGGAGCTGTTAAAATTGCTAATGAAAATGGTATAAATAAATTATTGTTTGGATCAGAAAGTGATGATGTAGATAATTTAATACTTATAGCAAAAACTATTAAAAATCGTAAATCAGAATATAAAAAACTATTAAAATCAAATTTAAAAACCGGACTTAGTTTTCCAAAGTCTGCTGCAGATGCTTTAACTAAATTAATTGGAGAAAACATAACTTTACCAAATGATATTTTAGGGTTGGAATATATAAAAGCTATTATTGAAAATGATTATAATATTGAACCATACTCAATTAAAAGAACTGTTGAGTTTCACTCTGATGAGACTAACGAAAAATTTGCTTCAGCTTCATTAATTAGAAAAATGATTAAAAATGGAGAAGATGTCTCTAAATATACACCAATGAAACTAAATAGTGATTTCGAAAAAATAGAAGATTATTATAAAGAGTTTCAAAAAATAGTTAAAGAAACACCACCTGAAGAATTAGCGAAATCAAAAATGATTAGCGAAGGCATGGAAAATTTATTTAAAAAACATATAGATGCCAAAACTTATGAAGAGTTTGTAGATAGAACTAATTCTAAGCGTTACACTTCTTCTAGAATTAAAAGGGTTATGTTATATGTATTATTAAAAAAATAGGTTTAACCTATTTTTTTTCTGGATAATTTGTCATTAATTTCTTGAATTCTTTCATCTAGTGTTTTATGTTTTTTTTCTAATTTATTTCAGGTAAATATACCAATAAAGAAAATTAATAATCCTGATAATAATGAAATAGAAGGGAACATTCATCAGAATAAGAATTCTGATTGAGGGTAACTTATTGATAAAGCTTTAAATATAAATAATACCGGGAAGAATATTATGAATCCTCTGGCCGTTGAAGAAATAAATGAAAATAATATTCTATCTGTTGATGTAAATAAAATCATTCCTCCTATTGCTGGTACAAATAAAGGTGATCCCAACATAGTTATTGCAATAACAGTTCTTATAGTTTTAAAATCATCAGGTGATACTTTTATCGCTTTTAATAAAGGTATTGTTAATGCTCCTGCTGCTAATGCATAAATAATTAAAGAAAATATAAATGAATAAAGTGCAGCATATTTGATACTTAATTTAACTCTATCTATATTTTTGGCACCATAATTAAATCCTGCTATTGGTGAGATTCCTTGCACAAAACCAAAAAGCATTGGAAAGAATAATCCATAAATAGGTAGCACAGAAGTTATAATGATCTTCATTTTTGGTTGTCCTGGAACATTAGAGTAAACGGCTTGATTTACATCTCCTATAGCATTTTGTTGAACAGAACCAGTAATTGATTGCGCTAAATTTCTAAAGAAAGGTGAAATACCAACTATTAATATTCCTATAATTGATTTTCAATTAAACTTACCAAACATATTACCAAAAGTTATAATGGTATCTTTTCTAATGTGAACTAATATTCCTAATATTATTACAAATGTGATTACATCAGCTATAGCAGTAGCTAAAGCGGCTCCTTCAATTCCCATTTTCAAAGGACCCATAAATAATCAATCCATAAATAAATTAAAAAATACAGGAAGTAACATTGCAATACCAGCTTCTTTCATTCTACCTTCTACTCTAAATAAAGAAGAAACTAAATTTGAAAAGTAATAAATAGGATTTGCTATAGAAAGAATTCAAATATATTTATAAGCTTGATCAATAATATACTTTCTACTTTCTGATAAAAAATCATTCATAAGTGGGTTAGAAGAATTATGCGAAGATAATTGATAACTTGTTCAAGGTTTAGCACAAACAACGAATAATGGTATAGCTAATGTGGTTAATAAAATACCAAAAAACATACCTGTCTTAATAGTGTTTATAGCTCTTTTTTTATCTCCTCTTCCTAAGTTTATAGAAACCCTTGTTGAAACACCAACTGTAAATAATAAAGTTATAGCAAGAAGTAAATTAAAGGTTGGTTGTGAATAAGACATTATTTGTCTAATTATATTTTGTTTCATTGATGCAATTTCTGATGAGCTTTTACCTAAAGTTTTTAAAGTTTGAAGTTCAATGCTATCTCAAGCAAAATTAATTGAAAGAACAGAATCAGAAAAAGAATATAAACCAATTATGGACATAATTATAATTGAAGGTATTGATAATTTTAATGTTAACTTTCAAATAGGCATTTTTTCAAACATTTCCATTCTACTATTTTTCATTTTTGAGCTCCTTTTTTTATATTTATAAATTTTATTTTTATTATAACACAATAAAAAAATAACCTTTGATTATTAAATAGGTTATTTACATTAGTCCTGATCAAGTGAAAATAAGTAATGGTAATAATAATATAAGTGCTAATATTGACATTATTTTTAATATTGTTAGCATTATCTTTTTCTCTTGTTGTTTTTCTTTTTTAGTTAATGAAACTTTCTTTTTTTTAGACATTTTTTACTCCTGAAGATACTTTTACAAATAAATTTAATATTTCTTTTGTTTTTTCTTGTATTTTTTTGTGATATTCAATTAAATTATTTTTTGTCTCTTCCGGAATTTCTATTTTTGTTGATAATTTTGAAAATTCTATTATAGAAGAAAACTTTAAATCTAAATCTTTTTTACATGAAGTATAATATTTTAATAATTCTGAAAATTCTGTTCCATTAATAATCTCTTTTGAAATTGTCGGAATAATTGAGAATCTTGTGTGGTTTGAATTATGTGAATATTCACTATAACTTATTTTTTGTTCTAATAGTTTAATTACTTTATTATTTGATTTTTGAATAGTTTTAATTTGATCGAAAAAATATTTGGTTGTTGTAGATACAATCCACTCTGAAGAAATAGTTTCTTTTATCCTTTTATTAGCCTTTGATGAAGAGTAAGCAGCAAAACCAGCAAATAATATAGAAAACGTTGTAAGTGTAAGAGAAATTGTCCATAGTACTATATCAGGTGTCTTCATATTAATAATTATACTATTTTAAAAAAAATAACAAAACATAATTTTGTTATTTATTAAATATTAATTCTGTAATTTTGTCATTTTCAACAACTAAGAATTTTTCGCCATCTTTTGCTCCATAAGGTAAAATTGCTTTACTTGCAGCTTCTGGTGACATTTTAATTTCTTGGAATAATTCTTTTGAATCTAATGAAGGGAATACTGATGAAGTAATACCAAATGATCCAATTTTTCTCTCATCATCTAAAATACCAATAATAGCAGTGTTTGGTCTAAACTTAGCTATTTCTTTTAAAAGTTCTCCTGTTTTTGATAATACAACAACAAATCTATAATCACCATCTATTGTTTTTGTAGCTATTTTATCAGCTATTTCAGATCTTTTACCTGTTGAATTTTTTCTTACTATATCTAATTGATATTTGTAGTAAAGTTTATTGTAAAACTCTTTTTCAGCTCTCATATTAATAATTGACATTGCTTCTACTGATTCTTCTGGGAATTGCCCTAAAGCTGATTCTCCTGAAAGCATTGTTGCATCAGCACCTAATTCTGTTGCTCAGTAAACATCTGTTACTTCTGCACGTGTAGGTTGTGGTGATGATTCCATTGAGTCAAGCATTTGTGTAGCAACAATAACTGGTTTCCCAACTTCTCTACATGATCTAATGATATATTTTTCTCAATAAGGAACATCTTGATAAGGTATTTCTAATCCTAAATCTCCACGAGCAACCATAATTCCATCTGATTCTTCAATTATTGAATCTATATTTTTAATACCTAATACTGATTCAATTTTTGAAATAACTTGAATATGTTCTCCGCCATTTTCTTTTAAAATAGCTTTTAAATCTTTAACATTTTCTCTAGTATTAACAAATGAAGCTGCAACATAATCAATACCTTGTGTGATTCCGAAGATAACATCATTTCTATCTTTTTCTGCTAAAAAAGGAAGGGAGAAATCAATTCCTGGAAGATTGATACGTTTATTTGATTTTAATTTATGAGTATTTTGTGATTTAACTATAATTTCGCCATCTTTAACTTCTTCTACAAAAGTAACTAATTTACCATCATCAAATAATACTTTATCACCTTTTTTAACATCTTTATGCATTTCGTAAGAAACAGAAAATTCTCCTTTTACACCTAAGTGGTTTGCAAAGTCATCTTTACCTGTTTTAACTTTTATAATTTCGCCTGTATTAACAATAATTGATCCATCTTTAATTTTACCGACACGAATTTCTGGTCCTTTTGTATCTAATAAAATTGATATCTTTTTGTTTAATTTTTTAGAAACTTCTTTAGCCATGTTCATTTTTGAAGCTTGTTCATTTTGATCTCCATGTGAAAAATTAGTTCTAATTGTTGTCATTCCTGCTTTTGCTAACTTTGTTAACATTTCTACTGAATCTGATGAAGGTCCAATAGTAGCAACAAGTTTTGTTCTTTTTTCTATAATATTCATTTATTATTTCCCCTTTTTTACTTTATAAAAAGTATATCATTTTTTAGCCTATAATTGTTATTAACTTTGATTAAGTTTATTAATTTTATTAGCTAATTCTTTACGACTTTCTCTTGGTAAAGCTAAAGCTTCCAAAATAGGTGTTGCTTTTGTTTTTCCTGATAATATACCAATAGCTAAACCAGATTCACCCTTTGCAAGTAATTCAACTGCTTTTATACTCATTCTTGCAGAATTAATTCTTTCTTGCGCTGTAGGAATACCACCTCTTTGTAAGTGTGCAAATGACATAGCTCTTGTTACTTTACCTGAAATTGATTCTACTTTTTTTGCTACTTCATCCAAATCTTCAAATATATGCTCTGAAACTAAAACGATAATTGATCTTTTTTTCATTTGGCTTTGTTCTTTAACAATTTCACCTATTTCTTCTGGTGTCATTTTATTTTCATTTGTAACAACTATCTCAACTCCTGTAGCTATAGCACTAAATAAAGCTAAATCTCCACAACCATGTCCCATTACTTCTATAATAGCTACTCTATTATGAGATTCCATTGTATCTCTAACTCTATCAACGTTTTGAACGATTGTATTTAATGCTGTATCATATCCGATTGTAAAATCAGAAGAAGTAATATCATTATCTATAGTTCCTGGTAAAGCTATTGTTTTAACTCCTATTTCATGAAGTAATTGAGCTCCATGATAAGAACCATCTCCACCGATTACAACTAAAGCATCAATACCTTTATTTAATAATTGTGCTTTGGCTTTTTCTCTAACCTCTGGTTTCTTAAATTCTGGAAATCTAGCTGAATAAATAACTGTTCCACCTTGAGAAATAATTTTATCTATATTAAACTCATTTGCTGATATTATATTTCCTTCATATAAACCTTTATAACCTTCCATAACTAAAAAAGGTTCTATATTGTAAGCTTTAGCTGATTTAACTATAGCTCTTATAGCTGGATTCATTCCAGGGGCATCTCCTCCTGATGTTAATATTGCTAATTTTTTAATCATATTTTCTCCTATCATATTTTAAATTTTGGTATTCTTTATTATATTTTAAAAATATAAACATACTAAAATAATTATACTATAAAAAACATAGCCTTATTTGCTTTATAATTATATTAATTAATAATAAAAGGAGATCATAAAATGCAAAAGTTTAATAGGATATTTTGAATAGTAACTGATTCTTTAGGTATAGGTGGAGATAAAAGGGAAAAAGAATTTGGTGATGTGGGAGCTAATACTTTTAGTCATATCGCAGATTCTGGTTTATTAGAAATTCCGACTTGAAGAAAAATGGGTATTAATAATATAGTTAACTTAAAAAGTATGCCTCCAACAAAAGAACAAAGTGCTTATACAATTAGAATTAATGAATTAGGTAATGCCAAAGATACTTTAGCAGGGCATTGAGAAATGATGGGGATTAAAACAGAAATACCATTCCCTACTTTCACAACAACAGGTTTTCCAAAAGATTTAATTGATAAATTAAGTGAAGCTTTTGATGGAAAAGAAATTATTGGTAATAAAGCTGCGTCTGGTACTGAAATAATAAATGAGCTAGGAGAACAAGAAATTAATGAAGGAAAAATAATTGTTTATACTTCAGCGGATCCCGTTTTACAAATATGTGGTAATGAAGAAACTATGGGATTAGAAACTCTTTATAGATATGGTAAAAAAGCAAGAGAAATATGTAGTTCTAGAAAAGAATGAAATGTTGGTCGTGTTATAGTTAGACCTTATACAGGAACAAATAAAAATAATTTTAAAAGAACATCAAATAGACATGATTATGCTGTTGAACCTACAGGAAGAATTGTTATGGATGATTTAATAGATAAAAACGTTCATGTTACTTCAATAGGTAAAATTAATGATATTTATTCAGGTCGTGGAATTCACAAGCATATTCATTCAGAATCAAATAATGATGGTATGGATAAACTTATTGACTTAGTAACCAAAAAAACTAAAGATCAATATATAATGGTTAATTTAGTTGAATTTGATTCTCATTGAGGTCATAGAAGAGATATTGAAGGTTACGCTAATGCTCTTAATGACTTTGATATTAAATTAGCAAAACTTGTTAATTCAATGGAAGAAGATGATTTGCTTATTATTACTTCTGATCATGGAAATGATCCAAGTTTCCCTGGTTCCGATCATACAAGAGAAAATGTTCCGGGTACAATATTTTCAAAAAGTTTTAAAGAACCTAAGAAACTTGAAATGGCAAATGGATTTGGTACACTAGGAAATATTGTTGCTGGTAATTGAGGAATTGATGAAACAGGTACTGGAGAAAATATTAATAATAAATTAAAATAAGGGAAATCCCTTATTTTTTAATTCAAGAATTTTTATTATAAAAATAAGATGAAGTACAAGTTGTTACGCCTATTAATATAATAAAGAAATTTAATAAAATTAAATGTCAATTTAAAATTTTTCTGTGATTACTATTGAATCCACCAAATTTCATTTTAGTATAATTTGTAATTTCAATAAATGGTTGAAATATTTGATAACTTAAAACAATTATTATTCCTATTATAGATATCATTGTTGAAAGATAATAAATGAATGAGTTAATTGGTGAAAATTCAACTTTAGATTTTTCTAGTCTTTTAATTTTAATTTTTCAACTTTTAAAATAAATTTTTGTGATTTTTGTTCGATTAATAAAATGAGCAAAAATAATAATTAGATATATTAAAAAAGCGAATAAAGTAGGTAGATTTGAAGAAGCATCAATAAGAACATCTGAATTCATTAATGCAGAAGGAATTCCAATAACAAATCATATAAATATAAAAGTAATTAATGTTCCAATAAAACCTTTAACTTCTAAACTAATTTTTTTCTTATTTAATTTTTTAGTAAAAGGTAATAATTCTTTTTGAAAAATATATTCATAATTTTTCATAGAACTCATTGTTACTCCATTTAAAACTCCTAGTCCCCCTAAAGTTAATAATACTCAAAATATTTTTACTGCAATAGGAGAACCTGTGGCTTTATTTATAATTTCAGGTGATATACCTTCTCTTGCAAATAATTGAGAAGTTGTTATTAATAAATAAATTATAAGAACAAAAAACATTCCGCCTAAAACTGCCAATGGTATTGTTTTCTTAGGTTTTTTAATATTATCTCCAAAATCCATTACAAAACTAAAACCATCAAAAGTAAATAATATTGAAGGCATCAAAGCGATTAATGTTGAAGCACTAAATACAGATTTTTTAGCTGTAACACAAGATGAATTAAAATAAGATTTACTTATTGAAAATTCAGGTGAAATAAATGGAACTAATATTACCAAGATAACAGGAATCATCTTTAATATTGCAGAAAAGTTTTGAAATAATCCTCCAAATTTTAAAGAAAATGTATTAACTATAATAAAGAAAAGAAATATAACCGCTGATGTTAATAATATATATATTACATGAATATGTTTTTCGTTTATTCCTAGACTTTGAAAAAATGCTTCAGCAGAAAAAATAGCAAGAATAAAAGAAAGGATCCCTAAATAAATAATTGGTTTTAAAGTTGCTATCATATTTCTAAATTTAATACCAACTAACTTTTCACCATACATAGCTAAACCGTTTTTACCAGAAGCTATTGTACCTATTTCTGAAAAAGAAACAGCAGCACATAATGCTATTAAACCTGAAACTGTTCAAGCGATTAATGTTACCGTAGGACTACCTCCAGTAGTATCCATAATTGACTTATTCTTAAAAAATATTCCGACACCAATTAATGAACCTATTACCATCATAGTTGCAGTAAATAAACCAAATTTATTAATTATTTTTTGTTGATTCATAAATATAAATTCCTTTTAAAAATTATAACAAAATTTAAAAAAACACTAATAAATTAGTTGTTTTTATTTAAATAAGATATTGCTGATTTCATTATAATTAGAAATAGGTAATATTTCAAGTTTATCTTTTATTTCTTTTGGAAGTTCTTTAATATCTTTTTCATTATTCTTAGGAATAAAAATTGTTTTAACTCCCATTCTAACAGCTGCAAGAGATTTTTCTTTTAATCCACCAATTGCTAACACTTTACCTCTTAAAGTTATTTCTCCTGTCATTGCATAATCTGGAGATACTCCTTTACCAGTAAGTGCAGATATTATAGCTGTAGTAAATGTAACACCAGCAGAAGGTCCGTCTTTTGGTATTGCTCCTTCAGGTACATGTATATGTAAATCATTAGATGCAAAATCAAATGTAATTCCAAATGCTTTAGCATTAGCTTTTACAAAAGTAAGCGCTATTCCTGCAGATTCATTCATAACATCTTTTAATTGACCAGTTATCTTTAAATCCCCTTTACCTTTAAAAGTTGTAACTTCAACGGGTAAAGTTGTTCCTCCGTATTGTGTATATGCTAATCCTGTTACTTGACCAATAATAGGTTTCTTTTCTTTTAAATCATATTCATAAATCTTTTTACCTAATAATTCTTTAATAACTTCTTTTGTTATTTCCTTTGGTAATGTTTCACCATTAATTTTTTTAACAACTAATTTACGAATTATTTTATCAAGAATTCTTTTTAAATTACGAACACCAGCTTCTTGTGTATAGTGTTCTATTAAATAACCCAAATTAGAATCTGATATTTTAAATTCTTTTTCATTAATACCATTTTCTTTAAGCACTTTCTTAATTAAGTGTTTTTTAGCTATTTGTTTTTTTTCTTTTAATGTATATGAAGAAAGATTAATAATTTCAACTCTATCTAATAAAGGATGAGGAATATTTTCATAATAATTAGCTGTTGCTATAAACATAGCTTTTGAAAGGTCGTATTCTAATTCTAAATAATGATCTTGAAATTTTGAATTTTGTTCTGGATCTAACACTTCTAACATAGCTGAAGTTGGATCTCCTTTATAGTCAGAAGCCATTTTATCTATTTCATCTAAAAGTATTACAGGATTTGAAGTCTTAGATTTATTAACAGCTTGAATTATTTTTCCTGGCATAGAACCAACATATGTTCTTCTATGACCACGTATTTCAGCTTCATCACGAACTCCACCTAATGAAACTTTTACAAATTTTTTGTCAATAGCTTTTGCGATTGATGAAGCAAGAGATGTTTTACCAACTCCTGGAGGACCAACTAAACAAATTATTGGTGCAGTTAAAGAATTGGTATTCATCTTAACAGCTAAATATTCAATAATTCTTTCTTTAACCTTTTCTAATCCATAATGTTCTAGTTCTAGAGCTTTTTCTGCTTTAGATAAAGAATTTGAATCCTTACTATATGTTGATCATGGAAGTTTTATTAATCATTCTATATATGATTTAGAAACATTTGCTTCAGCTGATATTGGTGGCATAGCTTCATATTTTTTAACTTCATCTAATATCTTATCTTTAACTTCTTTAGAATATTTTTTGTTTTCTAGTTTTTTTCTAATTTCTGATATTTCAGAATCTTTAGAAGAAATTTCTCCTAATTCTTCTTTTATTGTTTTCATTCTTTCTCTTAGTAAATATTCTCTTTGTTGTTTATCAAGTGTTTTTCTTACGTTGTTATCAATTTCTTTTTCTATTTCTAAGATTTTTTCTTCATCACCTAAAATACTTATTACTAATTCTAATCTTTTATTAATATTACGAGTTGAAAGTATTTGAATTTTTTTGTCTAATTTTATTGGCAAAAATTGACCAACAATATCTGCTAATTCTCCTGCTGAAATACCTGTAGCTAATTCTTGAAGTATATTTTTAGGTAAATTAACTAAGTTAGTAACTGATTTCTCTATTTTAGTTGAAATTTTTCTAACTAATGCTTGTTCTTTTATTTCATCTCCAACAATATCATTGAAACTTTTTTTATTAGCAAAAATCATATTATTTTTAAATTCTAAATCACTAACTTTAACTCTTTCTAATCCATTTACTTCAATACGCATTCCTCCTGTTGCATATCTCTCTTCAATATTAAATGTGGCTAATGTTCCTATTGTATATAAATCTTTTTCAGAAGTTATTTCATCTAAAGTAGGGTTTTTTTGAGAAAGAATAATTATACTTGAAGAAAAGTTAGTTAAAGATTCTATAATAGCATTTGTAGAATTTTGTCTTCCTACTTCTATTATTGTTTTATATCCTGGAAAATTAACAACTCCTCTTGTAGCTAATACTGGTATTTTCATTTTTGCCTCTTTTCTTTAATTTTATTAATTATACACTATTGTTTTATATTGTTAGCAGAATAAGTATATGAGTGCTAATATGTTTTGTTTATAGCATGTCTTCTTAGTATTTTTGATAAAGGAAAATAGATAATATAAATAATTGAAAACTTCACTAAATTACCTGTAAAGTATACAACAAATGTTCCTGCTCAATAATTTTTAATGAAGAAATAAAATTCAGTAACATAATTATATGTCTTTATTGCTTCAGAAACACTAAAACTTTTATGACTAATTATCGCAAAATATGCAGGAGTTAAAAATATCATGTTTAAAATAGTTAAAAATATAGTTGTAGTAAAAGTAGTGAAGATAGAAATTAATAGTAATTTATAATTATGTTTTTTTATTTTTGAAAATGCAGCCGAAAAACAATACATAAAAAATATTGCTGAAGCAGATGATAATAATAAAATAAAGTGACCAAACAAAATAGCTTCTATACTAAAAAGATTTATATGCTCTTTATCAGGAGGGTTAACAGTTATAATAAACATCTCGATACCAAAACCTGATATTGTTCTTAAAATTAAAGCTGATATTCCAAATTTCATTCCAGCAAAATAAAAGATCGGTAATATAAAAATTAAAGAAAGGTTAATTTTAATAAAAGTACTAGCAAAAGGCATAAACTTAGCAACTGATTGAAGTATTATAGCTAAAGCAAAAAATATCCCTGTAAATGCTATTTTATGATTTAAACTAGTATCTTTATATGCATTAAATAAGTTTTTATGCATAATTATTTTTATCCATTCTTTCAGTTAAACTATTTGTAATAATACTAATAGGTAATGTTGTTAAAATTAACGGTAAAACTATTAAGGCTCTAACTCATGTTGATAATCTATGAGATAAAAATATGGTCATCATAACTATTGCTATAGGAATTATAAAGTTAGCTATATCAATTCATGTTAACTGTATTCATCAAAGAAAAACAACTAATAATACTGAATAAAGAATAAAAGAAAATGCAATAGCAAACTCAATCCCAATATTAAAAACAGAAGATCCATCATTATTGAAATCAGAACTTAAAAAAATAATTATCATTAAAGCGGGTATTAAAATAAAAATAAAAGTAACTATTGCTGTTGTTCATGAACCTGTTTTAATTGTTTGTTTTTTAGAATTTTTGTTTTTATCCATATTTAAATAATAACATATAAAAAAACATCCATAAAAATGGATGATTTGGTACGCCGCAGAGGATTCGAACCTCTGACCCAATGGTTAAAAGCCATTTGCTCTACCGACTGAGCTAGCGGCGCCTTGGTGCCCGGGACTGGACTTGAACCAGCACAGTATTGCTACCGGGGGATTTTAAGTCCCCTGTGTCTACCAATTTCACCACCCGGGCATTTATTTTATTTAAATGGTGCTTTAATATTATAATAAAAAAAATCATTTTATAATTAATTATTTTTAGAATATTATAATATTTAAAAAATATAATTAATTTAAAAGATTGTTTTGTTAATTTTAGTTATTATAATCTCTTAAAAAGAACATCTTTTTTTTGGACTATAATATTATTAAATTTATCGAAGTTTTCTATTTCATCTAAAGAAAGTTTATTTATATTAAGTTGTTTTAATGCTTCATTTGTTTTGTTTGGAATAACAACAGAAAGAAATACTGTTACTGCATAAATACCATTTAATAATATATTCAATACTTGAGATAACCTTTCTTTATCTTCTTTCAGTTTTCATGGTTCGGTTTTATCAATGTATCCATTTAATTCTTTAGATAATTTTGTTGCAACATCTAAAGCTTTTGAAACTTCAAAGTTATTAAATTGATCAATGTATTCTTGTTTAGAATTTTTTATTCTATTAATCATTTCAATATCAACTTCTTCTTTAGATTCTTTGAATTTTATTGGTGCATCAAAATTCTGTAGAGTCATTGCTACAGTTCTTGAAAGTAAATTACCATAATTATTTGCAAGGTTTGTATTATAAACTGTTTTGACATGTTCTTTATCGAATATACCGTCTTGGCCCATATTAATTTGAGATGATAAATAATACTTTATTATTTCTGCATCAAAATCTTCTATTATTTTTAAAGGATCAATTACATTTCCTTTTGATTTAGACATTTTACCTTCAGGTGTAACAATTCAACCGTGAGAAATAATAGAAGTTGGTTGAGGGAGTTCTAGAGCTTTTAATATAATTGGTCAATAAATACAATGAAATCTTGTAATTTCTTTACCTACTAATTGAACTTTTTCATCACCATTAATTCAATATTTTTGAAATTCTTTATCATTAGATGAATTATATCCTAATGTATTAATATAATTTGATAAGGCATCTAACCAAACATAAACAATATGTTTTGGATCTTCATTTATTTTTATACCTCAATCAAATGTAGTTCTTGTTACCGATAAATCTTCTAAACCTTTTTCAATAAAATTTTTTCTTAATTCTTTAATAATTTTTTGAGGTTTAATAAAATTAGTTTTATCCATTTCTTTATTTAATCAATCAGAAAAACTAGAAATTTTTAAAAAATAAGTTTCTTCTTCAACACTTTCTAATTCATGTCCAGAAGTAGGATGATAAAATTTACCGTCTCTTTCTTCGGCTTGAGTTTTAGTTAAAAATTCTTCGTCTTGTATTGAATAAAGGCCTTTGTAATTACCTTTGTAAATTATCCCTTTATTAAATAAAGTAGAAAATATTTTTTTTACTGATTCTTTGTGGTTTGTATTTGTAGTTCTTGAAAAAAAGTCATAATCTATTTCTAACTTATTTCACAATTCTTTGAACATTGATGTCATAGTATCTACATATTCTTGTTCTGTTTTATTATTTTCTTTTGATTTTTTTTGAATCTTTTGGCCATGCTCATCTGAACCTGTAAGCATTTTTGCGTCATAACCATTCAATCTTTTAAAGTTTCTTATAACTCATGCTAAAGATGTTGTGTATGCATGACCTATATGTAATTTTCCAGAAGGATAATAAATTGGTGTTGTTATATAAAATGTTTTTTTATTCATTTTTACTCCTTATTTTTTGAGGTTTATAAAGCTTTTTTACTTCATCTCTATACTTGTGTTCATTTTTATTATTTGTATGTAGATATAAATTATTTAAATGGTGAGTTCCTCACCCCGCTTGAAATCTACCTTCCACTAAAACTAGATTGGATTTTTGATCTTCTCTAGGATGTATATATTGTATTCTTTTTGGCTCGAAATTATACTTTCTCATTAATGTTACAATATCAACTAACCTTTCTGTAGGTTCAACTATAGCTAAATAACCTTTTTGATTTATTATTTTTGAAGAACCTTTAATCACATCTTCAAGAGTTAATTTTAATTCATGAGTTGCAATAAGTTTTTCATCAGATCCAGAATTTTTTAATGAAGCATCTATTTTATAAAAAGGAGGATTGCAAATAATAGAGTCATACTTTCTTCTTTGTTCTTTACAATGCTTTTTATAAAAAAGATTAAAATCATCATGAATCAAATTAATTTGTGAGGCTTTATTATTTAAGTCTATATTTCTTTTTGCTAAATCTAAAGCTTTCTCTTGTATTTCTAGTGCATCTATTTTTATTTTTTCTGATCTTTCAGAAATAAATATTGAAAGAGCTCCATTATTAGTTCCTATTTCTAAGATATTTTTTGTTTGATTATTTAGAGTTGCAAAATTGCCTAATAAAATAGTATCAACAGAATAATTAAACATACTCTTATCTTGATATACTCATAAGTCAGAATCATACCCTAATGAATTTTTTACTATTTTTGACATATATAAATCCTTTCTTAAAAAATAAAAAAGCCAAATAGAAGGTCAACGTACCACTCCTATTGGACTTCTTGTTCTTATAGCGAACTATACTTTTAAACTAATTGGTTCATAACCTCCAATATTATAGTTTTATATTAATCTATTTAATTTATTATAACTAAATAAATTCTATTTTTTCTTTTTTAAATTGACTTCTTTCTTTTAAACTTGAAGAGTTAGCTTGAACTTCTGAAATAGAACCTTTAAATAATAAAGCCATATAAAGTTCAGACTTATTTATTTTTATTTCAATCATATCCTTATCTTTTTGTTCAATTAAATCTTTATAAAATTTAAAACTTAATTCATTTGATAAAGAAAATATTTTTAATTGATCTTTTAAGGTTGTTCCTGATGCAAATTTTGATATTTCAGCTACATTAATAGGTAAAAAATTAACTCTATCTTTTAGAATAAAACATTCTTGTTCTGATAAATCATATACTTGAGGAGGTCTATAAGAGTGAATTGTTCCTTGTATAGTTTTTTTACCTGGATTTTTTAATATAAAATAATTATAATCTTTTAGAATAAACTCTTCACGTTGTGAAGGTTTTAAATCGGGCATTTCATTTTGCAATAATTGAGAATCTATATTATTTCAAATACTATTCATCATATTTTCTATACCGTATTTTTCTTCTAATTCTTTAGAAATTGAAATAAGTAATTGCTGAAATTCTAAAATAATTTTATCTTTAAATTTTTTGGTTTTTTCTTTATTTCTTTCAAGAACAACAACATAACTAATTTCATCTCGTATTTGAGAAGAGTTATTTTTATTTTGGAAGTCTCTTCAAATTGTATAGCCTTCTGTTTTGATACTCTCACCTTTTTTTAATTCTAATTTTTTTATCATTAATCTTCTTCAATTGGAATAAAATAAAGGTAATACACCAATATCATAATTAGAACCAAAATCAAATGTAACATTACGTGTTTCACCCTCTGAATAAATTAATAATTCAGAACCTTCACGATAAAATGGTGGTAGTTCAACAAAAATAGGTTTTAATTTTTTATCAAAATATTCAATTACTTTATTGTGAATTAAAGAAATGGCTTTTAAAGTTTGTTTTAATGATAATTTAGGTCTATAAGTTGAGTTTATTTTCATATATAAATTATAAAAGAAAAAACTACTTAATTGCTTTTTTTAATTCAAGCACCTTATTGGTTTTCTCTCATTCAAATTCTTTTCTTCCGAAGTGGCCAAAAGTTGAAGTTTTTTTGTAAATCGGTTTTTTAAGTTTTAATTCTTTAATTATAGAAGCTGGCTTTAAATCAAATACACTATAAATAGCATCTAATATTTTATTTTTATCAACTTTTTCTGTTCCAAATGTTTCTAAAGCTATTGAAATAGGATCGGCAATACCAATTCCATATGATAATTGTATTTCTACCTTATCAGCCAATTCTGCAGCAACAATATTATTTGCAACTCATCTAGCAGCATAAGCTCCTGAACGATCTACTTTGGTATAATCTTTACCTGAAAATGCGCCACCACCATGACGACCCATTCCTCCATAAGTATCTACAATTATTTTTCTTCCAGTTAATCCAGTATCTCCGATAGGTCCACCAATAACAAATTTACCTGTTGGATTAATATATATATTAAAATCAGTATTCATATTATATTCTTTAGCTACTTTATTTAAAATTTTATTTTTGATGAAATCTTTAAATTCGTTTTCATTATATTCTTCAGAGTGTTGAACAGACATTAATATTGTTTCTATTCTTGGCTTTGTAGGATCAGAATAATCTATGGTTACTTGTGATTTCATATCTGATCCAGCTCATTTAAACTCATTTGATTTTCTAAGCATCTCTGCTTCTTTAATTATTGAGTGAGCCATAATAATTGGTAATGGCATTAATTCTTTTGTTTCGTTTGTTGAATAGCCAAACATAATTCCTTGATCTCCAGCACCTATTTCTCCATTAATTTTATCTACTCCTTGACTAATATCTGGTGATTGAGAATTTATATTAGTAATAATTGTAAAATCACTTTCTTTATAACCTACTTCAAAAAGAACTTCTCATGCTTTCTTTACAACATCAACATAAGCTTTTGTAGTTAATTCTCCTCCAATAACGATTAATCTGTTTGAGGCCATAACCTCACAAGCAACTCTTGAATCTTCGTCTTGTCTTAAACACTCATCTAAAATAGCATCAGATATTTGATCACATATTTTATCTGGATGACCAACTCCTACTGATTCTGATGTAAATAATTTTTTTTGCATAAATAAAACCTCCTTATTTAAAAGAGGGTATAGTAAAATGTTTCGTACATGTTATTCTTTTTATTAAAAAAGAACCTTACTATCCACCTTCTGCTTATATGCAGGGTTGGCTCACTTCTTAGTTGTTTCAGTGACTCTTAATGTATATTTATTTATCTATTTAATTGTATAATAAAAAAATGTTTTTTTATTATAATTCTCTATAATTTAATATTTTTTATAATTATGTATAATTTATTTATAAAGAGGTGGTAATTAATATGAATAAAAAAGATTCAAATTATTCAACTGAAATAGACTTTAAAAAGATTTTAGATTATAATAATGAAGATAGAAAATATAACTCTGTAATGGATGAATATAAAAGATATTTTTCTAAAACTAAAAAGATTTCAAGTAAAATTTTAACTAAAGAAGATTTATGGGAATTTATTAAATTCTTTTTTCAAGAAGCTTATGGTATTGATATTGCGGATGATTGAAAAGTTGGTAAAAAAGTATTTGTAAAACAAGGCACATCTTCTGTAAAAGTTCCTATGTATATTTTTTGAAATAAAAAAAATTATGAATTTTCATTAGAAAAGAGAGATGATGCTGAATTACAAATTATTACAAGAATAAAAACAAAAAGGAAAAAAGTTTTTTTTATTTATAAAAAAAATGTTCATTCTCCAACTACTATTTGAGGATTCAGAGGAGAAATAAAAAAATTTTTTTTCAAATATTATCATAAAAAAAATGCCAAAGTAATATTCGAAAAAATTAAATTAATGGAGAACTTTAAAAAAGAAACAGGTTCAATTGATGGTTTTAAAAAATATATAAAAAAAAGAGCTATTTAAAAGCTCTTTTTTTAAAAATGAATTATAGTAAAGTTTTAATTGCTTCACCCATAAGTTCAACTTTAGGTCCTATAACTACTTGGAAACCTTTATCTCCCATTTTCATCACACCTAATGCTTGAGTTGATTTAATTGTTTTTTCATCAACTGATTTAACATCTTTAAGAGTAACTCTTAAACGTGTTGCACATCATTCAAGATGAGTAATGTTTGATTTTCCTCCAAGACCTTCTAAGATTTTTTGAGCATCTGCTAAAAAGTCTTTTTCAATTTGTTCATCTGTTTTACCAGCATTTGAACGAATTTCTTCTAATTGGTTTTTCCCTCTACCAGGAGCACCAATTTCGAATTTTCTAATTAAAAATGTTGATAATGAGAAGTAAGTTGCTGCTGTTGCTGCACCTATTACTCATATTCATGCAGGGTTTGCCATTACTCTGGCTAATCCTGAGTGGTTAGCGTTTGCTAATTCAATTGATTTAGGTACTGATAGTACATAATCAATTAGTCCAGCTGAGAAACCAAATCCGATTTGGATCCCAAATAGACCTGTTATAAATCCGAAGATTCCTGTTAAAACTGCGTGCATTCCAAATAATGCTGGAGCTACAAACATAAATGAGAATTCAATTGGTTCTGTAATTCCTGTAAAGAATGAAACAATAGATGAACCCATCAATAATGCTGCTACACGTTTTTTCTGTACGTCTCCTTCTGCGTTAAAGTAGAAAGAAGCTGAAAGTGCTGGTAATCCAAACATCATAATTGGGAAGAACCCTGATTGGAATGTTCCAGATGTATTTCCTTTAGCTACACCACTTAAGAATCCGAATATATCTCCTTGAATTTCGTTACCTGACATATCCATTAATGGATTTCCTGTGGCAGCGTTTGTTAGAGGTAATTGGAATCAGAATAGTGTATTTGGAATATGATGTAGTCCAAATGGAATTAATAGACGGTTAATAACACCGTAAACTCCCATAATGGCTGCATTAGCATATCTGTCTCCTGTTGCTGAAGCTAACCCATTTGAGAATTCGAATATTACATATCCAAGTCATGGGAAGATTGCAGCGTATAATAATCCTATAATTAGTCCACCAAGTACTGATAGAACTGGTATTAATCTTCTTCCTGAGAAGAATCCTAGTACTGAAGGTAATTCAATACCGTTAAATTTATTGTAAAGGAATGCTACGAATGCTCCAACAAGAATACCGTTTAAAACGTTTCCTGCAAGAACAGCATCGTATGATGTTGTAAATACTGAATGGAATCCTTTTGAATGTAAAATGATAGTTGAATCTTGAGGATCCAATTCTTTTAATCCAAAGTCAAGTTTACCATAGAATAATTCTACAATATCAATTCCTCCGAATGGTCCTTTTGCTGACATTAATATCATTAGTAATGCCATAGTCACGAATGCTGAAATCGCTGCTTCACCACGTGAATCTTTTGATAATCCGAAACCTACACCAATTGCGAACAATATTGGTAGTGTTTTAAATATCGCGTTTCCACCAGCTTGGAAAATTTGTGAAATAAATTTCGCAAATGCTGAAGCTGGAGGTACAGCTACACCTACACGTAGTAAGATAGCTGCTACAGGTAACATAGCTATTGGAAATAATAAAGATTTACCAACTCTTGATAATTGATTCATTACTCCTAATGACTTTCATTTTGGCAATCATGATGGTCATGATAGTTTTAATGAATTTTTGCTTTTTGCTTTTTTTGCTTCTGCCATTATTTGTTACCTCCTTTTAAATAATACTTAATAATTGCTGTTGAGAATATAGAAGTTGTTAAAATTGAAACAAATCCTAATGCAAAACCTGCAATATAATTTGAAGCTTTTTTGGCTTCTGGAGTTGCTTCTCCGGCTGCATACTTATCTACAGCTCAATATGATGTAGGGTTTGCTTGTGAATCTCAAGCTAATGCTTCAGCAATTCCTCTATCATAAACATGTGCAAAATCTGGTTTTACTCATGTATCTTTTTCTTGCTCTTTGTTTTTTCAACTAAAAGCTTTTAAGAATTTAGGTCTATAAACTTTTTGAGCGGCTTTAACAGCTGTTTGACGTTTGTCTTTTGCTGTTTGAATCGCTTTATCAAGATCTTTATCTGCTTTTTCCATTCCATCAAAATAAGCTTTAGTATCAACTGCTTTAACTTTAACATTTATTTTTTTAGCTGCTTTTGCTGCTTTGTCATAAGCGGCTTTAACTTTTGTTACTGCTGCATCATGAGCTGAAATAGCTGCTTTTTCATCTGTAGTAAATGCTTTGTTAGCTTTGTCTACTGATTTATTGAAATCTGTAAGAGCACTGTCATATTCTTGACGATTTTTTAATTGAGTTCCTTTTAATTTAGAAATATCAACAGTTAAATCAACTTTATTATCCATTGCTGTTTTGGCATCATTTGCAATTCCAGTGAAATCTATTGTTTTAATAGAAGGAAGTTTAACATCTTTTCCATTATTAGCAACTTTAAATGTTGATCTAAACATTCAATGTCCTTGAGTTGTTTTTTTAGCTGTTTTTGTAAATCCAGCAACTATACCTATAAAAACAAACAAGAATATAAATGTCAAGGCTCACGCTACTGTAATAACTCATTTTCATATAGTTGAAACAGAAACGCTTTTATTTTTGTTTTTCATTTAATTGTAATTACCTTTCGTTTTTTTTAAAATAATAGTTACTTTTTAAAAATAAAAAAATAACTTATTAATATTATAACAATATTTTAAGTTAATTAAGTATTTAAAGTTATAATATTTAAATGTGTTATTTCCAATAAATAAAGGTTTTTAACAAAATTAAGAAAAAATATTTTTTAAATTAAACAAAAAAATGTTTTTAATTTTAAATAAAAAATATTTTAATGTAAATCTAAAACTCTTTTTTACCATTTACATAAACATCAGTAATTGAGTAATCTTCTTTTTTCATTATAACGAGATCAGCAATAAATCCTTCTTTAATTTGAGATATTTCTTTGTCTCATCCTAAATTTTTAGCTACATTATAAGAAGACATCTTAACTATATCTTCCAATGGATATCCTAAACTTGCTAAATACACAAATTGCGAATGCATTGTAGATGCAGAACCAGCAATTGTATTAGTTCCTTTTAATGTTATAAGTAGGCCTTTTTTAGTTATAGGTATTCCTCCAGAAATTGAATCTCCATCAGGAAGACCAGCTGGTCTAATAGCATCTGTTACAAGAATTATTCTATCAACACCAACTGTTTTAATTGTAAATCTTAAAGTAGCTTCATCATGATGTATGCCATCAGCGATAAGTTCAGGCATATTTTTTTCGTTATAAATAATTGCTTCTGCTGCTCCAGGATTTCTATTAGCTACTCCTGACATAGCATTTCATAAGTGAGTACATGTATGACCGCCTTCTTCAATCGCTTTATTTATAATGTCAAATCCTCCGTTTGTGTGTCCTATTGTTGGCATAATGCCTAATTTAATCATTTCTTTTGTAAATCCTTTTGGACATTCTTCAGGTGCATAAGTAATTTTTTTAATTTTATTACCTGATGCAACAAAAAACTCTTTTAACTCTTCAATTGTAGGTTCATGTAAACATTCAGGTCTATGAGCTCCTTTTTTCTCCATTGAAATTCAAGGTCCTTCAAGATGAAAACCAGCTATTTTAGTTTTTTTGGTTACTGCCTTATCAGCTTGTTTAAAAGCTTTAATAATCTCTTCTTTTGTTCCTGTCATTAATGTTGGCAAAAATGTAGTAGTACCAAATTTAATAAGATTATAAGAAATTCTTTCTATAGCTTCTGTTGAATCCATAGCATCATCTCCCATACAACCATGTACATGTGTATTTATAAATCCAGGTACAATTATTTTTTCACCTTCTCCTGGTTTTGGAGTAATCTTAAATATTTTCCCATCTTTAATTTCTATATCTGAATTATCAATTGTTTTATTATGATTAATAATTTTTATGTTTTTTAATAACATTTTTTACCTTCTTTCTAAATATTAATTTAATAATATTATTTAATACTATAGCGTCGTGTATTCTTATTACATAAATTATATTATTGGATTTAAATTTAAATCCATAATTAGTATAAGTATATTCTTGTATTTTTGAAAATTGAAATACTTTATTTGGAACCGATTTTTCAATTTCAATAATAAATCTTTGGTTTGTTATCGAAAGTTCTCCTTCAATAGTTTTCGAAATATATTCTGAATCATCTTTAAAACAAAATAATTTCACTAATTCAAATTTAGCAAAAACATTCTCTTTTTTTTGCATAGGTATAAAAGTATCTAACTTTTTAAGCGCTCTTTCTGTCATAAAAATTCTTTCTTCTATTTTAAAAATAGCTGCTTTTTCAGGAATTGATAATTTTACTTTATGTTTCTTTAGTATTTTTTTTAATTTAATATATGTTTCTCTATCATAATTATTTTGTTGATTATATCAATCTTTAATTGTATTATAAATATATCATTCTTTAATGTGTTTCTTTTCATTTTTAAATATATATCAAACCTTTAATTTAAATATACTCTCAATATTTTTATAATTTATTTTATTATTATATTGAGAATTTATTGTCATTGATAATAATGAATTCATTTTTCTTTTCAACATATATTAATTATAATAAAAAACACCTTATGGTGTTTAATTAAAAAATTATATATTTTTCTTTAAGTTATGGAATGTTCTTTCTCCATCAAACTCAGATATTTCTCCAAGTTGTTCTTCGATTGCAAGTAATCTGTTATATTTTGAAATTCTATCTGATCTAGACATTGAACCTGTTTTAATTTGCCCAGTATTTAAACCAACAGCTAAATCTGCAATTGTAGTATCTTCTGTTTCACCTGAACGGTGTGATACAACACATGTATATCCTGCTTTATGAGCTAATTCAATTGTATCGATAGTTTCTGAAACTGAACCAATTTGATTTAATTTAATTAAGATTGAGTTTGTTGCATTAAGTTTAATACCTTTTTTAAGTATTTCTGCATTTGTAACGTATAAATCATCTCCCATAATTTGTAATTTTGAACCATTTTTTTGATTTTGTAATACAAAACCATCTCAGTCTGTTTCTGCTAATCCATCTTCAATTGATACTATTGGGTATTTTGAAATTAATTTTTCATAATATTCAACCATTTCTTCTGTTGTGAATATAACTTTTGTTGATTTCATTTCAGGAGTATCGAATCCTGGTTTATTATCTTGAATAGCTTTTTGTAATTTACCGAAAGTATATGTTTTTTTAGAATCATCATATAATTCTGATGCTGCAGGATCCATTGCTATAGCAATTGAGCCTTCACCTGTTGTAGATGGTTTATAACCTGCTTGTTTAATTGCATCAACTAAAAAATCAAGTGCTTCTTCATGTGATTTTAAATTTGGAGCAAATCCACCTTCATCTCCAACTTGTGTACCATGACCAGCTTTATGTAATAATTTAGCTAATGTATGGAAAGTTTTATTAGCCATTTGTAGAGCTTCTTTAAAAGTTTTAGCTCCAACAGGCATAATCATAAATTCTTGAAAATCTATTGTATTAGTTGCGTGTTCTCCACCATTAATAACATTTAACATTGGAACAGGCAATTTTCTTGCGTTTGTTCCACCAATGTATTGGTATAGAGGTAAATCTAATTCATCTGCTGCTGCTTTTAGAACAGCTAGTGAAACACCTAAAATAGCGTTTGCACCTAAATTAGATTTATTTTTTGTTCCATCTAATTTAATCATTGTTTTATCAATTAATCTTTGTGATGTAACTTCAACTCCTATTAGTTCTGGAGTTATTTTTTCATTTATGTTATTAACAGCTGTCATAACACCTTTTCCACCAAATCATGCATTTTTTATATCATCTGATGCATCATTAACTGAACCATCTCTTAATTCTAGAGCTTCTAAAACACCTGTTGATGCTCCTGAAGGAACCATTGCTGATCCATATCCTCCAAATTCAGTTCATACTTCAACTTGAACTGTTGGGTTACCACGTGAATCAAGAACTTCTCTTGCGTGGATTTTTGTAATTGCTGACATTATGTCTCCTTTTATTAATTTTTATATTAATTACTATGCATTTTATTTATTATGCATAATAATTATAACTCAAATGTATTAAAAAATGAGTTAAAAAAAACCATAATTATGATTTTACTTAATAATGATTAATTCTGTTTCTGTGGTTACTGAACCGGAAGTTATTTTAACTTCTGTTTGTGCTGTGGTTTCTGGTGTTATAACAATAACAGTATCTGTTGTTGGTGCGTTTTTAGAAACAAATTCTAAATCCACTTCACATAACAAGTCTCCTTGTTTAATTTTAGAACCTTGTGTTACCATTGTTTTAAAACCTTTTCCTTTTAAAGCTACAGTATCAATACCAATATGAACTAAAACGGAAACTCCTTTTTTATTAGTTATACCGTATGCATGTTTTGTAGGGAAAACTGTTGTTAAAATACCTGAAATAGGTGCATAAAATTTGTTATCTTTTGGTTCAACAACTACACCTTTACCCATCATTTCTTCTGAAAAAACTCCATCTTTTAATGACTTTAAAGTTTTTGCTTTTCCTATAACTGGAGAGTTAATTCCTCCCGAATCTTTTTGTTTTGAAAATATAGACATATTTTTCTCCTTTTTATTTTTATAAATAATATTTATTATAAATGATTTATTAAAATTTTTTAAATTATCTTTTTAAAACTCTTCTTGAAAATGTTCCATCAATTTTTTTAATAATTATATTTTTACCTCTAATTTCTGGAATTGTTTTAGCTATATTTAATGCTTCAGCTTTAGTTGATACTGAAAATAAAGGTTTTTCAGTTCCTACTTTAATTAATACTCATGATTTTAAATCACTTGATTTTTCAATAAAATAATCATCATTTTTTAAAAATAAAGATTTACTATTTGAATTTTGTCTTTTTATTTGATTTTTTATTTCTTCTTTAGTTATTTCTTCTGGGGTTTTTGTTTTTAATTGTTCTAATAAATCTTTTTCTCTTTGCGTTTCAATTCTTTTTTCAAAAATTTCTAGTTCTTCTTTTGTTTGAAATGGAGTTTCATAATCTTTTTCTAAATTAAAGTTCTCAATTAATTCTTCTTTTTTTTTATTATTATTCTTTAAAAAGTTTGTTTCTTTAATTATTTGTTCTGGAGTTTTATTTTTAACTGAAATTAATTCTTCTTTTAACCTTTCCATTTCTTTTTCTAATAAAAGAGTTTGTTCTTTCTGAAATTTCTTTGCTAATTCAAATTCTTTCTGGCTTTCATATTTTTCTTGAAGATCTTCAAGTATTTCTTTGGTTGATTTTGATTGAATTTTTCTTAATTCTTCTGTAATTATATCAATTTCATTATCTCTAAGTTTTTTAGCTAATTGAATAGCTTTTTCTTTTTCAACTAATTTTTTATTTTCTTCAGCAATTTTTAATGTTGCTTCCTTAAATTTAAGTAATGTTTTATTTTGATCTGAAATATCCAAAACATCTAAATTATTAATTTCTTGATATTTTGGAGAAACGGGCGCTTGACTTTTTTGATATCTTCTTTTTTGTAATCTGAGTTCTTTTGTTTGTGATTTTTTAAATTCTCTTTTTTCTTTTAATAAAGCTTTTTGTTGTAATCTTTTTCGTTGAATTAAAGCTTTTTCTTTTAGAATTTTTTCACGTTCTTCCAATCTTTTTTCATATAACTGTAATCTTTTATCTTTTGATTGTGATCTTCTTTTTAATCTGAGTTCTTTTGTTTGTAATCTTAGATCTTTTTCATAACTTTTCTCAGCTTTTCTAATATTAGATTTAGGGATATTTATTCTTCCTACAGTTGGTAAATCAAGTATTTTTATAAGGATAGTTAATAATATAAAATATACAGGAGATAATATTCCACCTGTTGCAAATATTAATCACCATTTTTTAATATGTAATAATCCCATTTGCTTATCTTTGAAAATTATTGTCATTAAATCTAACAAACCACCTGATGCATCAATAGTTCCTAACTTATTTTTAATATTTCCAATTGTATGAATTTCTGGAATAGAACCACCAAATTTAGCTATTCCTCCATATAACATAGCAACAAAAACTCCTTCAAATAAAATAAATATTATTGGAGATAAAAATAACAGCATAAATTCTAAAGGTTCTGTAATTCCTGTTAAAATACTTGAAATTGTCGCTGGAATAAGCGAAACAAAAGCAAGTGTTTTTTTACCTTTTGGTGCTGCAAAACCAATAGCTAATACAGCTATTGGTAGCAAAATAATAGCTACAGAATATTCACCTTGTATAAATGAATTTTTTAATAAATGATCATTAGAGCTTGAAATAAAACTATTAATATCTTCTGAAAATATACTATGGAGCCCAAATGGCATTAATGCTCTTTTAGTGAATCCTAATAATAATTGTGGAACACCATCTTTATTTAATGAACTTTTTTTGCTTAGATTAATTATTAATAATGATAATTTTTCAATACCAAATAAAATATATGGTCATATTATAATTGTTAATATAGATAAAATTATCATTACAATTATTATCATAAATATAGCAAGTAGTTTCCCATCGAAAAACACCAAATTTTTATTTAATTTAGTTTTAGAAAAAATATTAAATATATATGCAGAAATTATTCCTACAATAAAAGCTCCAAATATTCCCGTATTTAAAGTTTTCATTCCAAATATATTAACATAAATATTTTTAGGTTGTTTTAACATAAAATTTGTTCCACGATCAAACAAAAAGTTTGGTAATGGGTTTGGATTATTTTTTTGTAAAGAAGATTGATTTTCAATAAATACTGTTTGCAATCCAGAAAAAGCAATAAAACCTAAAATAGCTGCAATTGCAGATACACCGGTTGATTCAGTAAATGCTATTGCTATAGCTGTAGCAAATAATAAAGGCATTATATTAAAAATAGGTTTTCCTATATTAATTAAAAAATTACCTAACAATTTTAAAGCGTTGTTTTTAGGAATAAAAATTACGGAAGGAGAATCTTGGAGTGTCATTATATATGCACCTATACCTAAAAATATACCTACAATAGACATTACTGTAATAGGTAACATTAATGCTCCAGAAAGTTTGATGAAAAACCTTTTTATAGAACCATGATTATTATTTATTTGATAATTATTATCAAATTTTTTTGTATTTAAAACACTTGCATCGTTTTCCATTCGCTACCTTTCAAAAAAATATATTTTAAAGTTAAAAATAATAAAATAACTAACAAAATTATAACAAATTAAAAAAAATAATCCCTTTTTATTCATAAAGATATTAATTGAAAATTATTTTTTTGGTTTATAAAGTTTTTTTATATCTATAGCTATTGATTCAACTTGAGGTCCAAATATGCATTGTATATGAGTTTTTGAAGATTTCATAAACCCAATAGCACCAGCTGCCTTTAATTTATCTTCGTCTATTTTTTTCATATCAATTAGATCAACTTTTAATCTAGTTGCACAATTAGTTATTTTTTTGATGTTTGAGAAATCTCCAAGTCCTTCAATTATTTGATTAGCTTTTTGTTTATCTTTATAATTTTCATTACTTTTATTTCTTTTTATAGGTTTTTTAATAATTAATTTTACATTATCACCTCTACCTGGTGTTGATAAGTTATAATTTTTAATTGAAAAATAAAATACTGAAAAGTATATTGGAATTAATGGTAGTCCTACTATAAACGCTAATCAAAAGTGCGTTCCTTTTTGAAATGGAATCATTCCATAAATAATTAAATCAATAAAACCTCCTGAAAATATTGATGGCATTCCAATATGAGATCCAAATATTTCCATAAACATAAATGATAATCCAGCCATTAAAGCATGAAAACCTCAAAATAATCATGGAGCTAAAAATAAGAAACTAAATTCAATTGGTTCTGTCACACCTGTAGCAAATGAAGTTAATGCTGCTGGAGCAACGGCTCCAAAAGCAACTTTTCTTGTATCTTTAGGTGCAGCAAATATCATAGCCATAGCAGCGGCAGGTAAACCAAATATCACAATCGGATATTTCCCTTGCATAAATCTACCAAGATTTAAACCAGCTCCTTTTGAAAACATATCAAATACTGATAATGTCATTCCATGGCCAGAACCAAATATTTTATCTGCAATAACTTGGTTGAATAATGTTAATGAATTTATTTTCATTTGACTTAAAGCAACTCATAATGATGAATCACCAAATTTACCTTTTTTCAAAATTTCTCTTAATGCTTGAGAACTTTCAGTATCAAATAATTGATTATTTAATACTGTATCTGCATCACTTCCAGTAACACCTGCTTTTTTAGCCATAAGCATAATTGTTGTTTCTAAATCTCCACCTGCTTTTGTTCATCATAATGGAGCATAAAATACGTGGTGTAATCCAAATGGAATTAATGCTCTCTCAATAAATCCAAAAACAAATGAATCTAAACCTATTGGTGATTTACCCGAAGCTTGACCAAGTTTACCTATAATAAATCCAATATATGGCCATAATATTAAAAATATAAAAACTAGTGGTATCATAAAAAATATTACTACTAATGGAACAAATCTTTTTCCGTTAAAAAATGATATTAAAGAAGGTAATTTAATTGTATGATATTTGTTATAAAGATAAGATGTAATAGAACCAACAATAATACCTCCAAATATTGAAGTTTTCATAGATAAAATTCCCAAATTATTTCCAACTAATGCTTTTAATGTTTCGGGATCTCTACCTGCTCCACCAAATAAGATTGAAAAACCTTGCGATTTTTTAAATCATATATCATTAGGGCTACTAGACTTAGTATCAGCAAATTCTTTATAACCACCTTTATTTATAATATCTGATAAAGTTATATTAGAACCATTACGGATGTGAATTGTTCCATCCATGTCTTTATATGCAGGAATTCAACTTTTTTCTGGACCAAAATATTCTTTAATAAAAGGTGTTTGTAAAGCTGAAAATACTACAAAACCTATAATAGCAACAAAAATAGCAACCCCTGCTTCATCTGTAAACGCTACTACAATTGCAGCTGCAAATAGTAAAGGCATAATACCAAATATAGGTTCACCTAAATTTTTAATAAACATACCAAAAGTTTTTAAAATAATTAAGTTATTTGAATTTGAATTTGAAACAATTGCAGAACCTATCCCTAAAAATAAACCAGCAATAGCCATAACTGAAATAGGTAACATAAATGCACCTGAAACTTTAGACAAGAATTTTTTCATTTTTCCAGAATTGTTATTTACTTTTGCTTTTCTATTTTTATTTAAATTTCTAAATTTCAAAAATAAATCAAATTTCACCTTATAACCTCACTTTTTCTTATATACAATTATAATACTTTTTAAAATTAACTTACAAAAATTATCTTGAAAATAATTTTAATGGCTGACCAATTAAAAATGCTAATCCTATTATAAAAAAAACTAATGCAAAGAAAGTAGGCGCAAATTGTTTAACTTTTTCTCATGGAGGTAAGTACATTCCGGTTTCTGAATAAATATCAGTTCCTTTTGGATTAATTTTTTTGTATTCTTTCATCTGTCCTTTTTTATATTTTTCAGCTTTATTTTTAGCTTTTGGATATCATAATAAACATGTCAAACTTAATAATAGAAATAAAGCCCCAAATATATACATAACAGGTCCACCAAAATTTGAAAAATCACTTGATGATTTTGATGAAGTTGAATATATTAAATCTTTCATTTTACCCCCTTTATTTTAATAATCAATCTTTACCTTTTTGAACTTCGAATTTTGATAATCCCTCATATTTTTTTTGCCTTAATACTTCATATGATATTAACATTACTGTATTAGCTAAATTAAGAGATCTTTCATGAGAAGTCATTGGTATTCTAATACACATGTTTATTTTATTTTTCATTATTTCTTTTGGTATACCAGTTGATTCACGACCAAACATAAGGAAAATATCTTCTTTATGTTTTGAATAATCTGGATCAGAATGATATTGTTGACCATATCTAGTTACATAATAAATTGTTTTTTTTCCATATTTTTCTTCAAATTCTTCATATGAATTATGAACTTCATGTTCTATTTCTGAAAGTAATCTACCAGCTGCTGGACGCTTTAAAAACTTTGGTCTTAATTCAAAAGAAATAGGTCTTATTATGTGTAATTTAGCTCCTGTTGCTGAGCAAGTTCTAATTATATTTCCTGTATTAGGTGATATCTCTGGTTGATATAGAATAATATGAATCATTTTCTCCCCTTTTTTAATTAAATAATTTATGAGTTGTTTTTAATTTAAAGAACTCTTCTTTAATTAATTCAAATGATAATTCAACTAATTTATTATTAGAGAACAACTCACGCATAACTATTAATGGTTTTTTATTTTTATAACCTAATTCTTGGATTTCTTTTTTTAATATATCACTATTATTAAATGTTGTTTTATTAATTATTTTATCTGGAATAATACCATTATAAATAATAGTTTTCGTTATAGAATCTTCTAATATTTCTTTATTTCTATAAATAACCAAATTTTTATTTAAAATAGAAATTTTTGCTGCTATAGTTGAATTTTCTTTAATATAAGTCTTTTTAATCAATAAAGATTCCTTATGATCTAATGATATTTTAAAATCATCGAAAAATTTTTTTGTTTCTTCTTTTGTAAAAAAATATGTTTTTGTATCATCAAATTCAATTTCACTAATTATTGTTGAAAATAAAATCTTTTTGGCATTTCCACAAATAATATATCCTTTTCCTTTTTTTGGTTTTAATAATCCCATTGGAACAAAACTAATCATAGCAGATCTAGCAGTAAGTCTTGAACAATCAAATTTTTTTGAAAAGAAAGTTTCAGAAGGTATATAATTTCCTTTTTCTCATTCTCCTGTAAATATTTTTAATAGTATGTATCTTTGTATATATAATTTGTTTGTCATATATAAATATTAACAAAAAGAAATTACATAATATTATTTTTTTAGCGTTTTTAATTTATTCTTATAATTTTCAAACTTATTTTTTTCTTCTTCAACTTTATTTTTTGGAGCATTTTTTATAAAATTTTGATTAGATAAAATGTTTTTTGACCTTGCTATTTCAAATTCCAATTTTTTTATTTCTTCTTTTATTTTTATTTCCTGTTTTATCTTCATCTCTTGTGTTATTGAGATAAATATTTCAAAATCTTTTATTTTATATACAACATCTTTGTTTTCTTTGATTTCTGCATTTGCTAGTTTATTAATTAAACTTAGTGTAGATTCATCGATTTCTTTAGTTGAATAAAAACCTACTGATACATTTTTTGAAAGATTATGAGTTTCTCTAAAGTCTCTTATAGCCTTTGTACACTCTATAACTATATCAATATTTTTTTCCTCATGTTTTTCTAATTTAGGTCATTCTTTTTCAAAAATAATACCTTCATTAAATTCGGTTCAAATTTCATCTGTAATAAATGGAAGTATAGGAGAAATTATTATAAGAGTTTTTCTCAAAATGTTTTTCGCTTCTTCTTTATTTGGTAAAGCTTTAGTCATTTCTATATATCAAGAAGAAAATTCGTTTTGTATAAAGTTATAAATTTCTTTACCTACAATTGTAAAATCATATTTATCCATATACTTTGAAACTTGTATTTCTAAATTGAATAGTTTGTTATTTATTCATTTGTAAGCCTCTGTTGTTTCATCTGTTTTATGTTCCATTACTTCTAAAATATATCTTGAAATATTTCAAATTTTATTATTTAAATTTCAAGCTGATTCTAATTTTTGTGGTGAATAATTAATATCATTTCCTGGCGAAGAATTTGTTAATAAAAATCAACGCAATGCATCTGAACCATATTTTTCAATTGTTTCCATAGGGTCAATTCCATTTCCAAGTGATTTAGACATTTTTCTTCCATTCTCATCTCTAATTAAGCCATGAATTAAAACGTCATTAAAAGGTTTTTCTTTCATAAACTCTAAAGATTGAAAATACATTCTAGCGACTCAAAAGAATATAATATCATAACCGGTAACTAAAATATTTGTTGGGTAATACCTTTTTACATCTTCCATATTATTAGGTCAACCTAAAAAAGAAAAAGGTGCTATGCCTGAAGAAAATCATGTATCTAATACATCTTCATCTTGTGATCAACCTTCACCTGGATTTTCAACTTGAACTTTAACTTCATTATTTTTATATCACGCAGGAATTCTATGACCTCATCAAAGTTGCCTAGAAATTGTTCAATCATAAACATTTTCCATTCATCTTTTTAATGTATTTTCAAATTTTTTAGGTATAAAATTAACACCTTTTTTTGAATTAAGGTTATCAAGTACATCTTTAGATAGTTTATCCATTTTAACAAATCATTGTTTTGAAACTATTGTTTCAATTGGAGCTCCCGTTCTTTCAGAAAAACCTATATTATTAATTATATTTTCTTCTTTAATTAAACATTTTTTTAACTTAAGTTTTTCAACAATTTTTAACCTAGCTTCCATCCTATCTAATCCTTCTAATTCTTTTGCTAGTTTGTTCATAGTTCCATCTTTTGAAATAGATTCTTTTATTTTTAAGTTGTTTCTTTTGATTATATCAATATCAATAGCTGCATGAGCTGATAACTTCATTATTCCAGTACCCTTTTCTATATCAATATGTTCATCTGTAATAATAGGTAATTCTTCATTTGTAAGAGGAGAAATAGCTAATTCTCCAACTAAACTTTTAAATCTTTCATCATTAGGATTTATTGCTAAAGCTACATCCGAGTACATTGTTTCAGGTCTTGTTGTTGCAACTTCTAAAAATTTTTCTGAGTTTTTAATTTGGTATTTGAAATATCACATTTTAGAGTTTGTTTCTTTTGTAATTACTTCAATATTTGAGAGTGCGGTTTGTAATATAGGGTCTCAATTAATTGCTCTTTCTCCTTTATAAATAAGACCTCTATTATATAAATCAATAAAAACTTTATTTACTGCTTGATTTGCTTGACTATCTAATGTAAATCTCTCTTTTTTATAATCTAAAGCAAGCCCAATTTTTCCTCATTGTTGTCTTATAGTTTCAGCATATTTATCTTTTCACTCTCAGACTTTATCAATAAATTTTTCTCTCCCCAATTTATTTTTATTGATACCTTGTTGCTCTTGTAATCTTTTTTCAACTTTGGCTTGTGTAGCGATACCAGCATGATCCATACCTGGCAATCATAAAGTATCAAAACCTTTTAGTTTTTTATATCTAATTATTGCATCTTGTAAAGACACATCTCAAGCATGTCCTAAATGTAGTTTACCCGTTACATTTGGAGGGGGCAAAATAATTGTGAATGGTTTTTTATTCTTATTGTGTTTTGAAAAAACTTCTAAATCAATTCATTTTTGATTTTTATTTTTTTCAACTTGTTTGTGATCATATTTTTTTTTCATAATTATTCTCCTTTAAAAAATAAAAAAGAGCTTAACAAAGGGGCTAACGTACCACCCTTAAAAAGACTCTTTTGAAACTTAAAGCGTTTAACTTTTTTCTCCAAGATAACTCACTAAGTCTTTACCCTGTCAGCTCCCACCATCCTGACTCTCTAATAAGGTGTTTACTTAATTACCTTCTCTTCATTGAAAATATATTTATTTTTTAATATTTAAATTATAATATAAAAATATTATTAATTTCATAAATAAAAAACTAAAATTATTTTTTAGTTTTTTTAATTTCTTTAACTTTTTGGTCTTTTTTTGAATTATTATTTATTGAATCTGTTTTAATAGTTTTTTCTTTTTTTGAATTTGATTTACATTCTGCTTTTTTAGAAAATTTAGTTAACGGATTTCTTGGTCCTAAGTTGGATTTCATACTTTCTTTTCTAAAATTCCTAAATTCAATTATAGTTGGTAATATAGGCATTATCCATTCTGTTAAAACTCCTTGCATAAAAACATAAAAGAAAGGGGCTAAAAATGTTCCGGCTTCCATAGCCAACGTTGCAGATACTATATCTTCATATCCATTTGGTGAAGTTATTCCTCCTACTTCATGTCCAAAGAATAAACCTGGAACTTGTTGAGCAAGACCTCTTGCTGGGTTAATTGCTGCTGAACCACCTAATATACCCATTCAAACTGACATTGAAATAATAAACATAATTCCAAAATCTCTATATTTATCAGAGATCATTTTTGAAAAAATAGGAAATAATAAAATTCCTGTCATTATTAATTCTACAAAGAATATTCATGCTCCACCTGCGGATATATTGTCATTGTGAAGACCTAAGTCTTTAACTGCAAGTGATTTTTTTGAAGAAGCTATTGCCGAAATAGCGTGATTAGAGGCAGCTGAATTTCCACTATGAAGTCTTCCTAAACCATAAATAATTATTCCCGTTACAATTCCTGCAATCATTTGAATAATAATTTTAAAAATACTATATGTTGCTGTATTAGTTCCTTTTATTCATCTTGTTATTGTAACAGCAGGGTTCAAGTCACAAGATCACCTTAAAAATATTATTAAAACTAATCCTACAGCTATAAATCCAGCATAAAATCCAACTAATATTGGATGTAATAAAAACGCTTCAGCAACAATATCGCCTTTACCGTTATGACCTACAACAATTGATAAACCTGCTAATGCAAATGATAATAAAATTGTACCTAAAAATTCAGAAATTCCATGTTTTATTCAAATTGAAAGACTTTTTGGTTCTTCCGCTTCTTGTCTTTCGCACCTTTTAAATTTAAAATATTTAAAAACTTTCATAATTTTCAATTATCCGTTCAATACTTTTCCGTCTTCTTGAATTTTTAGTGCTTTTGAAAAATCACCTTTTTCAGCATCATCAGCATTAGATAATGTTACTGAAGCAATTTGTTTTAAAGCTAAATCTGAAAAGAATGCTTGATGTGCAGTAACAATAACATCTTCATGTTCTAATAAATATTTTCATTCTAAATCTTCTGTTTTTATTGTTACTTCATCTTTTTTTCTGTCAAAGAAGAATCTTCCTTCTTCTCTTTCAATAACATCTAAACCTGCACCAGCAATCTTACCTGATTTTAAACCTTTAATAAGAGCTGTTGTATCAACTAAAGGACCTCTAGCACAATTAATTAAAATCATTCCATCTTTCATTTTATTTATAGCTTCATCATCAATCATATGTTTTGTAGTTGGTAGTAATGGCGCATGAATTGAAATAAAGTCTGATTTAGTTAATAATTCATCTTTGTCCACTCATTTAAAACCAAGTTTTGTTGCAGTATCAGGGAAATTCTTTTGAGCAAATTCATCAAATACAATAATATTTGCTCCCATTCCTTTAACAGCTGAAATAAATCCTTGTCCAATCTTTCCTGAACCAATAACACCTACAGTTGAGTTATTTATACATTTACCTTGTAATCCATTTAATGTAAAGTCACATTTACTTGTTCTAGTTTTTGCTTTAACTAATCTTCTATTAACAGCCATCATTAATGCTACAGCATGTTCCGAAACTGTTTCTGCTGAATAGTTAGGTACTCTAAATACTTCAATACCTTTTTCTTTAGCTTTATTAAGATCTATTCTGTTGTAACCCATTGATCTTTGCAATCAAAATTTAATACCTATATTAGATAATTCTTCAATAATTGCTGTTTCTGCTGGTGTATTAACAAATCCACATACAGCATCAAATCCTTTTGCTTTTTCCAAATTATCTAATGATAAATTTTCTTCAAAATAAGTTATTTGATGTCTTTTATTATTTTCTTTTTCAAAAAATTCTTTATCATACTCTTTTGCGTCAAATAGTGCAATTCTCATTTTTTTCTCCTTTTAATTCAAATAAAAATAATCTTTAATTTTTTTATCTTATTGTAATTATATACTTAAAAATCTTATATTTTAAAAAATAATATAAAGAAATTATACTAAAAAATGTATTATTTATATATGAATGAAACTGTAAAAAGAAAATTAACAGGTGGTTTTAAAAATGATACTTATAAAATTACAAAGGACAAAATAGATTTCTTTTATAAAGAAAAGAAGTTCGATTCTTTTAATCATAAGATTAACTATGATTTAATAACAGATTTTGATTTTGTGCCAAAACTAATTTATCAAGATAAAAAAATATATAAAAGTGAATGAATTAATGGAAATAACCCTAATTTAAAAGATGATGATGAACTAATTCAAGTTGCCAATATTTTAAAAACAATTCATAATTCAAAAAAAAAATTTCCAAAATCAAATCATAAAAAACGCGTTATTAAATATTTTGGTGAATTAAATAAAAATAAAAAAGGCCCTAAAGAAGTTTATAAGTATTTTAAAAAAGCTAAAGAAATATCAAAAAAAATAAAAAATGTTTCACCACTTCACAATGATCCTTGAATAAATAATTTAATTAAAGATAAAAATAAAAAAATATGGTTAATTGATTGAGAATATGCAACCATGGGAGATAAGCATTTTGATTTAGCTATGTTTATAGATGGTTCTTGATTAAATAAAAAACAAGAAACAATTTTTTTAAATGAATATAATGACTATATTCCAAAACAATTAAAAGAAATGAAATTTTTTGTAAATTATTTAACTTTGGTTTGAATGCATAGTTTAGAAAAATTACCATTTAAAGATAATGAAATTATTAAGAAAATAAAACAATTAGATAAAGAAATTTAATATAAAAAAATACAGTTTTTACTGTATTTTTATACTTTTATTTAACTTCCATCCTTAAAGTGCATAAGGAAATTATAATTTACTAACATTAATAAGATTAATTGATTTTTGTAAAGCAATTTTTAACTTTCTTATTTCAACTAATTCAAGTTTTGATTTCAATTTTTTTTCTAACATCTCTTTATTACGGGTTTCTTTTTTAATGTCAATTTTTGACTTTTCTTCTACAGAATCAGTAATTATAGTAACTGTATTTTTATCTGCATATAAAAGACCACCAGCTATAGCACAATCTTTATAATTTGGCGAACCTTTTGTACCTATATTTAAAGGAGATATTTCTATTGAAGCTACAATAGGGACTCTTCCTGTTTGAATACCAATGTAACCTTCTGTTGTTTTTACTGTAACAATTGAAACTGGTTCATCATAAAAAATTCCTTTAGGAGTAATTATTTTTAAATGCGTTCTATTTTTTGTTTCCATAAAAACTCCTTTGTTTATTTTTTAGCTTTTTGAATAGCTTCTTCTATTGTACCTACATATAAGAAAGCAGATTCTGGTAAATTATCATGTTTACCTTCTAGTATTTCTTTAAAACCTTTGATTGTATCTTTAGGGTTTACAAATTTACCTTTTATACCTGAGAATTTTTCAGCTACAAAAAATGGTTGTGATAAGAAATTACGAATACGTCTTGCTCTTTTAACAACTTTCTTATCTTCTTCAGATAATTCATCCATACCTAAAATAGCTATAATATCTTGTAATTCTTTGAATCTTTGAAGTATTTGTTGAACTTCACGAGCAACCTCGTAATGTTCATTACCAATAATTTGAGGATCCAACATACGTGAAGCTGAATTCAAAGGGTCAACAGCTGGATAAATTCCTAATGCAGCAATATTACGATCTAAAACTGTTTTAGCATCTAAGTGAGTAAATGTTGTTGCGGGAGCTGGATCAGTAAGATCATCAGCAGGAACATAAACAGCTTGAACTGAAGTTATTGAACCCTTCTTTGTTGAAGTTATACGTTCTTGCAATGCACCCATCTCTGTAGCAAGAGTTGGTTGATAACCTACAGCTGAAGGCATACGACCTAATAAAGCAGAAACTTCTGATCCGGCTTGAGTAAACCTAAAAATATTATCAATAAATAATAAAACGTCTTGTCCGAATTTATCACGGAAATATTCAGCCATTGTTAAACCTGTTAAGGCAACACGCATACGTGCTCCGGGAGGTTCATTCATTTGTCCAAATACAAGAGCTGTCTTATCTAAAACTCCAGCTGCTTTCATTTCATGATAAAGGTCATTACCTTCACGAGTACGTTCACCAACACCAGCGAAAACAGAAAGACCACCGTGTTGAGTTGCTATATTATTAATAAGTTCTTGAACTAGAACTGTTTTTCCAACACCTGCTCCACCAAATAAACCAATTTTACCACCTTTTGCATAAGGAACAAGAAGATCTACAACTTTAATACCTGTATTAAGAACTTCCGCTGAAGTTTTTTGTTCTTCATAAGAAGGGGCTTCACGATGTATTGGTGATAATGGTGCTTTAGGAGCTTTAATTTCATCAATTGGATCTCCAAGAACATTAAACATACGACCTAAAACCTCTTTACCAACAGGAACCGAAATAGGTGCACCTGTATCTTCAACTTCAAGACCTCTAACAAGTCCTGTTGTTGCATCCATAGCAATTGTACGAACTGTATCATCACCAATGTGTTGAGCTACTTCAACAATTATTTTTTTATTATTTGTTTTTATTACTAGAGCATTAAGTAAATTTGGTAACTTATCATCATCAAATCTAACATCAATTACAGGTCCTAGTATTTGAACTATTTTACCTTTATTTTTTATTTTTTCCATAATGTCTCCTTTTATTGAGATTCAGATCCACCAACAATCTCAGAAATTTCTTGTGTGATTGCTGCTTGTCTGGCTCTATTGTATTCAAGATCTAATTGTTTAATTAATTCTGTTGCATTATCAGTTGCATTTTCCATCGCTGTTCTACGCGAAGACATTTCTGATACCTTTGATTCAACTGTTGAACCAAAAATTAATGCTGAAATGTAAAGAGGCAAAGAATTTTTTAACACTACATCTGCAGAAGGTTCAAATTCAGTTAAAGTTAAACTTTTTACTTCATTTATATTTTCTGATTTTTTTATAGGTAATAATTGATTATTTTTAGCTTCAAAAGTTACTGAATTAATAAATTTTGTGTAAATTAAATTAACTTGCTTGACATTTCCTGTCATAAATTGAGCAATTATTTCTGCACCTATTTTTTCTGAATCATCATAATTAGGATTATCTCCAAAATTAGCGTATTCTTTAATTACTGATTTAGAAAAAATGCTTGCATTTAAATGTGTTATTCCTTTTGTTCCTATAACAATTACCTTATCTTTTTCTTTTCTGTTTTTTAAATTATTCTTTAATAATTTTAAAACATTGGAATTATATCCTCCGCAAAGACCTAAATCTGAAGTTATAATAATATATAATATTGAATCTTTTGGTTTTTTAGGGAATAATTCTTCGAATTTTTTAACATTGTTCATAATATTTTGAAATGTATCATATACTGTTGTATAGTATTCTTGAATTGATTCTAGATTACTTTGAGCTCTTTTTAGTTTAGCTGTTGCAACAAGTTGCATAGCTTTAGTTATCTTTTTAGTTGTATTTACACTTTGTAATCTGCTTTTTGTCTCTTGTAAAGATGCCATATTATTTTTTAGCCTTTTCTTTGGTTTCTTTTTTTGTTTTAGGGTCTTTAACTTCTGGTAAAGAATCATTTTCAGAAGCTGAATATCCATTAATTCCTTTTATATATTTTTTAGTAAATTGATGAATTTCTCATTTGAAATTTTCTGTTAAATCATCATCAAATGTTTTTTTAATTTCTAAAATTTTTCTTAAATCTTTAGCTTTTTTATCTATATTAAAAAAGTCAATTAATTTATTTTTATAATCTTTAATATTATTTAATGGTATTGGGTTGATTAATCTTTCTTTAACAGCCAATAATAATATTGCTTGATCTATTTGAGATAATGGTAAATATTGTTTCTGTTTTAATATTTCTAATACACGACCACCATGATTTAATATACTTCTTGTTGAGTTATCTAAATCAGAACCAAACTGAGCAAAAGCAACCATTTCATTATATTGTGCAAGTTCTAACTTTAATGTTCCTGAAACTTGTTTCATTGCTTTTATTTGAGCAGTTGAACCAACACGAGAAACTGAAAATCCAGGATCTACAGCTGGTCTTTGTCCTGATGCAAATAAATCTGACATAGTAAAAATTTGTCCATCAGTAATAGATATAACATTAGTTGGAATATAAGCCGAAATATCTCCTGCTTGTGTTTCAATTATTGGTAAAGCTGTTATAGAACCTCCACCATATTCTTTGTTTACTCTTGCTGCACGTTCTAATAATTGAGAATGAAGATAAAATACATCTCCAGGATAAGCTTCTCGACCAGGTGGTCTTCTTAATAATAATGATAAAGTTCTATATGCAACAGCATGTTTAGATAAATCATCATAAACTATTAATACATCTTTTCCTTTTTCCATTCATTCTTCAGCAATTGTAACACCTGTATAAGGCGCTATATATTGAAGTGGCGCTAAATCTGATGCTGTAGCTACAACAACAGTTGTATATTCCATGGCTTCATGAGCTTTTAATTTTTCAACAATTTGTACAACAGTTGAGTTTTTTTGACCAATTGCAACATAAACACAATTAACATTTTTACTTTTTTGATTAATAATAGTGTCTATAGCAATAGCAGTTTTACCTGTTTGTCTATCACCAATAATAAGTTCACGTTGACCTTTTCCAATAGGAATCATAGAATCTATTGCAATAATACCTGTTTCTAAAGGTTCATTAACCTCTTTACGACTCATAACTCCTGGAGCAACTTTGAATATTTCTTTTTTTGTTTTACTGTCAATCGCTTTTTTTCCGTCTTGTGCAACACCTAATGCATTAACAACACGTCCTAATAATTGATCCCCTGTAGGAACAGAAATAACTTTACCTGTTCTTTTGACAATATCACCTTCTTTGATATTTTTATCAGAACCCATAAGAACAACACCTACGGCATCTTCTTCTAGGTTTAGTGCCATACCAAATATGCCACCAGAAAATTCTAATAGCTCTCCAAGCATAACTTTATCTAATCCTGATACCAAAGAAATTCCATCACCAACTGTTATAACTTTACCAATTTCATCTGTTTGAATTTTTTTGCTATAAGTTTTAATTTGTTCTTTTATAACTGCACTAATTTCATTTGCTTTTAAAGCCATTATTTTACCCCCGATTTTAATTCTTTTTCTAGTAAATCTAGTTGTGATTGTAAAGAGTTGTCAATTACTTCACCATTTACAACAACTCGAATACCTGAAATTAATTTAACATCTACCTTATTTCATAATTTGACTTCAACACCTAATTTATTAGAAGTTGTTTTTTCTATTTGAGAAATTAATTCTGGTGTTAATTTTTCTGATGAATAAACAACACCTTCATTAATTCCAATTAAATCATTAATTAAATTTATTGTTTTCTTAAAAGTAGACATCATTATTTTCACTTCTTTTTTTGCAATAAGAATTAAAATAAAATTAATTAAAGATTCTTCGACCTTTTCACTAAATAATTTTTTTACTAAATTTTGTTTTGTTTTTGTTTCAAGATTATGTGAATCTATAATATTTATGTATTCTTCATTTTCTTTAAATAGATTACAAATAATATCTATTTGTTCTTTATATTCTTTCAATTTTTTTTCTTCTTGTGATAGTTCAAGTAAAGCAAGTGAATAACCTATTATTTTATGTTCCATTATTTTTGCTCAATAAAGTTTTCAATAAGTTTTCTATTCGTTTTATTATCAACTTCTTTTTCTACTATTTTTTTAGCAGCTGCTAAAGCCACTTTAATAATTTCTTGCTTTGTTTCTTCTTTTAAAGATTCTTTTTGAATTAAAATTTCTTTTTTTGCTTCTTTTAAAATTCTTAAAGACTGTTTTGAAGCATCATCTTTAATATTTTCAGATTGTTTTTCCGCAATTAACTTTGAATCTTCTAAAATTTTAGCGGCTGTTAATTTAGCTTGAACTAATTCTTTGTTAGCTTTTTCCCTATCTTGTGATGCCTCGTTGTTTTGACGTTGAGACTCATCAATGTTATTTTGAATATAAGCTTGTCTATCAGAAATCATTTTTTTAACTGGTTTTCATACCAACTTTGTAATAATTAAAAGTAAAATTGTAAATGATATAATTGTAGCTAATACAGTTGCTCATGAAGGGAAAAGAGCATTAAATTTTTCTTTCAACTCATTTGGTAATTTTTTTGAATAAAAATCGATTTCAAATAAGTTTATATTTAATTTTAATCCTTGTTTCATATTAATAAACAAAGATTAAAAGAATTGAAATAATAAGCGCATAAATAGCAGCTGATTCAGCAATAGCTGATCCAACTATCATCATTGTACGGATTTTTGCTTCCGCTTCTGGATTTCTACCAACAGCATCTGCAGCTCTACCAGCCGCAATACCTTGACCAGCTCCAGCTCCTGCAGCACCAACCATAGCTAATCCTGCACCAACAGCTACTAAACCATAACCTAGTCCAGCGCCATTACCTGTCATTTTATCTAAATGAGTATCAGTAATTCTTGCAGCATACTCTATTATTTGTTCTGTCATATTTTTCTCCTTTTTAAAAATTAATTAATTTTTCCTTTTTGCCTTGCGAATGCAATAACTTTTTTATCTGTTTTGATTTCAGGGTATTCTTCTGAAGCTTCTAATGATCAATAAACAGTTGTAAGTAATGTAAATACAAAACCTTGAATAATTCCATCAAATACATCAAAATAGAAATGAAGTGGAGGGGCAATTAATGCTCCAAGTAAATTCACTTGACCTAAAAATGGTATGTGGGCTCAAATAACTCCTGTTACATGATAAACTAAATACATTATCGTTGCTCCACCAATCATATTTCCAAATAAACGGAATGAGATTGATATAAGAGGTGTAAATTGCCCTATAATTTCAAGTGGATTAACAAACTTTTTGAAAAATCTTCATTTTTGATAAATAATACCAACAACATAAATTCCTATTCAAGAAACTAAACCTAAAGTTAAAGTTACTGAATAAGAAGTAGAAGGAGGTTCAAATCCAATCAAACCAAATATATTACCTAACATTAAAAATGTAAGTAAAGTAAATATATAAGGAGCGACAGGTTGAATTTTTTCTTCTCCTGCTACAGATTTAAATAAACTATCTACACCACGAACATATTGTTCAGCCATAAATGCAACACCTTTTGGCGCTTCATTAGGTTTAACTTCTTGAACCTTTTTATAAATAATAATAGAAATAATAATTAAAACTATTGTTACCAAGAATACAGAAATTAATTGTGGTTGCAATATATCTCTTCAATTTGTTGAAGACATTCCCTTTGTTAATTTACCCATTAATTTCCCCCTTTCTTTTATTTTTTGAAATTTGTGCAATAATAATAGAAATTACAACTACAGAAATTCCAAATAAAAATGTTATAAAATGAATTGGTTTTAAAATTATTTTAACTCCTCCACTTCCAAATTTATAACCTTGAAAAGAGGAATCAATTCAAATTATTAAAATAACTCAAATAGCATATCAAAACATATACAATATATTTCTAAGCCAACCTAAAAAAATGGCTTTTTTTTTACTTCTTTTTTTAGAAAGAAGAATTTTTGCTGAGAAGATATTAAATAGGAATGATATTGTTGAAATAATTGTACCAACAATATATCCTAATAAAAGATATCAATTATAAAAAGCAGCTACAGCAAAACTAATTATAATAATAAAGTTTAAAATTAAATGTACTTTTAATATTCTTTTTATAAATGAATCTTTAAGCACTTATACCTCCCGGGTATTTTGGAAGTTATTATGTATAAAATGTTAAACCTCTTAGTAAAGAGGTTTAACAAAAAATTATATTACTTATGTAATACCCATAATAATTTTACTCTTTTTTTATAAAAAATAAAAAATAAAAATACTAAATTGAGTTAGTATTTTTAAAATTATATTCATTCATTATTATTTTTACTTCTTCTTTTAATTTTTCAATAACTGTTTTGTTTCTTTTAGAATTAAGCGCTTCTATAATTATCTTGGCTACTTTTATAAATTCTTTTTCCTTGAAACCTCTAGTTGTCATTGCTGGTGTTCCTAATCTTAAACCAGATGTTTTAAGTGGGGACTCAGTATCATTGGGAATAGAATTTTTATTTACAGTAATACCTATTTCTTGTAAAATAGATGAAGCATCTTTACCTGTTATATTAAACTTGGTTTTAACATCAATCATAAATAAATGGTTGTCTGTTCCCCCTGAAATTACAGGTACTCCATATTTTTTAAATTCTTCAGCAAATACTTTTGAATTTTCTATTACTTGTTTTATGTATGTTTTAAATTCTGGTTGTAAAGCCTCATTAAATGAAACAGCTTTACCAGCTATTGAATGTAATAAAGGTCCTCCTTGATAACCGGGAAATACTCAACGATCAATTTTTTTAGAAATTTCGTTTGAATTTGTCATAATAACTCCGCCTCTTGCTCCTCTTAAGGTTTTGTGAGTTGTTGATGTTATTATATCTGCAAAACCAACAGGTGTAGGATGTAGATTGGTAGCAACAAGACCTGCTATATGTGCTATATCAGCTAATAATTTAGCACCAACTTCATCTGCTATTTTTTTAAATTCTTTAAAATCTATAACTCTAGAATAAGCTGAAGCTCCACAAATTATTAATTGAGGTTTTTCTTTTTTAGCAATAGCTAAAATTTCATTATAATTTAATTTACCATTATCATCAACACCATAAAAAGATGTTTTATAAAATTTTCCAGAGAAATTGATTTTATAACCATGAGTTAAATGACCCCCAGCATCAAGGGACATCCCAAGTATCTTTTCTCCAGGTTCTATTAAAGCAGCTATTGCAGCAGCATTGGCTGATGAACCTGAATGAGGTTGAACATTAGCAAAGTTTACATTAAATAATTTTTTTAGTCTATCTATAGCAAAGTTTTCTACTATATCAACATATTTAGTTCCATCATAATATCTTTTGCCAGGATAACCTTCTGCATACTTATTAGTTAAAATAGAACCAGTAGCTTTTAAAACGTCGTTAGAAACAAAATTCTCAGAAGCAATTAATTCAATGTGATTTTCTTGTCTGTTTAACTCTTTATTAATAGCATTTTGAATAATAGAATCATTTAATTTAATTTTTTTGTACATAATTTATCCACCTTTTTATTTAAAAACTATATTAATATTTAATTCATTAAAATACATTTTAATAGCAATTTGAATTTGAAGTTTAGCGCTTTTGGTTAAACCTTTAATTCCGCCTCAATTAAATGTTGCTTTTCATCCTTTTTTAATTTCTAAAATTGTTGAAGTAATAAGACTTGGAGTAACTAAAGATTTTATTTTTTGACCATTATATGGACCATTCTTTTTATCTTGATCATTTAGTTTTTCTCAATCACGTTTATATCTTTCTCCAAATTTTCTTTCAAACTCTTCAATTTCTGATACCGCTTTTTTTATATGTTTTTGATTTATTAAATTCATAACATGATTATATGTTGTTTTGTACTTTTGAGTTGTTGTATGAGACCATTTATATAATGAATTATTTGAACTAGCGTTTTTTCATTGTGGAGAATTCAACATTTGTGAAACTCCAGCATCTATTTTATCTTTTAATTCTTTAAAAGATCTTTTAGTATTATTTTGAATGTTGGTTATTTGATCAGTTATTTTATGAACTATTTCTCCTTTAATGATAGTTCCATCTTCTAAGATCATTTCATCATTTGAATAAATCATAGCTTTTTTTAAAGCTGATAAATTATAAGAGTTGGATGAACATGAAATTATTGCAATAATCGGTGTTGATATAATAGTTAATAAACCAATATTTATAAAAAATTTTCTTTTCATATTTCACCTCTTTTTAATATATTGTATAAATTATAACTTTAATTTTATAAAAATAAAAATAAAAATAGCTTTGAGCTATTTTTTCATTTGTGAAGCAACTTCTGCTGCAAAATCTGTTTCTTGTTTTTCTATTCCTTCTCCAACTTCAAATCTAATCATTTCTTTTGCTTCCAAAGATTTTCCTTGCAGATATTTTCCTACTGACATTTTTTCCATAACAAATTCTTGATCAATTAATGTTAATTCTGAAAGTACTTTTCTTAATTTACCTTCTGCCATTTTTTCTTTAATATTATCCGGCTTATCAATTCCTACCATTTCTTTTAAAATTTCTTTTTTAAACTCTTCAATTTTTTCTTTAGGCATTGATTCTGCATTTAAGAAATCTGGATTCATAGCTGCAATATGCATTGCAACATTTTTAGCTGCTTCTTTATTTGAACCTTTTAATAATACCAATGAAGCTATTTGTCCATTAGCATGTGTATATGATCCGATTACTTCGTTATCTTTTGCTATAAATTTACTTGCTCTACGGAATGATATTTTTTCTCCTATTGTTGCAGTTGCATTTATACATAACTCTTCGATTGTTTTTCCGTCAACTTTTATCTTAGAAGCTTCTTCATCATTATTAAAATCACTTGATAATAAAGCTTCTGTTATATCTTTTACCAATTTTTGAAATTGTGCATTTTTAGAAACAAAATCTGTTTCTGAGTTGATTTCTACTATAACTGCTGAATTAGAGTTTTCAATTGTAGAAACTAATCCTTCGGCAGAAATTCTTCCTGCTTTTTTTGCCGCTTTAGCTTGACCTTTTTCTTTTAAAAACTCTATAGCTTTTTCGATATCTCCATTTGATGATTCAAGAGCTTTTTTAGAATCTAAGATTCCAGCTCCTGTTCTTTCCCTTAATTTTTTAACTAATTGTGCTGTAACTGCCATATATTTCACCTAACCTTTTTTTGTTTCTTTTGCTGCCGCTTTTGTTTTTGTTGCTTTTGCTGCCGCTTTTGTTTCTTTTGCTGTTGCTTTTGTTTCTTTTGCTGTTGCTTTTGTTGCTTTTGCTTTTGTTTTTGTTTCTTTTGCTGTTGCTTTTGTTTCTTTTGCTTTTGTTTCTTTTGCTGCCGCTTTTGTTTTTGTTGCTTTTGCTTTTGTTTCTGTTGCTGCTACTTTTGTTTCTTTTGCTTTTGTTGCTGCTGCTTTTGTTTCTGTTGCTTTTGTTGCTGCTGCTTTTGTTTCTGTTACTTTTGTTTCTGTTGCTTTTGTTGCTGCTGCTTTTGTTTCTGTTACTTTTGTTTCTGTTGCTTTTGTTTCTGTTGCTTTTGTTGCTGCTGCTTTTGTTTCTGTTGCTTTTGTTTCTGTTGCTTTTGTTTTATTAGTTTTTGTTTCTAAAGAATTATTTGTTCTTCTATTATCATTTGTTCTTCTATTATCATTTCTTCTTATAAATCTAGAATTTCTTCCTTTTATTTCTTTTTTGATTTCTTCTGGTAATACAATATTAGAATCTTCCTGATATGCAAATAATTGTTTTCCATTTTTAGCTGATGCTATTGCATCTGCTAAAATAGTCATAATTAATGTTACGGATTTTATAGAATCATCATTAGCAGGTATTGCCACATCCACTAAAGAAGGATCACAGTTTGTATCTGTAATACCTATAATTCTAACACCTAATCTTCTTGCTTCTTTGATAGCATTTAAATCGTGTTGTGGATCTGCTATGATCATAACATGTGGTCTTTGTCTCATATTACGAATACCTGAAAGATTTTTTTGTAATTTTTCTAATTCTTTAGTAAATAAAACCCCTTCTTTTTTAGTGTATCCGTCAAAATTTCCTTTTTGCATTCTTTCTAATTCTTCCATTCTCTTAACTCTTTGGAAAATAGTTCTATTATTTGTCAAAATACCACCTAATCATCTTTCAGATACATATGATTGTCTAACTCTTAATGCATTTTCTTTAACTGCTATTTTAGATTGTTTTCTTGTACCAACAAAAATAAATGATGCATCTCTACTAGCTAATTTTTGTATCATTTGATAAGCAAATTCTAAAATTCTTTGTGTTTGTTGTATATCAATAATATGTGTTCCTTGTTTAGCCATATGAATATATGTTTTCATTTTAGGATTTCATTGTGAAGTTTTATGACCAAAATATGTTCCGGCTTCTAAAAGTTTTTGCTTTGAAATAATTTCTTTCTTATTTGTTTTTTTTGTTTCTTCTTTTTTTTCTACAGCTGTATCTGTAATTACTTTTTCTGACATATATGTCTCCTTGTTGTTTGTTGTTCTACCCAAAGCTTCTAACATTAAGCACTCTTCTCGAGCACACCCTAATGAATTCACTGAGGTGATTGATGAATTTACCATTTATAGGATTTATTCTTAAATATTTTAACATATTTATTAAAGAATAAACTTATCTATAAAATAAATTGCAATTAATATTATTAATAGTATTGCATCTATTGTATGAATTAAAGTTATAGATAAAAAAATTATAATAATTATAAATTAAAAAAATTACAAATTAATTTGTAATTTTTGATCAATTTTAAATGATATGGTTGCCCCTGTTGGATTCGAACCAACGCATGTCGATACCAAAAACCGATGCCTTACCGCTTGGCTAAGGGGCAATATGGTGGGGAGGGAGGGATTCGAACCCCCGAACCTTTCGGAGCCGGGTTACAGCCGGATGCATTTGGCCACTTTGCTACCTCCCCAGAGGTGCTTTTGTATTTATTGCTTAATTATTATAGTATAAAAAAATAAAAAAGAAAATAAAAAATCAAACTTTTTTAGTTTAATTTTTATTAATAAAATTTAAAATCTTATTCATTAAAAGTTTGTGGACAGTTCAAACTTTATATTTTAATGTTATGCATTTTCTTTCTCTACTTCTTCAAATTTTAATTCGGTAGGTGTTTTTCTATCGAAAAGAGTTAAATCAACTGTAACAGTCATTTTTTCTTTACTATATTTAATAAGCGGACCTTTAAGTCCTTTCATAGAACCAGAAATAACTTCAATAATTTCACCTTTTTTGAAAACTTCAGGTTCTAATTTTCCTTCTTTATAATCTTGTCAAATTTTTTCACATTTACGATTTATCTTTTTAAGTTCTAATAAAGATACTGGAGTAGGTTTTGTTCTTTGTCCTGAAGAACCGATCAATCCTGTTACATATTGTGTATTACGAACAATAAATCAAGCATCATTTGTCATAACCATTTCAACAAAAATATAACCTGGGAAAAGGTTTTTTTTCTTAAATTTTCCTGAAGGTGTAAAATGAGGGATTATATAAAGTTTGATTTCCCCGATAACTTCTTGAAGAGACTCTGAAATAATCCTATTATTTAATGACTCTACAACCTTTTCTTCTTTACCACGTATAGTAGTAACCATATATCATTTTTTTTCCATATTCATTTTAAGCTCCTATCCCTACGCCCATACTTGTTCATAAATTTGTAAAACTATAAGTAATTAATAATAATATTGTTGAACTTATGATAACAAAAATAATAGAAATAACAAAAACTTTTCAAGCTTCTTCTGCTGAAGGTCATCTAACTCTTTTTAATTCTTTTAAAAAACCTTTTAATTTTGGTGTTTTTTCTTTTTTATCTTTGTTTTTATTTGGTTTTGTATAATTAATCTTTGTTTTTGATTCTTTATCCATCTTTATTTTTTGTTTTTTTGGTTTTGTTATTTTTTTGATATTATTCATTATTTTTCTTCCTTGTGTAATGTTTTGGCGTTACATTTTTTGCAAAATTTTTGTTTAACTAATCTTTTTAAAATTGATTTTGGTGTTGAATAGTTTCTAGAATTACATTGTTCGCATGCTAACATCACTTTTCTTTTATTCATGTGAAAATTATATCAATTTATATTTGTTTTTTTATTTTAAGTTTTATTCTATTTAATGCAGACTCAATTTTGTATCTTGAGGTTTTGTGTTCAATAGCTGTTTGGGGAATTGTTTTATTAGCTTCAAATATAGATAAGAATACAGAAAATTCAAAAGGTGTTAATGTAGAAAAATTCAATTCTGAATAAGGTATTATTCCGGGAATAGAATAAAGTCCGTCTTTATATTCTATATATGAATTTAAAACTTTATATCTCCTAGTACCATAACTTCTAGTATATTTAAAAATTGTAAACTTAAATTCATTTTTAATGTATGTTGAGAAACTTGCTCCTTTCTCTGGTGAATATTTTTTTATTAAATTCGGGATAGAAAACATAAAAATACTTAAAATATCTTCTGCCTCTAATGGTGTGTTAATATATTTTCATTTATATTTATTTAAAATTATTTTAAATTGTGTATCGTATTCTTTCATCACATTAAAAATAGCTTTATTATTTTCTTTATTTTCAATCATTTTTTTTAATTGAATGTAATTCATATTTCTCCTTTTATTTAGAGAGGATTATACCTGCGGCAACAGAAACATTTAATGATTGTATTGTTCCTTCCGTAGGAATAAATACATTTTGATCTGAAAGTTTTAATATTGTTTTTGAAACTCCTTTTCCTTCATTGCCCAAAATAATAGCAAAGGGTTCATTAAAAGTTATTTCTTTTATAGAAATACCATTTTTAATTGCAGTAGAATATATTCAAATTCCATTTTCTTTTAATTTCTTAATTGCAGTAGACATAGAGTTTACTCTAATTATTTTTATGTTAATATATCCTCCAGAAGAAACTTTTAATACTGTGGGGGTTACATCCACTTGTCTATCTTTTGCTATCATGATATATTTATATCCAAATGCATTAGCTGTTCTTAAAATTGCACCAAAATTATGTGGATCTTGAATTCTATCTAAAACTAAAATTTTGTTAGGTTTATTTTTTATAATTTCTTCCAAACTGAAATAATTAAATTCTTTTAGTTCAGCAATAAAACCTTGGTGATTTCCATTACAAATTTTATCCATCTCTTTTTTTTCGATAATTTTTATTTTAATGTCACTTGAAAAATTAAACGAATTCTTCTTTAATATATAAAGATTTTTAACGGGAAGTTTATTTTTTATTGCATCTAAAACAGTATTTTTCCCGTAAATTAATTTTCCCATATTCATTCCTTTCAACTTATATTTTAACTTATTATAAATTATTATAATCTTATAAAAACCCTATTTTTATAAGCTTTTCTCTTATAAGATCTGCCTCTTTATACATTTTTTTTGATTTTAAATGTTCTCATTTATTAAATATTTCTTTTTCTTTTATGCTTATTTCGTTTTCTTTATTTATTAATCCTAATACTTTTAAATTAGCTAAAAATTCTTGATTAATTTTATTATCAGAATTTAAATTTACTAATTTAGAGTTTTTATTTAATAATTCGATAGCTTTTGAAAAGTTTCAATTTTTAATATATTTTGCAATTGTATTGTTTTTAACTTCAATTTTTGAGTTTAACTGAGCTTGCTTGGCTTTCTTTAAAAAAAATTTCATTTTTGTATTTGCTTCTATTATTATATCTTCATTTATATTAAAGGGTTTTGTAGGAGAAGATATTAAAAAAAGTAGTCTTAGTGTGTTTGAACCATATTTTTTAAAAAAATCTTGAGCATTAATTATATTTCCAAGAGATTTAGACATCTTAATATTATTTATATTAATTTGTCCAATATGTTTTCATTCTTTTGTAATTTCACATTTATTCAATACTCTGAATTGAGACGCTTCATTTTCATTATGAGGAAATATTAAGTCTGAACCTCCACCATGAATATCTAATTTTCCAATCTTATTAATAAAAGCGGCACATTCAGTATGTCAACCGGGCCTTCCTTTTCCTCAAGGAGAATCAAAAGTTATTCCTATATCAGTTTTTTTTCAAAGTGCAAAATCTTCTTTGTTTTCTTTGTTTTCTGAAAAATCTTCAAAAATCATATCTTCTATTTTTCTGTTTGATATATAACCGTATTTAGAATCTTTAGAAATAGAAAAATAAACATTGCCGTTTGATATATAAGCAAACCCTAGTTTAATTAAAGAATTTATAAAATTAATAATTAATGGCATATTTTCTATAACACTAGGCATTCATGATGGTTTATCTACATTACTTTGCTTTAATAAATCTTTATATAATTTAGTATATTTATCAGAAATTTCTTTTTCTGTTTTATTTTCTTCAATGGATTTTGAAATTATTTTATCATCAATATCTGTTATATTATGAATAAAGTTAACTTTATATCCTAAAGATTTTAAAGATTTTATATAAATATCAAAAATAATTATAGGTTTTAAGTTACCTATATGCGGATCATTATAGACTGTTGGACCACAAACATAAATTGTTTTTTTCATATTCATCCTTCCTTTTTTAATATGAATTATCTATTTTATTTCTAACTAAAGGTCCTATAATTCTATATGTTATAGATACTATTGCTATATTAGTAAATATTTTTAAAGGAGAAGTAAACATATGGAAAATATATGCTGTACCAAAAGGAATACCTATAGTTAAAGAATCAGCGTATGGTGTAAGAAGCGAGTTATTTACCTCTAATAATGAACAAAACAAAATAATTGGAGCTGTTAAGATAAGATGTTTATTCCATTTTTTTATAACTCTAAAAATAACTAAAATAATTGCTCAAAGAAAAAAACCTGATGAAGCAATCAATTGTATAGCTAATTTATTATGTATAGGCATTTTTGATGGATGTTCCTTTGTACCTACAATAAATTTATCAGGAATATATTGTATAACAATTATTGTACTAATAGCAATTAATAATAAAATAATAAAAGAAATTCCAAAATATGCATTTAAAGATGGTTTCTTTTTAACCATAACTCACATAATTACTCCAGGAATAAAACCAGTCATAGCCATAATTAAAGAATATAATGGGTGATAGTAAGTTGGTAGAAGTGCAAAAGACAAGATATCAGCAATCAATCCTGTTACAGCTCCAATTAGCGGCCCAAATAAGTATCCAGTTATTTTAATTGGCAATCCAGCAAAAGCAACTTTAAAAGAAGGAAAAGTTGTTATGGCTGCTAATCTTGAACCAACAATAACAAAAGATACAGATGCAGCAACTAAAATTGAAGCATATGCAATTTTTTTATTATTTCATTTTCACATTTTATAAATTATACCCAATTTAAATAATAAACATTTTATTTTTATTTTTATTTATGATATTTAGAATTATTTTTAATACTATGAGCTCTAAATAATTGTTCTACTAAAAATACTCTAAATAATTGATGCGGAAAAGTCATTTTAGAAAAACAAATCTTTTCATTAAATTGTGTTTCTTCAACTCCATAAGAACCACCGATAATAAAGGTTAAGTTATCAATATTAGAATATTTTTCTGAAAATTTTTTTGAGGTCATTGTTTCACCATTCAAAGAGCAAAGAATAACCCTTGAGTTTTTATTAATCAAAGATTTTATAATCTTTGTTTCTTTTTGTTTAATTATTTCAATATTTTTATCTAATATAGGCTTAACTTCAGAAATTCTTAACTCAGCATAAAAACTTAATTTTTTTACGTAATCCTTAAACAATATCTTTGTTTCTTTATTTAAAGATCCAACTGCTATTAAATTAATTTTCATTGGATTCTCCTTTTTTAAATTTTAAATTTAGATGAAACATTAACATTTGTATGTCCGCAGGATTAATACCAGATATTCTTGTTGCTTGACCTATAGTTGTCGGTTTTATAATATTTAATTTTTGAATTGCTTCTGTTGCTAAGTTGGCTACATTTTTATAATCTATATCTATTGGTAATTTAAGTTTTTCTAATCTTTTCATTTTTTTGGCTTGTATTTCTTGTTTTTTAATATAACCTTCTAATCTTATTTGTGTAACTAATTCATATGAATATTTAAAATTTGTAACATCTTTTGGGTCTACTTCCGGTCTTGATAACACTTGATATAAAGAAGGGCCAGAAGTTATATTATATTTTTTTGCTAAATTGGAATTTGAAGAAACAAAATTATTCTTTAGTTTTTCTATCTCAATTTTTATTAATTTGTATTTATCTTTTACATTATTATATTCTTCTTTTGTTATCAATCCAACTTGATATCCTAATTTACTTAAACGAAAATCAGCATTATCATTACGTAATAGTAATCTATATTCTGCTCTTGAAGTCAACATTCTATAAGGCTCTTTTGTTCCTTTGGTAATTAAATCATCTATTAAAACTGCAATGTATCCTTTATCTCTAGTTATTATTAAAGGTTCCTTTTTTTCTAATTGTAAAGCTGCATTAATACCTGCATATAAACCTTGTGATGCTGCTTCTTCATAACCAGAAGATCCATTTATTTGACCTGCAAAATATAAACCTTTAATATTTTTAGATTCAAAAGTTTTTTTTAGTTGCAAAGGATTAATAGCATCATATTCAATTGCATATCCTCATTTAACAACTTCAGCATTTTCCATACCGGGTATTGTTTCTAAAATTTGTTTTTGAATATCAATAGGCATAGAAGTAGAAAGACCATTAACATAAATTAAATCACCTTCTTTGGTTTCTGGTTCTAAAAATATTTGGTGTCTTGGTTTATCAGCAAATCTAATAATTTTATCCTCTATTGAAGGACAATATCTTGGCCCTACTCCATTTATTAATCCAGAGTACATTGAAGACTTATCAACATTTTTTTTAACTATTTCATGTGTTTTATGATTTGTATATGTTAAATAACAACTTATTTGATTCTTAAGTTTTATTTTTGAACGATGCGAAAAAGCGTAATCTGAAATTGGAATAATTTCTTTTTCTACTTTTGAAAAATCAATTGAAGACGATTTGACTCTTGGTGGAGTTCCAGTCTTTAATCTAATTAATTCAAATCCATTATCTTTTAATGATTCTGATAATTTTGAAGAAGTTCTTTCTCCATCTGGTCCTTCTAGATTTTTATCAGAACCTCTAAGTATATATGACTTCATGTATGTTCCTGTTGTAACAATAACAACTTTTGCATAAATTATTGAATCATCATCAAGCTCAACCCCTGCAATTATTTTGTCTTTTATTTTTAAACCTTTAACCATACCTTCAATAATATCTAAGTTATTTTGCTTAATTGCTTCTTCAAGCATTAATTTAGAATATAGTTCTTTATCAATTTGAGCTCTTAAAGCCTTTACTGCAGGCCCTTTTGAATCATTAAGCATTTTAATTTGAATCATAGCTTTATCAGAGAATAAACCTTGCACTCCACCCAACGCATCAATTTCTCTTGTAAGTATTCCTTTTGCAGGACCTCCAATGGAAGGATTGCATGGCATCATAGCTAATTTATTTTTATTTAAAGTTATTAAAGCTGTTCTATGACCTTTTTTAGACAAAGCAAAAGCAGCCTCCATTCCTGCATGACCTCCACCTATTACTATTGAATCATATTTTTTAATATTCATATTTATGAATATATTATAAAACAAAAAATATTTTAATTTAATTATTTGATTTTTTTGATGATTATTTTAATCATAAGTAACTAATTTTAAATTTTTTAAATAATTAATAAATCATTTATTAACTTTATTAAAATCAGGTTTCTCTTTAGACATTATAAATTTTTTTTCTTTACATAAAATTAAAATTTGTTTGTAAATTTCTTTTTCATTATTTGCTGGTTTTAAATTTAAAGAGTGTAATTTTTCGGGATAAAATTTACTTAATAATTTATATCCAGAGTATACCAATTCTTGAGTTGGTATAATATCTGTTTTTATAGAACCTATAATAGCTAATTTAATACCAATTAATTCATCATCAAATTTAGGTCAAAGGATGCCGGGAGTATCTAATAATTGCATATTTCCTGCACTTACTCACTGTTGTCCTTTTGTTACACCAGGCATATTTCCTACTTTAGTTGAAGATTTTTTGGCTATAGCATTAATTAATGTTGATTTACCTGAATTTGGAACACCAACAACAAAAACTCTTAATCTTGGTTTTAAAATACCTTTTTTTAAATCTCTTTCGTGTTTTTTTTCCAACATTCTCTCTGCTTTTTTTATTATTTTTTTTCCTGAAGAATTTGATTTTAAATTAACCAAAATACAATCATCACCATCTTTTTTATAATGGTTTATAATGCTACTTAATTTTTTTTCATCTCCAAAATCTTTTTTAGTTATAACAAATAACCTTGGTTTTGCAGGAGCTATATCATCAAATTCTGTGTTATATGAAGAAATTGGGGCTCTAGAATCTAAGACTACAATAAAAAGATCGGCTAAGGTTTGTTTTTCCTTCAATTGTTTTAAAGCTTTTGCCATATGTCCTGGAAATCATTGAATCATAAATTTATTATAACAAGAAAATATACTTTAAATAAAAGGTTTAGATTTATATTTTAATTATTAAGATATAAAAAAGATATAAACATATGAAGGGAGGATATTATTAAAAATAGAGGTAAGATGTTAGAATCAATAATTAATAAAACAAATAATTTATATAAAAAAAATAATATAGCAGTTATACATAAAAAAGATGTTGATGTAAATTTTTCGAAAGTTATAAAACAAAATGGGAAATTAAAAGTAGAAAATGCTTATATTAAGAAAAAGTCTTTTGCGGATTATTATGGAGTTTTTAAAAGTAAGTTCATAGCATTTGAAGCAAAGAGTACAGAGTTAAACTCTTTGCCTTTAGATAACATAAAAATACATCAACATAATTATTTAAAATTAATAAGGGATAATGGAGGTATATGCTTTTATATTTTTTATTATAAAAAATTTAATTCTTTTTTTTATATTGATTGAGAAGTAATAGAAGAATACAAAGGCAAATCTTTAAATATAGAAGAAGCTAAAAAACTAGGTAGTGAATTGGAATTAATATATCCAGGAATTATTGATTACATCCAATTTTGCGAATAAAAAAAGTAATAATAATTACTTTTTTTATAAAAACTAATTAAGCTACTAAATCTTTAAATGCTTTAGCTGCTTTGAATTTTGGAGCATTCTTAGCTTTAATTTGAATTTTTTCTCCAGTTTGAGGATTTATTCCTTGTCTTGCTGCTCTTTTAACTTTTTCAAAAGAACCTAAACCAGGTATAGCTACTTTTTTACCAGCATTAACTGATGAAACTGTAAGCTCAATAAAAGCGCTCATTGCTTTTTCTGCGTCAGCTTTAGTAATAGATAATTTATCTGCTAAAGCTTCTACCATTTGTGCTTTGTTCATAATTTATTTCTCCTTTTATTATATTTTTTACTTTATAATTATACCCTTTTTCTAAAAATAAAACACAAAATAAATTTTTAATATTATTCTTGCTTATCTGTTTTATATAGTAGTTTATTAATTAATTTTTCTGGAGGTAAATTTTTAAATAAAACTTGATATAAAGAAGTAACTATAGGTAAATGTATTCCTTTTTCTTTAGCGATTTCATAAACAAATTTAATTGCTTCTAGACCTTCAACTGTATTATTTTTGTTTGATTTTTCTTTCCCATTTTTAATAAAATTTCTACCAAATGTTCTATTTCTTGAAAAATCTGACATTGTAGTAAGAATTAAATCTCCAACTCCTGTTAATCCCATCAATGTTTTTTCTTTACCTTTTGTTTCTTTAACATAAGTAATCATTTCATTAATTCCTCTTGTTAAAAAACCTGCTATAGTATTGATTCCATAACCTAATTCAACAGCCATTCCAACACCTATCGCTAAAATATTTTTAAAAGATGATCCTACATCTGCACCATCAATGTCTGTTTGTTTATATATTTTTAAATATTTAGTTTGAAATTTATCTTGAACTTCTGAAAGTAATTGTTTATCAGATCCTATAGCACAAATAATTGTTGGTTGTTCTTTTGCAATTTCAATTGCAAAAGAAGGTCCAGCTAAAGAAACTATACCCCTAAATTCCATTTTATTTTCAGTTATGTATTTTTCAATACCTCTATGTAATGATTCTTTGGTTCCTGGAAAAAAGCCTTTTGATCCAGAAATGATTAAAGGTTTTATATTTTTAATGTTATTTTTAATGTTTTCAAAAATAATAGGTATTATTTTTGAAGGTACAGCTAAAATTAAATATTCACAATCTTTTAATGCCTCTTTTAAGTTTGTTGTTGTTTTAAAATTTGGTAAATCTATATATTTTGGAAAATACTTTGTATTTAAACCATTTTTTAAATCTTTAATTTCATTTTCGTCTACTCCATAAATAACTAAATCTCTATTCTCTTTATTCATGATAACTTTTCCTAATGCTGTTCCTAATGCTCCTGAACCTATAATTGTATACTTTGCCATTACTTAACTCCTTTAGTTTTGTTTTTTATTATTAATTTAATTGGTGCTCCTTCAAATCCAAAATATTCTCTAAATTGATTTTCAATATATCTAAGATATGTAAAATGTGCAAACTTCTTATTATTTACAAATAAAACAAATGTTGGTATTAATGCATCTACTTGTTTAATAAAAGATATGTTAAATCTACCACCATTAAATGAAGGAGCTGGTTGCATTAATTGAATATCTATAATCATTTCATTTAATAATGCAGTTTTAATTCTTTTTGTTAAATTTTCATTTACCTGAATAATTTTGTTTTTTAATATATCAAGTCTCTCAGATTTAATTGCTGAAATAAATATAATTGGTGCTCATAATAAAAACTTAAATTCTTTTCTTATCATGCCCTCATATTTATTCATTGTATTTGTATCCTTTTTAATTAAATCTCATTTATTAATAACAATTATTATTGGTTTCATTTTTTCCATTGCATATCCCGCTAATCTAGCATCAAAGTGAGAAAGTTCTTTTGTAGCATCTATAACTAAAAGTGTTAAATCTGCACTTGATAATGATGACATAGCTCTTGATAAAGCATAATGATCAACGGACTCTATTAACTTTGACTTTTTAGAAATACCTGCTGTATCAATTATATGGAAATTTTTATCTTTAATTTTAATATCAACTTTAACGGAATCTCTAGTTGTTCCTGAAATAGAAGAAACAATAGCCCTATCTTGACCAGATAATGAATTTAACAACGAAGATTTACCAGCGTTGGGTTTTCCGATTATAGCTAATTTTCTATCAACTAATTTTTCTTCATTATTAAAATCCAAAAATTTATAAACTGCATCTAAAGCATCACCAATTCCATCTCCATGTAATGCAGAAATAGGAAATATATCAAATCCCGAAGAATAAATCGATGTATCTATTTCTTTTTGATTTTCTAATTTATTAGCTAATACTATTATAGGTTTACCTGATTTTCTTAATAAAGATAAAATAAAGTTATCATCATTATTTAATCCTGTTATTCCATCAACAACAAATAATATTACTTTAGATTCTTCGATTGCTATTTCAGCTTGTAATTTAATTTGTTCTTGAAAAGGTTTTCCTTCAATGGAAATTCCTCCTGTGTCAATAATTTCAAAAACATGACCAGATCATTCAATATCATAATAAAGACGATCTCTTGTTACACCTTCCATATCATGAACAATAGAAACCCTTTTACCAATTAATTTATTAAATAATGATGATTTACCTACATTAGGACGACCAACTATAGCAACTAAATTATTGTGCATTATATTCTCCTTTTTATACTAAATCCATAATTTTTTGAACTACTTCATCAATAGTCATTTTTGTAGTATCTATATTAATAGCCTCTTTTACTTTTATAAGTGGTCCATTTTCTCTTGTCATATCTTTTTCATCTCTTTCATTTATTTCTTTTAATATTTTCTCATATTCTTGAGAAAAACCTAATTTTATATTTTGCATAAGCCTTCTTTTAGCCCTTTCTTCTGGAGATGCTCACATAAATATCTTTACTTCGGCGTTTGGCAAAACAACGGAAGTTATATCTCTTCCATCCATAACAAAACCTTTTTCTTTAGAAATTTCTTGTTGTTCTTTTACAGCTAGAGTTCTAATTTTTTTATATTTAGAAATAATTGAAGCGCCTTTAGAAATTTCGTTAGTTCTTAATTCTTCTTTAAGGTTTTTACCATTAAGTTCTACAACATCATTTGGTAATAATTTAATCATATTTGGAACAAATGATTCAATAACTTTTTTTTCGTTTTTTAAATCTATATTATTTTTCAAAGCATTATAAGATATTGCTCTATACATTAAACCTGTTGATATATAAGTGTAACCTAATTTATTAGCAACTAATTTTGCTATTGTTGATTTACCTGAACCAGCAGGACCATCTATTGCTATATTTTTTTTCATAATTATTCATCCTTTCTTTTAATAGGTAATTGAATTTTTTTTATATCACTAATTTCAAATTCTTCTGTACTTTCAATATTTGTGTATTCAGATTTAATGGCTTTACCTAATTCTACTTCTATAATCAAACTATCTAGTTTTCCAGAAGAAAAATCAAAATTATCTAAATATTGTAAAGATAAATTATTGCTAGTTTCATTATTATCAATTTTTTCAATAATAGAATCTGCAACGCTATTATCAAATAATTTTATTTCTTCTAATTCTTCAAAATTTATATTTTTTATTTTTAAAGGTTCTCTTTTAAACTTTTCTTCATATTCTGGAAATACCTTTAATAATCTTTCATTTAAAATTGAAAGTTTTTCATTTGATTTTAAAATAGAATCTTGCAAAGATATATTTTTTGAAATTTCTTTTCTATAATTTTTTCATTTTTCTATTCTAGTTTGATTAATCATATTAAAATTATATTAAAAAAGATACGATTAATGTATCCAAATTATTTTGTTCCAAAAATTCTATCTCCAGCATCACCTAATCCAGGAACTATATATTTTTCTTTATTTAAAGTAGGATCTTTAGCAGCAAGATATATTTTTACTTTTGGGTGTTCTTTTCTAATTTTATCAATTCCTTCTTGAACCCCAACAAGACAAACTAAAGTTAAATCTGTAAAACCATCTTTTTCTAATCTTGTTAAAGTATCAGAAGCTGAAGTTCCTGTTGCAAGCATAGGATCAACAACTAATATCCTTGAATTTTTAGTAACTTCTGGCATTTTATAAAAATATTCATGAGCTTGAAAAGTTTCTTCATCTCTATATAAACCAATATGACCAATTCTTGCTTGAGGTACCAATTCTTCTATTCCTTGAACCATACCTAAACCCGCCCTTAGAATTGGAACAATAACGATTTCTTTATCAAAATCAACACCTTCAGCTTTTGAACCTGTTGGTGTAATAACATTTCTTTTTATCATCTTATAATCCATAAGAATCTCATAAGTCATTAAAGAAGCTATTTGATTTAAATTTTTTCTAAATTGCAATGAAGAACAATCTTTTGATCTCATTTTTGTTAGTTTTTGTTCTATTAATGGATGTGATATTACTTTAACCATTAGTATCCTCCTTTTTCATTTTTTTCACCTTTAATCAAAGTTACTCCTGAAGAAGTACCTATTCTTGAAGCTCCAATATTAATCATGTCTTCTAAATCTTCTGGAGTTTTTACTCCGCCAGCTGCTTTTATTAGAATTTTATTTCCTATTATATTTTTTAATAATTTAACATCTTCTTTTGTTGCGCCATGAAATGAAAACCCTGTTGAAGTTTTTATAAAATCAGCACCTGAAGATATAACGATTTCTGCCGCTTTTATTTTTTCTTCTTTTGTTAATAGAGCGGTTTCAATAATAACTTTTAAAATATTATCGCTACAAACTTTTTTTATTTTTTTTATTTCATTTAAAACATAATCAAATTGCCCGTCTTTTAATCTCCCTATATTTAAAACCATATCAATTTCATCCGCTCCATGTTCTAAAGCTATCTTAGTTTCAAATACTTTTACTTGCGTTGCGTTCGCCCCTAAAGGAAAACCTATTACTGTTGTAATTCCAACATTAGTGTCTTTTAACTTTTCTTTTGCGTATTTAATTCAAGAAGGATTTATACAAATAGTTTTAAAGTTGTATTTAATAGCTTCATTTATTAACTTATCAATATTTTTTTTATTTCCCTCAGCTTTTAAAAATGTATGATCTATATATTTTGAATAATTCATAATCTAAACTCCTTTTCTTTTAATTAATTTTACCTATTATTATTTTATTTTTTATTTTTTCTTTATTAATTTTAAATGTTTTCTTTAAATTATTTATTGTTTTTTCTTTAATTATATTATTAGATTGAATTGTATAAACTACATCTCCCTTTGAAACAAACTCATTAGTTTTTTTATTTATATAAATACCAGCTACTGGATCTATATTTTCTTCTTTTGTTTTTCTTCCTGCGCCTAATTCCATTGCTATAAAACCTAAATCAAGTGATGATATTATCTCTACATAACCTTCTTTTTCTGAATAAATTTTAATAACTTTATTAGCTTTTAAAAAATTTTTTGATTCTAACGAATTGATATCTCCATCTTGGGCAGAAATAAAATCTTTAAACTTTTGCAAAGCCAAACCATTATCAATAACTTTTTGAACCATTTTTTTTGCTTGTTCTCCTTTTGCTACCTTTGCTTGTTCTAAAATAATAGAAGCAGAAGATATTAATACTTCCATAAAATCATTAGATCCAAAACCTTTTAAAGCCTCCATAGCTTCAATAACCTCATTTCTATTTCCTATAGCCCTTCCTAAAGGTTTGCTCATAGAAGTAATTTCTACTTTAACATCTTTGCCTAGTTCTTTACCAATTTTGATCATTGTTAAACCTAGTTCTTCAGCTTCTTTAATATTTTTCATAAAAGCAGCATCACCTACCTTAACATCTAATAAAATAGTATCTGATCCAGTAGCTATTTTTTTTGACATTATCGATGAAGCTATTAAAGGTATTGAAGATACAGTTCCAGTGACATCTCTAAGTGCATAAATTTTTTTATCTGCTGGAACTATATTTTCTGTTTGTGAAATTATAGCAAGATTATTTTTTTTAACTAATTCAATAAATTCTTTAATTGTTTTTTCAGTTTTAAAACCAGGTATTGATTCAAGTTTATCTATTGTTCCTCCTGTAAAACCCAAACCTCTACCAGACATTTTAGCCATTGGAATTCCACATGCAGCTATTATTGGTGCTAATGCTAAACTTATTTTATCGCCAACTCCTCCTGTAGAATGTTTATCTGTTTTAATTCCTGGTATTTCTGATAAATCAATTACTTCACCAGAATTTACCATTGCCATAGTTAAACTGGTTGTTTCTTTTATGGTCATTCCATTAAAAACAATAGCCATTAAAAAAGCGGACATTTGATAATCAGGTATAGAGCCATTTGTATATCCAGAAACAAAAAAATCAATTTCTTGTTTTGATAATTCTTGTTTTGATACTTTTTTTTGTATTAACTCTGATATTAACACTATAAAATACCTAATGCAACTTTCATCATTTCTTTAAAAGCTGTTTGTCTTTCATCTGAAGATGTTTCTTCTTTGGTTACTAAATTATCAGAAATTGTCAATAAGCAAGAGGCATTTTTATTTAATGCTTTTGCATTTGCAAATAATGCTGCTGATTCCATTTCCACACAATCTGATTGTGTTATTTTTATTGTATCTTCAATTGTACGAATTCCATAAAAAACATCAGAAGAGTGAACTCTTGTTTTATATAATTTAATACCTAATTTATTTGCTGATTCTTCTATTTTTTTATTTAATTCTTCAGAAGGTTTTTGGATATTCTCTTTTTCTCCTAATACTAATTCTGAAAATGAAGATGAATCAGAATAAGCTGATGTTGCTAAAACAACATCGTAAAGTTTTAACTCTTTTATATATGAACCGGCTGAACCAACTCTTATTATGTTATCTACATCAAAAAAATTAAATAGTTCATAAGAATATATTCCGATTGATGGTTGACCCATTCCTGAACCACAAATAGAAACTTCCTTTCCTTCAAATTTACCTGTGAACATAAGCATATTTCTTACGCCATTAACTTGTTTAACATCAGTTAAAAATGTTTCTGCAATAAACTTTGCTCTTAATGGATCCCCAGGCATAAGAACAGTTTTTGCTATTTCGCCTTTTTTTGCTTTTATATGTGGTGTCATTATTGTAAATCTCCTTTTTAATTTATATTAATTTTACCATATTAAATTTTAATAAAATAAATGATTAGACTAATTATCTTTATGCTGTTATTAATAATTAGTTTATAATTATAATAAATATTTTTTATATTTAAGGAGAAATATGAATAAAGAGAAGTTATTATTTGCAATAGATTTAGATGGAACTTTACTTTCTAATTCAGCAACAGGAGAAATGCACTCAAAAACTGAAGAGCAAATAAAAAGAGCTATAAAAGAAGGTCATGTTGTTTGTATCATTACTGGTAGACCTTGAAGATCAACTGAACCAATATATAACCAATTGGGTTTGAATACAATTGTCGGAAATTATAATGGAGCACATATCCATAATCCATCTGATTATTCTTTTATTCCTTATATAAGTTATTTAAATCTTAACGAGATTATGTATATTCTTGGAGACCCAAAAATTAAATCATCAATTTCAAACTTAGCTATTGAAGGACCTGGTTGAGTTCAATTAGAAAAAATGGATGAAGATTTAGCTGCAGTATTTGGATTTAAAGATGCTAATAAATTAAAAGTAGGTATTAATTTTAATAAATTACCACTTAAGCCAACAGGTATTATTTTTGACACCAAAAAAGGTTTAGATGTTGTTGCATTTAGTAAATATTTAAAGCAAAGATATGGTGACTTAGCTGAATTTTCTTCTTGATCTAAGGGTGAAAATATGACTCCTGTATTTGATATTACAAGTGTTGGAGCAACTAAATCAAAAGTAGTATCATTGTTAGGTAGATATTATGATATTGAAGTTGATAGAATATTTACTTTTGGTGATGGCTATAATGATTTACCTATGTTTGAAGCGGCCGGTATTTCTATAGCTATGAAAAATTCATCTCAAGAAATTAAAAATGCTGCAACAATAGTTACTAAAAACACTAATAAAGAAGGCGGTGTTGGTTATTATATGGAATATTTATTAGATAATTTAGAAAAAGAATTAGAAAGAGTATCTAAAATCCAAAAAGAAAAAGATAATAAAATTAACGAAAAAATAACATAAAAAAATAGATTAATTTTCTATTTTTTTATATTCATTCATTATAATTCCTCCAGCTACAGCAACATTTAAAGATTCAAAATTAATTGGTATATATATTTTTTCTGTACAAATTTTTTTTATTTCTAAATCAATTCCCTTGCCCTCATTACCCATAACTAATGCAAAAGGTTCTTTTGGTTTTAATTTATTAAATGGTTTAGCTTTTTTATCCAATAAAGTAGCTATTATATTTGGTAATTCTTTTATATAATTTATAGCTTCTTTAGTGTATATTATATTAATATGAAATATTGCGCCTTGTGAAGATCTTAGTGATTTATCTGAATAAGGATCTGCTCCTTGAACTATAACATCAGAAAAACCAAATGATTTAGCAGTTCTAATTAATGTTCCTACATTTCCTGGGTCTTGAATATTCCTTAAAACTAAAATCCTATCTTTTATTGGTTTTTCTGTTGGCAAAGAACAAACAGCAACAATATCCTGGGGGTTTTCTGAACCTGTTATTTTTTTAATTATAGCTGGGGTTACTAAGATACCTTCGTAATTTTCATTTGTTGTAATTATTTCTTTTACAAATCCGGCTGACATGGCTTCTTTAATTGAGTTTTTACCTTCAATTAAAAATTGGTTAAATTCTTTTCTCCCTTTTTTACTCAAAAGTTTTTTTCACTTTTTAACTCTTAAATTTTCTGTTGATGTTATTATTTCTCTCATTTCTAATCCTTTTCTGCTTTACTTTCTCTTAATTTTTCTCTCAATATTTTATAATTAGGACAATACTTTTTAACTAAATTTCAAAAATCCTTAGAATGATTTGGATGTTTATTGTGAGATAATTCATGAACAATTAAATAATCTTTTATTTCTTCATTGAAGTGTGCAATTCTAGAAGAATAAGAAATTTTTTTTAATAAAACCATATTTGTTCCTCAGTTAGATTTTTTATAAACTACACGTATATCGTGGTGTTGTATTTTCATTTTTTTTTCAAAATATTTTTGTCTTATTTTCATATAATTTAATGTATTAGTTTTAAGGAAATTTTTTAATATTTTGTTGATTGAATCATCTTCGTTGTCTTTAGTGTAAATGTCAATTTTTTTTGATTGAATTATAATGTTTGGTTTTGAAAATCCAATCAATCTATTTATTTTATATTTTTTACCATTAATATAAATAAAATTTTTTCTTAAAGAATAAAGTTCATTTTGTTTAGCTTTAGAAATATAATTAAAAAATTTTTCTGCATATTTATCAACAAATTCTTTAATATCTTTATCAGAATATTTAATTGGAGCAGAGCAAAAAACTTTATTTTCTTTAACTTTTAAATACATATTCTTATTTCTAGTTCTAATTATTTCTATATTAAATAATTTTTTATTAAAATAATAAGTTAATTTTTCCATATTTATATTATAAAGAAAAAAAGACTAGTATCCTGTAGATAGCCTTTTAAAATTAACTTTATTTTTTTCAATATAAAAAGATTCGATTTCTTTATCTTTTAAACCAATAATTTTTGCTATACCCATATAAACTCCAAAAGTTTTTTCTATTTGTTCTTTACTAAAGTCTTCTTTTAATTTAGATGCCTCCAAAAATATTTGGCCAAGTTGCAAAACTTCATCATTTGATATAACAATCGGTTCTATTATTGTGGATGAATTTTTTTGTATTGATAGAGAAAGTAAAAAATGAATTCCATCAACAAACTCTTCTAAAATTAATTCATTATTAATATTCTTATTTTTCTTTCAATACTTAAAACTTTGAATTTCATTTGCAAATTCTGCAATTTCAACTATCAAAGCAACAATTTTATGATTTATAACTTCCTCAGCTTTAACTTTATGAGTTTTCTCAATATTTAAATCTAATTGTTTTTGCATACTTATTATTTTTTTAAAATCCATACTTTTATTTTACCACTAATATTTTATGATTTAATATAAAAAATTATAGCTTTAATATAAAAATATTGTTATAATTATAATAATTTAAAGGAGAGTGTATAAATGCAACAATCAAAAATTAAGAAAATAGCAATTGGTCAAACAACTGTATTAAATGCATCTTTGATGTGATTTTCAATTGGATTAGTAGCAATGTTAAGTGTAGCAGGAATTTTTGGTTTTATTCCTCAAATGCAGGATGTAGCAATTAAGTTGTTTGCTTCAAGAGGATTTATTATAGGTCTTAGTTTTATTTCGATAGGATTAATGATAGGAATATCATTTGGAGCAAGAAAAGCAAAAATGGAAACTTTGATTTTTATGTTTATTGCTTTTGCTTTAGTAGAAGGTTTTTCATTGTCAATGGTTTTAATGAGATTTGCCTTCAAAGGTGAAACCGGAAAGATTTTGTTGTTACTTTTAATTCCATCATTAACAATGTTGGGTATGGGTTATTTAGGATATAATCAAATATTTGATTTTTCAAAAATAGGAAGATTTTTAATTTTTAGTTTAATTGGATTAATGTTATCTGGAGTTATTATGATTTTTATACCAGGTGTTAAAAAGATGTGAACATTATATTCAATTGTAGGTTATGGTATATTTACTTTATATGTGGGATTTGATCTTTGAAGAATATCTCGTTTAGATGATATGCTAAAAATTACAAACAATCCAGATAAGTCAATAGTTTTAAGATATGGTTTAATTTTTGGTCTTTCTCTTTTAATAGATTTTATTCAATTGGTATGATTTTTAGCTAGATTATTATTAGATAACTAAAAATTAAAATAAAAAAAGAAGTTGTTACTTCTTTTTTTATTTTAATGATTTCTTAGCTTCATCAACAATCATTTTAAATACTTCTGGTTGATGAATAGCAAGTTCTGAAAGCATTTTTCTATTTATTTGTATATTTGCTTTTTTAAGTCCATTAATAAACTTTGAATATGTTATTCCCATAGGTCTAACTACTGAATTTATACGTGCAATTCAAAGTTTTCTAAAATTTCTTTTTACTTGTTTTCTATCTCTAAAAGCATAAGTTCATGATTTAATAACTGCTTGTTTAGCAACTTTAAAACCAATTGATTTATGTCCTCAATATCCCTTAGAAAGTTTTAATCATCTTTTTCTTCTTGCTCTTGTAACTGTTCCACCTTTAACTCTAGCCATTAGTTACTCCTTAATATAAACCCTTAAATCTTTTTATATCACTTTTAGACATAAGATCAGATTTACGAGATTGTCTTTTCTGTTTTGTTGTTTTATTTTGAGCAAGATGAGATCTAAATGCTTGACCTCTTTTAACTTTTCCTGAACCTGTTACTTTTACACGTTTAGTTAAAGCTGATTTAGTTTTTTGTTTTGGCATCATTTGCCTCCTTAGGTTGTTTTTTACCAGCTTTTTTTTGAATATACATATCTAAAAACCTACTATTAAGCATTGGTTTTTTTGTAATAACCGCAATATCTTCAACTTCTTTAAAAAATCTTTCTAAAGTTTCATGTCCCAACTCTTGACGAGCCATTTCACGACCTCTAAATTTTAAAGAAACTTTAACTCTATCTCCAGATAATATAAATTCACGAGCTTTTTTAGCTTTAGTTTTTATATCATGATCACCAATCATTGGTGTTAATCTTACTTCCCTGTTATTAGTTACACTTTGATTTGCTTTGGTTTCTTTTCTTTTCTTTTTACGTTCATATTTAAATTTACCGTAATCCAAAATTTTAGCGACGGGTTGTTTAGGATTTGGTGATATTACAACAAGATCATATCCATCAGATTTGGCTTTTTCAACCGCCTCATGAGTGTTCATAACACCTATTTTTTCTCCTTTATTACCAATAACAAATAATTTTTTAAATGGTATTTTTTCATTTAATAAATGCTCTGCTTTTGGTTTTCTTCTATCATTAAATCTAGCGATAATTTTCTCCTTAAAATAGTTTTTAATATAAAAAAGTGGTACTAAACCACCTCTCAACTACATTTTGTGTTGTAGCAATACCCATGGAATAACCATCAGGTGAGAAGTGAATCTACTTTCTGCAACATTGTTGCTCTTATAGTATATCAAAAATTAAATAATAAAACAACATCAAACAAAGATTTGCCGTTAAAGTTTTTTGCTTTATAATTATATTATGAAAACACTTTTTATAAAAACTACAATGACAGAAAAAACTCCTAAAGGTTCTGTTTCGGGAGCTCTTTTAGATAAATATAAAGAACTGTATAAAAATAAATACTCTGATCACGAAATAAAGGAAATGAATTTAAATGAAGAAAAAGAACTGCAAGTATCTATGAATTCAAATAATTTAAGTGAATTCTTTGATAATTCTGATAAATATATAAATTTATTAAAATCAATAGACAAATTAATTATTTCTGTACCAATGACAAATTTTTCCTATACGGCACAAATGAAAAATTTCTTTGATAAAGTTTGTGTTGCAGGGAAAACATTTAAATATAAATATGATGGTAATGGAACTAGTGAAGGATTGATTAAAAATTTAACAGTACAAATTATTGCAACACAAGGAGCATTTAAAGGGTGATATGAATTTTCTAACTTTATTCCAGCAATGGAAGGAACCTGAAAATTTCTTGGAGCAAAAGTACAACCAACAATTTTAGTGGATGGTTTAAAAACAAATGATTTAATAAATAAAAGTATTCAAGAAATTGTAAAACAAAATGAAGAAAAACTTTTAAAAACTATTTAACTCTTTTAATGAGAGTTTTTTATTTTATCTTTATAATTAAAATATGAAATTAGAAAATAAACAAATACAAGTTAAATTAGATGATTTTGCACAAGTGGATTCAATAACATATAAAGGGAAACAATTATTGTATCAAGGTGATGAAGGTTGAGGAAAAAAATTTCCCATTATTTTTCCTTCCCTTGGAAAATCAAAGGGATTTTTATATGAAAATAAAAAATACAACATGCCTAAGCATGGTTGATGAAAAGAATTGGATTGACAATCTTTCTATGAAGGGGAAGAACTTTTATCCGTTGCTACAATTTTAGATAAAGAAAAATTTCCTTTTGCAATAGATATAGTTCAACGAATTGGATTAGATAGAAACACTTTGTATATAAACTATGAAATCAGCAACTTAGATAAAAAAACTGCATATTTTCAATTTGGTATTCATCCAGCATTTAAAATAGATGATTCTTCTTTCATTAAGACAAATGATACATTCCAAGAAATTGATTTAGAAGGTAAAATATCTGGAAGAGAAGTTCAACCAAATGATTTAAAAATCCAAAAATTACTATTTGGAAAAGCATACGATACATTAATAAGTGTAAATTCAGATGAAAAAAACATAAAATTAATCAATGAAGGCGAAATTTTAGATATAAAATTTGATTCTCCACATATTCAAATTTGAAAACCTAAACAAGATAACTTTATTTGTATAGAACCTTGATATGGTTGGAATGATATGTTTTATAATGCTCCAGAAGACATAACTAAAAAAGAACAAATTATTAAACTTGAGGTCGGAAGAACTTGGTCAGCGACTTTTGAACTAAAAGTAATAACAAATAAAAAATAATTTATATAAAGTCGGTTATAAAACTACGACTTTTTTTATATAATTAACTTGACCACTATTAGAGCCGGTGTTAAGCGTTAAGTGTCAAAAGACGGGAGTAGAGCTTTTGAACGAACTATACTTTGTGTAGGCGATAAAACATTTCATCCGCTAATAGACTTTATAGTGGTTGGAGAAACCATGACTATAATTAATTCTATTTTTAACAATAGAAACAGAACAGACAACAAAGAGGTTGAAGAACTTGTAAACAAATTAAAGCCCTTTAACTTCAAAATCATTAATGTTGTAGGAACCAATGGAAAGGGTTCTGTTTCTAATTATTTAACAACTAACCTTATGACTAAATATAAGGTTGGAACTTTTACTTCGCCACATATTTTTAAGGCCAACGAAAGAATTAAAGTAAATAATGTTTCAATACCAACAAAAAAATTGGAGGTATTGATATCCAAGTATAAAGACTTACATTTTTTTGCGATTATGTACTTGTGTGCTTTGGAACACTTTAAGGAACAAGGGTGTGAGGTTGTTATATTAGAAGCAGGTGTTGGTGGAAAATATGATACAACAAATACTTTATCAGGTGATGTGGGAGTCATAACGTCTATTGGTTTAGATCACATGGAATTATTGGGTTCTACCGAAAGAGAAATATTAAAAGATAAAATAGGAATTATAAATAAAGGCATGAATTTTTATTTTGGTACAGAACTATTGGAATTCAATGAATTGATAGAAGAGAAGGTTACTAAAATGAAAGCTAAACATTTTGTTGTTGTGAATCAATTTAATGATTATAAATCTAGAAACAAGGCTCTTGCAAAAGAAATTTTAAAAAATGAATTCAATATTTTGAAACCGATTTTTGTTGATCCTATAGGTAGAACAACAATTCAAGAAATTAATAACTCAAAAGCAATAATAGATGTAGCTCATAATAAAGCCGGAATAGCAGCAACACTAGAATTATTAAAAAAGGATAGTGTATATTTTGAACAAGTTGTCATAACCATGTCAAAAAGAAAAGACTGAAAAGATTTAAAAAAATTATTTCTAAACAAAAAAATATTTGCATATCAATTAAAGGATGATTTTATTAGTGCTCAGGATTTAGGGGTTGAAGAAGTCGATGATTTAAGAGTTTTTTATAAAAAACAAAATAAAAACACTTTATATATCGGTAGTTTTTATTCTGTTGGAGAGATTTTAGATGTTAAGTAAAACAAAACAATTTTATTGAAAATACATAAAAATAGATATTCAAGATATTACATTATCTGGTGTGTTAATTGGTTTGTATTTAATTTCTGGTAAATTTATTGAATTGAACTTTCAAGGCATTATGCATGTTGGAATTACTTTTGTTTTTTTGATTATGTTTGGCATCTTCTTTGGCCCAATTAAGGGTGTATTCTTTTCTTTAATTGCAGATACATTCAAAATGCTTATTACTACAGGAGTTGGACAATGAATGTGAGAGTATGAATTAATTACCATAGGAATCCCATTAATGTCTTGAGCTTTTAAATTTTTATTCAATGTTGATTCTAAACGTTGATGAGGATGAATGTTAGTTATAAACTTAATTACTTTACTAGGAATAGTTCTTGTTAGTATAATTAGTTTTAATAATCCATTATTAAACAAAGCTTCAAATCATTCTTTTGATTTTAATGACTCTACTATGATATTAATTTATTCTATGAGTTCAGTATTGACGGTAATACAAATTAGTTTTTTTTATTTATATAAAAGAAATAATAACAATAGTTTGAAATTAATAATTTCAATCCAAACTCTAGTAATGATGATTGTTGTAATTTGAATTTGAATTTGGGGTCCTATAGCATATGTTAGATTCTTAAAGAGATTTGGGCATAATGCAGGTAAAATTAATTACTATACATATGAAAAATATTATAAAGTTTCTTTATGAGCAAGAATTTTAAAAACACCAATAATTATTCCTTTATATACTACTTTACTAATACCTTTATATAAAGCAACAGAATTCTCAGTTAAAAAAATGCAAAAAAATACTTTTTAAAAAACCAAAATAGCTAACCCAATAAAAAATCACAACCCCTTTCGAAGTTGTGCTTTTTTATTGGGTTATTAATTCCGCTTAGATTATTTTTCTAATGCAATAAATTCTTCAATCGTCATTGTATTTTGTTCTTTTGAACCATAAGCTCTAATATTGATATTTCTATTTAAAACTTCATCATCACCAATAACAAATTGGAACTTAACTTTTGAAGTTTGTGCATTACGCATTTTCTTACCAAGTCTTTCTTTAGAATCATCAATATGAACTCTAACACCAACTTCTTCTAATTGTTTTTTAACTTCATAAGAATAGTCTAAGTGGTGTTCTATTGAAACAGGAAGTATTGTTACTTGTTTAGGAGCCAATCAGAATGGTAACACACCTTTTGTTTGCTCTAATAATGTAGCAATAAATCTTTCATACGTTGAAAGGAATCCACGGTGAATAAGAACAGGTCTAACTTTATTTTCATTTTCATCTCAATAGTGAGCATCAAATTTTTCTGGAAGTAAGAAATCAAGTTGTAAGGTTGAAAGTGTAACTTCATGTCCAAGTGCTGTTCTAATTTGAATATCAATTTTAGGGCCATAGAATGCAGCTTCTCCAATCATTTCTTTATATTCAATACCAAGATCATCAAGAACAGTTCTTAAGCCATCTTCTGATTTGTTTCACATTTCTTCATCTCCATGGTATTTTTCTTTATCTTCTTTATCTCTTAAAGATAATGAAACATAATCAATTTCAATATTAAATTTATCAAGCCCTTCTTTAATTAATTTATAAGCATTTTTAAACTCATTAGCTATTTGATCTTCTCTACAGAAAATATGACCTTCTGTAAGTTCCATGGACCTTACTCTCTCTAAACCAGTTAAAGCTCCTGATTTTTCATATCTGTATAAACGTGATTGTTCAGAAATACGTATTGGAAAATCTCTATATGAACGTCTTTGAGAATTTAATATTATAAAGTGGTGAGGACAAGTCATGGGTCTCATAACTAATTCTTCTCCATCTACATTTACTTGCTCATACATATCATCTTTATAATGAGCTCAGTGACCAGATTGAATATAAAGTTCTTTTGAGCCAAAAGCTGGTGTTTGAACTTCAGTGAAACCATAACGCTTTTCAGTTTCTCTTACGTATTTTTGGATTTCATTCTTTAAGATTTGTCCATCCGGCAAGTAAATAGGAAAGCCTCTACCTGCTAATTCAGAAAACATAAATAGTCCCATTTCTTTACCAATTTTACGATGATCTCTTTCTGCTCTTTCTGCTCTAATTGTTAAATATTTGTTTAATTCTTCTTTATTTTCTCAAGCAGTACCATAAATCCTTGTTAGTTGTATATTATCTGAATCACCTCTTCAATATGCTCCAGCTAAGTTTAATAATTTAAAATGTTTAACTTCAGAAACTTTCTCTACATGCCCACCAGCACATAAATCAGTAAAAATAGATTTTCCGTTGGTTGGGTTTATCATTCCATAATAAGTTATATCTTTTCCTTGGGATATAAATTCTTTTATCAATTCTTGTTTGTATGGTTGATCTTTTAAATCTACTTCTGTAGTTTTTTCAACTTTATAACCACCAGCTAACATTTTAGACATTTGTTTTTCTATTTTTTTTAAATCAGAATCAGTAATAGGTTCCTTAAATTCAAAATCATAATAGAAACCTTCTTCTATTGCTGGTCCAAATCCTAATTTTGTTTCTGGAAATAACTTTAGTACAGCAGCCGCAAGTAAGTGTGATGCTGTGTGGTTTAGTTTTTGATTCGCTTTCATAATATTTTCTCCTTTTAATATAAAAAGAGTCTTTTTAAGGGGCTAACGTACCACCCTTAAAAGACTCTCTCTTTGATTTTACTATTGATATTTAACAAATAAGTAGTAACTAGTTCTAATGAATCCCCAACTCTCACTATCAAGGGGTCGCTGTAAACAATACAGAATCTTCGCCATGTCTCATTCAATAAAATTATATCAATTAAATAAAATTAATTTCAATAAAATAAAAACTCTTGAAAAAAGAGTTTTTATTTTATTTTAAAAATCTTTTTCCCTAATTTTATGTATTCAGAAATAAATTCATCCAATTGTGCAAAAGCTTCTTTATAAATATTTTTGTCATATAAATCTATTCCAGCATCTTTTAAGATTTGTATAGGTCAATCTCTTGCGCCGGCAGATAAAAAATTATTTATATAGTTTTGTAAAGCTTTTGGTCCTTCATTTTTATATCTTTTGAAAAACACGGTTGCTACAGTATACCCGATAGCATACTTATAAACATAAAATCCATAATAATAATGAGGAACATAAATACTTGCGAACGTTGTTTCTTCTTTGTATTTTAAATTTGTTTTTATTGAATATTTTTTTTGATTTTCATAATATAACTTTGAAATAGACTCAAATGAAGATAGTGGTCTTCCATCTTCAATTGCTTTTAATAAATTAAATTCATAATTTGATCACTCCGTTTGTCTCATGACTGTACCAGAAAAGCCTGTTATTGCTTGTTCTAATAATTTAAATTTTAATTTATCATTATCTGAAGTTTTTAATAAATGATCTGTTAACATTAATTCATTAAATATTGATGCTATTTCAGCAAGAAAAATTGGATAAGATGAAAGGGAAATAGGTTGATTTTTATCTGAAAAATATGAATGCATTGAGTGACCTAATTCATGAGTTAGAGTTTCTATAGACCTTAATTCTCCATCTCAATTCATTAAAATATATTTTTTTTCTAAACCATATGATCCACCTATTGAATATGCGCCAGAGCGTTTATTTTTTATAGTCATATAATCTATTCATCTTTCATTAAAAGCTTTTTTAATAACATCTATATATTCTTTCCCCATAGGCTTTAATGATTCTAAAACAATTTCTTGGGCTTCTTCTATTGTAAATTCATCTTTAATATCAACTAATGGTAAATAACTGTCTCATTTAGAATTAAATTTCTTTTTATATTTAATGTTGAATATTTTTCCATGAATTTCTTTATATTTTTTAAAAGATTTTTTTCCTTCTTGGACTGATTTATATAAAGTTTCTAATAATTTTATATCTACTTTATCGCTTTTGATTTGTGATTCTATTGCTGAATTAAAATTTCTTACTTTTGACATTACTGCAATATTTTTGAAATGTTGAAAAAGTAGATTAGACAATGATTGCTTATGTTTTAAATAAGCGCCAATAAAATTTTGTGATGTAGTTTTACGTATATTTTCATCTTTTGATTTCATTAATTTTATTCTATTTGCATCATTAATTTTAATTTTTTTACCTTTTGATGAAGTGGCGTATTTATAATCTAATTCAGAATCTGTAATAATTTCAAATGTAGATGAAGCACTAATTGATGCTCTAGAAGTTTTATTTATATATTCTTCAACTTCATTTGAAAGTTTATGTTTTTTATTTTCTAATATATCAGAAATATTTTTTTTGTAATTTTTAAATTCCGGAAGTTTAATTCATTCATTTACATTTTTTTCATATTTAAAAATTCTATTTTTTTCAGATCCAAATTCTTTTTGTAATTGAAAAAAATTGAAATCAAATTCTTCAATCATTTCTTTTATTTTAGGGTTTGATATATCTTGATTATTTTTATTTGATAAATAATTATTGATTTTATTAAAAATAATATCACTTTCATCTTCTAACTTTAAAGCAGATAAAAAATTTTCAGATGATTTATATTTACTATCTTTTATCTTTATTAATTTTTTATAATATTCAATACCTTTTTCTAGTCAATATTCATATGTTTTTCCTTCTAAAATAGATTCTAAATCTCATGTATATTTTTTTTCAACATCTTTATGTTTTTTATATTGTTTTGCTTGTGACATCTTTTATTCTCGTTTCTTATTATATTAATTATATATTAATAAAAACTACTTAAAAAAGTAGTTTTTATTAATCTAATTATATTCTATCAATTTTGATATTTTATATTTTTCTAGCCCATCTACATGAGCAACTGATAATAAATCTACTAAAAATACTAGTTTAATAACTTTTCCGCCCATTTCTTCTATTAAACTAATAATAGCTTTTGTAGTTCCTCCGGTAGCCAATAAATCATCAATAATAATTACTTTTTGTCCTGGTTTAATTGAGTTCTTGTGCATTTGCAATGTATTTGATCCATATTCCAAATCATATTTACGTTCTACAGTTTCCATAGGAAGTTTTCCTGGTTTACGAACCATAACAAAAGGTTTTTTTATTTTATATGAAACTGGTGTAGCAAATAAAAAACCTCTAGCATCAGGAGCAACTATTACATCAGCTTCTTTTGATTCTTCAGACATTCAATCTATTACATAACTAAAAACTTCTGGATTTGTTAATATAGGTGAAATATCCTTAAAACCTATTCCTTTTTTAGGAAAATTTTTAACACTCCTAATATATTTTTTTATTTCCATAACTAATAAATTATATATTAAAAAAAATAATACCAAAATGATATTACTTTTTGTTTTAAGTTTTATATATTAATTAAATTTAACTTTAACAGATGCTCCCATAGTTGTTTTAACAACAATATTTTTAATGTAAGTTCCTTTTGTAGTTTTTGGTTTTAACTTATTAATTAATTCTATTATTGTATTTGCATTTTTAACTAATTTTTCATCATCAAATGATTGTTTACCTATCATTGTGTGAACATTACCTTCTTTATCTGTTCTGTAATTTGCTTTACCTGACTTAAGTGATTTAACAGCTTTTTCTAAATTAGGTGTAACTGTACCAGTTTTAGGGTTTGGCATTAAGCCTTTAGGTCCAAGTAATTTACCGAATTTTCCTAAAGTCATCATCATTTTTGGTGTAGCCACAATAACATCAAAATTAAAAACACCTTTTTTTAAAATTTCTGTTAATTCTTGAGAATCAGCGATTAAATCTGCTCCTGATGTTTTAGCTGCTTTTAATTGATCTGGAATGTCTGATGTTGCTAATACTTTAATATCCTTACCTGTTCCTTCTGGCAATTCAATCGATCCTCTTAATTGTTGATCTGCTTTTCTTGTATCTAAATTAAGATTAAATATTAAATCTACTGATTGATCGAATTTTGCTGAAGTTGCTTTTTTTGCTAATTTAATAGCATCTAAAAGTTCATAAGTTTTTGTGGCATCAACTTTACTTAAATTTTCTTTTTTTAATTTTGAGATTTTATTTGCCATTATTTATCTCCTTCTGATGTTTTGTTGGATTCTTCTTCACCTTGAGCAATAGTTTTTACTTCTATAGGTGCATCTTTATTATCTACTGCTGCCTGAGCTTCTGCTGCTAGTGTAGCTTCTGCTGCATTAGCTGCTGCTAAATCTTTTTGAGCTTCTTTTGCTGCTGCTTGAGCTTTAGCAATATTAACAACACCTTCAACTAAGACCCCCATATTTTTTGCTGTACCAGAAACTTGTTTTTTAGCAGCTTCAATATCATTAGTATTTAAATCTACTAATTTATATTCTGCGATTTCTGTTAATTGTTTTGCAGTTATTTTTCCTGCGATATCTGTTTTTGAATTTGATGCACCAGATTTAATACCTGCTGCTTGTTTAATTTTAAAAGCTGTGGGAGCAGTTTTTAATTGAAAAGTAAATGATTTATCATCATAAATTGTAATAACAACTGGAACTGGTTCTCCACTTCTTTCTCTTGTTTGATCATTGAATTGTTTTGTAAATTCAGGCATAACAATACCTAAACCTGCTAATTCTGGTCCTGGTTTTGCTTGTCCTGCCATAAATTCAAGTTTTGCAATACGTTTGATTTTTTTAGCCACGAGCTACCTTCTTTCTTTTATTTGGTTCTCTGCGCGGTACTGTCGACTTATAGTCTCCCGCTCACTTATTGAGATCGCACATATTATAGTGCTTTTAAATTATACACAAAAAGAAAAGTATCTTTTGATATTTATATATTTTAAATTAATAATATAATGATTAATGAAAGCAAATAAACTCCTGACATAATAAATAATGCTAAAAAATTTTTTCTAGATTTGTCTTTCTTTAAATCTTTTAAAGTATATTCTTTAATTGTTTTAACACCTTCTTTTTTACGTTCTCTTATTTTAGATGGCCTATTGATATAAGAGTTCTTAAAAGAAACAATAGTATTTTCAAATAATCCAAAATAAAAAAGTATTGAAAAAATATTTAAACATAAACAAATAACTGATGGTATTATTATTGCATTTTTTAATTTTGTTTCAGGAAATTTATTTAATCCATATGATAAACCAAAAAATAAACATCAAAATAAAGCTATAATTATTTGCCCTATTGTTTTATTTAATAAAGTATTTTTATTGTTTTCTGTATTTAATTTCATATATTTATTATATTAAAAAAAGCATTGCAAATGCTTTTTTTCTATTTAGTTCATTTTTTAAGTTGTTCTGATGTTCCTAATACAAAATGTTCTTTATTAACTTCTTTAAGTAGAGGTTTATTTAAAAAAGAATAATTTTTTAAATAATCAGAAGAAAAGTCTTTGATTAAAAACTTTTGATTTGCATTAGATAATTTAGGTATAGCTTCAAATAAATTTTTTGTATAAGGATGAATTGGTTTATCATAAAGATTTTTTCCTCCCATTTCAACTATACGTCCTAAATGAAGGATTATTGTTTTATCAGCTATATATTCAACCATTGATAAATCATGAGCAATAAAAATAATTCCAATTCCTTTATTTTTAGCTAGATTTTTTAATAAATTAACTATTTGTGCTTGTATAGAAATGTCTAACGAAGCAATGGGCTCATCAGCAATAATAACTTTTGGTTTTGAAATTAAAGCCCTACCAATAGCGACCCTCTGTCTTTGACCACCGGAAAAAGCATGAGGATATCTATAAGCGTGTTCTCTATTTAAACCAACTTCTTTAAGAGTTGAAAAAACCTTTTGACGAATTATCAATTTTTTTATTTTATAAGTTTCAAACCATGATTTCTCTTGTCCTAATAATATATTAGCAAAACTTAGCTCTTTTAGGGACTGTTTTTCATCATCTATAAAAGCCAGTTTTGTTGATTTTTGAAAATCAAATTTTTCTTTCAATTTATAAGGAAATTGCTTATAATTAGAAATTTTTTCTTTTTGCTTTTTAGATAGTTGGTATCATTTAGGGTCTTTTTCTTTATATTTAAATTTTTTAATTTTATTTTCAGAATACTCTTTTATTTTTAATTGAAATAATTTGTAAGAATCAAAATACTTATTATATAATTCTTGTTCTAAAATAAATTCTTCATCTTCTATATTTTTATTTATTTTATTTAATTCTTTTTTTATTAAATGAATTTTTTTATTTGCTTGAATTTCAAAATTACTAATTTCTTTTTGATTTATTTTTTTTGCTTCTTCTAATTTTTTTTCATAATTTATTAATTCTTTTAAAGTTATTGCGGGTTTAGATTTTAAATTAATTTTTTCTTTATTTTTTAATAAAATTATTTTTTTATCTTGAATGTTATTTTTAAATTCTTTTTCATTATTAATTGAAATATTAATAATTTCTTTGATTTTTTTGATTAATGGTTCTTTAATTTTTTCTGGGTTATTTAAATTTTTTGTAATTAAAATATTTATATTATTTTTTAATTCAATAAAAGTATCTTTTTTAATATGTTTTAGTCATATTTTTCTTTTAAAAAGTTCTTGATAAACAAATTTATTTGTTTTGCTAAGATTTATAAAATAATTATATTCTTTTTGATCAACGATATTTATAGAGTTGGAAAAATAATGTTTATATTTGTTTTTATGTTCATTAATTATAGATTCAATTAATAATTTTGTTGTTTTTTTATCTGATTTTTTTAGATAAATTGTTTTTTGATATTCCTTTTTTAAAATAGGTTTATTAATTATAGCTTGAGCTGATTCATTAGACATTTTAGATTTTAGAATAGCTAATTTATATTCTTTTTTAGATTCTTTTAACTTTAATTCATCTTCATCTATTTTTCCGTTTTTATAATTGTTTTTTTCATTTTTAAATGTTTCTATTAGTTTATTTGTTCTTTCATTAAAAAAAGAAATTTTAATATGTTTTAATGCAAAATAGTAACTTCAATAAGAATGATTTATAATATCAAAACATTCAAGAGGATTATCATAATCTTCAATATTAATTTTACTAAAATCATCATTTATTTTATTGTTTTTTTGTTTTATTATTTCAAGATATTTTTTGTTTGCTTCTAATTCAAATTCTAAATTTTTAATTTTAAAAGTTAACCTAAAATTTTCTCTAATTATATCTTTGTTTTTTAATAATTCTTTTAATTCTTTTTTAATGATTCCATTAACTTTTAATGGTTCTTCTAAAATAGAAAAAACGTTCTTTTGTGGATTTAAAGAAGCATGAGGATCTTGAAAAATCATTTGCATATTTTTTCTTAAAAAACGATTTGATTGTTTTGGTAATTTCTTTCCTGAAATAACCTCATTATCTAATCTAACAATACCAGAAGATCCAGGAATCAATCTAATTAAAGCTCTTCCTATAGTTGTTTTACCAGAACCTGATTCTCCAATCAAACCAATAACTTCTCCTTTGTGTAAATCAAATGATACATCATCTATAGCTCTTACATAACCTCATTTATTCTTAAATACTTTATTTAAATTTTCTACTTCAAGGATTTTTTTATTCATTGAATACCTCCTTAAATTTTTTTATTTTTTCTATAACATCTTTTGGCATTTTAACAACTGGGGAATCTGGATGTAATAATCATGTTGCAGCTGAATGGGTTGACGAAACTTTAAATAAAGGTGGTTCACGCTTGAAATCTACTTTTAAAGCAAATTCATTTCTAGGAGCAAATGGATCTCCATATGGCAAATGCTCTAAGTTAGGTGGATTTCCAGGGATTGTATATAAATCATTTGAAGAATCTTCATTTGGTATTGCAGAAATTAAAGCTCAAGTATAAGGGTGTTTAGGGTTTGTAAATATTTCCTTTTTTAAACCTTTTTCTACAATAGCTCCTGCATACATTACATAAATAAAATCACAAAATTTAGCTACAACAGCAATGTTATGAGAAATAAAAATAATAGAAACTTTATACTTTGTTCTTATTTTTTCAAGTAATTCTAAAACTGAGGCTTGTACTGTTGCATCCAAAGCTGTTGTAGGTTCATCAGCAATAATTAAATCTGGTTGTGCTGCAACTATCATAGCAATAACAACACGTTGCTTCATACCACCCGAAAATGAATGAGGATATGAATTTATTTTATTTTGTACATCACGAATACCAAATGATTCTAAAATTGAAATCATATACTTTTTACGTTCTTGTTTAGTTTTAAATTCTGGTCTATGCAACAATAAAACATCATCTATTTGTTTTCAAATTTTTCTTGTTGGGTTTAATGCTGTCATGGGATCTTGGGGAATATAACCAATCTTTTTACCTCTAATAGAATAAAAATCTTTTAATGTAGTTAAATCAATACCTGATAATTCCAATTTATCAGCTGTTGTAATACCTCCCACATTAATGTTTAATAATGATTTTGTTGAGACTGATTTTCCTGAACCAGATTCACCAACAAGACCAACTATTTGACTTGGTTTGATTTTTAAATCAATTCCACGTACTATGTCAATTATTTTTTTACCTTTTTTAAAAGATACTTTTAAACCTTTTGCATTTAGGATGTAATGTTCTTGTGTTTGATTTTTCATTATTTCCTTCCTGTTCTTGGATCTAATGCATCATGTAATCCAGTTGCAATTAATTGTAGCGATATAGTTGTAACTAAAAGAATTAGTGTTGGTGATAAAATATATCATCAATTTTCTATTTGTCCTTTCGCCTCATTAATAATGTTTCCTAAATCAGGGGCATTTGGATCAGGAGAAAGACCTAAGAATGCAAGTGAAGCTTGCATTCCAATTACTAATGGAATTCTACGAACGAATGATGTTGCTAATTTACCCATAACATTTAATAGTATGTGATTAAATATTAGTGATTTTTGAGTACATCCAATTGCTTGTGCTGATTTAACAAATTCAGCATCCTTTATTCTCATAACAAACATACGTGTTGAAGCAATAGGTCCCATTCAACCTATTGTTACTAAAGCTAAGAAAATAGTTCAAAAGGCCATTTTAGGTAATACAAAAATCATTAAAATAAATCAAATTAGTGAAGGAACAGAATAAAGTATTTCAATAATACGCATTAATACAATATCAACTTTTGTTCCTGCATGGTAACCAATATATGCTCCTATTGAAACACCTATAATTGTTTCTGTAATAGCAACAGCTAAAGCGATTGCCAATGAATCTCTAGTACCAATTCATAGTCTAGTTCAAATATCTCTACCATGAGCATCTGTTCCAAGTAAAGGGTTATGATTAGTATGGTCTGAAGCATCAAGGATTGGAAATGGATTAAAAGTAACTGAACCAACATTTCCATGGAATAAAGAGTTAGTATCTACCAATCCAGTGGTTGAAGATATTTTAACTCCTAATGAATTTATTAAATCATTATTACCTTTATGCATTTTGATGAATCTATTTAAAATTTGAATTATGATATCTGTATCATTTTTAATAGGTAAAGTTATTTTACCGCCATGTAGTGATTTCGGTGGTAAGTAAGTTGTTAATAGTCCTGATGTTTTAGAAATTGGATCAGTTCCATTATAAGGTGATGCTAATGGTGCAATTATTGATGTCATTAAAATAAATAAAAAAATAATTAATGCTATAACTGTAAATGGATTAGAGAAGAAACGTTTTAAGAAACCGGTAAACGCTTTTTCAGGTTTACCAACTACAGTTACTTGTTGTATTATTTCTGATTTAGAAATTAATTTAAAGTCTGATTTAGAAAGGTTTTTTAAGTTATTTTTTGCTTCGAATTCAATTGTTTTTTTATCCATGTTTCACCTCATGTTTAGAATTGTGTTTTTTACGTTTTATAATACCCTTAATAATTTGTATTGATTTGAATGAACCTGTTTGATCAAATCTAATACGTGGATCGATAATGGTATAAAGTATATCCACTAAAATTGATGATAATAGTGATAAAAGAGTAAAGAATAAAACATTAAACATAATAATGTTATATTCAGAATTAGAAACAGCTGTAACAATAACCCTTGAAGAACCTGGCACTTGAAAGAATGATTCAATAACAATTGAACCAGCAAGAAGCAAAATAAATGAAGGGATAATTAATGCAACTAAAGGAATCGATGAGTTTCTAAGTACATGTTTTTTAAATACTTCTCATTCATCCATACCTTTAGATCTTGCAATTGTTATTTGGTTTGACTGTAAAATTGTAACGACTTCATTACGTGTATAATAGGTTAATACAGCTAATGAAGATAGCGTCATAACTAAAATAGGCATTATTATAGATCTAATCATTTTTTTATAACCACCATCTTCAGGTCTTATAAAAGAAGAAGGCAAGCCTACTTTATCTGAAATGGATAAAGCAAAGGCAGCTAATATAAATGAAGGGACAGCTATAAAAAACATAACAAAAACAGAAATAATTGAATCTATTCATGTACCTCTTTTATAACCAGCAACGAAACCTAAAACAACTCCAAAAATTGTTGAAATTATAAATGTTGGAACTGTTATTAATAATGAATATTTTAAAGGTCCAAAGAATAATGTTGGAATACTTGTAGCTGAACCTCCTGATGCTTTACCATAAATTTTCCCAAAGTCTCCACACAGAAATACTCCTTTAACTCATTCTCCAAAACGAACTGCTATTGATTTATCTAATCCTAATGCTCTTATTTTTTGTAATCATTGTTCATGAGCAGTTACACCAGCCTTATCTCTAAAAGAATCAGGAGAGATAGGATTTCTACCAGTTGCACCTATAAGGAAGTAAACTAAAATAGAGATTGTCACTAATGACAATGCTGCTAATATTAATCTTTTAATAAAATATTTAAACATTTTCTTCCTTTCTAAATGATGTGCAATTAATTATTTAATCATTCTAATTTTGTTCTTCTGTCTTTTTCATCTTCATCCACTATTACATCTAGTGGTGAGAAAAGTTTATTACTATTAACTGATATTTGAAGAAAATCTTGCACCAACCTTGGTGTTGGGGAAGATGGATCTTGAATAGTTAATGTTTTATGTGGAATTTTTCCAATTAAATCTCTTATTTGACTTAACAATTTAACAACATTCGCATTATTAGATAGACGTCCGTAAGCTGATTTTATGTTAGCTGGAGTACCAGCTGGAGGGTTTTTGCTTATAGAAAAACCATTAACTTGAATTTTTCTATCAATTATAGAAGAAAAACTTTTTAATTTATTATTTAAGAAAATTCTAAATTCTTTTTTCTCTGAAGCACTTAATTTTGCTGAAGGGTTTTGTATAACATTAAAGAATCTTGAACCTTTACCTTGACCATTTTGGTGATTTGAAATTTGGTCAAAATTCAATAATGCTTTTTGTATTGATGGGGTTTGTTTGCTTTTGAAGTTTTTAAATTCATACTCCATAATGTCTGCGTATGCAATTAATTCTTTAAAAGTGTTTTTATATGATATATTTGTTTTTGATCTTTTTTGAATTGAAGATGCAAGAGTTGTTAAACCAAAAAGATCAAAGTATGAAAGCATTGTTCCGAAACCTTGGTAGTCTGCTCCTCATCCTCCACCAATAACATAAGAACTATTACCAAAGAATTTATTCCTTGATGCTGCGTCTTTATAAATTGTTAAAGTTGGACCTCTATCATTTGCATCACTTAATTTTCCTACTCTTAATTTTTGGGGGTAAATTTTATTTATAACTTTTACAACCGCATCTAAACCTTGTTTTATATCTGTATAGTTTGAAAAGTAGTTTCTAATTTCGAAAGCAACTTGTCCGTTAACATTATTATCTAATAATGTTTTCATTTGCTTTTGTATTTCTTTAAAAGAAGATGATTGAACCGCAACATTTCTATTTGAAGAGTTGTTTATAAATCACTCTTTACTTTCTTTTCAGTTGTTAGCTTGTTTCTTGTTAGAAGATAAAAGTTCTTTTAAGTCTTTTCCTCCGTTTGTAGGAACAAAAGCTCTCATACTATTAATTTCTTCTGTACTGTCTTTAACTTCTTCTGTTTTATTTGAAGAATCAGGGTTTATCAACATATTTGGAGGCATTGAAGATAATCAAGAAATTTTTGAGTTATCAGGAAACGCTTCTTTTGCAAAAGCAAATCAGTTGATTGCTGATGATATTAGTGATCTAAAGGCAATTGCTTTAGGGGAAGTAAAGTTATATGCTGTTGTTGATTTACCTGCAATAATCTCTTGTCTTGAAGCTCCAAAAACTAATTTAGAATATTCATCATTAAAGTTAAAGTTAGAAAGTGATTGCCCTTTAGGATTTATTTGTGGCAATAATGAACCTACAGATTCATTACTTAAGGCTCCTTTTGAGAAAATAGCTTGATTACGACCTGATAATGAAAGTAATTGATTTTTTGGTTGTCCAACTAAATTCATTCTTGCAATTCTTCCAGAATTGAAAGCAGCTAATTGTGATTGTGCAAAAAGAGTAGAATCAGGTTGAGAAACATAATCTATTATTCATTCATCAATTGCATTATGTGATTTAACTCATTTTTGATTTCAAAAATGTTTATTTTTAATATATTTAGTTCTATTTGGTGTTGACTCTGAAATATACATCGGCGCAACAGAAAGTGTTAATTCTAAAGATGAAGCATATACCGCAGAACCTACTGCTTTTAATAAACCATTTGGGACTGAAATTTCTTGTCCGCTATTTGTTGTTAGTTTTTTAGTTGTTATTACATCTCTAATATAGTCCGAAGGGGCTGGGATAAGAGCTTGAGAATGAGATAACAAAGAAATTAAAATACCTTTTAGATTGGCTACTGTTTCACTTGATAACACTTTATCTTTTTCCGCAGCTGTGTTTGGGAAAGTTTCGAATGATAATAAACCTTCTGTATGGTGTTTCATTCAAGGTGCTTTTTCTCAACCTACAACATCTCTTGAATTTTTAGTTGTTGTAATTGGTAATGCACCAGTATTTGTTGAAGCTGGAATAGATTGTTTCAATAATCCTCTATAATTATATAAACCATATAAATAATCATTAGGAAGCCCATCAGTTACTGATAGAGAAGTTGTTGTACTGTTGGCATTTGATTCTAAAATATTTTGAAAGTTTCGAATATTTTCATCTAATTTTTTACCAGCTTTTATTTCATCATCAGAAAGTGGGTATCCGCGTTTATCTTCAAAACCACCAAATGGATTATTTGTTGTAGCAGGCATCAACCTTCTTCTGCTTCCTCCTAAAGCGCTTCTTGCAACTGAATAAAAGAAATCCTTTGGCTTTAATTTATATTGAGTTTTGTTTCCATGGTTATCTATTCAATAAATATTATCTCTAATATGAAGATCAAATCCACCCTTAGCCAATTCAGCTGCTTGTTGGAATTTAGTTTTATGGTTATTAATAGGATATTGTAAAGCTAAATATGAAAATTCACCAGGTATTACTTCACCTTTGGTTGTATTAAAAGATTTTATTTCATCATTAAATTGATAATTTTTCTTTTCTTTTGGTGATAATAAACTATAACTTGTATAATCTATAATTTTTAAGGTTCCGTTTTTGAATCCTATATACTTATCATCTTTATTTTTTAATAAAATATAATCAGCTAATCCTAATCTACTTACTTCTAATAAATTATTAGTTTTGTTTCAACCTTTTTTAGTTTGATCGTAATTATATTCATCATTACCTAAGTTGTTTGAAGTTAATAAAGTTGTAGAAGTCATTTGTTGTTTATAGTTAATGAAAGAACCAAAAGAACTACTTGCATCTCCTTGATATCAACTTGTTTCTTTAACTTGATTTAATACAACTCTTACATTATTGTGTGAAAGCTTAACATCTTTTAAACCAAAAACAATTACTAAACTAGTTATTGTAATAACACTAGTAGAAGCAAGCGCTCCAACGCCTAATCTTATTCATCCTGATCTTCTCATTTTTCCTCCTTTATTTTCTTGAAAAATATAATTAAAAAAATGTAATTAAATAAACTTTAAAGTGTTTTTTTAATTACATTTATATTTAAAAAATATAAAAATTTTATAATCATCAAGCACCTTCGTTTAAATTTAAACGAGACTTAATACAGTATTCCAGTATTAAGCATATAATATTTTTGTAAGAAATATTATATTCGGCTTTTTTCCCTTTCATAATCTTCTTAGGTACCCCTCAGAATTATTACTAATGTAAAAGCTCCTCTTCATTCTTTTGTTTATTCTTTTATTTATTCTCTTAATTATACATTTTTAGTATAAAAAAGCAAAATAAAAAACATCCTACTGGATGATATGGTGCGCGGAGAGGGACTTGAACCCTCACATCAAAGATACTAGTGCCTAAAACTAGCGCGTCTGCCAATTCCGCCACCCGCGCAGATTTTTTAATATGCAGCGTTTATTTTAAGGTGTCTTACGACGTTTGGTACGCCCTAGAGGATTTGAACCTCTGACCCAATGGTTAAAAGCCATTTGCTCTACCAACTGAGCTAAGGGCGCGTATGGTGCTGGTTATAGGAGTTGAACCTACGACCTACGGTTTACAAGACCGTTGCTCTACCAGCTGAGCTAAACCAGCGTATGGTGGAACGTGAGGGGCTCGAACCCACGACCCTCGCCTTGTAAGGGCGATGCTCTCCCAACTGAGCTAACGTTCCATATTTGGTGACCCGTACGGGACTTGAACCCGTGAATGCATGGATGAAAACCATGTGTGTTAACCGCTTCACCAACGGGCCTAATGGCGCCGATTACAAGATTTGAACTTGTGACCAACTGGTTAACAGCCAGCTGCTCTACCGCTGAGCTAAATCGGCAATACATTAAAATATGCTATTTAATTATAACTAAAAAAAAATAAAAACAAAACTATTTTAAATATTTTTATAACTTGAATAAGTTGCATTTAAAAAGTTTTTTTATTAACCAATAGCTATATCTTCCTCTATGTATTTATAGTGTCTTGATTTTTGTTTCTTATTTCCAAAAGCAAGAATAGCAGAAGAAACGCCTAATTGACCAATAAACATTAATAAAATAAACGTTATCTTTGTTGGAGTTGAAATCAAACTTGTTAATCCAGTTGATAATCCAGTAGTACCAAATGCAGAAGATGTTTCAAATAATAATTCTCCTAAACCATATTGAGGTTCTCCTGAACTAGTAAAATTATAATTAGCTCCATGTCTAATTTGACCCCCATTTGTATTTAATGATGTAAGCGATACTAATGTAGCAATTAAAATCATTATTAAAGAAATTGTTGTTACGATATAAGATGACTTAACTGTTTCTGAATTAATTTTTCGCTTAAATGCTCTAGTAGTTGTTTTTCCAGTAATATGATTTCAAAATGAAATACAAACAATTGCAAATGTTGTTGTTCTAATTCCACCGGCGGTAGAAGAAGGTGCTGAACCTAAAAACATCATCATAGAATGTAATAATAATGTAGCTGTATTTAATGAATGAAAATTTATTGTTGAAAATCCTGCATTACGTGTAGAAAGAGTATTGAATAATAGAGCTAGAATTTTTTGATTTTTTGTAATAGGAGACTTAATCGGAGGATCTGTAAAATTAGTTGCATCAAAATATAAGAAGTTAGTACTTCAAAAACTAGGATTAGAGATTTGAGATTTAGCATTAACTTCTATTATAAAAGTAGTTGTTATACCTAAAATAGAAATAATAAAATATGCTGAACAAGACAATTTTGTAAATAAAGAAAATTTAAATAAATTTCCTTTCCTTTTTGCTGAAAAGAATCTTTTGATATCATAAATTACTGGATATCCAATTCCACCAAATATAAATAACAATATAAATGAAAATTGAATAAAAAAATCTTTATAATAAGGTGCTATTGAGTGAGATCCCATAATATCGAAACCTGCATTATTAATAGCTGATATAGAATGAAAAATTCCATATCTAATAGATAAATTTCAATTACCTGTAGGGTTTAATTTTTTTCCTGTTATATTATTATTGACATTTGCAAGTTCTTCATTAAATCCACTTGGTGAAAAATAAAAATAAATTGAAAGAATAAAACCAGCAAAAGTCATTATTGTTAGTAAAGTTATGATTGAAACTTTTATTAAATCTTTTGTTTCTCCAATTTTAATGTTACCCCTTTCGGCAGATAATGCAATTCTTGATCCGAAAGAAATAGGTTTTCCAAATAAAATATTAAAAATAAATATCTTTAAAGCAAAAAAACCAATACCTCCAACTAAAATTAAAATAGCTATTATGGTTTGGCCAAAAATACTTCAAGTTTCAGTTGTATTAACTGTAACTAATCCAGTATCCGAAAAAGCTGAAGCAGAAATAAATAAAGCATCAATATAGTTAATATGAACATCTGTATTTTTAGAAAAGGGTAACATTAATAAACCAGATCCTATAAACGTAATTAATAAATAAATAAATAAAATATGTTTTGTAAAACTTAAATTTTTAAATCAAAAAATGAATCTTTCTAAAAGAGAAATTCCATAAATTTTATTTTTTTTATTTTTTTTAGATTGAAACATATATAAATTATATAAAAAAAGATAAGAAATACAATATAATATATTTAATTATTAAAAGGAGTTGAATGTGGGTAAAGCAAATAAAAAAGATATAGTTGTTTTAGGAATTGGGAATTTTGGACAAATATGTGTTGAAAAACTATCTGAAATGAAAAGATATGTTTTAGCTTTAGATATAGTTGAAAAAAATTTATCTCGTATTTCTCATATTGCTAAAGATGTTGCTATCGTAGATGGAACTGATGTTAAAGGACTAAGAGCTCTTGGTGTAGACAAGTTTGATACTGTAATAGTTGCTATTGGTGTTAATATTGAAATTGTTGCTGCGTTATTTGAAATAGGAGTTAAGCATGTTATTGCTAAAGCAACTTCAGAAAAACATGAACGTGTATTAAGGCAAATTGGTGTTAATATTGTTATTAGGCCTGAATATGAAGCAGGAAAAAGAGCTGCGATTATAGCTACTAATCCATCATTCATTAAATTTTCTGAATCAATCCAAGAAGTTGGAGATGGGTATGCTATCGGTACAACAAATATTAAAAATAAAAAATGAGTAGGAGAAAAAATTCAAGATTTAAAAATTATTGACATGGGTGTTTCTGTTGTTTCTATTAAGAGAGAAGATAAAGTTTTTCTTCCTCATGGTGGATTTGTAATACAATCAAATGATAAAATTACTGTCATTGGTAAATTACAAAATATAACTAAAGTTTTTGAATCAGCAAATAATTTTGCACATACATTAGAAATTAAATTAAAAAAATAACTAAAAAGTTATTTTTTAATTCTTATGCTACCATTATTTATAATTTCATAAATATAACCTTCTTCATTCAAAAGATCTGTTATAGCATTTTTAACACGACCAGTTCCTACTCCGGTTATTATGGTTAATTCATACTCTAAATTATCTTCTTCAAAAGTTAATAAAGCCATTAATGTTTCGCTTGTTGCTTCAACTACTGTTAATCCATGTAAATCTATTATCATATATAAATTATAAATGAAAAAACTTTTTTAATTTAATTTAATACCTTTACTTCTTATTGTTTTAAAATAATCAGATCCAATTTTCTTTTTTAGGTTTTGGATAATTTGTTGAACCACTCTAGTAGTATCTTTATCATTATTTTTTCATACTGTTTTATAAATATAATCTCTTTCAACATATTTTTCACCAATTGCATCAGCTAAAACTTTTAAAACTTCAAATTCTTTTCTTGATAAATCAATGATATTTTCATTAAGCATACACTCCCCTTTTAATTTATCAATAATAAGTCCACGGTGAAAAATAATATTATCATTAGCAAATAAATCTCACCTACGTCTTAAAAGAGCAATAGTTTTTCATTTAATATATTCAAACCCTGAATCTAAATATAACATGTCATCAGCGCCAGCTTTTAAAAATGGAGGTGTAATTAAAGAATTAAATTTTTCCATAATTCAAATTAATTTAAAATAAGGGTTCTTTTTTCTTATGTCATTTATAAATTCTCAATTAACATCTTTTCTTGTTGCTGATTTTTCAAAAATAAATAATAAATCAGATTTTTTATTTTTTAGTTTAGGCAATTCTTCTTTTTTTATGTAATTTACTGAAATATTAAAAATTTCTTTTCAAATTTCAATTATTTTTTCTTGATTTTTTGTTTTTATTGTTGTTAACAAATAAACTTGTAGCATCTTAGATTTATTCATAAAGTAACCTCCTTGTTATTATATTATATTTTATTTATAATAATTTTAAAAGTTATTTTAATAATGATTTAGCTACATCTAATTTGACAGTAACAAATGAAGTTACTCCACGTTTTTGCATTGTTGCTCCAAATAAATGATCAACAGTTTCCATTGTTCCTATTCGGTGTGTAACAACAATAAATTGAGTTTTATTTTTTAATGTTTGCAAGAAGTTTGCGTACCTTAAAACGTTAGCTTCATCTAAAGCAGCTTCAACTTCATCCAAAATACATAGTGGTAATGGTTTTGATTTTAGAATTGCAAATAATAAAGATATTGCAATAATAGCTTTTTCTCCTCCTGAAAAAAGTTTAATATTTCTAACGGTTTTTCCAGGTGGTTGAGCTATAACTTCAATACCTGTTTCTAATAAATTTGCAGGATTTGTATATTTAATTTTGGCGGTTCCTCCACCAAACATTGTTTCAAAAACACGTTGAAATTCTTTTCTAGTATTTGAAACTGTATCATCTAATTTGGTAGTTATGATTTTATCCATTTTATTTATAGCTTGCAAAATTGCTTGTTGAGCATTAAATATTTCTTTTTTAGAAGTAGATAGTTTATTAAATCTCGCTTCCACTTTTTCAAAATCTTCTATTGCATCAAGGTTTACTCCACCCAATTCTGTAATTTTTTTTCTTTTGTTAGAAACTATTTTTCTTGCTTCTTCTCTATCAAGTTGTAATGAAAATGAGTTTCTTGCTATTTCTATAGTCATTTCGTATTCTTCTGATAATCTTCTAATTGATGAATTTACATAAAATTCAGCTTGATTTTTTTCAGTTTTAATTTCTGAGTGTTCTTCTGTTAATTGACGTAAAGATGATTCTAATTCTGTCTTAATAGAACTTAAATTTTCAAAAGAATTATTAACTTTAAGTATTTTTTCACGTTTTACTTTTAATTGTGATTTTAAAACAGACTCTTGAAGTTGTAATGTTTCTTTTGATTTGTACGTATTTTTACTTTTATTGCTATTTGAAAACTTTTCTTGTGTTAAAGACTCATATTTATCTTTTAAAAAATGATATTGCTCTTCTGTATTTAATAATTTTTCTTTGGTTTTTGCAATTTCAATATATAATTCACCAATAAAAGTTTTATCATCTGAAGAAGAATCTAAAGAATTATTTATTTTTTTATTTATTTCAAAAAGTTTTTTTTCCAATAAAGAATTAAGTTCTGTTAATTTGTTGATTTGTTGATCTATTCCCAATAAATCTTTAGATTTGCTTTTTTCACCACCTGACATAATACCGCCAATTTTAACTACATTACCATCTATAGTTACAACTAAATATCTCTTACCTAATATATCAGAAATCTTTTTTGCAGATTCAATATTTTCAGTAACAATAGTATTACCTAACAAAAATTCATTTAAAATTTTATACTCAGGTTCAGTTGAAATCAAATCTGAAGCTATACCAATAAAACCAGGTTGTGTTTTTAAAGCCAATAAATGTTCTTCACGTATATTTTTTGGTTTAATAATATTTAATGGAATAAAAGTTGCTCTTCCACTTTTATTTTGTTTTAAAAAGTTAATGCATTTAACGGCAGTTTGAGAGTTTGAAACAACTATGTGTTGCAAGGCATTTTGTAAAACTGTTTCGATTGCTAAATTATATTTTATATCAACATTGATCAAATCAGAAACAATACCTTTAAATCCAGAAAATGCTGTTTTATTTTGAATTATTGTTCTTGAACCTTTAAATAAATTAGATTTGTTTTGTTGATTATCTTTTAACATATCTATTTTTGTCTCAATTTTATAAATTTTATTTTTAATATATATTTTTTCAGAATTTCATTTTTCTAATTCAATATCAATTGATGAATTTGTTTTTTTACGTTCTTTAATTTTTGTTTCTGAATTTTCAATAAATTTTTTGTATTCAAAAATATTATTATCTAATTCTTCAAGTTGTTCTTGCATAGCTTGTTTTTTAGTTTCATTTGTAGAAGCTATTTGTCCTTCAATAAGTAATTTACGTCTTTGTTCCGCATTAGAATTACGTAAAAAAACTTTATTTATTTCTTCTGATAGTTTTTGTATTTCCTCATTAAGATCAATAATTTGATTTTCTAAATTTAATTTAATTTTACCTTTTTCTATAAGTTTAATTTCTGACTCTTTGATTCTTGAATTTAATTCTTCTTTCATATCTAATGATGATTTATATCTTTCTGAAAGAACTTCTAATTTAGAACGAAAAAAATCAACATCTTCTACAATTAAACTAACCTCAATATCTTTTAAATCTTTTTTTAATTCTAAATATTGTTTAGCTTTTTCTGATTGTTTTTTAAGTGGTTTCAACTGTCTATTAAGTTCTTTGGTTATGGAATTAATCTTTTCAAGTGTATTAGTAATTTTTTCAAGTTTTCTTAAAGAATTTATTTTCCTGAATTTATATTTTGAAATTCCGGCTGCTTCTTCAAAGAAAAGTCTTCTTTCTTCTGGTGTTGCTTGAGCTATATTAGATATTGTTCCTTGAGAAATAATAGCTAATGATGATTTAGAAATACCTGTTTCCATAGCTATTTCTTTGATATCTTTTAATCTTGCAATTTCACTATTAATATAATATTGATTACCTTGACCTCTAACTATTCTACGAGTAATAATTATTTTTTTGTGTGGCAAGGAAATTTTTTTATCATAATTATCAAATGTTAAAGAAACTTCAGCAAATTTCATGGCCGGAACTTTTTTTGAACCAGCAAAAATAATGTCTTCCATACTATCTCCACGCAAAGATTTTGATGATTGTTCTCCTAAAACTCATTTAATAGCATCATTAATATTAGATTTACCAGATCCATTAGGTCCAACTATACCAACTACACCACCATCAAATTCTAATGTTATTTTATCAGCGAAAGACTTAAATCCATGAGCTTCAACTTTTATTAATTTCATTAATCTCCTCCTTGTAATTTTTTAAGGGCTGATTTTGCTGCTTCTTGTTCTGCATCTTTTTTTGTAATACCACTTCCCTTACCAAAAACAATATTGTCATGTGTTACAGTAGCTTCAAATAATTTTCCGTCATTTAAAGGGTGAGATTTATATTTAATTGATTTTCTAGATTCAGTTTGTAATAATTCTTGCAATAATGTTTTTGGGTCCTTTAATTCATTATTGGATAATTTATCAATCATTTTAAAAACTGTTGCCTCTAATAAACCTAAAAGACCAATTTCGCCAATATCAATATATATTGCAGCACTAAATGATTCAAATAAATCAGCTAAAATACCCTCATTGTCTTTTAATTCATTAGAATTATTTCCTACTCTTAATAATTCACCTAAATTTAATGATCTAGAAAATTTTGCTAAAGCTTCTTTGTTAACGCAATTTGATCTTAATAATGTCATTTGACCCTCATTTAATTTGGGATAATTATTAAATAAATAAAGACCTACATAAGAATCTATTAAGGCATCACCAACAAATTCTAGTCTTTGATAATTATAGTTATAGTTATTTTCATTAGCAAATGTTTGGTGTGTAAACGCTTGATAATAAATTTCTTTATTCTTTGATATAATTCCAAACTCTTTTAATGCTTTATCAATCATTATTTTAACACCTCTTTTATTTTTTTAAGAGATTCAACTTTTATAGCTTCTTTAATTAATTTTAATGCGCCCATAAAAGATTTCATGTCTGCAGATCCATGAGTTTTAACAACCATTGCATCAACCCCCATTACTCAAGCTCCGCCAGTATTCCTAAAATCTAATGTTGAATTCAAAGATTTAAAAACACCTTTAAATAATAAATAACTTAAAATTCTAATTGGATTTTTCATTATGTTTTTTTTCAATAATCTAGATATTGATAAAGCTGTTCCTTCAATTGATTTTAAACAAATATTTCCAGCATAACCATCAGTAACAATTACATCAGCAGCATAATTAAGTAATTCTCTTGATTCTACATAACCAATAAAATTAATTGATTTATTATCTTTTAGTAATTTATAAGTTTTTGTGTGATGTTTTAATCCTTTGTTCTCTTCTGTTCCGATATTTAAGATTGCAACTTTAGGATTTTTTACTCCAAGAACTTTATGAGAAAAAACTTTACCAAGTTTAGCTCAACTATACAATAAGTTTTCATCCGCTTCTAAAGTAGCTCCAACATCCATCATAATAAATTTTTGTTCTGGAATAATTGTTGGAAATATAGGCATAAATCCAGGTCTTGAAACCCCTTTTAATTTTTTAAAATTAAAAGTAGAATATGCTATATATGCCGCTGAAGAACCGGAAGATAAAACTGCGTCCGCTTTTTTATCTTTAACTAATTCAATTGATTTGTACATTGAATTATCTTTATCTCTAATAATCATAGCTCCTTTTTTTAAATCAACTATTTTAGGGACATTTAAAATTTCAATACCTTTTGTTGGTTTTAGGTATTTATTAATATCATTTTCTGATCCGACTAAGATAATTTTATAATTGGGGTTTGCTTTAATAAATTTCATAGATGCTTTAACAGCACCTTTAACTCCATTGTCGTTTCCCATAACATCAAAAGATATTGTTATCATAATTATTCACTCCTTTTTAATTACTCAACTGAAATTAAAAAATTATATATAGGTTGAGAACCTTGTTTAACTTCAACTTCTATATCAAAATTATTTTCAATAAATGAACTTACTTCTTGAGCATCAGATAATGTAGAATCATCTCCATAATAAATAGTTACTATTTCAGAATCTTCATCAATTGTATTTTTTAAAGCAACTTCTGCTGCTTTTGAAGATGAAGAAAAAGAACCATATATTTTTTTATTTCCAATAGAAAGATATTCATTTTCAGTAACTTTAACACCTTCTATTTTTGTTGTTCTAGACGCTTTGGTAACTTGAATTGTGCCGACTGTTTCAATAATTTCATTCATCTCATCTTTATTGGCCTCAAGTTTTCCTTCTCTATCAAAATTAATAATAGCTGCAAGACCTTGCATTTGAGTTTTAGTTGGAATAATTATAACCTTTTTATCGGTTATTGTTTGAGCTGCTTGTTGTGCCGCTAATATAATATTAGAATTATTTGGTAATATAATAACTTGTTTTGAGTTAACTGATTTAATCGCTTTAATAATATCTGAAGCTGAAGGATTCATTGTTTGTCCACCTTCTATAATAAAGTTAGCCCCATATTCTTTCATATCATTAATTATACCTTGGCCTACATTACAAGAAACAACTGCAATATTAAGTTCTTGTTTATTTTTTTCTTTATTATTAACTAAATTTTTATTTTCTGATGCTTGTTCATTCATGTTTTCTATTTTTATTTTTAAAAATTCACCAAATTTTTGAGCAAATGATATTATTCTACCAGGTTTAATAGCATGGATATGAACTTTTAAAATTTCTTCGTCTAAAACAATAACAGCTGAATTACCCATTTTTTCTAAAGCTTCAGAAAATTTATCTTTCTTAAATGAATTTGGATCTTTAAGTTTTACAATAAATTCTGTACAATAACCAAATTCACCATTATAAGTTTCTTCTGATAAAAATATTTCACTACCTTTTTGTTCAACATATTTTGTTGGTTGACCATTAAGATGAAGAGAAATTGCCTCAATTATTTTATAAAGACCTTCTCCACCAGAATCAACAACACCAACTTCTTTAAGAACAGGAAGTAAATTAGGTGTATTTTGAACTGATTTTTTAGATAAATCTTTAGCTAATAAAAATATATCTTCAATTGACATTTTTTCGTTAACTTGTTTTTTTAATCCTTGAGCAGTTTCTCTAATAACAGTAAGTATTGTACCTTCAACTGGTTTCATAACTGATTTATAAGCATATTTTTCAGCACTCAAAAAAGCTTCAACTATATCTAAAACTGTTGCTGATATTTTATCTTGAAATGCTACAGCAACTCCTTTAAATATTTGAGAAAGAATAACTCCAGAATTCCCTCTTGCTCCTAAAAGCATTCCGCGAGCAAATACTTTTGAAACCTCTCCTATTGTATTTGTACTTTTTTTCAATAATTCTTCTCCAGCATATTTTGCTGTTGCTGACATATTTGATCCTGTATCTCCATCAGGAACAGGAAAAACATTTAATGCATCAATTCTATTTGAATCATTTCTAATTCCATTAACACCAGAAATTAAAGCTTCCTTAAATATTTCGCTTGTAATTTTTTTCATATTTATTTCACCTCTCTTATAAAAATATTTATATTTTCTATTTGTATATTATTTTTACTTGCTAAGTTTTTTATAGAAGAAGACACTTCTTTAGAAACAATTTCAGCCCTAACATTTATTGAGCTTATTATAAAAATTTGAATTTGATAACCTCTAGAAGTTTCTAAAATTTGAATACCTTCATTATTATGGTTTGAGTCTGATTCATCTAAATTTAAACCAACTAATCCTGGCACAGCACTTACTGATTTTATTATCTTATTTTTTAAATCTTTTATTTGTATTTCTGACATATAGCCCCCATTCAAATAACTTTTAAATTATAACATAAAGGTTTTTATTGTATGTTTTAAAAAAATTAAATATTTTTTAATAAAAAACTTTTTTTACCATATAATTAATTTATTAATATATAGGTATTAAAAATTTTTAAATAAGGGGGGGTTATGTCAAGAAAATGTTCAATAACAGGTAAAGGTCCAATGTCTGGAAACAATAGATCTCATGCTCTTAATTCTACAAAAAGAACTTTTGGAATAAATTTACAAAAAGTTACAATAATGGAAAATGGTCAAAAGAAAAGAATTAAAGTTGCTGCTAAAACAGCTAAAACATTAAAGAAAAAAGGATTAATAGCTTAGTCCTTTTTTCTTTAATATTTTAATTTTTTCTTTATTAGTGTTGTTACATAAATATGAACCTGAAACTAAAATATCAGCTCCAGCTTTAATACATTTAGGTCCTGTAACATCCGTAATTCCACCATCAACTTCAATTAATGTATCTATATTTCTTCTATCAATATAATTTCTTAATTTATTAATTTTAAGTAGTGAACTCTCTTGGAATTTTTGTCCTCCCTTTCCAGGTTCAACAGACATTATAAGAACTACATCTAAATATTTAAGTAAACCATAAATTTGTTCTATATTTGTTTTTGGTTTTATAGCCAAACCTAATTTAAATGTTGAGTTTTGATATCTTGAAAGAATTTCTTCTATTTCTTCATAAAAATCAGTCTCATAATGAAATGTGCATAAGTCGGCTATTTTTTTAAACATTTCTATATATCGTTCTGGTGATGATACCATTAAATGTATATCTACAAAATGTTTATTTGTTTTAGAAATATTTTCTTTTACTTCTTCTAAACTAATAGCTAAATTAGGAACAAAAACTCCATCCATTATGTCATAATGAACTCAATTAACACCATTTTTTAATAAAGTATTTGTTAAAATTCCTCTTTTGCTATTTTCAACATTTAATAATGATACCGCTATCTTTTTATTCATAAGGGCATTCCTTTAATATTTTTATATAGTCATTATATCTATTAATTGAAATTGTTTTATTAACTTTATCAATTACTTTGCAATTAGGTTCTTTTGAATGTAAACAATTCTTAAATTTACATTTAGTAGCTAAATTTTTAAAATCTTTATAAGAATTAGCTAATTGTAATTTTGTTAAATTAAATTCTAAAGAAGAAAATCCTGGAGTATCAATTAAACGACCTCCAAATCAATCATATATCTGAACTACTCTTGTTGTATGTTTTCCTCTTCCTAGTGATTTTGAAATTTTTTGTGTTTTTAAATTTAGGTTTGTCAATGAGTTTATGGTTGTTGATTTACCTGCTCCTGTTTGACCTGTAAAAACAGAAAGTTTATTTTTAAAAATGGGTTTTAATTCCATTAACGAGTCTTTATCTTTATTGCTAATTTCAAAAGTTTTATATCCTTGATCTATATATTCTTGAAGATAAGAATCTTTTGTTAAATCTTTTTTAGTAAAAACAATAATAGGTTCAATATTATTGAACTCTATAATTGCTAAAAATTTATTTAATAATAAAGATGAATATTTAGGTTCTATCAATGATGTTATAACAATAACTTGGTCTAAATTAGCTACTTTGGGTCTATTAAGAAAATTTTTTCTTTCTAATACATTTAATAAAAAACCATCAGGTTCAAAATTTACAAAATCACCCACAAGAGGAGTAACGCCTGAATTTCTTAAGTTTCCACTCCCTCTAGTTCTATATTCTTTATTATCAGAAATAATGTCATAAAATCCTGCATTAATTCTAATAATTTGTCCTTGTTTCATTATTTAAAACCAGCCCATCCCAAGAGAAAGCGCTATTAAAATTACAGCTATTAATAAAATAACAATCATAATAACAGTTATTCATTTAGACATTATTATTTTTTTAATACTAAAATTATTTTTTTTATTTAAATTAATTGGTTCTTCATAAAATCTTTCTTTTGAAAGACAAGTATTTAAGTCATTATACATTTCAATCATATCATTATATCTAAGATTTTTATCTTTTGCTGTAGCTTTAGAGATAATGTTAGCAACAGATTGAGGTATATTTTCTACAATTTTATTAACTTGAGGAACTGAAGATTTTTTATGCATAAAAGCAGTTGTTATAGCATCTTTACCATTAAATGGTAAATCTCCAGTTATCATTTCAAACATTAAAATACCAAAAGCATAAATGTCAAATTTAACAGTTGGTTTTTCTTGCAATAAAATTTCGGGCGCTAAATATTGAACTGAAGCAATAATTTTATCAGCTCTTGTTAATCTATCTGATTCTTCAGTTAATGCTATACCAAAATCAATAATTTTAATTTTGCCATGTTCAGATATCATTATGTTTGTTGACTTAATATCTCTATGAATGATACCTTGATCATGAATTTCTTGAAGTCCTAATGCTATTTGTTTTGAAAATTCTATAGTTTCATCTACAGTTAATCTTGTTCTTCTTTCAATATAGTTTTTAAAAATAGAACCATCAATATACTCCATAACAATATATTGAACTTTTGCATTAAATACATGATCGAAAATTTTAATTACATAAGGGGAATCAACTTTCTCAGTTAATTTCAATTCTGAATTAAATCTTTTTATTGCAACAATATCATTTTTTTTATCAGGATGTAAAACTTTAACGGCAACTCTTTTGCCATCAAATGTATCTTCAGCTAAATATATTTCAGCCATTCCACCCTGACCTATTCTAGAGATAATTTTATATCTACTTGAAATTTTTTCTACCATTATTCTACCACCTTTACAATTACAACAGTACAGTTGTCACTAGATTCATTTTTAATAGCTACCCTAATTAATTCAAGAGCTATTTCATTAATAGGTATATCAGAACCAACAATTTGTTCAAATTGTGGTTTGGTCATAAAATCATGTATTCCATCTGAAGTTAAAATTAAATATTTAATTCCTGTTTTTATAGCAACTTGAAATGCATCTACTCTAGTTGTTTTTTTTGGCCCTAAAGCTGAAGTTAAAGAATCTCCTCCTAAAATATGTTTTGCTTTCTCAGGAGATAAACCGCCTTCTTGAATATAATAATTTCTTAAATTATGATCAACTGTTATTTGATGTAAAAGACCATTATAAATATAAGTTCTTGAATCTCCTACATTAAATATATAAACTTGACCAGTTTCTTCATATGTAATAGCTATTGTAATTGTTGTTCCCATATCTAAAAGTTCAGGAGAGCCTTTAGATTGTTTTTCCATTAATTTTTTAGATTTTTTTAAAGAATGTTTAAATCAAGAAAATAATTCTTTTGATTTTATAGGTGTATTTTTCATAAATTCTTTTTTAATTGCTTCTATTGTCAAGCTGGAAGCATAAGAACCTCCCTCATGACCACCCATTCCATCGCAAAGAATAGCTAAAATAATATTATTTTTTTCAAAAACTGCTGCTCTATCTTGATTTTCTTCACGAACTACACCAACGTCACTTTTTACTGTTCATTCCATTATTTCTCTTTTCCAATAATTATTTTGGCAATTTCTTCAGCAGCTTCTTCTGGTTTATTATTTATTATTGAATATTGAAAAATATTAGCATAAGACATTTCTTCTTTTGCTCTTGCAAGTCTTTGTTTAATTTGCGACTCTGATTCAGTGCCTCTTTTTCTAATTCTATTTTCTAATGATTTTATTGACGGAGGGGTCAAAAAAATTGTTATTAATGATAAATTTAATTCATTTTCTTTTTTTATAATTTGTTTTGCTCCATTAGGCTCTATTTCAAGAAAAGCATTTTTTCCAGAATTAATAATTTTAAAAACTTCTTCTTTAAAAGTTCCATATTTATTATTAAAGTGCTCTGAATTTTCAATGAATTTATTTTCTTTAATTAATGAGTTAAACTTTTCTTTTGTTATAAAATGATAATGCTTACCATTTTCTTCGTTTGGTCTAGGCTGTCTTGTAGTAGCTGAAACAGAAAAACCTAGATTTAATTCTGGTTTTTTAAATAAAAACTTTTCAACAGTAGCTTTACCTACTCCTGACGGTCCTGTAAATACAATTAATTTTCCTGTTGTCATAACTAAAAAAATTATACATTAAAACTATATCTTACTAATAAGTAAAACATCTTTTTTTCCATATTTTTTATTTTTTTGAATCATATATCCTTTTGGAATTTCTATTTTGTCTTTATTATTTGTTTCAATAATAATATATCCATTATTATTTAAAAGGTTATTTTGAAATATATTTTGCAAAGTTTTGTTATATAAATCATATTCTTTAAAAGGCGGATCCATAAAAATAAAGTCAAATTTAACTCCTGAAGTGTATTTTGTATATTGAACTGCATCTCTGTTAATTATTATTAAATTTGATATACCTAATTTTTTTTTATTATTTTCTATTACTTTTAAAGCTTGTCTATTATTTTCTACAGCTATTGACTTCATTGCTCCTCTTGAAATAGCTTCAATAGAAAAAGCTGCACTTCCTGCAAATAAATCTAAAATAATAGAATTTTTTAATTTAAATTGAATAGAAGAAAAAATAGCTTCTCTAACTCTGTCTATTGTAGGTCTTGTTATTTTTAAGTCGGGTTGTTCAATTTTTCTGCCTTTATATTCTCCAGATATTATTCTTAACATATTATTTTAATTATACACATGCTATAATAAAAATATGAACTTTAAAATAAATGAAATTCCTGTAGATAAAAAAATACTTAGAAAAGAACTTAATGAAGTAACGTTTCCAATTTCAAAAGAAAATAAAAAAATAGCAGATTGAATGATAAATTATATTGATGAATCACAAAAACCAGGTTTTGAAGATAGAGCTGGAGTAGGTATCGCAGCAAATCAAATTGGAGTTGATTTAAAAATGTTTTATGTAAATATACCTTTGGATAATGGAACAAAATATATTGAATTTTTAATAAATCCAAAATTTAAAGCTATGGGAGCTGTAGATGCTGCATTAGAAGGTGGTGAGGGGTGTCTATCAGTTCCAGAAAATTGACCAAATACAATTGGATATGTAAATAGAAAGTTTAAAGTTATAATTACAGGTTATTCTTATTTACAAAAAAAAGAAGTAACAATAACTAAAGTTGGTTATCCAGCGATAGTGTTGCAACATGAAATGGATCATATTAATGGAGGTTTGTTTTATGATAAAATAAACCAAAAAAATCCTTGAGAAAAAAAACCAAACATAACAATAATTTAATAATTTTGTTATGTTTGGTTTTTAAAGTAAATTTTTAATATATAATATTAATTAGATAAGTAATTGAAAAATTATAGAAAACAAATTAAGTTAATTTATATTAATTAGGAGACATACATGAAAACAAGATTTTGATCTCTTGGTGGTCTGCAAGAAATTGGTAAAGCTGCTTTAATTTTTGAACATGATAATGAAATTATTATTATGGATTCAGGAATTAAGTTTGCTGATTTCTCTTCAGGTATCCAAGGAATAATACCAAATTATACATATTTAATTGAAAAAAAAGAAAAAATTAAAGCTTTATTTATTACTCATGGTCATGAAGATCATATTGGAGCAATACCTTATTTATTACAAGAAATCCATGTTCCGGTTATTTATGCTCCAAAAATTGGTGTTGAGTATATTAAAGCAAGGCTAGCCGAAAGAAAAGTTAAACACAATACTAAATTTATAGTTATTGAACCTGATATGAATGTTTCTTTTGAACACTTTAAAGTTGATTTTTGAGCTGGACAACACTCGATTCCTGATGCTTTTGGAATTAGAGTAAAAACACCAAATGGTAATTTTGCAAATACTGGTGATTTTAGAATTGACTATACTCCTATTGGTAGAGAAACTGATTTTAATAAATTAGAAGTTATTGGAAAAGAAGGTTTAGATGTATTTATTTCTGATTCAACTAATGCAATGAGACCAGATCACTCTCCTACTGAACAAGGTATTTTAGCTGATATTGAAAAATTTATTAAAGAAGGTACTAAAAAAGTTTTTGTTACAGCTTTTGCATCTAATATTGAAAGAGCTGGAGCAATTATAGAAATGGCAGAAAAATTAGGAAAAAAAGTTTGTCCTTTTGGTAGATCTATGGTTAATGGTATTAAAATAGCTATTAATGCAGGTTATATTAAAGTTAAACCTGGAACTATTATTGATAAAAAACAAATTTCTAAATTTGATGATAATGAATTATTGATTCTTACAACAGGATCACAAGGTGAAGAAATGGCGGCTCTATCAAGAATGGCTAGAGGTCAACATCATCAAGTTCAATTACAAAAGGATGATATAGTTATATTTTCTTCTTCTCCAATTCCAGGTAATAGAATGAAAATTGAGTTATTAGTAAATCAACTTTCTAAACTTGGAGTTATAATCAAAGAAAATGGTGTTGATGGAAGACTACATACATCAGGGCATGCTTATAAAGATGAACATCGTACAATTTTTAGAAAAGTAAAAGCCAAATATTTTATTCCTTTCCATGGAGAATATAGAATGTCAGTTGCTCATAAACAAACCGCTGTTGAATGCGGAATCAAAGAAGAAAATATTTTTCTTGCAGACAATGGACAAGTTTTTACTTTAGATAACCATAAATTGGAACTTACTGATGAAGTTATTGATGTAGGTCCTATTTATATTGATGGAATTACAGCATCAAAAAAAACAGGTGTTGTTATTAAAGAAAGAGAACAACTTGGAGATTCAGGTTTTGTTAATATTATTATAGTAATAAATAAATCCAAAAATCAAATTATAGGAAGACCAAGAATTATTTCTAGAGGTACTTTATTTGTTAAAGCTGAACAAGAATTAATGAATGAAGTTCAAAAATTAGTTCATGGTTCAACTCTTTATACAATCAAAAATAAAAAAAATTGAACTATAAAAGATATTAATTCAATAATAATTGAAAGAATACAACCTTTATTTTATAAACTAAAAAGAAGAAGACCAATTATTATTCCTCAAATTATTTTTATTGATGAAGAAAGAAAAAAAGAAAAAATAATTAATATTTAATAAAAACTTGAAATTATTCAAGTTTTTATTAAATATATTTTTCAATTTCTTTTTTTATTGCATTCGCTGTCTTGCCAACTATAAGTGTTATTGAAGATGAAGTAAACATAACACCTGATATACCACTTATTTTTTTTATTTTATCTTTTTTTACATTTTGTATTTTTTTTATTATTATTTTTACTTTGTTTTGTGTATTAGTAACTTCAGTTATATTTTTAATATCAATAAATTCTAAAAGCTTTTTTAAATTTATATTAACCTTATTAATTTTTTTTAATTCATTTTTTATTTTGGTTTTTTTATTTAATCAAATTCATATAAAACCAAAAGTTAAAATTGTAATAATAGTTAATTTTAATTTATCTACAAAATTCATATTTTCTCCTTAATTATATTTTTTAATTATAACATTATAAAATAATGGCTTTTAAATTATTATATAAATAAGCTTACCATTATAATTTTTTTCCTTTTGTGTATAATTTTAAGAGAAACTTTAAAAAATATTTAAAAAGGGAGGGTATATGAAAAAGCGTGTTGTTAGTGGTATAACCGCAACAGGAAGTTTAACTATTGGAAATTACTTAGGTGCAATTAAAAACTTTGTTGAATTACAAGATGATTATGATATGTTTATATTTGTTGCTGATTTACATGCTTTAACTACAAGTATAGATCCTAAATTACTTGAAAAAAATAAAAAAGAAATTATGGCTTTATATTTAGCTTGTGGATTAGACCCAAATAAATCAACAATTTTTTTTCAATCAGATGTTATAGAACACGGAATCATGAATTGATTAATGTTGACACAAACAACTTTAGGAGAATTAAATAGGATGACTCAATTTAAAGATAAATCTTCTAAGGTTAAAAGTTCTAATAAAACTCAAAAAATTCCTACAGGAATATTGATGTATCCTACATTAATGGCTGGAGATATATTATTATATAATCCTCATTTAGTTCCAGTAGGTATAGACCAAAAACAGCACTTGGAATTAACTAGAAATATAGCTATTAGAATTAATAATAAGTTTGGAGAAATATTTAATATACCTGAAGTTTTTATATCAAAGGAAGGTTCAAAAATAATGTCATTAACTGATCCAAATGTAAAAATGTCTAAATCTTCTACTCAATCTAATTCACATATATTATTATTAGATGATCCAAGCATAGCAATCAAAAAAATTATGAAGTCTGTTACAGACTCAGAAAATAAAGTTTTTATATCAGATGATAAGCCTGGTGTTAAAAACTTATTAACAATTTATGCAGGTTTAAAAAATATTTCTTTAAATGAATCGGAAAATCTATTTAAAGATTCTAATTACAAAGAATTTAAGGAAAGCGTTGCTAAAGAGGTTGAAAAATTTTTAATTAATTTACAAAATAAGTTTCAAGAATCTATGAGTAAGGTTGATGAGGTCTCTATAATTGGTGCTCAAAAAGCTCAAAAAATAGCAAGAAAGAATTTAATTGAATTGGAAACTAAAATGGGTTTAAAATAAAAACTTCTAATATAGAAGTTTTTATTTATCAATTATATTTGTATTAAAATTACCATAAATATCTTTAATTATTACTCTTGTTGCAAATAAGTTAGGATCAATATGTTTTATTTTTTTCATAAAATCTTTAGATTCTAAAAATAACATAACGGTTTCTATTCTTCAAGTTTTTTGATTTGTGTAACCTGAAGTCACTTCGTTGATTTGATATCCATGTGAATAGCCACTTTCATTCATTCACTTTAATAAAGCATCAGGTTTTTTAGTTGTTATTTTAATACTTATTTTTCTATATTTAGGATAAAATTTGCCTAATACTAAAGAAGATAAAAATATATATGATAACGTTCCAAATGTAATTGGACCAAAAATTTGTTGAATAAAATTTCCTCCTGTTGGAACTTTTTTTAGAATTACTTGTATTAAGATCATAGATAAACTAATTGAAGAAGTAACTAGAGAGTTTATTATTCCTAAAGACTTTTTTTTCTTAATAGAGATGTAATAAACTATAAAATCAGCTCCAGCTGTTGATGAGCCATTCTTTCAGCAAATAACAGATGCAAAACCAACAAGAATTCCTGCTATTGCTGTTTGTATTATTATTGCTCATTTTTCTTTAACTAAACCAACTTTAATTAAAGAAAAATGTTTTTTTATTAATTCTTCTTTGGTTCATACTCCAACATTAAATGGATCTGGATCTGGAATTAAATAATTTAATAATGAACCTCATAACGTTTGAAATAAAAGAAATATAGTTGTTAAAACAACAAATTTCTTTTTTGTTTTAAAAAAGAAAAATATTATAAAAGGAATATTAAAAATTAAGTATAAAATAGAGTAATATTCTTTTAAATCAATAAATAAATAAGTTAAAAGTTGTGGAATTGCGCTTAAACCAGAAGCAAATGATTTAGCTGAATGTGAAAATAAATGTATTCCAACTGAATATAAAAATGAACCTAAAATTATCAATATTATTTTTTGAATTTGTTTTAATATAGGTTCTTTATTAAAATTTTTGTAATTCATAAAATTAATTATATATTAATAAAATAATAAATATCTAATAATATTATTTTTCTGTAATTTCAAATATTGTTTGTTCAAACTTTTTATTTTCTATAACTTTAAAAATGTATTTATTTTTGTAAATATATTTTAAGCCTTTTTTAATATTTCTATTAATTCTATTAGAAACTCATTTGTATACTGTTATATTTGAATCTTTATTATCAAAATTAGTATTCAATCTTTTTTCAAGAACTGATAACTTAGTTTTACCTTCAACAATTAATTTGTGCAATCCTACCTCGCGTATATCTCCTAACTTATCATGTTCATCATAAATTTCTCCTATTAACTCTTCAATAATATCTTCCATTGTAAATATACCAACTACTTTTTTATCTTTATTTGTAGCAGAAACAAAACCTATATATGACTTCTCATATCTTAGTTTTTCTAAAGCTAATGTTAATATTGTATTTTTTGAAATAATTGGAACTTTATATGATAGAGATAATAAATCTTGATTATTTTTTTTAAAAATAAGATCTTTTAAATGTATTATACCGATATATTCATTTTTATGTTTTAAGGGTATCCTTGTATACCCAGATTTTTTAAATTTTTCCTTAGCTATTGCAACTGTATCTGTACTATTTAGTGTAATGGTTTCTTGAATTTTTATATAAATATTGTTAACTTTAATAGAATCGAATTCAAGAGCATTTGTGGCTAAAGTTGCCTCTCTTTTTTCTATAACCCCTTCTTTTCTACCGATAGAAATTAATTGTTTTATTTGATCTTCTGTATTTGTAACACCTGAAGACAAACTCATTTTTTTTAATGGTAAGGTCAAAGGCAAAAAGAATCAATTAAGTATTTCCATTAAAAATACTATTTTTACCAAATAACCATAAGCATATTTTCTTGCGAAGAGTTTAGGAAGTATTTCACCAAAAATAACTATAATTGGAGTCATAACTGAAACTGATAATATTGTTGTTAATAAATCGTTATTTATAAATGTGTGACTTAAGATATATGAAATCAAAACTGAAGCACATATATTTACAAGATTATTACCAATAAGAATTGTAGATAGTGTTCAACTAAATGTTTTTAAATGTTTCTTTAATAATCTTCCTGTTTTTTTATTCTTAGAAATCTCTTGTTGAATTTTTGCTGGATTAACTGATGAATAAGCTGTTTCTGCAGCAGAAAATATAGATGATAATAGAATTAAACAAACAAGCAATATAGATAAACCTATTATGAGTGATTTACTCATTAAAATTCTCCTTTAGGTTTATTTTGAAATAAACCTATTGTTGGATCAAAAATTAACTCTAATTTACCTGTTGCTCCATTACGATGTTTTGAAATAATAACTTCTGTAATTTGATGCCTTTCTTCTGTTTTATCTTCTATATTTTTTTTAGGGTTATAATAAGCATCTCTATATAGAAACATTATTAAATCAGCATCTTGTTCAATAGCTCCAGATTCTCTAATATCAGACATTAAAGGTCTTTTATCTTCACGTTGTTCTACACGACGAGAAAGTTGTGATAAAGCGATAACAGGAACATTTAATTCACGAGCTAATTTTTTTAATCCACGTGAAATAGCTGAAACTTCTGCTTGTCTATTATCTCCCGAAGAACCTTTAGGACCAGCAATTAATTGCATATAATCAACTAAAATAATATCTATTGATTTTGTTTGGTTTAATTTTTTTGCTTTTCACATTAATTCAGATAAGGTTAATCCAGGAGTATCATCAATAAATAAATTCATATTTGATATTTCTTCTTCTGCTTGATTAATCTTAATTCAATCTTGCTTACTTAAGTTATTTTTTTTAAATTTATAACTATCTACATATGATGTTGATGACAGTATACGAGCTAAAAGTTGTTCTTTAGGCATTTCAAGAGAGAAAAAAGCAATCGTATTATTTCTTGCAGCACTTTGTGATATATTAAGTGCAAAAGCTGTTTTACCCATTGAGGGTCTAGCTGCCAAAATTATTAAATCTCCTTTTTGAAATCCTGAAGTTATTTCATTAAAGTCATCTCATTCTGTTGGAATCCCAGAAATAGATCCTCCTTGCATACGTTTTTGAATTTGTTCTATTGTTTTTTTAATTATTTCTTTTGAATGTTCAAAATCACGCATTTCTGTTTCTCTTGTAGAAGCTAGTATTTCTGTTTCTACTTTTTCAATTAAAAGGTTTGAATCAGCATCTGATTTATCCAATTCTTTTGAAAGTGATGTAACAACTTCCTTAACATAACGAAGTTTGGCCTTTTCTGAAATAACTTTTATAAAACCAAATAAATTTGATTCTAAAGCTGATGCTGCTATTAATTCAGCAAGATATTCTTCTTTACCTATCTTTTCAAAATTTCCAGATGTTTTTAATTCATTTATAATAGCTGCCATTTCTATTTTAAGTCCATTTTCTACTATTTTTTTTATTGCTGAATAAATTATTTTATGTTTAGAATCAAAAAATTCTTCAGGTTGTAAATAACCTATCGATTGTGATGCGACTTTATAATTAGATATAAGAAGACCGAGGACAGCTTTTTCAGTATCTATTGATTTATGTTGTTTTGCCATTCTTACCTACCCTTATTTTTATTTTTGTTTTTATATTATTTTTTAATTTTACTTCAATTTCTGTAATTCCTATTGAAGAAATTGAATTATATTTTAAGTTATACTTACCAATATAATTAATACCATTTTCTTTCAATTTCTTTAAAATTTGTTTATTAGTAATAGAACCATGAACAATATTATTTGTTGTTTTTAAAGAAAAAAATAATTCTATTTTTTCTAACTCTTCTTTTTGTTTTATTGAAGTATTAATTTGTTCGGTTTTTTCTTTATTTATAATATCTATTTTTTTATTTAAATACCTTTGAGTTGATGAATTAACAGGAATAGCAAAACCTTTTTTTATTAAAAAATTTTTTGCATATCCATCAGCTACTTCTATAATATCATTTACTTTACCTTTTTGACAATTTTTTATTATAATTACTTTCATTTAATATACCTAACCATTCATTATTTTAATTTTGCGTCTTTTCCTCTACTTATTATAGCTTGTGTTATGTTATCTTTAAAAATCAATAAAGGTTCTTCTGAAGTTGCCGCTGCTGCACTAAAGTGACCTCCACCACCAACTTCCTCAGCAATAATTTGAACATTTACCCCTACTGATCTAGAAGACATTTTAAATAATTTTTTTCCTGGAACTTTAGCGATAACAAATGCAGCTAATCTACCTTGTGTTCTTAATATTTCATCTGCAGCTGAAGCAACAACATCAGAGTCAGCTTCATAAGGATATGAAGCTATGTAATAACCTGGCTTCACTTCTTCTAGATTAGATAATATTTTTCTAATCAAATTAGAATTTTCTTCAGAAAATTTCAAAAGATCTACTGCATCTTCAGCTTTAGCTCCAAAAATTTCTAATCATGAAGCAGCAGCAAATGTTCTAGAAGAAACTTTTTTTTGAAATATCTTTGTATCTAAATAAATACCTGATAATAATAGTTGTGCAGCTGTTAATGAAGGTTTTAAGTTTATTTTAGCATATTGAATTAATTCTGTTATTATTTCTGATGCCGAAGAAACAGATGCATCAATATATGTGTTTGTTTTTAAAACTCCCTTTGGCAATTCTGATACACGATGATGATCAAAAATAAAAATATTTTTTCGAGGAATATTAACTAAAGCATAAGGGTTTTCTGTTCTTTCTGGATCTGCTACATCACAAATTACAACCATTGTACTTTTTTTCATATATGAATTTGATAAATGAGGTTTTAAAAACACATTTTTCGAATCAGGTATAAAGTTTTTTATTGCTTTTTTAGATGAATTATCAAATATACTACCAACAATGAATGCTTCTTTTCCCATTTTTTTTGCTTGTTCATAAATAGCATAAGCTGAACCTATAGAATCAAGATCTGCCATTTTATGACCATAAACTAATACTGTTTTAATATCTTCTGATTTTAAGGTAGAGAAAAATAATTCAGATAATTTTATAATTGATACACGTGATGAAGTAGAGAAAGCTTCTGTATTAGCACCATAATATTTGTACCCACTTTGAAGTGAAGCTATTGTAATCTGGTTACCACCTCTACTTTGAGATTGTGATAAAGCATCTTTTGCTAACTGAATTAATTCAGATGGAATTGTTGATCCGGTACCAAAACCAACAGAAATAGTTGTTTTAATATTATCTACTTTTAATTTTGTTTCTAAATCAATTAATTCTTTAAAGTCTTGTTTTTGTAATATTTCTAAAGTTTCATTATCAGTGATAATTAAAAATTTACTATTTATATATTGACGATAAATAATTTTATATTTTTCAACAAGTTTATCAAGAACCTTTATTATTGAGGATTGAATTGAAAAAACAATCTCTTCAGGTAATGTAGAAAGATACTCTTGAAAGTTATCAATATCAATTTCACCAATTACTGTTCTTTCATTAATATATTTTTTTTGAATCCTCTCTCTATCAGAAACATCTTTAATAATTATAGAATTTGAATTCCTTACAATTTTTGCTTCATAAATCATTTTTTCCAATTCAAATATAAATTCATTTTTATTTGAATTTATTTCTTCAGTTGATAATTTACTTATATCTATAATATTTTTACCCATAAGAGTATTTTTAAATCTATCATTAATAAACTTTGAAGTTCAAATAATTATTCCTTCATTATTAAACATAATAGCTCCAACGCCAATATTTGAAAGTAATTCTTCAATATATTGTTCAAATGATTTTTTTATTTCCACTCTTTGTTTTTTAGATATGAATCTTATTGAATAAATAATGGTTATTAGCATAATTAAAATAATAAAAATAACAAAAAGTAAAACTAATTTACTTGTAAAAGTATTTTCAAACCTTAAAATTATTGCTATTGCTGAAATTATTGAACTAATAATTATAAAAATTAAACAAGCTATTAATGTTTTAAAATTTGTTTTCATAATAATAATTATACTATAAACAAGAAAATAAAAAATAAATAGCACTTATAATAAGCTAAGTAGAAATCAAATCAACCAAAAACTAAAAAGGCCATTAGACAAATAATGAAGTTTCTTGTAGATATATAAGATTAAATAAATATTTATTTTTTTATATTTTAATTTATAATAAATAATGAGTAAGAAATTACTCCTTGGCAAATATGCCCAAAGACCAAAAGGAGGCCAATGTGGCTAAATATGAAATTATGTTAGTTCTTGACCCCAAAGCAGATCAAGCAATAGCAAAAAATCTATTGACTGAAGTATTTGGAAAAGAAGTTAAAATAAAAAAACTTGAAAATACAGACCTTGCTTATGAAATTAATAAATCAATGACAGGAATTTTTCTTTTAATAAAATTAGAAACAGAAAGTTCAAATATCAAAGAGTGAAATCGTAAAGTTAATATAAATAAATCAATATGAAGGAATTTAGTGATTAATTTAGATAATGAATCAACATATGGTAAAAAATATACAGAGAAGAAATTTTCTAAATATCCTCGTTTAAGAATTAAACAAGCTGAAAGACAATCTATGATTGAAGCACGTAAAGCTGAAAGAGCTGCAAGAGAAAATTCTAAATCTTCAACATCACAATCAAAACCAACAAAGGAGAAATAATTATGAATAAAGTTTTATTAGTTGGTAATTTAGTTAGAAAACCTGAGATGTTTCAAACACAATCAGGAATTAATTATACTAGAGTAACAATTGCAGTATCAAGACAATTCGGTGAAAATCAAACTGACTTTATACCTATTGTTATTTGAAGACAACAATCAGAATTTATTTCTAAATATGCAATTAAAGGATCAAAAATTTCAGTAGAAGGAAGGTTTTCATCATCAACATATAAAAATGCTGATGGAAATAATGTAACTAATTATGAAGTAACGGCTGAAAGAATTCAACTATTAGATTCAAAAGCTGAAACAGAACGTAAATTAGGAAATGCAAAAGAAGTTTCAAATGAATCTTCTGAAATACAAAAATCAAATAATAGTGATCCAAAAGAAGAAACTCAAAATAAGGATATGTCTTTAGATGTTCCTTGAGAGTTAGATTTATAGGAGATGATGCAAAATGGCACAACAAAGAAGAACAAAAAAGAAAAAAATAATTAAAAAAAGACCATGTTTTTTTCATATGGAAAAAATTAATTATATTGATTATAAAGATACAACATTATTAGGTAGGTTTATTAATAACCAAGGTAGAATATTAGGGTCAGCAGTAACTGGAACATGTTCTAAACATCAAAGGCAATTATCTACAGCAATTAAAAGAGCAAGAATAGTAGCACTATTGCCATTTATCAAAGAACGTATTAGACGTTAATTTAAAAAAACGAATTATATTCGTTTTTTTTATTATAGTTTAAAAAATATTGATTTATTTTTTTCTTTTTTTATTATATTTTTTTGTTTTATTTGATAAATTTTGGTTTTCTAACTTTTCTTGTTCTAAAGCATCTTGAACTTTTTTGACTAACTTTTCTGTTGTTCCAATATATAGAAAATCAACTGGATTAAGAGAATCTAGTTCTCCATTTAAAATAGTTTCAACAGACTTAATAGTATCTTCCAGTTTAATAAATTGACCTTTTTTTTGTGTAAAGTCTTCCGCAGTGTTAAAGTTTTGAGTGAAAAAATTAGAAAGCATTCTAGCTCTTTTGATAATTATATTATCTTCTTCGGTTAATCCTTCTGATCCAAGAACTGAAAGTAAATCCTCTAATTCAACAAATCTTTGTAAATGATTTTTTGTTTTTATAACAGCATCATAATGTCTTTTACCTATTGTAGATTCATTTATATTGTTTGAAGAAGATGCTAGAGGGTCAATTGCAGGATATTTACCCGATGATGCCATTTCACGTTCAAGAACTAATGAGGCATCAAGATGAGAAAATATCGCTACTGTTGCAGGGTCTGTTATATCATCAGCGGGAACAAATACAGTTTGAAAAGAAGTTATATTTCCATTGCTATTATTAGACATTCTTTCTTGTATATTTGAAATTTCAGAAAAAAGAGTTGGTTGATATCCAGATTGTGAAGGTATCTTTCCTAAGGAAGATGATACTTCGGAACCAGCTTGTGTATACCTATAAATATTATCTATAAACATATAAGTATCTTCTTTCATTACATCTCTAAAATACTCAGCTGTAGTTATTGCAGTATAAATCAACTTCATTCTTGCTCCTGGTGTTTCATTCATTTGAGCAAAATATAAACCAACTTTATTAATTAGTTTAGATTCAATTAATTCTCTATAAAGTTCTTCTCCTTCACGAGAACGTTCTCCAATACCAACAAATAAGGAGTTTGATTTTTGCGAAGTCTTTGAAATATTATTAATAATTTCTTTTATAACTAATGTTTTACCTACACCAGCTCCACCGAATGTACCGACCTTATTTCCTTCAAAAATAGGAATAAAGAAATCAATGGCTTTTATTCCGGTTTCTAAAAAAACAGATTTTTTATTGAATTCTTTTTCAAAGACCTTATTAATCTTAACCTCTTCATATTTTTGTTTTGTTGATATAGGCTTTCCATCTATAGCTTCGCCAAGAACATTAAATATTCGTCCTAAAACTTCTTTTCCTACAGGAGCCATAATTCCTTTTTTTGTTGAAATAACATCTTGTCCTACTTCAACAAAACTAGTGCTTGAAATTATTATGGCACTAACACTTGTATCTGAATTAATTACTTCAACTGAAAGAATTGCATTAGAATTTGTTTTTAATAACATTCCTATTGAAGGTAAATCAGAACTTTTAAATTGTATTTCGATAATGTCTGAAGTTATCTTTATAATTTTACCTATCATTATTTACCTCCAATCATTTTTTAATTTCTTCTTTGGAAATAACTGAATAATCACCATTAATAGATGCGATTAAAGGCGAAATTATTTCTTTGATATATTCTTCTTTTAAATCACTAGACTTTAATTTTTGTAATAAATATTTTGCTATAGGATCACTTTTCATAAATATAGGGAATATTTTTGAAAATTTATTCATATCTGATATTGATTTTAATTGTGAATTTTTATATAAATAAACTAATATACTTATTTCTTTACGAGAATAACCTAAATTACCATATTGTATTAATATCTTAGAAAGATTTTCTCCTTGTTTTATCTTTTCTTTTAGTTCTTTTGTAATGTCTATTGCCATATTAGAAAATTTTTTAATTTCTTCAAACTTAGCATGTTGCCCCTTTAGTCCTTTGGAAATTTCTCTAATTTCATTAGATTGAATTGAAGATCCAGTACGTGATACAGACTTTTGAATATTAATAGAAGGAAAAACACCATTATTAAATAAATCTACAGATGTAAATATTTGTCCATCAGTAATAGAGATTATATTTGATGGTATTAAGGAAGCTATATCTTCTTGGATTGTTTCTACTATAGGTAAACACGTTATTGAACCGCCATTATATTTTTCTTTTGTAAATCTACCTGCTCTTTCAAGCAATCTTGAATGTTGATAGAAAATATCTGTTGGATAAGCTTCTCTACCAGGGCTTCTTTCTAAAGAAAGTGATATTTCACGATAAATATTAGCGTGTTTAGTCAAATCATCAATAATAACTAATACATCTTGACCTTTATAAGCTATACTTTCTGCCATTGCCATTCCAATCATAGGCGACATAAATTGTTGAGCTGGAGATGAGGGTGAAGCGTATATTATTATTGTGTTTTTTAATGAATTATTTTTTTCTAATATTTCAACTAAATTAATAACATTAGATCTTTTTTGACCAATATTAATATAAATTGTTTTTATATCTGAAGGTTGATTAATTATTGTATTTATTGCAATAGTTGATTTACCTGTTTGTCTATCACCAATAATTAATTCACGTTGACCCCTACCAATAGGAATCATAGTATCTATAGATAACATACCTGTATCAAGAGGTTCAGATAATTTAACTCTATCTAATATAGATGGAGGCTTATTAAATATGCTTGAAGTTCCAATAGGTTTTGCGGTTTTAGGAACATTTTTTTTGCCTGGAAATAATATGTTTCCAAAAGGATCAATAACATTACCAAAATATTCTTCATAAACTTCAACTTTTGAATCAGATGAAATTTCACTAACAATTGAATTAATCTTAAGTTTAGTTGTATCTCCTGTTGCAAGTAATCTAGCTATATCTTGTTCAGCATATAAAACAAAACCATTAACTCCTTCTTCGAGTTTAAAATTTTGGTATAACTTATATTTACTTGAACCCTTTATTGTAACTATATTATCTTTAATTTTTATTATTTTTGGCATATTATTGCTCCTTTTTTATAACAATGCTGTTATTATACTTCATATTGTTATTGATATAGATATTGCTGTTAATGCTAATGATATCAAAACTGTTCTTTGTGGTTTTAATAATTTAACTTTTGGCGTTTGGTTACTTTTTGTTAAAAGCGTCATTTCTTTACTTCTTTTAATAATCTTTATCATATTTGATAAATGGAATATTAGTATAATAGATATAATTCCACCGATTGAACCGGTAACAATTAAAAGTGTTTTTTGGTATTTTGATAACGATTTTAGACTATCCAATAATTTTTCACTTTTTGGTATATTATGAAAAGGTATTTCATTAATTTTTTTAATAATGTTTTCTGGTATTTTCCCGTTATGTTTTTCTCTTATTTTATCTTCGAGTTTTTTTCAATCACCAGCGATTTTTAATGTTTCAAAAATTGAATTGAATGTATTTTTTATTTTATCTTGTTGTGATTGTCAATATTTTTCTATTTCATACCTTGTTTTAGTTTTTGAGGTTGTTAGTTTATTTCATTGATTCAAAGTGCTTATCTTATTTAAGTCTCTATTCCATAAATCTTCCATATTTTTAATAAAATCTTTTAAAGGAATTATTTTTTTATTCAAATTTTTTACTGTTTCTTTTTCTAATTTTTCTAACTCTTTGATCTTTGTTTTTAAAATTTGTAATTGAGCTTCTAATTTTTCATGCATTATATCAACATCTCTTTGATATGATTTTTTAATTTTAATAGATGTTGTTGTTACTTGTCCACTAAATTTATTTGTTATTTTTAATCTTAATTCCGCATTCTCTTCATTAGGATTTGTTTTTATGAGTACTAGTTCAATAGTTATAATGGTGAAATCTGAAGATAACTCTTTGTAAACTCAAGGAAAATATTTCTTTATTTTTTCCCTATCAAATGTTGTATTTAATTGAGAGTTTACAATAGTTAATAATCCTTTATAATCAGGTGATAAATGTGGAACTATTAAAGTATTAAATCTTTCTTCTTCTGTATTAAATTCAGAAATATCAATATTTTTATAAAACTGAATAGTTTCAATTTTTATATTTATTCTTTTATTTTTTAAATCTAATTCACCACTAATTGTAGGTATTTTAAAATTAGCTATTTTTTTATATTTTTCTATAATATTTTTTAAATAAGGAAATATGTATTCTAGTTTCTGTTGATTAATTATTTTTCAACTTTTATATGGTTTCTTTGACTGTTGTAATTGTTTTATATCTTTTATGAAATCATTATAAATTGTATTAACTTTAGTCAAAGAAATAGTTTTTGTTATTTTGGAATCTTTTTGCCCTAAAATATTTGAAAATAATGTAATTGTTAATTTATATTCCTTATTATCTTTTATTAATGTAGCATTGAGTCATCTAGTATCTTTATACTTTTTTAAAATATTGCTAATTCCTGAATATTGTTGTAAAAACATAGTTTCTAGTTGAGAAGAAGAAATAGAATGACCTATTTTAATTTTTTTTTCATCTAAAGTCTGGTTTTTTAAGGAATCAAAAATTTCTTTAAAAACTTTTTCTATATCATCAATAACTACTCTTTTGCTAACTTTTTTTATTATTGTTGTTGTGCTCTTGCTTTTTCTATCAATTATTGTAATGGTGAATTCTCTCAATATTTCATTTTGTTTTTTAATTATAGTTGTTTTTGAACTACTTTTAACTTCAAATCATGTATTATATCTTGTTTTAATATATGATAATTCCGTAAATATATCATCAATAGTTTTACTTTTAAATTCTTGTGGATTTCATAATGATACATTTTTGTTTTGATGCATGTTGTTTATTTCTTCTGTTATAGAAGAAATTTGTGATCCTAATTCGATTGTTACCTGTCTCATAATTGGATTTCCATGTATTGATAAAATTTGTTGTTTTGTATTTACAATCTCTATTTTTAAAGCTACTTTAGAGAGTTCTTCTTTTACAATTCTTATTAAAATATTTTTTCTTTCAATAGTTTTTAAAATTCCGTTTTCTATAGAATTTCAATTAGGAAATAATTTATTTAATTCGATTTTTTTGATATCTTTTAAATCTTTAATACTTATTTTTTTAACTGGTTTTATTTTTTGCAATGCTTCATTAATATTTGATAATGAATTATCTGTAATTGATTTTAAATCCGCCAAATTAAAGGTTGATAACTTGTCAAAAAATAAAATAGATTGATTTTTTTTAAAATCATTAATTATTTTATTTAATTCGTTTTTTTTGAATTCAAATGTATCCTGTATTTGTTTTTTTAATTCATATTTATTAATACCTTGCAATTTTATTTTAGCTAATTCATTGTCACTTATATCTTTTAGTTTTTTTTCAAATAAATTTAAAATTGTTGTTTTTTCTATTTCGTTATAAAAGTTTTTTTCAAATTCTTTTTTAAATTCACTCTGTGTTGCAAAAGGAGAAAATAAAACATTGTCATTTCTTAATTCTTTAATTATTTTATCTATTATTTCAGACATTTGTTTTTCTTTTGAGCTATCAATCCCAAAATTTTGAAATGATTTTTGTATGTTAGATTTTATTGTTGTTTTAAAATTAACCAAAAATTGTGAATGTGTTGGAGGGATATAATTACTAATAAAATCTTTTACTTCATTTAGTAATTTTGAGTCTTTATAGAATTGCAAAAGTTCATTTTCACTTGGAGCTCTCCCTAACTGCAATACAAGTTTTACATATTTATCGTCCACTATTTTTGCAATACTATCTTTAATGGTATCAAAGGCATCTATAAAAGGGTCTTGTTGAACTGCGCTAAGAATTTTTTGTTTAAAAGTATTTGCGAATGTTTTGTCACTCATTATATTATTTATAATGATTTTTTCTTTTGAACCAAGTCTTAAATAAAATAATTTATATGCTTTTTCAGCTGTAAATTGATTATTTCCGATATAAGGAGAAGCTAGTACTGTTGCAAATTGCAATGGGTAAGTAAGTGCTTTTAATTTAAACATTAAAGACCGCCTCCTTTATCTAAAGGTAGTGTTTTTTGTATTAATTTATTTATATCTTTAAGTGACTTTGAAGATGATAATTTTAAATATTCATTAGTAGTTAACCCAAGAACTTTTTTGGAGTTAAATATTTTGTAATCAAAATTATTTTTCTTCTCTATTTCTTTTATTAAAAAAGGTTTTTGTAAAGTTGCTTGTTCAAAAGTAGATTTAGTTCAAATAACTACATCACCATTACTATCAGAAAGAATTATAGGTTTAATTAAGAAAAAAGCTGTAACTATTTGTTTTTTAATGATTATTACCTTTGCTGCTGAAACAACATGAAGAGAATTAGCTTTTATTTTAGTTTTATAATTATTTGTTTGTATCATTATTTTTTCAAACATATAATTTTCTATCTTTGTGCTTGTTTTAAATGCTAGTTTACTCATTTTGACCTTCATTTCTTTTTGCATTCTGAGAAATAAATATCATTTCTTCTGTTTCTATTTTTCTTTTAATCTTATTGTTTTGTTTTGTTTTTTGTTTAATTTTTTCTTTAATTGATTTTAAAGAAGATTCGTGACGTAATAACTTTTCCTTTAAATAAAAATATTCGCCTTCTTTAATCAAGGCGTCTGTAATTCTACTAATATAAATTGACATTGTTGCGTCTAATGAATGTACCATTGAAGGATAAAATTTTATTTTTGGATCTAAACTATATTGCTTTGTTCTTTTTATATTAAGTTTATCTAAAGGTAAAATTGTTATCTCTTTATTTTCTATTTTTGAAGAATTTAATACAAATTTGATTTGATTAATTTTATTATTCATAAATAAATTTGAAAGAACAGAAGAAATGTTGTCGCTAGAATCTTTCATTTTTGAATCTTCAAAAATAACTTTATAACCTTTTGCTTTAGCAAATGATTGAGCAGTATCACCTATCGCAATCATTATGTCTTCTTCTTTTTTAAAACTTTTTTCTATTATTTTAATATATTTATCATATGTTATCGATAATAATGTTGATGGCAATGTTGCAAATACTCAAACATTAATTTTATTTTTATTATTAGAAATGAATTTATTGGTAATCTTATATTTTGTTTTAGCAAGTTCAAAAATACTTTTAGCCATAAAAGCCATTTCAAATGCAGTCTCTGAAATTTGAATAGACTTATTTAGTTCATTAATAGTAGAAAATTTGGATACTTCTATAATATCGTATATCTTTAATAAATTTTGTATTTTTCTTTTTTCTTTTAATAAATTCATTTCTTCCTTTCTATATTCTAAATAGATTTGCGTTAGTTAATATAATATAACTATTCTCATTTTTTTTAATTAATAATCCATTAATTAATTCTACACTTAAACCTTTATTTAATTTGTAAATCAAAATTTCTTCTAAAGCTTTAATATATTTTTCATTTATTAAAGCTTTTATTTTCAATACCTTATTATTATTTGTAGCTTCTTTTTCAAAAATTATCTTTTGTACTTTATTATTAGCTTCTATAAAAATTATACCTCCTAAAAAAGGAATTGAATATCCTAATAATAAAGCTTTTATTAAAATATCGAATTTTTCTTTAACAACTTCCTCTTTTATTTTTAAATTAGATAATAAAGCAGCATGGAAAAATAATTTCTTTAATTCTATAGGTTGATTTAACTTAATCTCTTCTCTAAAATTATTTATAGATTTTTTTATTTTGGATTTTTTTTGTAATTTAATTATTTCGTTTTCTGTTATTTCTTTATTAATAAGTTGAAACTTTTTTTCGCCTTTTTTATTAATTTGTTTAAAATTTGAAAATGTTCCTCATATTTTATTTTCAGAAACCAAAGTATTTTGATTGATATTTTCTAAAATATTGATTCCGCTATTTTCAAGTTTTAATTTATTAATTTTGTTTTCTGCTTCTATTATTTTTTTAATTATTTCTTCTTTTTCTTTATCACTTTTTTTTAATTGGATAGTGTGGGTTTCTTCTTGAATTTTAAGTCTTTGTTTTTCTAAAGATAATTGTTTTTCAGCTTTAATTATTTCTTTATTTTTTAATTGTTTTTCTATTTCTGTTTCATTAATATTTTTTTTAATTTCTTCGTTACTCATCTTTTCTTCATTAATTTCAATATTTATTTCTTTATCTTGATCTAGAACCTTAGTTTCTAATGAATCTATAAATTCTGAATCTTTATCACTCTTATTTTTTATTTTTTCTTTTTTAATATCGTCATTTAAATTTTGTTTTTTTAATTCTGTTTTAACTTCAATTTCTTTTGGGTTTATTTCTTCAATTTCTTTTTCAATATTATTAATTGAAATTTTATTATTTAATTTTGCTTTTAAAATTTCTCTTCTTTTTTCAGCTTTTCTTTTTGCCTTCTCTAATGATTTCTTTTTCATTTTAATATAAATTAATCTTGTTTTTTCTAAGCCATTAGGATTTAAATCTCTTTTTTTATTTTCGATTATTTCATTATCTTGTTTTTTAAACATGTTTTACCTCTTTTATTTTTTTTGTTTGGTTTATATATTGTTTCATTGATTTTGAAAGTGTTCTTGTTTTAAAAGATAATTGGACTACTGATAATAAGAATCCTAAAATTTGAATAACAATTAAACTTATTTCAATTAAGCTAGAAACATTAAAATCTTTAAGCAATTGATTTAATCCTGTTTTATTTAAAAATGAAAATATGATTATTGCTGCTATTGAATATTCTAAAGAAGCGATATGAATTAACTTTTGTAATTTACTAAAATTAAGTCTTTTAATATATACAATCATTTCTAATGATAAAATTCCACAAGAAGATATTAATATTCCATTAACGTTACTTATTGATTCATAACTTAAATTTGTCATTATAAATCAGGTTATTCATATTATAAGTGATGATACATTTAAAATTAAAATTTGAAAATTTGAGATTTGCAATTCATTTTTTCCAAATGATATTAAAAATATACCTATAAATGAAATAAAAACTATCAATGAAATAAATATATAATTTAAATTGGTTTTTTCTAACTTGAATACTCTAATTAAAGAAAATATAATAAATGCTCCAAATACAGCAAACATTATCCCGGTAATTTTAAAATTATTTAGTCAAATTGATTGATTTGTCTTATAAATCATTATTTCATTTAATAATTTTATTGTTATTAAATTTATTACAAATATAACTAATAATAACGAGATTCAAAAAGTTTTTATATCTGTTATGTCAAACTTTTTATGATCTATAACATGTTCATTTATTAGAAACTTTCCTAATATAATTATAATGATTAAAATTATGTTAAGAATAATTCTTCTTATTTGAATTTTTACTCAAAATGGATTTGTTTTTCTTTCTAAAAAAGAGTTAAAAGCATAGAATAAAATATTGATTGTTATAATATAAAAAATATTTTTATCGTTAACTATATTTTTAATGCTAAATTTATAATTAATATTTAATGCCATTGTTTCAATTATTCAAATAATATATGATAAATAAATAATAAAAGGTATAAATAACAATCAAGATTTGTTGAATGAGTGTTTTATTATAATGAACATTGAAAACGCCGCTAATAAAATAAGAAAGGATGAATAAAATTTTTGTGGTAATCTTATTTTTTCAAAAATAAATTTTTTTATTGACACTCCTGATTCAGGAGATAAATTTTTAATTGATAATAATATAGAAAGTATAGAAGCAAAAACTAATACTATTAATAAATGTTTGAAAAAATTATTTCAATTTAAAATATTGCTATAATTTTGAAATCTTTTTAAGCTAATATTTTTTAGTTTTAATTTTTTATTCATATTTTCCTTTCTAATGTAATAGATTTATTATTAATTCCAATAACTTTTCTTTGTTTCTATTATATTTTGTTTTATTTTCATCTTTAATTTTTCTTAATTCATTTTGTTTTTCTTCTTTTTGTTGAAGAATATTTTTAGCTTTATTTAGATCAACTTCCGCTTGTCAAATTGATTCACTGCTGGAGGTGTAATTAAAATTAGCGAAAGTGATTCTTGAATTTTTTAGTTTAAAAGTTGTTAAGTCTATATCTCTAAGATAACATTCTTCATCTCTGATTCAAGATAGTTTTTTATCTTTAATATTTTTATGATTTTCAACTAAACTCCCAATTAAATTATTATATAATTTAAAATTGTCTTTTGATTTATTAATAACTTCAATTACTTGTGTCTTATTTTTATTTAAATTATCTAATGTATTTTTTTCTTCTTTTCACTTGTTATAAGCTGCATTAAAAGCATCATTAGATTGATTTAACTTTGATTCAGCTAAGGCTATTTGATTTTTTAGTTCTTCTTTATCTTTATCTTTTAAATTATTTGAATTTTTCTCTCGTCTTTTTAAACTTTCTAATTTTTGTTCATTGTCCATTTTTTGTTTTTGTAATTTGTCTTTTTGCAAAGAATATTCTGATACTTTTGTAGCATGTTTGGGTATTTGTGTGATAATGTCTTTTTTTTGTTTTTGTTTTGAAATCATTATATCAATTTGTTTGTTTCTTTGATTTATTAATTCTTTTAACTTATGAACTTTATTATCAAAATTTTCTTGTTTTAATTTTAAGTCTTTTTTTGATTGAATTCAAGAATTAAAAGCATTTTTGTAATTTTGAAATCAATTTGTAGATTCAAACTTTTGTAAAGATTGTTCTATTTTATTTTTTATTGCACTTTCAACTTCTTTACTATTAATTCCAAAACCAAGACTTTGTTTTTTATTTTGTTCAATAAAAGTTTGTAATTTTTTAATAAAACGATCTCCTTGATCTTTTAGGTCTGTTTTATTTTCTATTACTTCTATAGGATAAGAATTCAGTTGTTTTAATATAGCAGTTATTAAAGCTACAGCTGAACCAGGTTTACTAAAAACTCTTTTAGTTAATAATTCATGTTTTTTATTAAATGCAGATATATTTTTTAATGTATTTTGATCTATTGCTAATTTTCCTGTTGTACTAGTTAAAGAAAAAAGTTGTTTTAATTGATTAACATAGTTTTTGTTTTTAAGCAGCGGCATATAGTCATATATATATTTAAAACTTGTTGTATTTTTAAATTTTCCAAAGGTAGTTAAACTAGAAATAGAGTCTGTAAATTTTGTAAATCAATTTTGCTTATCTGTTTTAACAAAATAAAATGTAGAAGCTGAAGTTACTATTGATCCAATTGTCAAAGAAGATACAAATCCCATTAATCCACCTATAATTCTAATTCTTGTTGTATTTTTTACAATTATTTTGTTGCTATTGCTAGAAATATTTATAATTTCTGGTTTTAAATATTTATTAACTCTTTTTCTTATAAATAACCAAACAATAATTAGAATTATGTTTATGGGCAATAATAAAATAGATACAAATATAGCTCCTACTGGAACTTTCATTAAATTAATGATTCCATTATAATTTAGGTTTGGAGTCATCTTATTTTTTAAAAGTGGTAAAGCCAATTTAATAACAGAATCTTGAATACCTATATAAATTCCAACTATAATTCCTATTGATATAATTTGTCCGAATAAAAAATAAAGAGAAGTTTTTCATCCCTTTAAAACTCCTGTTACTATTCCTAAAACTAAAATAGTAAAAAATAGTAGATATGGTATCATAGGTAAATTAATCATTATTAATATTATATAATAAATATAAATATAAAAATAAGTAAAAAAACAATCCTAAAATTGTTTTTTTACTTATTTTATTATAAATTAATAAAGTGTTTAAGTGTTCTTACAAACTGTGAAACATATGAATTTTCATTGTCATATCATGTAATAATTTTAAACATTTTTTTGCCATCTACCATTAATTCTTTAGTCATCAATGAATCAAATAATGTACCATGTGTTGCTCCGATTATATCTGAAGAAACAATTGGGTCTGTTAAATAAGCCATTGAAGATGACTTAGCATCAAAAATTGTTTTATTAATATTTTCAACTGTAGCATCTTGTGATTCTAATTCAACAACAAGGTCAACTAATGATCCTGTTATTGTTGGTACACGAACTGCTATACCATCAAGTTTTCCTAATAATTCAGGAAGAACTTTACCTACAGCCACAGCTGCTCCTGTTGTTGTAGGAACTATATTCATTGCTCCAGCTCTAGCTCTACGTAAATCTGAATGAGGTCTATCTTGTGTTCCTTGATCTCCTGTATAAGCATGAACTGTTGTCATAAATCCTTTAACAATTCCTAATTTTTCATTCAATGCATGAACAACTGGTGCTAATGCATTTGTTGTACATGATGCAGCTGAAATAATTTGATCATCAGAAGTAAGTATTCTTTCATTAACTGAATAAACAATTGTTTTCAAGTCACCTTTAGCAGGCGCTGAAATAACAACTCTTTTTGCTCCAGCTTCAATATGAGCACTTGCAGCTTCTTTAGAAACAAAAAATCCTGTTGACTCTACAACTCCATCAATTCCAATTTCTTTTCATGGTAAATTTTTAGGGTCTCTTTCAGCATATATTTTAATTTCTTTTCCATTTACAATCAAAGAGTCTTTTGTGGCCTTTACAGAACCATCAAAAGGACCGTGTGCTGTATCATATTTTAATAAGTGTGCAAGTGTAGCTGGTGATGTTAAATCATTAATTGCTACAACTTCATAGTCTTGTTCTTTAACCATTTGTCTAAAAACTAGACGTCCGATTCTTCCAAAACCGTTTATTGCGATTTTTTTCATTTATATTTCCTTTTTTTTAATATTATTTAGCTTTTAAAGCAGAATACTGCAATAATAAACTACATATAAATTATACACTTTTTTTATAAAAATCAATCTAATACCTTCTATTCTTACCATTGATACTTATTGGAACTGTTAAAGCTTTAATTCTTTCCATTAATCTAGAAGATTTATTTTTATCAGGATATTTAGAGCCGTTTGTTCTTGACTGGTATCTTTCTAACTCTTCATATGAGTAATTTGATGTGAAAAAAGTAGATAAATTATTATTCATTCTAGAAGATAAAATTGATAAAAGAACCTCATCTCTAAATCAAGAAACTATAGTTTCAGCACCAATATCATCTATAAATAAATGATCTACTAACTTTAATTTATTTATAAAAGTTTCATAACCTGAACTAAATTTAGACTTAATAGTAGAAACTAAATCTACTATATTTAAAAAAGCTACAGAATAACCTTTTGCAGCAAGTGTGTTTGCCATTGCTTGAGATATATAAGATTTTCCTATTCCCATATTTCCATATAAATAAAATCCCTTTGGTTTTTTATCAAAGTCTTTTTTATATTCTTTTAAATATAAAGCAACTTCAATTCTTTCTTTGGTCTGATCAATATCTTTAATTCTTAAAGATGTGTTTATCGGTGTAATATTTTGGGTTATTAAATTATTTAAAAATTTTTTTTCTTTACCATTTTCTGAAAGAATGCGTGTTGGTACTAACCTTCCGTTCTTTGAAAGGTTAAATGAAGTTATATATTTAGGCTCTTCTTTTAAGTTGTATTCTTGAATAATATCTAAAAGAATAATAATAGAATCATTCAATTGATCATTGCTTATTTTTAGGGTTTTGACTCTTTTGCTAACTCTAGGTATGGAAAGAGCTTCATTTATTATTTTTATTTTATCCATTTTTTATGAGAATAAATCAGAAAAAATTTCTTCAATATTCAAGTCACCCCCTTTTTCTTTAAAATCTTTTTGTTTTGAAATTGTATTATTTTCTGATATTTTTTTGTTCTTTTGTTTTAATGCGTTTTCCAATTCTCTTTTTACATCAGAAACAGAGTTTATTTCATCATTTAATAAATTATATGCAATAGTTTCTATATATTTTGAAACAATTTTCCCATTAACTTGATAAGAATAATCAATAATTAAATTGATTGAATGATCTGACATTCCCTTTGTTTTTAAATCTTTTAATAAAAATAAAAATGAAGGACTTGGTTTGTATTTAGAAATAAATCTAACAAATAATTCAGGCGAAGAAAATTGAATCGCTTGATTTTTATCATTAAAATCTGGAGTTTTTATTTCTTTTGTTGTTTGAATGTTTTGTTCTTTTAATTCAAATATATCGTGATATTTTGATGTAATGTCAATAAAATTATCTTTATTAAATTGATTAGTTTTATTATTAAAAATGATTTTTTCTGCTTCTATTTCTCCAATTGTTTTATTAAGTTTATTTCAAAGTATCTTATTTTTTAAAAACTTATTTATTGAAAGTGGCTTAATAATTACAAAAAGAAAAATTGCTTCATCTTGTTTAGAAAATGTTTGGATTAAACCAACAGCTTCTAAAGTTTTTCTAGCAGTAACAAATTCTTGTTCATTCGTATGTAAAAAATTTTTAATAATTTTTAATGGTTTATAGTCTGTTTTGTAATTATTAATTTGACAAATATCAAATAAATATAAATATAAGGATGTTGGTATAGGACCTAAAATTGGAGCATATAATTTTCGAAAATTACTTAAATCTTGTTCGAATAAAATTTGTTTTGATTCAACAATAAATTGCCCCATATAATAACCTCCTTTTGAATAAGTAAAAATATTATAAATGAGAAAAATATCCTTAAAATAAATTGGCCAAAAAAAGAAAAAAATATCAGTTGTATCAAGTGGTTATACACAATCATTTTTATTAATAAAAGTAAGTAAATCAAAGGTTTTTTTACCCATTTTAAAGTTATCAACATCGGCTAAAAAATAATCAAAAAAAGATCTAAAAAAAAGACAAAAAAACATATAAAAAAACTTTTTTTATGTTAGCCATTTTTTTTAAAAAATAATATTTTTGTATTTAGTTTTTTTATAATTTTTTGAATCATTTTTTGGGTCATTTTTTTGGTCATTATTTGATATTTTAATACTAGAATTTTTAACTAAATACTTTTCAAATCTTTTTACAAGAGAATCTAATTCATACTTTTTAAAAAAAGCTAATAATTCTTGATTAACAATAAATTTATATTTGGTTTCTTCTAGAGAAAAAGGTAATTCAATATTTCTATTTAAAGTAGCAAGCTCTTTGCATAAAATAGCAATATCTTTTGAATCATTTAATTTTTTTTGCATTGAAATTTTTATTTTTTCAATATTTTTGTAGACTTTATCTAAAGAACCATATTCTAAAATTAATTTATTTGCACCCTTTATACCTATTCCTTTTACACCTTCTAAATTATCTGAAGAATCTCCCATTATAGATTTTATATCAGGAACTTGGTTTGGAAAATGTCCTGTTAATTCAAAAAAATTATTGTTATTATATCTTTTTAATAAATTTACACCTTTACTATTAAATAATACTTCAGTATTTTCATCAACAAGTTGAAGTAAATCTTTATCAGAACTAAGAATTTTGATTTCATATGAAGCTTTTGATGCGATTGTTGCAATTGTTGCAATTATATCGTCTGCTTCTCAATCTTTTAATTCATATCATTTTATATTCATTTTTTCAATCATTTCCTTAATTAAAGGAAATTGAATTATAAGTTCTTCTGGAGTTTTTGAACGACCTCCTTTATATTCTGGAAATAAATCATGCCTTTTAGTTTTCTTTCCTGCATCAAAAGCTATAAATACGTGAGTTGGACTTTCATCCATAATAATTTTAGAAATCATATTTGACATAGAAAGAATTGCATTTGTTGGTATTCCTGTTGATGTAGTTAATATCCCTTGTGGTGAGTTCGCCGTTGCATAATAACCTCTATAAGTAAGTGAATTACCATCAATAATTAAAATTTTATTCATTTGCTTCCTTTCAAGGTTTGTTAATTATATAACTTTCTTTACCTTTAAATATTCTTTTATTAATTTCAACAATATATACTTTATTACTTTTAGAAGATTCTATAAATTTCCAAATACTAGCAAAAATTGTTGCTTCTATTCTATTTGTTGAATCATGACATGTAATTATTGCGAATTCATTATTATTTTTATCTTTAACCTTTTTTATTCTTTCTACATAAATAGCAACAATAACAAAATCTTTTTTTTCTAAATCAATTAAAGTTTCTTTTGTTTTAAAAGGGTCTGTATAAAAAACATTATAATTCATACCCAACAACTTTTCTTCGTAAACTATTTCTTGTTTTATATTTCTATCGGTAGTAATCATAATTGGTTTTTCAAGTATATTAAAATCAATTGTCTTAATACCATCTTTTACACTTGTGATCATCTCAGCATATCTAATAGCTAAATTCAAAGAATCTGTTAATGATTGTACATTTCCAAACTCTTTTAATGAGTTTGTATTTATTAAAGACATTATTGTAGAAGTTCCAATTCCTATAAGTAGCATTCTTGCAATAAATGAAAAGAAATCTTCAAAAAGTCCATTTTCATTTCTTTCTAATAATATTTTTTCTTGCGCAACTTTCCCTAAACCTTTTATTAAGTTTAATGGCAAAATAATAGTTTTATTTTTATTAAAAACAAATTCTTTAGATTCATTAATATTTGGAGAAATTATTTTTATGCCTTTTCTTTTACACTCATTTACATATAACTTTATTGTTTTTTGTGAATCTAATGAAGAATTTAAAATTGATGTGTAAAATTCAAGCGGGAATTTTGCTTTTAAAAAAGCCATCCTATAAGAGATAACCGCATAAGAAACAGCGTGAGATTTATTAAAACCATACTCAGCAAAAGATTCGATTGCTTTATAAACATTTTCAATAGTTTCTTGTTTATGTCCATTTTTTAGGGCACCCTTAATAAATATTTCTTTTAAATTAAAAATTAAGTTTTTTTTCTTTTTACTTATAGCTCTTCTTAAGATATCGGCTTGAGAAAAATCCATGCCAGCAAAAACTTGGGCAATTTGCATAATTTGTTCTTGATATACAATAATCCCATAAGTGTCCTTAGTTAGAATATTATATTCAGGTGAAATATCAGGTATTGTTTCAATTCCTTTTTTTCTATTTGCATAAACTTTAATAAATTCCATAGGACCAGGTCTAAATAAAGAAATAGCAGCCGATAAATCATCGAAAGAATCAATGGAAATTTGCGATAAAGTATTTTTCATTCCATATGATTCCAATTGAAATATTCCGTTTATATCACCTTTATATAATAATTTGTTTGTTTCTTTATCATTTAACTTTATTTTTTTTAAAACTATATTTTTTTTAAAATTTAAATAAATTTCTTTTTGAATATTTTGAATAATAGTTAAATTTCTTAATCCTAGTATATCTATTTTTAATAATCCGTTTGATTCCATATAATTCATTGAGTATTGAGTTTGATTATGTCCGCTAGCACTAAGTGTTGTTGGAACAGATTCTATAATATCTTTTTGAGAAATAACTATACCTGCAGCATGAGTACCTATATTCCTTGGTAGACCTTCTATTGATTTTGCAGCTTCAAATAATTCTTTAATTTTAGGATCTTTTTCAACTTGAGCTTTAAAATTAGCGATATTGTTATAAGTTGTTTTTAAAGTTTCATTTAATTTAATTGATTTTGATAAAGTATCAACAACTCTTGTTGGAATACCTAAAGCTCTCGCGCTATCTCTAAGAGCCATTTTTGCACCTAATTTTGAAAATGTTACAATTAAAGCGGTTTTTTCATTTCCATATTTTTTAAACATATATTCAATAACTTCATCTCTTCTATTATCTTGAATATCAATATCAATATCAGGCATAGTTATTCTTTCAGGATTTAAAAATCTTTCAAATAAAAGACCATGTTTTATGGGGTTAATTTCTGTAATATCTAATAAATAAGAAATAATAGAACCTGCTGCAGATCCACGGCCAGGACCAACTAAAATACCTTGTTTTTTAGATCAAGAAATCATATCTCAAATAATTAAAAAATAATCAGAAAAACCAAGTTTTTCAATAATATTAATTTCATATTTAATTCTATTAATATATATTTTCTTATCTTCAATATTCTTAAATTTTTCTTTAGCATTTTCTTTAATTATTTGTTTTAAATAATTAATGCTTGATATATTTTGTGGAGTTTTAAATTTAGGGAATGATGAATCAAATTTAGGGAATATAACATTACATTGTTCAGCTATAGAATTAGCTTGTTCTATCATTGTATCAAGTATATCTTCTTGATGACAACTCAATGGTAATTCATTAAAAACTTTTGTTTTTCCATGTTTAATTGAATGTAAAATTGAAAGTGCTTTATTTTCGCTTTTGTGCAAAATTTTAGAATTTATAATTGCTACACCTTTTGGCATTGTTCCTTTATTAACTCCAACATAGTAATTATGTAAAAATAACTGTTTTTTATATTTTGCAAAATGACCCTCTGTAGGGTGATCTATAATAAATATTTCAGATACGTCAATATCTTTTATTGTTATTGAACCTTTTTTAGCCTTTTTTTCAGCTAACTTCATTAAATGTTTATAGCCTCTATAATTTTTAGCTAATAATATTAAACGAAAATCATCAACATCTAGGTCTATTCCTATAATAGGTTTAATATTTTCTTTATTACATTTCTCAACAAATTCAGGAATACCATATAAAGTATTTCTATCTGTAATAGTCAAAGAATTCAATTCGTTTTCTTTAGCAAAATTAATTAAAGAATCCAATTTAATTGTTGATTCTAATAATGAGTATTCTGTATTAGTATGTAAATTAATCAATTTTTTCATATTTTAATTATAGCATGTGTATACTTTCAAAAAATTAAAAGAAACCTTATATTTGGGTGTTTTTTATAATTTATTTTATTTATAAAGTAACTTTAATAAGTTCTTTTTTTTCAATACATTCTTCTTCTAAATTAAATAATTCTTCAATTTCTTCCTCTAGTGATTTAGCCATTAAAATATTTGGTTTAATAACTGGATTTTTAGGAGCAAATAATTCACAAGATTCATTTGCTGGTTTAATTGAAATTTCATATGTTCCTATCTCAATTCCTCTTTCGATAGTATCTAATTTATCGGCTGTTAATATTGGTCTAAAAACTACTAATTCACTTTGTTCTTGAATAACGTTTATTGATTCTAAAGTTTGAGAGGCAACTTGCCCAATATTTTCTCCATTAGAGATTGCTAAATAATTATTCTTTTTAGCTATTTTATTTGCTATCCTATAAAAAGACCTTCTCATTAAAGTGATTTTATATGAAGGGTTTGAAGTTAAACCTAAAGTATGCATTAAATCAGTATAGTTTAATCTATGAATATATGAATAACCTTGATATTTATTTAATAATTCTATTATATTCATTACTTTTTCTACTGTTTTTTCATCTGTAAAAGGTGGTGTAATAAAAGATAAAAAATCTACATGTAATCCTCGCTTCATAAGTTCGAATGCTGCAACCGGAGAATCTATTCCTCCTGATATTAAATGTAGAACTTTTCCATTGATGCCTGTAGGATAACCTCCTAAACCTTTAATTTTTTCAGAAAAAATAAAACTTTTTACACTTCTTATTTCAATACTTATTTCTAAATCAGGATTTTTTAAATTAACTATTAAATCAGTGTTTTTTAAAACATGTTCCCCTAATATTCCATTTAATTCTGAAGAATTATATTTAAATTTTTTTCAATTTCTTCTAGATGATATTTTAAATGTTTTTGCTGAAGAATTTTTAGCGATTTTTAAAACAGCTTTTTTTATTTCTTCAATTTCTGTATCTATTGAAATGGTTGGAGATCAAGAAGAAATACCAAAAATATATTTAAGGTTTTGCATCACATTTTTTTCGTATTTTAAAAACATACGATCAATTAAAACTTCAGGTTTAGCTCCAATTAGTTTTTTCATATTTTTTTCAAGGTGTCTAATAAAAGTCATTTTATTTTTTCCTTTTGTTGATAATTCACCAAATCTAATTAAAATCTTATCATACATTCTTTTTCCCTCTTTTTCTATTATTTTTAAAAACTGATATACCATCTATTATTAGATTTAGTGATTCAGCATATTTTCCGGCTAAATAATTTTGCTCAGCTTGTATTAATATTATATTAAGTTTACCATCAAGTGCTCTAGAGTTAGAAAATTCTTTTATTAAATTCATTGCCATATTAGCCATTTCTATTTTTCCACCAACTATTTTATAATAATTGGATGTGTTTTCTATCAAGGAGTTGGCTAATGATTCTGATTTTTTTAGATTAAAAGGGATTGCTAAAATTTCTTTTTTTAGCATTCCTTTTTGTTCATTTAAGTCATTTAATTGATTTTTTTCTTTTGGAGATAACATGATTTTTTTATCTAATGATTGAGCTCTTAAATTTATTAAAGCTTGCTCTGATTGTAAAAAATGATTTTTTACTCTTCTTTTTATCTCTTCTCCTTCTAAAATTAACTCATAAATATTATTCATTATTGAATTAATATAAATATTTTTATTTAAAAGTATTTTCATTCTTGATAAACGAGATGTGTATGGAATTGTTATGTTTTTAAATAAATCTTTAAAAGCTATTGCAGCTTCATCAAATAATTCAATATCTGTTTTCAGACCTTTAAGGCCATCTCTAATATCAATTGAAACCATCTTTCCATTTTGTGGCATTTCTTTGATTTGATTTTTTAAATCAATGTATTGTGTTAGAGTTTTTTTTGCTATTTGTATTGTTGATTGATAATTTTCAATAAAAAGATTTCTAGCTCTAATTTCGCAATTTATATTTCTTTCAATAGCTTTTATATTCTTAATAATAAGAATAGAATTTTTTTTGCAACTCTCTATTTTTAAAATTTGAAAATCTTTTTGAATTTTTTTGAATAAAACAGATAAGTTTGATAAACTTTCTTCGAAATTCAGGTACGATAAATCAACACGTAATTCTGTTTTTGCATGATTATAAAGATCAATGATTTTTTTAATAAATTCTGGAATAGATCCAAATATTGTAGCTTGTAATTTTGGCCCTTCATTTATAACTTTTGCAAACATTATTATTTTTTTTCTTATTTCTCTTATTATATGTGAAGCTTTTTCATTTATTCCTGACTCAATAGAATCATCGAATTCATCGCCAAGCAACTTAATTTCCTCATTAATTTTATCTATTCTTGTCGATATTTTATCTAAAACTACTCTTTTACGCATATATAACTCTGAAATAATTCTTGTTTTTTCACGACAAAATGACATTTCATTTCTTAGAAACTCTTCTTCTTTTAAAACTCCATTTGCACTTTTCTTAAAACTTCTAATTTGTTTTTCAAATAAATCGTTTTTTTGATTAATTATTTCTATTTTTTTATTAAATTGTTTTTTATTAAATAATTTCATTTCATTTTTTATTGGAGAAATAATTCTATTTAAATCGTTAAATAAAATTTCTAATTTATCAAATTTATTTGATAATTCTTCAAAAATCTCATTAAATTTTGAATTTCTTTTTGCAATTATTGATATTCTTTGAAACATAATTTCTATTTTTTTTATTCTTTCTTTTTGAATAAAACTTAAAACTTTTTCAATTTTTTTATTATCTTTTGTTGTCTTTCTAATTTTGTTAATTATAAACATTAATAGCATAAACAATATAGTTGCTATTATTGCACATAATATAATTATTAATATTTTTTTATTAGTCATAGTTTAATTATATAAAATTAGTGTAAAATAAAAGAGCATATAATAGCAGTTAATTATTTTTAGGTTATATTATGGTAACAAAAGAGGATTATTAGTAAGCTTGCTAAACGCCGAAAATATTTATATCAAAATTACTAAATTAGAAATTAACCCTTTTAATGCAAAAAAGGAGAAAAATAAAAATGGCAAGATATACAGGACCATCATTTAAAAAATCAAGAAGATATGGTTTTTCAATTTTAGAAAATAATAAAGAATTTACTAAAGGAAAGCAAAGACAAACAGCTCCAGGACAACACGGTTCTAATAGAAGAAGTAGATTATCAGATTATGGATTGCACTTACATGAAAAACAAAAAGTAAGATTCATGTATGGTATTAATGAAAGACAATTTAGAAATACTTTTCAAAAATCATCTAAATTAAAAGGTGTTGCAGGTATTAATTTCTTACAAATGTTAGAAACAAGATTAGATAATATTATATTTAGAATAGGATTGGCAACAACAAGACGTCAAGCGAGACAATTTGTAAATCATGGTCATTTTACTTTAAATGATAAAAAAGCTGATATTCCTTCTATTCAAGTTTCTATAGGAGATAAAATTACTTTAAAAGAAAAATCAAGAAAAAACAAACAAATTGTTGATGCAATTAAAAAGCAAAATGTAGCTTCATGAATAACATATGATAAAGCATCATGAACAGCTACTTTAGATAGATTACCAGAAAGAAAAGAATTAAATAAAGAAATAAATGAAGCTCTTATTGTTGAGTATTATTCAAAATAAAAAAATACATTTTAAAATGTATTTTTTCTTTTCACTAAAAATCAATTTTTTTTACCTCTTCTAATTAATACATATTCATTTTTAAATGCTATTGGTAATTCTTGTTCTGGTATATCTATTGTTATCCCATTTATATTGATAGATTTATTTTTTATAAACTCTCTAACTTCTCTATTAGAATTACATATTGATGATTCAATTAATAATTCTATAATATTTTCTGAATTAGAATATATTGTAGGAATAGCTCCTTCTAATTGTTGAACATCATTTTTATTTAAAGAATTTATTTCTTGTGTTTTAAAAAGAGTGTTAGATAATTTAACTGCTATTTCAAAATCTTTTTCAGAATGTATTTGAGTAATTATTTCTTTAGATAATCTTGTTTGACCTATTCTTTTGAATGGTTCTTTTTCATGTAATTCTATAATTTCTTTGATTTTTTCATAACTCAAAAATGTAACTCAAGAAAACATTTTTTTGATATCTTGATCAGGTATATTTAAAATATATTGATGAAGTTTATAAGGTGAACACATCTCTTTATCAAGTCATAAAGCTCCTCCACTAGTGGATTTACCAAATTTTTGTCCATTAGAATCAACCAATAAATTAGTAATAATACCAACAGCAGAATTATCATCGCCTATTGTTTTTCTTATTATTTCTATTCCTGATGTAATATTACCTCATTGGTCTGAACCACCGCATTGAATTTTTACGTTTTTATTTAAATATAACTCCTTAAAATCTCAACCTTGTATTAATTGATATGAAAACTCTGTAAAAGAAAGACCTGAATCCAATCTAGATTTAACAACATCTTTATTAATCATATAACTTACATTTAATAGTTTTCCAGCATCTCTTAAAAATTCTATAATATTCATATTTTTATAAAATTCATAATTATCAAAAACTTCAAGCCCAAAAAATTCTAATTGTTTTTTTATTAAATTTTTATTTATGTTTAATTCTTCTTGGGTTTGGAGATTTCTTTCGCTGCTTCTTCCAGAAGGATCACCAATCATACCTGTTGCGCCACCAAGGACAGCTAAAGGTTCATAACCAGCTTTTTTGAATCTAAGTAACATTACAATTTGAATATAATTACCAAGATGAAGAGATTTAGCGGTAGGATCAAAACCAATGTAAATTCTATCTCCTTTATTAATCTTTTTTAATTTTTCAATATTAGTAATGCCTTTTATTATACCTTTATCTTTTAATTCATTAATTAATTTCATATGTATATTATAAATTAAAAAAGTGGTCACAACCACTTTTTTGTTAATCATTAATAACTATTTTTTGGTATTTTCAAGAGATTTCATAGGTTCGGAAATAACTTCAGACTTTAATTTCCTTATCTTTCTAGCAGTTTCTCTTATAGTGTTATCTGTAACGGAAGCTATTTTTTTTGAATCTAGCTTAGCAATAGATTGTTTTAATTTATCCACCTTTTTTTCTATATTAGCTCTTATTTCATCTGTTTTAATTCCTTTTGAATCTAAAATAACTTGATCTAATTTAATTACCATATCTTTTAGAACTGGAGTAATATTATTAAGTGATTTTTTAAGCTTTTTTCTACTTTCTTCGCCTTCTTCTGATTGAAGATAAACACCGGCAGCGGTACCTCCAATTAAAAATATTAAAGTTGATAATTTCATTATTTACCTACCTTTGGTTTTATTTTATCTTTTGTTTTTCTTTCTTTTTGTGTTTTCTTTTTTTGTTTAGAAGAAACTATTCTTGAATCAGCTGCTTTTTTAACTTTCTCAGCTTCTATAATTGCCAACTGTCTAATTCTTTCTCCTAAATCATAAAATAAGTCTTTATTTCTTGCAAACAATTTAATTCCTGCTTTGACATTTTTATGAGCAACAACCTCAAATGAATCTAAATAATTAGACACTTTAGCTATTGTTTCTACTGTTGTATTTAATGTTTCTGATTTATAAGTTAAATCTTCAATTAAATAATCAAATTTTTTATAAGCAATTGACATACGTCTAAAGGCGGTTATTGAATATAAAGTTGCTAATATAATTAAAACTACAGCTAATATAGATAAAATTATTAAGCTTTGTATTGTATTATTCATTATAAATATAAACCTCCAATATTATTATTATACTCTATAGAGTAAATTTTTGTCCTTCCTTAACACCAATTGGTAAATAAGCGCCATCTTTTTTTCCTATACCAAGAGTTTCTTCGCCGCAAATCATACCTTGTGATTCAATACCCATAATTTTTGTTGGTTTTATTCTTATTCCTGATGGTAATAGAGCCCCTATTTTAGCTACTACAATAAATTTTCCTTCTAATGAATTTGTTGTATTTGTAACTATTTGTAATTTTTCGTCAGCTTCTACATTTAAAATAAATAATTTATCTGATTTGGGGTGCTTAATCCTTTTGATTATTTTACCTATATATAATTTATTTTCTAAGTCATAATTTGATAAATCAACGCCTAAATTTTTTTGTATTAAATTTTTAATTTCTTCAGTGATGGTATTAGCGCCTTCATTTAATTTTAAAAAATTAGAAGCATTTTTTATGTTTATTCCAATTATTTCATTTTTTGATTTTATTAAGGTATAAGTATCTTTTTTTTCAATTTTTATATTTTCATTAGATTCTTTTAAGCATAAAATTGCTTGATCTTGTAGAGTATTTTTGTTTCAGTATATTAAAGCCATACATTTATTATATTAGATAATGTATAATATAAACATGAAATTAGGAATTATTATAGATTCATCATCAGGAATTACTAAAAAAGAAGCAAATGATAAGGGTTGAGGCTTCTTGCCTTTGCATATTAATGTTGATGGAAAAGATTATGCTGAAGGTGTTGATTTAAATGCAAAAAATTTAGAAAGTATTTTAAATTTAAATTCCAATGTTAGAACATCAGCATCTACTCCTGCAGATATTCAAAAAGAATTCGAATTATTTTCTGAAAAATATGATGAAGTTATTGTAGTTCCTTTATCTACTGAATTATCTTCACAAAATAATAATTTAAAAGCTTTTGCAAAAGAATTTAAAAATATTAGTGTAATTACTTCGAAATCTCTTTCTTTAGCTAATAAAATTATTTGTGAAAAAATAGAAGAATTAAATAAAAAAGGTTTAAATATAAAAGAAATTTTAAATATTGCAGAAAAAATTTCAAGTGATTTTTATGGTGTTTCTGCTCCATTAACTCTTGATTGGTTAGTTAAAGGAGGAAGAATTAATTCTTCTATAGCTAGTATGGCGAATATGTTAAAAATAATTCCATTAATAAAAATACAAGATGGTAAATTAGATAAGTTTGGAAAAGGTAGAACATTTAAAAAATCAATTTTAAAAGCATTAAAAGAAGTAAATAAAAAAAATAATAATAATATGATGATTCTTCATTCTAACAATGATAATATTGAAGAAATAGCTAAAGAAATCGAAGTTTCTTTAGGAAAAAAAGTTATAATTGGTTTATTTCCAGTTTCAATTACTTTGCATATAGGTATTGGTGCTGTTGCAATAGCTTCTTGCTAATTTTTTTTAGTTTTTTTATAGTCTTATAATTATAAATAAAGAGTATAATTATATTTATAAATAAAAGGAGAAATTTATGAAAAATAAAAAAATATTATTAGGTACAATGGCATCAATGATAGCAGTTGCAACTCCAATTGCTGCAGTTGTGTCTTGTGGTAAAAAAACAGAAAAAACAGAAATAAAATCTATTGAAGGGACAATAAGTAATTTGTTTGAGCAAATTTTAACTCAACTAGGAAATCAAGCTTCTGCTTTTAAACCAATTATTAAAAAATTATCTATTAAGAAAAATGGTGAAACAGGATTTGTAACTCTTGGAAAAAAAATGCAGGAATTATTATTTAATGAGAAAAATATTGTTTTAAGTGGTGAAAATGATAAAAAAAGTTTTAATGAAATATTTAAAAACTTAAAAACATTATTTAATAATGATACAATAATTCAAACAAGTGCAAAAGAATTAGAAGCATGAGAAGCAGCGACAAGTAAAGCATTCGGTAGTGTTGTTACTGCTGAACAAATGGAAAAAGATTTAGAAAACTTTAAAATGCCTTTTGATGGTCCGGCAAAAAGCCCGTTTAAAGGTGTTAAAAAAGGTCAAGATTTAAAACCTACAGCAAAAAAACTGAATAAAAATATAGAAGAAGTTGTTAAAATGATTAAGCAATTTACTCACTTCAAAACAAAAGCAGAAACTATTAAAAAAGTAACAAATGAAAGTTATTTCAATATCGCTACTTATATAATGAATATTAATCCCAAAGAATCAATTTCAAACATTGTAGGAAAAATATTCACATTAATTCCTCAAGTTTTATTATCATCGCAAGTTGAAACTGAAGAATTAACAAAAGCAATTCTTGAATTAGATGGAAAAAATTTATCTTTATCTTTAAATATATTTAATCAAAAGTTTTCGTTAAAAGATATTAATATAAACCTTGATTCACAAATAAAAACTATAGTTACAGCAGCAGCAAGTGTAAAATTAGATGGGCTTTTTAAAACAGCTTGAGTGTATGTTAAACCAGAACTTGAAAAAGTTTTTAACCCTGATGTTAAGACATTAAAAGATGTTATAGTTGATGGTAAACCTTTATTTGTTTCTATTAAAAAATATACTACAACTTCTAAACCTATTACAACAATTGAAACACAAGAAGACCTAGGAACATTATTGGGTAAATATATGGATGTTCTTGGTAAGCCTGAAATAGTAAAAACTATATCAGATGTATTTGAACTATTAGTATCAATGGGTGATAAAGATCAAAAAATAAGCAATACTAGTTTAACAAACAAAACTTCAATCGATAAAGTAATTGATGGTATAAGCAAAGAATTTAATATATACCCTCATGATAAATCTATTATTAAAAAAGTATTTTCTATTTTAGGTTCTTTAGCTGGATTTTATAAATAATTATTAAACACTATATGTGTTTTTTATTTTTATAAAAATAACAAAAATAAAATTTTTGTTATTTTTTAATTACAAAAAGAAATTTTTAATCAATAATAATTATAATTGATATATAAGGAGAGTAAATATGAATAAAAATAAAATGATGCTAGGGGCATTAACTGCAATTATAGGTGTAGCAACACCGATTGCTACAGTTGTGTCTTGTGGTAAAAATAAAAAAGAAGAAAAAATAATTAATTTAGATATTAATATAGATAAAGCTTTTGCTAATGTTAAAGAAAAAATTAAAAGTAATACTAAAGCTAATGGAGAATTAAAAAATAAAAATGATAAAGGTTATATTAATCCTATGGAAGCTTTTGGAGAAGAAATTATATCTCAGTTATTTAAATCTTTAGGTAAAACATCTAATGTTGCTAAAGTAATAAATGATAAATTAAATCAAAAAAATGAAAAAAGTGAAACTTTTTTAAGCCTTATAGGTAAGGAAATTTCTGGAATTTTTGCAGGGAAAATAATTCCTCATGTATTAGATTCAAAAAATGAAGATAATAGAACTATTGCCGAATTTATTAAAAAGGATTTTATACCTGCTATTTCGGATTTTCAAACAAAAGTAAATGAGTTTAAAAAAAGATCAAAAGAAGCAATTAATAACATAGAAAAAGATTTACAAACAAAAAAACAAGAAAAAACAGACTTAGAAAAAACACTTTCAAAAACAACAAAAGATGAAGAAAAATCTAAAATAAATAAAAAAATAGATGATTTAAAAAATGAAATTAAAAAATTAGAAGATAACATGAAAAAAGTGAAAGACGTTGGAGGATTTATAGTTTATATTGGCAGTAATATTGCAAAAATAGAACATTCTTTTGAATTTTCAACAATAAAATTAATTCAAAATCTTTTAGATTCGTTTGGTAATTCTAATATTTCGAAATTAATTGATAAAGCTAAAATAAAACCCAAAGAAATAATTGATTTAGTTTCAAACTTAAATAATTCAAAAATTAAAGTTAATATAAGTTATAAAGGTAAAACTAATTCATTAACATCAAGTAAATTATCAATAAATAAAACATATTTAACAATGGCCAAGGGAATGTTAAAGACTATTCCAACAGTAGAAGCATTTACTAATATGTTAATTAATCTTGGAAAGGGTATGTTAGATAAAAAAGGGGATAAAGAAGCAGGTGTTTTATCAGTCTTATTTTTAAACAAACCTTTATGAAAAAAGAATGTTAAAAAAACAAGTTATATAGATCAAAATGATATAGAAAATATAACAAATAAATTAATTCCTTGAATAAAATCTACCGGATTAAATACTATTAAAAGTTTAGCTGAATCATTAGTTCGTATTCTTGAAAATAAACCTTTCTCAAAATCAGAAGGTAAACCAGAATTTCTTAAAAAAGATAATTTAAAAGAGCTAAGAGAGCAATTTAAATTGTTAGGAGCGGATAATGCTCTTTCTGTTATAGATATGATTGAAGAATTAGTTTCTTTATATATTCCTAAATAATTAAAAAATGTGATTAAATCACATTTTATTTTTTTGGATTTTGTTTATCCCATATATCATTTCATACTTTAGAAGCCTCATTAAGAATTAATAATATTTTTATTAGTTTATTTTGTTCTTTGCTTCCTTCAGAACCAGACATTCCAGTAGAAAGTCAACTTAAACCCATTTTTTTATATGTTATTTGATCTTTTGTAGGTTTTTTAGGATCCAATAATTCTAAAATCTCTTTAAATTTTGAAAAATCAAACCCAGATTCTTGAAAAGATTTTATAAATTGCGAATTATATTTTTTTAATGTATCATCAGAAATCATTGGAATTTCAAGTCATTTTTCATTATATTTTTTTCCTTCTAAAGATAACTTGTCAGCAAAAAACAAAGCATTATCAAGCATTAATTGTATTTGTGGTATTGTTGGTACCATTAAAGAACCGGCTACTTGAAGAATACTAGGGCCATTTAAAATATCTGTTATTCAATTTCTAACTATTTTAATTAGTTTCATTAAGTTATCTTGTTGTTGTTGGCTTGGGTTTGCTGTTTTTTTGAAAGGCAAGAAGTTGTTGATTGTAATAACTTTATAACTCATTTTTTTAGCATTTACAATTTCTATCTTTTCATATGGAGGATTACCAACGGATTTAAAATTACCTTCGTCAAAAGACATTACCATAACTTTTAAAACTTTCTCTTTAAAATCTATAAAAGGATATGACACTACATTTGGTTTATTAGCTGTTTCTCATCATTTATTAAGTTGTTTCTCATCTTCTATTCTATTAGCTAATAAACCTAATCAATTATCCTCAGCAGCAAAATCATTTTCATTATGAGATATAACTGGTCATATCAATCTAAGTGCCGATCCATTAAAATAAACTGTTTCACCATTATGTTTTGCACTTTGAGTACCTTTTGTAAAATCATAACTTGGCTTTAATTTACTTAAAAATTTACTTTTTCTATTCTTTAATTCTTTTAGTTGAACCGTCATTCCAGTCCCAAAATTTTTATTATAAATAGCTATAAATTGACTATCAGGGTTTTTCTTTTTTTCTTCATTTAAATATGAATTTATTTCTGTATTTAATTGTAGTAAAGCAGAATCAAGTTGATCCCTATTTTTTAAATTATTATAGCTCTTTTTAAATATTTTTTCTTTACCAGTAAATGGTTCCTTTTCTTCTATTTTTACGCCGTCTTCATAGTGTTGAAAAAATGATTCAGGAAGAAAAGGTATATCTAATGGAGTTCCTTTTTTAGCATTTTGAATAAATGGCGAAATATCAATAGAATTATAATATTTATCTAATTTATTTAGTTTTATATTAATTTTTCTCCCTTTGATTGAAGTACAAGAAACAGCAATACTAGTAAATATTGCTAACGGTAAAATAGAACCTAATTTTAAAATACTTTTCTTTTTCATTTTTCTCCTTTTTTTACTATCTTGCAGATCAAGCAAACTTCTTCATTGATCATCAAATCAATATTAATGAAGATATAACTGGAATACATAAATTTAAAACTCTTTCTGCTAATGTATATAAAACAACATTTTGTTTCATAAATAATTCTAAGAAACTAAAATCTCCTTTTTGAATAAAATGTTCTCAAATATAAATAAATCTATTTGGATCATTAGATTCTCCTTTAAAGAAAGTTTTCATAAAACTTTTTATTGCATCTACTTCTGGAATCTTACGAACACCAAACGCTCCCATTCAATTAAATATATTATTATCAGATCCTACCAAAGCATTATCTTTTAAAAATATTGTTTTAAATAAAGTAGAATCTCCTGATTGGAATCAAATTCCTTTAGCTTTTCCTCATAAATCTTGATTTTCATAAAAGAATCTTTTCATATCATAAACATTTATAGCAAACGATCCATCTTTAGGTTTAAGTATATATTCATTTGTTAATCCTATTCTACTTAATGTTATGTCGCTTGTTTGTCAAAATGAAGAACCATCTTGAGTAATTATTAATCCAACTTGTTTTGTAGGATCAAATAATTTAATGTGATTTTTAGAAGTAACTTCACCTATAATATTGAAAATTAATTTTTTATTTTCTAAACTTAGCATTGTCATTAAACTTCCAATTTGTGATGATGGAGTGCTTGCTACAATTATATTTCCTGTTGTATATCTAAATGGTATTAATCTAGATATTCATTGCATTGATTTTGATTGAGCTATAATATCAACAGTTATAACCATTCCTGATAAAAACATTGAAGGTATAATAATTATTAATGCAATAGTAAGAGCTTGTTGAGGTGTTTTTGATAGTGTTGCTATTAAGATTCCTACAGCCAAAGCTAAAAATATATGAAGTAAATTAGCACAAATAAAAGAAAACATGCCAAATAAGCTAAAAATACCTGAATATAAGCCATTTGAAATAAACACTTTATTATAAAAAATAATTGAACCAGTAAAAATTAATAAAACTATAGCTATAAAATTAATAAATATATAATAAAGAATTGTTGCTGAAGTAAATTTTCTTGAATCAATTGGAGAAGAACCTATATATTTAAATAAAGTTGAATTTTTCATTTCCATTAAACCTAAAGGCATAGATTGAACAGCAATAAATAGTGTTGTAATACCAATAATACCCGGTAAAACATATTCAATTCTCATAACATTACCTAATATACCTAACAATAAAGTTGGAAAAATAAAGGCTAATATAGGCCCATAAGCTGTTTTTCAAAAATAAGCATTTAATAATTTTAATGTAGCGCTCATATTTTACCTTTCTAATTTATTATTATGAAGTCTTATTAATAATATATAAATTATATAGTATATTTATTTTTTTATGTAATTAGTCTAATATTATTACTAAAAAATTGGATTAAAAAATGGCAGGGGTGACAGGACTTGAACCCACAACATGCCGGGTTGAAGCCGGCTGTTCTACCAATTGAACTACACCCCTACGTGTAATACTAAATAATTATATAAAAAAAGTGAACTATTTAGCCACCTTTTCCATTTCTTTTATAACATCACCTACTGTTTTTGTTTTTAATGTTGTAATTACATCATCAGGAAGTTCTGCTCCTAACTTTTCTTCGGCATTCATAACTAATTCCATAAGATCTAAAGAGTCTATATTTAAGTCTGAAATTTTAGTGTCTTCTGTAATTTTATTAGAGTTACTTTTATTTTTTAAATTTGAAATTATTTCTTTTTTAATATCCATCATAATTAAACCAATCCTTTAGTAGCGCAATTTAATATAAATAACATTTTTAATAGATAGTTACTATTTCTTCCATTTAATTCTGTTACTCATTTCTGATTTCAATTTCAAAAATTAGAATTTTCTTTATCTATTATTTCTTTTGAATTTTCAGTACTTTTCTTAGTTTTAAATATATTTTTTGCTAATTGTGTTGTTTGCGAAAAATCAAAATTCTTGTTTTCAAATTGTTTAAAAATATTTTCTGATTTTAATTCGATATTTTTTCAAATATCAAGTTTTTGTACATCAATATTATCAAAATCACTTATTTTTTCTTTTTCTTTGAATTTTAATTCTTGTTTTTTTCAAGCTTCTAATAATGGTAATATTGGTTCAATTACTGACTGAACATTAGGAATTGCATTTCTCATTAATTCAATAGACCAACCAAATAAATCTGGACCACCAAATTTTTCAAGTCATAAAATAGCTGCTTTTATTAAATTTAAAGTATCTTTTTTTTGAGCTTTAGTTATTTGAATTTGTTTATTTGTAGTAGGTAAGAAATTTTTTATTTTTATAACTTTATAATCTAATTGTTTAGCATTATATGTTATTGATGGATTTCCTATTGGATCTAACTTAAAAGTTTTTATTTCTGCATCTTTATCAGAAAAAATTAACATAATGTTTAATTCATTAGTCTGCATATTTAAGTATGGATATGAATTTATATTAGTTTCATTATCATAAAATAATTTTTTATATTTATCATCCAATCATTTTTTTTGTTCTTTAGCATTACTAGAACCAGAATATTTTCTTGGATCTAATGTAAATTCACTTGAATTATCTCTTAAACGAATTTTGTTGTCTAAAAAAGGTCCGTTATTTAAAGGCACATAACTTTTATTTGGTCCTCCAAAAAAACTATCAAGATTAAATTTCATATCAAATCTTGTTTCTCATTTTTTACTTTCATTTCTTTCTGGACCAAAATCAAACTTTCTAATCATAGCCTCTCTTTGTCAAAAAGCATGACCTTTAAATTCAGGGAAAGATGCATCATTTAAATCAGACTCTTCAACAAAATGATCCTTTACTTTTTTTATTCCTTCTTGAGTTACTGGTTTTAGTTTTTTAATTTCTATTTTAAGATTTGTACTATTTTTTGAAAAATAAGCAGCATACTTGTTTTTTGGTTTACTAACTAAAAATGCTTTTATTTCTTTATTTATTCTTAAAAATTCTTTTTTAAGAATAAAACCCGCTTCTTCTTGAGAATTTGATTTTTTTGTTAATTTTTGATAATTGAAATCATAAACTTTTACAGGTACTTTTTCAAAAGCATCTTTATTTGATTCTTTAATGTTCAAGTGCTTAGTTTTAGCTTTAGGATTATAATGCAATTCTTTTGCTGTTGGTTTTAAATCAACTTCTAAACTGCTCATTTCTGGTATATCTAAAGTTGCTCCTTCTGGACTAGGATTTGCCATAATAAAACTAGTTCAAGCATTTCCATTTAAAAAATCTTCTGCTGCTGTTGTTGAAGCTATTTGTCTTGTTTTTTTAACAGAACCGCAAGCAGTTGTTAATATTATTGGACTAATAATTAAACTTGCTGTCAATATTGGTATAAATTTTTTAATTTTCATTTTTTTCCTTATCTTGATAATCAATTAAATTTTTTTATAGATACCTTATAAATTACTGCTATTACAATAATTGGAATTAAAGTATTTAATATTCTTTCAATTAAAGTATATAGTATTATATTCTGTTTTATAAAAATATTTAAAAACGAAAATTTTCCTTCTTTAATAAATTTATCATAAATAAAAACAAATCTTGTTACATTATTAGAATCTTTTTCATCTCCCCTAAAATATTTTTTAATAAAATATTTTATTGATTCTAATTCAGGGGTTTTTCTAACACCAAAACTTTTATTTCATGCAAACATGTTGTTATCAGCCGAAGGTAATTCGTGATTTATAAAAATTTCTTTAAATAAAGTTGAATCTCCAGATTGAAATCATTCATTTTTATCTGCTATTTTCATTTTTGGGAAAAATGAAACAATTGAATTGATATTATATCATTCAACTTCATTGGGTTTATCTTTAATAAGATTAGAAAATTTAGCAAAAGAAAACTCTTTTCCGTTTTTAGATAAAATTAATCCTTTTTGATGATCTATAGATAATCATTTTATAGACCCTGTTTGTGTTTGGAAACCAGTTATATTAAATATTAATCTTTTGTTATCTAAAGATATAGTATCCATTAAATTTCCTATTTGTGTTTCTGGAGTCATAGCCACAACAATATTGCCAGTTGTATATCTAAAGGGTATAAATCTAGAAAATCATTGCATAACTTTTGATTGAGCTATTATATCAACCGATAAGACCATTCCAGATAAAAATAATGAAGGTATTATTATTATCAAAGAAATTGTAAATGCTTGTTGAGGGGTTTTTGAAATTATACCTATCATAATTCCAATTGATAAAGATAAAATTATATGTAATGAATTAGAGGTGATAAAAGAAAAAAAACCCATAAAAGTTGAAAGTCCAGAATATAAACCTTCATGTCTGTTGGGGAGTATTGTTTTATCATAAAATAAAAAAGCACCAAAAATCATTAATGAAGCTAAAGCCAGAAAATTGATAATAACATAAAAATAAATTGTAACCATAATAAATTTTCTTGGATTAGCAAGTGTTGAACCAATATATTTAAATAATGTAGAATTTTTCATTTCCATTAACCCCAAAGGCATTATTTGTACAGCGATAAATAAAGTTGTCATAGCAACAATTCCTGGTAAAACATATTCAATACGCATTATATTACCTAAAATTGCTAATAATAAAGAGGGGAAAATAAACGCTAAAATAGGACCATAAATTGTTTTTCAAAAATATTGATTTAATAATTTGAGAGTTGCAAACATTATTTTTGCCCTTTTTCCTTAAACTTTTTTAAAATAGATTTAACTTTATTAACTTTTTTTTCTTTTAAGTTAGATTCTAATTTTAATGATGTTTTTTGTTTTTTTGCATTTGTATTACCCATTTTAATATATTTAAGCATATAATTAGAAAGATTTTTGTGCTCTTTAAGAATGTTTGCTAAGGTTTCATCTGCAACTATTTTACCTCTATCAATAATAACTATTCTATTACATAAAGCTACGAGTTCTGCTTCATGATGAGATACTAATAATGCTGACATTTTGTTATCACTCAAAAGTTTCTTAGCAAAAAATATAATATCTTCTCTAGCTGATATATCTAATCCTGTTGATAATTCATCAAAAATTATTAAATTTGGTTGGTGTAGAACAGAAAGTAAAATATTTAATTTCTGACGTTGGCCACCTGATAAAGATCTGGATTTTCTATTATAAAATTCTTCCATTTGAAATGTTTCTAATAAATTATAAAGTTGTTTATTAGTAATTTTTAATTTATGAATATCTCTAGCAAATTCAATAATATTTTTAACTGTAAGCCCTGATGGATAGGTAGAATCTTGAAATTGCATACCAATTCCTTCTTGAGGTTGTTTTTCAAATTCAAAACCATAAGTAATTACACCTTTGCTAGCTTTATTTAAACCAACTATAATTTCTGATAATGTTGTTTTACCAGCACCATTACCTCCAATAATACCAACTTTTTCTCCTGGCATTATTTTTAAGTTAATATTTTTTAATGCTAAAAAATCACCAAAATTCTTACTTACATTCTTAAGTTCAACTATAGGCGTTGTTTTTGAAGGTTTTGCTTTTTTAACAATTGCAATATTATTTTTATTTTTTTTAAAAGGAATTAACATATAAATATATTTTACTACAAAAAAATTACATAAACAATTTTATTAAATAGTTATGGCTAATATTATTGATAGTTATCAACAAATTAGCTGATTTATATCCTAAAATTGTATAACTTATTCTAACATCATTACTAGGAGCTATTTTTTCAATTATTCTTTTTGCTGCATTTATCATAAAATTATCATCAATATATGGATAATTACCATTTATTCTTATTAAATCATATAAGTCTTCCTTTGTTAAGGCAGGAAATTCATTAACTATATCTTTATTAATAACTCTTTTTTGATTTATTATTTTTTTTAAAGGTGTTTTTCTTTTTTGATATAAAGAAAATACTATAAAAATTGAAGATATTATAGGTGCCAATATTAAAAAAAATGATATTATTTTTGTTCACTTCATTTTTCAAACTCCCAAATTTCTAACTCGTTTTTTTTAAATAATAATTCAATATCAGATGCAGGTATTAAGAAATTTTTATTATATTTTTTAAGTGGTTTGGTTTCGTTTATTTGTATTTTAACTTTACCAAAATCTTTATTTAAAAATGGTTTATCAACTTTTATTTCGGTTGTTAAATATATATCTTTGAAACTATCATTAAAAGAAAATTTAGATTTAGGAAAAATACTACCTGAAAATTCATAAGGAATAATATAACCTTCTTTTGAATTTAATGAATTTGATATCTCCGTTTCTCTATTATGGTAATTATATTTTGTTGACCCTTTTATTTCAAAATTACTTGAATAGTATTTTTTTGAGTATGTTTTATCAGAAAAAATATCTCACTTATGGGGCACAATTTTTTGTTCAAAATATTTAGATGCAATACCTTGTGAATCTGCACCTAAAGTTAATGTTTCTTTTTTTGATAATTTTAATCCTTCAACTTTTGTTGGATGCATATCAGTATTAAGGGTCGGTTCCAATAAATTGTTATGAAGTCATTCTTCTCCTAACTCGTTCTCTTGAGGGATTATAACTATCTTAAATAGTGATTTTAATAAGCCATCTTTAGGAGGCATAGATTTTATGTATATACTATTATATGTAAAGTGTAAATCATAAGTTTCAAATTCGTTATTTATAGTAAACTCAATATTTTTAATTGCCATTAGTTTAATTGTTTTGCCTGAAGGAATAAAAAAAGTTCTTTTATTAAAAGAATTATGTCCTATTAAAGAAATTTTTAAATTTTTTATACCTCAAGTTGAAAAATTTAAAGGTCACATTGTTTTTAGGGTTTTTTCTGGTTTTATATAATTCGAATCAACATAAAAAGACTTAACTAATGAATTTGTAAGTCTAGATCTTTTCGGACCAAAGATATACTTTCTATTAAATGTTTCTACTGTTCCTTTATTTCCAAAAACTATTTTACTAAAAATATTTTCTGTTTCATTAAATTTTTTAGGCATTAAATTTTCATTTACAACTCAAGTTTTATATACAAATCTAAAATTATTTGTTATTAAATCTCTAATAATAAGTAATCTTGTTACACCGTTTTCTTTTTCATAATCAGTTATTAATTGCGGTTTTAAATTTTCATAATTTACAATAAAACCACCTCATAAAGAAAAGTCCATTTTTTCTTTATATACTTTATACGGTTTTTCAAATATAATTGGTACCATTTTAACTCCTTTAATATAATAATGTATAACCATTTTTATAAAAAAAATAAAAAAAAGAGTAATTTACTCTATTTTTATTTAATGGATTTATTTGTTTTAATTTTATTTAATTTGGTTTTATTTATTTTATCAATACTTTCCTTATAATATTGATTTCATAAAAGAATTTTATTATGGAAAAAAATTGAAAAAGCCATAAATAATAAAATACCTATTATTGCAACTGATATTTTTCATATGTCCTTTTTTGATTTTGTAAATTCAGTTACAGGATAAGGATCAACTCAAGTAAAAGCTATAATAACATAAAATATACCATAAATAATAGGATAAATAGATCCAATACCAAGATATTTATATTCAATAGATTTAGTTGTACGTCCAACCAACGCATAAGTTAATGAATAAGTAAATATTGATAAAGGAATAATAGCATGAACTAAAATAGTTGTAATAAATTCAAAATCTCTAACTAAAGGATCATTTGAAAAATTGCTATAAAAACCTTGTTGAAATAAGGCGGTCCAAAAAACAATTCCAACAACCATATCATAAGCAGTTAATAATGTTAATGTTTCTTGCTTATTAATTCATTTTAAACTTTTTGGTGAAATACCATTGTACATAAATAATCTAAAACTAAAAATAAGAAATATAATTATTGTTGTTTGTCATGTAAATTGAGTTAAACTTCAAAAAGAATTAGGGTGTCTTTGAGAACGCATTGATAATTCTACTCAAGTTCTATAAAATTCTGTTTTAATAGGGTTTTTTTCTATTAATTTACTTGTTAATTCATCAACTTGTGATGGAGTTATTGTATTTAAAAAGTTAATATCTACTACATGACCTTCAACTGTTATTTGATTTATATTTGAATCCGATAAAATTTTAGAAGCATAATCCTCTCAAAAATGAATATGAGGTTTATTATTGAAAAAACCTACATCCAAAAATACGGATGTAATAATACGTGATGCCAAAGTTAAAAAAACTATTCCTAGAATACCCATGATTATTAATTTATTAAACCTATCTCTAAGAGGGTCTGCCTTAACTTGTATATCGTTAATTTTTGTTAAAAATTTATTTTTTTTAATACTATTTTTTTTACTCATATAAATATTATATATTCAAAATATAAAACCTTTTAAATTCTTTTAAAATTTTATTTATTCTATATATTTCTTTTTGTAATTTCATTATTGATTTTGAAATTGTTTTTTGCGTGCTTTCTAATTCTAAAAAAGTTCTTCAATTACTGTAAAATTGTTTCGTTGGTAATAAAGTTCCATCTTTTAATATTAATAATATATCTCTCGATATTAATTTATCAATAACTTTTTTTACATTTGGGGCTTGCATATTTAAATAATTAGATAAACCGATAATTGTAATTCTTTCTGATCAAATAATGGTTTTTAATAACAATAATTCATTATTACTTAAGTTTAAATATTTTTTTATTTTAGAGTTAAACATGTCATTTATTTTAATTTGTGCATCAAATTTATGAATTAAATAGTGTAACTTTCAAATTATTTGAGTTTTTTGTTCTATTTCATTACCCATTAAATCTTTATTGTATTTATTCATATTTTAATTATATAACTAATATTTTAAAAATTAAAAACCCTTTAAGAGATAAATCTATATTTTTTTATTTTAATAAATATTTTATTAGAGAATAAACCATAATCATTGCTCTAACATCGTTTTCACAATATTTTTTAAGTTTAATTTGCTTGTTTTCTCACTCTTTATCTTTTATTATATTTATAACTCTATTAATTGCTGATTCCATTGCCATTTGACCATTTTGAATATCTAATTCTGAATATGGTGTAATCATTTTAGCAAAAGGAAAATTTTTTTTGGTAATATATTTTTCTATTAATTTAATTGATGACTTACCTTTTAATTGAGGTATTAAAAGTTGTGGTAAACTATTTTTTGAACGAGTTGCAAAAGGAACTTCTAAATCAACTGTATTTTCAATAATATGTTGAACCATAGAATCACATTCTTTCCATTTGGGATGTTGAACTTCTTGTAAAACTTGAACCATTTCTTTTAATCTTGGATTTTCATATCCTTTATTAAATACAACATATGAATCTGCTCCATTAGAATAAATTTGAGTAATTAAATCAGGAAAGTCATTATAATTAAATGTTTTAGGGTCAAAAATGTGATTTAAAACATTTGTTTCTTTCATATTTTTTGTCTCTATTATTGAAGTTTGAAATGTAGCTTGCTGAAAAGGTAAGTAGTTTTTAATTGTGGGAAAAGGTAAGGAAAATCCTTCAAAATCATATCAAATAACACGCTTTTGCTCTATTTTATTAATTATCTCTTTTAAAGCTTTTTCATCAGAAATAATAACTTTATTTTTCATTATTTCGCCAATAATATAAACTTCTCGACTTATTTCTTGTAAGCTTTTACCCTCAATTATTTCTTTATTTGAAATTAGTTTACCGTTAAATCCAGCCATTTCTGGATAAGAATTTTCTATTAATGCTTTTATATTAGGATTATTCCCAAACATACTTAAATCTTCTTTTGTTGGTCTTCCTTCAAATTTTGCTGTTTTAGCTTCTTTAATTTTTCTTAAATAATATTTAAGTGAATCAAATTGAAAAATTTTTCCGCGATTATTTATAGGTAAAGCTCTAGATACAATGTCAAATAAAGAATTTGGTTCATAAGGAGAACCATTTTTCTTTATTCCATTTCCTGATTTTAATTTTCTTATTCCGATTAAATCACCTATTTCTTTTAAATCCTTTGACTGTCTTGATGTAGAAGAAGTATTTATTTTAAATGTTTCAAAAAAGGCTATTTCAAAAGCATTGTATTTTTTAGTATCTAAAATAAAATAAGATATTTCTTTTATTTCTATTCCTGATTTTGTAATTACTTGATAATCAAAATAAGGCTTGATTAAATCAATTCTTTTTGTAGAAGAAGATATTTTTAAATTAGAAATTTTTTGTGTTCTTTTATCATAAAAAGTTGGAGAAGATAAAGCATCCTCATATTCAAATACAGGATTAAAAATAATATCAACCCCATTATCTCTCATCAATTTTTTTGTTTCAATTAATTTATCTTCAATAGATAATCTTATGTCGATCCATTTAACTCTACCGGTTTGTTTAATAAAATCAAAAAAAGATCTTTCAACTTTTTTGAAAGTTCTTGCTTGAACAGCACTAATTTCAAGAGATAAGTCTAATGTATCAATTGCACTTGGCATTTGAAATTCAAATTGATCATCATCATTTTCATTTTTTGAAATATTTAAGTCTTCAATATTATGTCATATAAAATAAGGTTGGCAAGTTAATAGTCTTTTTAAGTGAGTAAATTTAATTTTATCCATAATTTAATTATAATAAATAAAGTAGTTTATAATGACTCTAAATTTATTTTACCTTCAGAATTTCATTTATCGCATAATTTTTCTCATTCAAATTCATCTTTGCATAATAAATATTCAATAACTTCTTTATCTCTTCTTTCATCAAATTCTGGTGATAATCCGCTTTGAGTGTGTTTAATATATCACTTTTTAATTTCATCTATATCATCTTCAACTTTTGCTTTATTTATTTTACCTGGCCATGTTTTTGTACGTCTTTCGGAAATAGGATACATTTCAGGATTTAAGTAATCCTCTTCTTTTAAAAAAGTTGCTACAATTGCATAATTAGTTAGTCCCATTAAATATGTATATAATTGAACTTGCTTTTGATAAGCAAGAGGAACACCATATTTAATTCAATTTTCAAGCTTTTTCTCTCCTGTTGTTTTAACTTCAATAACAATATTTTGTGGTTTAGCCAATCCATCAGGTAAACCTCCGATAATATCATCTTTACCAGCAAAATAATCATAATTATATTGTTTTGCATCAAATCCTTCTACTTCTTCAACTTTAGGCTGTTTTGAAATTAGATCTAAAACCTTTGGTTCAATAGCTATTCCAGCTTTAATATATTTATCATTAAGAATAGGAACATCAATTCAAGACATTCTTGCAAAAGCTTTGAATGGAGATTTAAATTGATCAGTAACTAAAACATCACCCATTGATGATCCACCAATTTTCTTAAAACCAAATTTTCCTCATAATGTTTTATTTAATAATTTTTTATGAAAATCAGGTAATAATTTAATTACTTTTTTTTCTAAATCTAAAGAATATTCTTTACCATTATAAAAATGTCTTTTTAACTTCATATATTTTATTATACCTAAATAAAAAATACAATTAATCTAAAAAGAATTTATATTTAATTTTTTTAATATATATTGCTTATTGAATTTAAATTAGAAATAATTTTATCCACTTCTTTTCAATCTTGTGCAATTAAACCAGCGGCTCTAACGTGTCCTCCGCCTCCATATTTTTCGGCTACTCTAGCGACATTTGGCCCATTAGATCTTAATGAACCTTTAATATAAACTTGTGTTTCAGTTAAAACTTCAATAAATAAAGCTCAAACATTAAATCCTTCGATATTACCAAGCTTATTAACTTTTGCTTTTATTTGTTTTTTATCTATTCCTAGTTCTTTTAAGTTTTGATTTGTAACCTTTAAGAAAACACAGCTATCACTAAATTTGATTTGATTAAGTATAAATGCTTCTATTTCTAAATCTTTTACTTCCTTTTTTTTAAATTCATAAAAGAAAGAATCCATAGTTTTGTTTTCAATATATTCTAGTAAATAAGCGTATGCTTTTACTGGTCTTGGATCAGCAAGAGAAAATGAAAATTGTCCAGAATCTGTAATTATACCTATCATTAAGTGATAAGCTATTTCTTCATCTAATTCTATTTTTAATTTTTTTACTATCTCTAAAGCTTGTAAAGTTGATGCAATTCAATTTGGTTCACTTCAAAAAGCATTAAATTTATAGTTTGGTTCTGTTGTGTGATGATCAAAACAAGCAGTTTTTCCTGCTTTTAAAAACATTTCTTTTTTTTCAATACGTTCTAAATTAGAAGTATCACCTACAATAGCTAATCAATTTTCATCAATTTCTTCTGTAAATAAAGCTGATTTTATATTAGAAAATGGTAAATTAGAAGATAATTCTTCATAATTTCCAACAACTTTTATTTCTTTAGAAGGAAAACGTTTTTTTAATGCTAATGCTAAACCATAAGAAGAAGATAAAGTATCTCCATCTGGATTAATATGATGAAATAAAGCAATTTTTTCACTCTCTAAAATTAAATTTAATATTTTTCTTAACATAAAACAATTATATAATAAAAAAACATTAATTATTAAATCTAAAATTACAAATATCTCCATCTTTCATTATATATTCTTTTCCTTCTAATCTTGATTTACCGGCTTCTTTAGCTCCTGATTCTCCACCAAATTCAATATAATCATCATAAGAAATAACCTCAGCTTTAATAAAACCTTTTTCAAAATCAGTATGAATTATCCCAGCACATTCAGGTGCTGTCATACCTTTATTATAAGTTCACGCTTTAACTTCTTTTATTCCAGCTGTAAAATAAGTCTCTAATGAAAGAAGTTTAAAAGATGACTTTATCAATCTATCTAAACCAGATTCTTTAATATTTAAATCTTCTAAAAATAACTTTTTATCTTCATCTTCCATTTGTGATAAATCATGTTCTATTTGTGCTGAGATACCAATTGATTCAGCTCCTTGCTTTTCTGCTTCTTTTTCTAATAGTTTAAATAAAGGTGAATCATAAGGATTTGAAACATATTCTTCAGCTACGTTTCCAACATAAATAATCGGTTTAAGAGTCAAAATATTATAACCTTTAACTATTTTAATTTCTTCATCTTCTCACTCTATTTTACGAGCTGGAATTTCTTTTTCAAATGATTCTAATAGTTTTTTAGCAACATTCATTTCATTAACTAAAGTCTTATCTTTAGTAGCTAAAGCTTTTTTCTCAACTCTTTTTAAAACATTTAAGGCAGTTTCCATATCTGCAAGCATTAATTCCATATTAATTATATTCATATCTCTAATTGGATCTACGCTGCCTGAAACATGAGTTATGTTTTCATCTTCAAAACATCTTACAACTTGTATGATTGCATCTGTATTACGAATATTTGCAAGAAATTTATTTCCTAAACCTTCTCCTTTTGAAGCTCCTTCAACTAAACCAGCAATATCAGTAAATTCAAATGTCGCTGGTAAAATTCTCTCAGGTTTTACAAATTCTGATAGTTTGTTTAATCTTTTGTCAGGAACATTTACAATTCCTACATTTGGTTCTATTGTAGCAAAAGGGTAATTTGCCGCCTCTGCTTGTGAGTTTGTTATTGCATTGAATAATGTTGATTTACCAACATTAGGCAATCCTACTATACCTGCTGTTAAAGCCATGTTGCCTCCTTAATATATTTTTTTAATTTCTTCTTGTATTTTAAAACTTAAATATGTTTTTTTTGATTTTATTTTTTCATTTTTTGTTTTTTTTCTTTGTAAAGGGGATGGGTGCCCTATTTCTTTTGTAATAGGTCTAACAATCAATGAAAGACTTATTATTATTGCTAATGCTGCTAAAAATATAAATGTTGGTATAATAATTTTTTTAAAAAATACTTGTTTTTTTGTTTCTATATATTGAGTATCTATATTATTTTGATTTTCCATAAAAATATTATAGCAATTACTAACCAACACTTTGTAAGTTATTTTTTATTATCTTTTAAAGATATAAAATAGTTCTAATGTAAAATAATATTATACTTAATATATAAAAAGTTTTATTGTAAGGAGATAATATGATGTATAGAAGTTTTAAGCCTGGAATGATAGAAATTATAACTGGTCCAATGTTCGCAGGAAAATCTGAAGAATTAATAAAAAGAATTAAAACTCTTGGTTTTGCAAAAGTCAAAACTCTTGTTATTAAACCTAAAATTGATATTAGATGAAAAGAAGAGGAAATAGTTTCTCGTGCTGGTACATCTATAGAAACTTTTGTTGCTAAAAATGTTAAAGAAATTCAAAAAAAGTGAACAGATGATTTTAGTGCAATCGCAATTGATGAAGCACAATTTTTCGAAGAAGATTTAATTCCTTTTGTTTTAGATTTAGCTAAAAGGGGAGTAAGAGTTATAATATCATGTTTAGATATGGATTTCAAAGGGGAACCTTTTGGTATTGCGCCCACTTTATTATCAGTAGCAGAATTTGTCACTAAGTTAAAAGCTGTTTGTTTTAGTTGTGGAATGGCAGCATCACTAACCAAAAGAATTATAAGTGATAAAAGAACAATACTTATTGGTGATGGAGAATATGAAGCTAGATGTAGACAGTGTCATGAGAAGCCATAATTTTTTTTGCAAAAAAAACAATAAAAAAAATGGGGCGCCTGAAGGGAATTGAACCCTCGAGTGTCGGTACCACAAACCGATGCGTTAACCACTTCGCCACAAGCGCCATTTAATATATTAATGCTTTTTTATTATACATAAATTGAAATAATTTTATTAAAGTTTTGTTAATATTTCTTTTAACTTTTTATTTACTTCTAATCTTAATTTATTAGATAAAATACTGTTTTGTTTTTCACATCACATTAAAGTATGAATTAAAACTAATCTAGTAAAACTAATTAATTTGTTTTTATCAATATTTGTTTCTTTACAGACAAAATTAATGTCTGCATTACTAAATGCAATAATAGAAGCAAAATCAATAATCGCAGGTCCTTTTCTTACCCATTCAAAATCAATTAATTTAACATTTTCTTTTATTATTATATTTGTTGGATTAATATCTCCATGAATTAATACTTTCGGTTCTAATTCATATAGTGAAATTAATGATTTAAATTCTAATATTAATTTTGAATCTATTTTTGTTGATTGTAAATATACATTAATACCATGTTCATCAAAATTATGATTGGGCAATTTATGAAATTTTTTAATCTCTTTAATTACTTTTTTTAATTCTTTTTTATTTTCAAAGTTTGGATTTCTTCCTTCAAAAAATTCTTTTGCGAAATTACCATTTTGCATTTTAAAAATTTTAGTTCCATATAATTTATAAGCTTTTATTTCATTTTCATGATCTATATTATTATTTGTAAAATGTACATGAATATTGTCATCTACCAAATAATTTTCATTTGAACTAAATCCACTTTTTAAAAATTTGTATCTTTTAATTTTTCTTTCTAGAAAATTTTCTATTTTTTGTTTTTTTAAATCCATAATATTAAAATCTATTAGCCCCTTCTAAAATCAATAATTTTATTTTATTAACACTTGGTCAAGCTAATAAGTAAGTAGCCGGAATAATAAAAGACATACCTAATAAGTTTGCAAGAATAGCATATCCTAAAATATATCCTTTTCAAGAATTACCAAAAGCATCTTGTGCATATCCTCCTCAAAATAATATACCAGCACAAACATGAGAAATAAATTTAAAAAATAAAGCAATTGATAAAGTAATGAAATATGAATGTTTTGGTTTTAAATATTTATATAATCCAGGGATGAATGATATAGAAAACAATGGTAAAACATAATCCAACATATATTCTCCAAAAATTAATTTTGGGGTTTTCACTCAGGTTACACCTGATATAAAAGCTTTCGGATTAGTTCAAGCTATTATAAAGACAAATATAGATATTGCAGAACCGGTTTTTCATGGTCCTAACACAAAAGAACAAATGATTATTATTATTGGGGTTATTTGAATTTTGATTCCAGGAAGAACATCCATATTTCAAATTCCATTTAAAAATTCTGATGTCAAATACAAAGAAAGGATAATAGAAATGTGAACTATATCTAAAATTGTAATTTTAAACTTTGCTTTGTTTTTCATAATAAAAACCTGCCTTTTAGTCGCAGGAAAAAAATCCGCTCCCGACGCAAGTGTTAACTTAACCGGTTCAAAGAGTATTTCTCAACCTTATTTTAAAAAATAAAGTACCCCTGCTTTAATTTAATTATACTCTATAAAATTTTCATTTCATAAAGAATGAATTCTTTTTGTTTCTTAACTTTTTTGAATCCGCCTTTTTTAAAAAGGGCGTTTCCAGCTTCATTATTGGAGTGAATCTTTGAATATAATGTATAACCTTTATATCAAGCTGTAGATAGCCTTAATATTTGCATTAAAGCTTCATTACCAACACCCATGCCTCAAAATTTTTGATCTAAAATAACTTCAGGTTGTATTAGTTTTTTTTCATCATTTTGTATAAACAATGAACCTACACCTGCAAATTCACCATATACTAAAATTGAAAAAATATGACCTTTTCTAGCTTTTAATAATGAAACTGCTTGTTTTGCTTCAGATTCATTTTGAAACGGTTCTCAATTTAAATATTTTGTCACTTCAGGATTTGAGCCATATTGAAAAACACCTTTTCAATCAGATTTTTTTAATCTACGAAATTTTAAGTGTTTTGACATTATTTAATCTCCTTTACCTTTTTATTAAAAACAATTCTAGACATAATTATATAAGTATCAGGAACTGTTGTTGATTTTAGTTTTATATCTAATCCAATTCTAATGACTTCTCATTCAATTGTTTTTGAAGGGTGAGTTTTTTTTAAAATTATTATTGAGCCTACTTTGTAATCTGAACTTTTAACCATTTTTCACCTCAAAAGCTAATGTATATTCTCCTTTTACATTGTTCTTGATATTATTAAAAACTTCTTCTGCTGTACCTTTGTAAGTTTTTTCGTATAGTTTTGTTAATTCTTTAGCTAAAAATACTGGAGTATCTTTACCATAAATTTCAATGATGTCTAATAATGTTGATTCTAATTTATAAGGCGAAACATAAGTTATGAATGTTCCTTTTCCTAAAGCTTTTAATTCATTTTTTCTTTTTCCTGTTTTTGGAGAAAGAAATCCAATAAATTTATATAATGGAGAAAATCCAGATATAGCAGCAACTATTGTTTGTGCTGAAGGTCCTGGGATTACTTCTATATCTATATCTGAATTTCTTGCTTGTCTAATAACTTCAAAACCAGGATCAGATATTACAGGCATACCCGCATCTGAAACTACAGCTATTTTTTTACCTTGATTAATTAATTCAATAATTCCTTTGGCTGAATTCTTTTCATTTTTATCGTGATAGGCAATTAATGTTTTATTTTTAATTTCATAATGATTCAATAACTTTCTTGTTACTCTTGTATCTTCACAAGCAATAATATCAACTAACTTTAGAGTTTCTATTGCTCTTAAAGTAATGTCTTTTAAGTTACCTATAGGCGTTCCTACAATATAAATTTTTTTATTTTCCATGTTTATCCTAAAATCCCTATGATCATTTTTTCTTTAGCTAAATCAAAATTAGCATTATATTTTAAAGCTTCTTTAAAATTTCATATTTCTTCAATAGCATTTAAAAAATCGAATTCATTTTCAGATAATAACTGAATAGTGCTTTTAAATTTTTGGCATAAGACTTGTTTTCCTATTTTGATTCTTCAAATATCATTAAAGAACTGATCAAGTATTTCTAAATAAAGAATATAATTTGATTTCTTTTTAAAATAAGAAATAAATGATATTGATGCTTTCTTAGGACTTATTATTATATTAGAAACAAATTCTTTTATTTGAGAATGAACTTCAATAAAATCTTGTTCATATGATTCTAAAGCTAATTGAGCACTTGGGAATATTGTAGCTAATAGTATTGCGTATTTAGCATTTACTCTCTTACTAATTAAATCTTTTGCTATTAATTCAATTTTTTTTGGTTTTAACTGAATTAATTGCGCCCTTGATCTAATTGTTGTTAAAACATTACCTATTGAATTAGTTGTAATTATAATATAAGTATTTGGTCTTGGTTCTTCTATGAATTTTAATAATGAATTTATAGAATGTTTATTAGTATTCTCTATATTCTTAATTCAAAGAATTTTTTTTCCTGAAATTTCTAATGGTGTTTGAGTTAATGCTGATATCGCATCGGCAATTTGTTGTTTTTTAATTAGGTTATTTTTACCATCAATAATTCTTAAGTCTGCATAATTATTAATTGCAACCCTTTTGCAAGAAGAACATTCATTGCAAGCTAATACATCTTTTTCTTCACATACTATTGATTGCATTAATAAAGTTGATACATTTGTAGTATCTATTTTTTTATCCGCTGAAATTAAATATGCATGAGAAAGTAAATTATTTTTTTTTGCATTTCTAATAACTGTATATGCAATGGGGTTTGATTCTCTAACTAAGTTTCTTATATTCATATTGTAATTATATTAAAAAAATAGGTATAAACCTATTTAATTGCTTTTAATATTATTTTAATAACATCTTCCAAGACTTTTTCTTTGCTCTGGGTTGCATCAATTATCTTTATTCTTTTAGGAAATAATTTTGAAACCTCTTTATAACCTTCATATACTCTTTTGTGAAAATTTTCTCCAGCTAATTCTAGTCTATCTTTTGGTGCTCTTTCATCCGCTCTTTTCATAGCTGTTTTTGGAGGTATATCAAATAATATTGTTAAATCAGGTCAAGTGTTATCAGTTGCTATTTCATTAATATTTTTAACTCATTCGATTCCTAGTTGTCTACCAGAACCTTGATAAGCTAAAGATGAGTCTATATATCTATCACAAAAAACAATTTTATTTTTTTGTAATGCAGGTCAAACAGTTTGTTCTAAATGCAATCTTCTTGCAGATGCATATAATAAAGCCTCTGATTTAGAATCAATATTATTTTCCTTATCTAAAATAATATGCCTAATTTTTTCAGCTTCAGGATTTTCTTTTCCTCCAGGTTCTCTAGTAAAAATATATTCTTCATTCAAAATATTTTTTTCAAGATATTTTTTCAACCCTTCTAATGCAGTTGTTTTTCCAGAACCATCAGGACCTTCAAATGTAATAAATTTAATCATTATAAAGGGAAACCAGCCGATTGTCCTTTGGGTGATATTTCATCTAATTTTTCATCTATAAGCTCATTAGCAGCATCAACAGCAACAACTAAAACATCCTCTAAAGTTTCAGAATCCTCTGGATCAATTAAAAATTCGTTAATTTTAATCGACTTGATTTTTCTGTCTCCCATAATTGTTATTGTTACACCTTGTTTTTCAATAACAAATTCTTCTTTTGCTAAAGATTCTTTTTTAACTTCTAAGTCGGCTTGCATTTTTTTTGCTTGTTGCATTATTGCGTTAATATTCATTTTTAACTCCTTTTTTTATAATGGGAATAAATCTCCAAATAAGTCAGATCCTAACTTCTCTGCTTCTGTTTTTTCTTCATCTGATATCTCTAATGGTTTAACTGGTATTGGTTCAGGTAAATTATTAGACTCAGCTAATATAGTGTATCTTGATTTTACATTTTTAAATTCTGTTCTAGTAATAGCAAATACTCTTGTATACTTTCCAAAAACTGCTTTAATTAAGTTTTTAAAATCTTTATCTTGATATGATTCAACTATATTCTTAATAATTTCTTCATTAATTGCTGAAATTAAAATAAAGTTTTCTCCAGCTGAAATAATTTTACATTCGTCAATTAAAGTTGCGTATTTTGCAAATCTTTGATCTTTTGAAAAAGATAGTACACTTGATAATTCTCTTTTTGATTTTATCAAATACTCAGGGTTTGTTTGAATTAATAAATTAATTATTTCTGCAATTGAATGTTTTACAATGTTTTCAGATTTTGGTTCTTCTGAATCTACAGAAAATAAAGAAAGTAAGTCTTCTGGTTCTTCATCAGGATCATCACCTAATATTTCTTGGGTTGATGTTTTAGGATCATCTTTTTTTGCATTTAGATCAATAGGTTTTTCTAATGTTTCTTCCATAATTTTAATATCTTGTTCAGTTGTTACTTCATTTTCATTTAAAAAATCAGTGGTTGGAATATTACTTAATTCTTGTGTAGTGAATAAATCATCCATATCTTCTGCTTCAACTTCCTTATTAGTATCTTCTTCAGGAGTTACTTTTAAAGAATTATCAATTTTTTCGGAATCTTGATTTGAAATGTTTTCTCTAGATTGAATTAATTTTAACATTGCCAATTCAAATGTTTGTTTTGGATATTCAGTTCTAGATAATTGTGTTAATAATTCAACTAAAACATCTAACATGAAATAAGCTTGAAAAATACTTATATTTAATAATGCAATATCTTCTATTGATATTTCTTTCAAAAGATTAGGTTGATTTGTTGATTTGTAAACAATAAAATCTTTAAGAATATTAATAAGTGACATTGTCATTCTTTGTATATCAGCTCCACCTTCAATATAACTTGTACTCAAATTCAATAAACTTTCTACTTTTTTAGAAGATGCATGATTAATTATATTAATTAAGTTTTGTGTAGATATAATACCAAACACTTGAGATATTGCATCAAAAGTTATCTTACCATTAGTATAGGCAGATACTTGGTCAACAATAGATAAAGCATCACGCATACCTCCATTAGCTAATTTTGAAACTGTTATTATTGAATTATTATCATATGTAATATTTTCTTTATCCAAAATGTTTTTTAAGTGTTTTTCTAATTCTAATTCTGAAACTCTTCTAAAATTAAATCTTTGTGTTCTAGAAATGATTGTTACGGGAATTTTGTGCACTTCTGTTGTTGCTAATATAAAGATTACATGTGAAGGTGGTTCTTCTAAAGTTTTTAATAAAGCATTAAAAGCACCCTTTGTTAGCATGTGTACTTCATCAATAATATAAACTTTATATTTAGAACTTGAAGGAGAGTATTTAACGTTCTCTCTAAGTTCTCTCATTTCAGAAACACCATTATTTGATGCTGCATCAATTTCCAAAACATCTAATGATTGACTATTTTTTATAGATTGACAATAATCACATCTTTCACATAATTTAAGATCTGGTGTTAAATCTTTACAGTTTAAAATATTAGCAAATACTTTTGCTGCAGAAGTTTTACCTGTTCCTCTTGGTCCTGAAAAAAGATAGGCATGCGAAACTTTTTTTTCTTTAATTATGTTTTTGAGTGTTGTTGTTATATGCTCTTGACCTTTTATCTCTTCAAAATTATTGGGTCTGTATTTTCTGTATAATGCTTTATAACTCATATGTTAATTTTAACATATCATTCAGTTCAAAAATTAAAATAAAAAAACCGCTACACACGACACTTCTTGATGCGGCTGCTCCATTCCTGGCCTGACCGGGTTACTAGGTTATCATTGTAACGGCAAAATAATTATAAATTATTTTTATACTTTTTTTTCATTAGCTCTTTTTGAGTTTTAAAGTAATCTCCTTTTTCAAAGAATGAAGAGTAGACGTTTGCTACATTTAAAGATCAATTAATGTCTTTTTTATTACTGCTTCTATCTTTATAATATTGAAGCATAATTTTGTCAAATTCATCTACCTTTTGTTTCATCTCTTTTAATGAATAATTATTTTCAAATACGGTATCCATTTTTGGTTTTACTTTTTCTTGTCTTTCTATTTTACCGATTGTTAGACCTAAAACAGGCATTACTTGTTCTGGTAAATTTAACTCTTTAATGATTTTTTCTTGATAACTTCTTACTCCACCGATGTAGCAAGTACCTAATCCCATATCTAAAGATGCATCAACTAATAATTGAGCTTTAATAGTAGCATCAACTAATCCTACCTTTAATAATTCATCAAATGCAGAATCATCATCAAAATCAAAAGTCATATTAGATTTTTCAAAAGCATATCTAGTTCTTTGAAAATCAATTAAAAATAAAATGAATACAGATGAATTCTTAATATGTTTTTGATATCAATTTCATTCATAAAATTTATCTTTTAAACTTTTATCTGTAATAAATATTACTGATGCACCTTGAGCGTTATTTGAAGAAGCTGATGAATTACTTACTAACTTTAATGTTTCTAACTGTTCTTTAGTTAAAGTTTCTCCTGTTAAGTGTCTTTCAGATCTTCTGTTTAATTGTTTCTTTATCATACAATAATTATAATTAAAAAAATGGATAATCCATTTTAATTATTTTAGTCTCTTAAAGCAACTAATTCTTTGATTATTTTTTCTACTTCTTTTCAATCTTTTGCAAAACATGTAGATGACTGTTTGATTCCAAATCCATCATACTTATTAGATATTTTTAGTGTGTTGTATTTAAATGAACCTAATTTAACTAAGATTCGTTTTTTCGAATCAAGACTATCATATCCATCTATAAATATTGCTCACAAATCAAATGAAGATATATTAGAAAATTGATGTATTTGTTTTTCAATTTCATTAATACCAAATTTATTTTTAAGTCTTTTTTCAACCTTTAAATAAACTAAATTTTCTATAGTCTTAATATTATTTAGTGTAAACCTTTTAATTTTAAGTCCTTTTATTGTTTTATTTTTAAGAAAATCAAATATAAATTTTATTGCTCCGTCATTAATATATTCTAAAAGTTTTGCATATTGATTAACTACTAAAGAATCTGCTAATGAATATGTAAATGTATGTGTTTTAGTTAAAATACCAATAGAAAGAACAAAAGCAATTGATTCGTCTAAAGCAACTTTTAATTTTTCAATTAAAATAATAGCTTGTGATGTTGAAGAAGAAAAATTAGTATCATTTCAAAATAAATCATAATTATAATTAGGTGAAGTTGAATGATGATCAAAACCAATCTTATATTTTGCTTTTTGGAATTCTCCATTTTTAAAAATTTTCTTAAATGATGAAGTATTTGTAACTAAAGCAAGATATGATTCATCAATACTTTCTTGAAATAAACTTGTATCAATACTTAAAAAAGGGAATGCTTTGAATAAAGCTGGTGCATTAGCAATAAAAACAATTTCTTTTGTTGGAAAGGTTTTTTTTAAAGATAAGGCTAATGCGTAGGAAGATAAAGAATCTCCTTCAATATCAATATTATGAAAAAGTGCTATTTTATCATACTGATTAATTTTCCTTATTATTTGTGTAGGTATTGTTTGTTTCATAAAAAATCCTTATCTTATAATGTTTTGTTAATTTTATTATACTATAAAAGATAAAGTGTTTTTAAGCAAGAAAAATAAGCTTTTGACTTTATTAATTTAAAATATAAAAATTTAAAGATGCAAAAAATTGGTTCTTCTTTTTAAAAATGAATTATTTTCTTTATATAAACTAAGTTATAATTAGAGTATGAATGAAAATATAAAAAGCATAAGAAATACAGCTAAAGTAATATTAGCAATTCAAGCTTCCTGTTTAATAATATTTGAGCTTATTATGATTTTAATGCTAACTAAAGTAATTAATACTAAAATTTGATGAATAAGTATAGTTTTAGGAATTTTAGGAGTTTATATATTCGGTATGGGTGTATTCGCTTGTGTTCTAGTATTAACAAAAGTTAAAAATGAAAACTTTGATAAAAAAATAATAAAAACAATAAGTACTATTTTATGATTAACATTAAATAGATCGTTAACATGATTGGTATGAAAATTAAAAAAAGAAAAATAAATTTAATTATATTTTTCTTTTTTATGTATTTAAATTAGTTTTTATATCTATAATTCATATAAAGAAATTGGGGAAAATATGAAAAAAATTATAAATGTAGCAGTAATTGCTCACGTTGATGCAGGTAAGTCTACATTAGTAGATGCTCTTCTTGAACAGTCAGGTACTTTTCATGAGAGAGAAGAAAGAATAGAACAAGTAATGGATAGTGATGATATTGAAAGAGAAAGAGGAATTACTATTTATTCCAAAAACTGTTCAATAATACATGGAGATACAAAAATTAATGTTGTTGATACTCCAGGACACGCTGACTTCTCTGGAGAAGTAGAAAGAATTATTAAGAATGTCGATACAGTAATGTTATTAGTAGATTCATCAGAAGGGCCAATGCCACAAACAAGGTTTGTTCTTAAAAAATCTTTAGAAAATGGTTTAAAACCAATCTTAGTTATTAATAAAATAGATAAGCCTGATGCAAGACCTGAGGAAGTTGTAGATATGGTTCTTGAATTATTTATGGAATTAGATGCAACTGATGAGCAAATGGAATTTCCTATTTTATATGGAGCAGCAAGAGACGGAATGATGAAATCATCATTAGATGATCCTTCAACAACTCTTGAACCTTTATTTAAAACTTTAATTGATCATGTAGAAGATTATAAATATACTGCTGATGAAAATTTACAAATGCAGATTTCTTCTTTAAAATATGATAAATATTTAGGTAGATTAGGTTTAGGTAGACTTATTAAAGGTAAGCTTTCTCAAAAAGGAAGATATTCTTTAATAAATGCTAAAGGTGAAACAAAACAAGTTGGTTTCTCAAAGATATTTGTAAATGATGGATTAGGAAGAAAAGAAGTAGAAGTTGTAGAGCCAGGTGATTTATGTATAGTTGCTGGTGTTCCTGATATTACAATAGGAGATACAATAACTTCAATTGATAATCCTGAAGCAATGGAACCAATCATTATTGAAGAACCAACTATATCAATGAATTTCTTAGTTAATAAATCTCCTTTAAATGGTAAAGAAGGAAAATTAGTTACTTCTAGTTTAATTGAAAAAAGATTAGAAAAAGAATTAGAAACTAATGTTGCTCTTAGAGTAAATAGTATTGAAGGTGTAGAAGGATTTGAGGTTCAAGGTAGAGGTGAGTTACATCTTTCAGTTCTTATTGAAAATATGAGGCGTGAAGGATTTGAATTAGCTGTTTCTAAACCAAAAGTTTTAATTAAAGAAGTTGATGGTAAAAAATTAGAACCTTATGAATTAGCTCAAATAACTTGTGATGATGAATTTTCTGGAACAGTTATTCAATTAATGTCTGAACGTAAAGGTGCAATGACAAACATGAACTCATCTAATGGTCAAACTAATATTGAATTTATTATTCCTACTAGAGGGCTTATTGGTATTAGACAATCATTTATAACTAAAACAAGAGGTACAGGAATTCTAGAAAAAACTTTCCATGAGTATGGAGATTATGCTGGTGTTATTGAAGGAAGAAAAAATGGTGTTCTTATTTCAAATGTTAAAGGTAAAACAATGGGATACTCTTTATGAAAAATTTCAGAAAGAGGTGAATTATTTGTTGGACCTCAAACAGAAGTTTATGAAGGTATGATTATTGGTATTAATTCAAGAGCAAATGATTTAGATGTTAATCCAATTAAAAATAAACAATTAACTAATATTAGATCAGCTGGTACAGACGAAGCTACAAAAGTTCCTGAACCAATTATTCTTTCATTAGAAGAAGCTCTTGAGTTTATTGAAATGGATGAACTTGTAGAAGTAACTCCTAACTCAATAAGATTAAGAAAGAAAACTTTAGATAAAAGATTTAGAGGTAAGGAAGATAAAATGTAATATGCTATGGCATATTTTTTTATTAAAATTTATAAGTTCTTTGCAATCTTTATTAATTCAAGAGTGTGTTTAGCATCATCAATCGCTCTATGAGATTCTTTTTCAGCTAATCCATAAAACTTAATTAATGTTTCAAGTTTGTGGTTTGGCATATTAGGGAATTTTTTTCTAAAATATGGAAGCGTATCTCCTCAATCAGTTTCAATAAAATCTATATTACAATCTGAAAGTGCTTGTCTAATAAAACTCTTATCAAAATTAGCATTATGAGCATATACTTCAGCAGATCCACAAAATTCAGATAATTCTTTCATAACCGGAGTAATACTTCTTCCATGTATTTCTAATAATTCATCTGTAATTCCAGTAAGATTAACAATAACAGGTGGAACAAAAGAATCTATTTTAATTAAAGAAGACATTTCACCTATAACTTCAAGTGAAGAAGAATCTACTTTAATTGCACCAATTTCTGTAATTTGACTATTTTTAGGACTAAATCCTGTTGTTTCGATATCTAATATTATAAAATGATTCATATATTTATTATAATATATAATTATTTTTAATTTGTTATATAAAAATAACTACTAAGTAATAATGAAAATATTTATAATTAATTTAATAAGGAGTTTTATATTATGAAACAATATTTATCATTAATTGAAGAAGTTTTAGAAAATGGTTCTAAAAAAGAAGATAGAACAGGAACAGGTACATTTTCTTTATTTGGAACACAAAGAAGATACAATCTTACAAAGGGGTTTCCTCTTTTAACAACTAAGAAAGTACATTGAGCCTCAGTTGTTCATGAATTACTTTGATTTATTTCAGGAGATACTAATATTAAATATCTAGTAGATAATAATGTAAGAATTTGAAATGAATGACCATATGAAATTTATAAAAAATCTCAAGATTATAAAAATGAAACAATGAATGAATTTATAGAAAAGATTAAAAACGATGAAAATTTTGCAAAAGAACATGGAGAATTAGGACCTGTATATGGAAAACAATGAAGAGACTTTGGTGGATTAGATCAACTGAAAGAGGTTATTGAAAATATTAAATCAAATCCAAATGGTAGACGTCATATAGTTTCTGCTTGAAACCCACCTTTAATTAAAGATATGGCATTGCCTCCTTGTCATGCTTTCTTTCAATTCTATGTTAATTCAGGAAAACTATCTTTACAACTGTATCAACGTTCAGCAGATGTATTCCTTGGAGTTCCTTTTAACATAGCTTCATATTCATTATTATTAATGATGGTAGCTCAAGTAACTGGGTTAGAAGCAAAAGAGTTTATTCATACTACTGGAGATACTCATATTTATTCAAATCATATAGAACAAGTTAATGAACAAATAAAAAGAGAACCAAAAACTCTTCCTAAGATAGAATTAAATAAAGAAATAAAAAATATTTTTGAATTTAAAGCGGATGATATTAAATTGGTTGATTATGATCCACATCCATTAATAAAAGGAAAGGTTGCAATATAAATGATTAAATTAATAACAGCAATGACACCAGAAAAACTTATTGGTAGAAATGATAAGATGGCTTGACACATACCTGCAGAGTTTAAACATTTTAAAGATACAACAATGGGACATGCATTATTATTTGGTAGAACTACATTTTTAGGGTTACCAGGTAAACTTCCGGGAAGAAAACATTTTGTTCTTTCACCTGAGGATGTTGAAACAGCGGATCAAACAATACATAATGAAGAAGAGTTAATGACTTTATTTGATAAGTATAGAGATTCAAAAGAAACTTTATTTATAGCTGGAGGAAAATCTATATATGAAAATTTCGGTAAATATGCAGATGAATGAATTATTTCGTATGTATGAGGACAACATTCAGGTAACGTATATTTAGACTTGTCTTTTAAAAATTATGAAAAAGTAAGTGTAGAAGCTAAAGATGGTTTTGATGTAGCAATATATAAAAAAATAAAATAATTTTGAAAGACTTTGTTTATGGAGGGGTGAATGAAAAAAATAAATATTGAATATATAAAATCAATAGTTGAAATTGAAAGTAGAAATCGTAAACAACCTAAATTATGAATTAACGATATTTATAAATTACAAGATGATAAGTTTTATAAAAGAAAAGAAATAAATGTTGATGAATTAGATAAAGATGAATTTACAGAATTAATTATTTTAGAATGACTTATGTTTTTAAGTAAAAAAATATTTAGGTATACAAAAAAATCAATAAAAAACAATACATTACACTTTTCTACAAAAAATGATATTTCAAAACCTGACATAAGAATAGGTAAAGAATGATATGAATTAACATTCGCTGATTTAAAAATTTTTCGCTTTTCAGATGGTGCAGAATTTGAAAATCATATTCTAAATGAAAATATTGAAAAAGAAATTGAAAAAATAAAAAATAATAAAAATATTTTAGTTTTTGAAGGAGATGGAAATAAAAAACAACAACAAGTATTTAGTCCTGAATTAGTAATGGAAAATAAAGCAAAAAGAATATGTAATGCAATTAAGAAGAAATCTTCAAAAACATATGATACAAATTATCCAGTTAATTTAGTTATTTATACAGATAGAAATTTAAATCATGATATTACAATGCAAGCAATAATAATAATAAAAATTTTTAAAAATCATTATCAACAATTATTATTAGGTCTAAATAAATTTAAAAATATTTATTTAATAACCGAGGATAAAGTTAATAATAAAAATTTTGATAAAAGAAAAATGAAAAGAGCAGTTTTAACAACTTTAAATAAAGAATCAATAAAATGATTTAATGAAAATATTGATTCACCAACATTTACAACAGACTTTTATAAATGTGAATATATTAATTGAATTAATGACTTAAATGATATAAATAAAGATGGATATACAATTAAAGGTAATAAATTAATAATTTAATAACACATTAAAATTAAAAAACATCATTAAGATGTTTTTTAATATTCTATTAAAGCAAATTTATTAAATTGAATTAATGATTCTTCACCTGGTTCAATATAATATGCTTGTTCTTCTTCTATGTCTACTATAATTGATTTTTTATTAATTGTAAAGTTATCATCTTTTTTAAATATAGATATAGAATAGCTTTCAATATTATATTTTTTATAATCTTTTTCAGAAGAGTCTAATTTTCAATCTCAATCTTTAATAGATAGTATTGATTTATCTACATGTAAATCTCTTGGTTTTCCGTTTTCTAATCTATCATAATCATAAAATCTATATGTAGTATCAGAAGGTTGTTGTACTTCAAGAACTTTAGAATCTTTACCAATACCATGAACAAGACCAGCAGGTACATTAATAAATTCTCCTGGTTTTGCTTTATGAGTTTTTAACAATTCAAAAAATGTTTTATTTTTTAATGCATCTTTAATTGTTGATTCATCTTTGGTTTTTATTCCAACAATAAATTCTGATTTTTCTGAAGCTTCTAATACATATCAGCATTCTGATTTTCCGTTATCTTCATTTTCTAATTCTTTAGCTAGAAGATCATCAGGGTGAACTTGAACTGAAAGTGGTTGATTTGCTTTAATAATTTTTATTAAAGGTCCTTCAATAGACTCACTACCATCTTCTAATTTAGTTCTACTTTTTTCTAATGGGGAATGTAATCATAATTCATATCCTCAAATTTTATTGTGTTTTATAGGTATTATTTTTTTCATTTTATATAAATAAAGCTATCAAAACAGATAATGCAGCAACAATAGAAATTAATGATATAGAAGCAAATAGTTTTAAAATAAATATTTTTTTAGCTTCCTTTTTCTTTTCTGGTGTTGTTTTGTTTGCTGAAATTTTATCGAATTCTTCATCATTTAATATTCTTTTTCTTTTAAAGATAGTTTTATAATGATCAATATCATCATAAAATATTTTTTTAAACCTTGGAATAATTAAAGCGATTTTATATTTTGCTATAAAATATTTTTGCTCTAAATGTATAGAAGATGCTGATAAAGTAATTCTTAATGGTCTGATATTTTTTTTAAGAATTAATGTTACAAATCAATTTAATTTTAATTGCTGTTTTATTTGTTGTTTGATAAACATTATTTTTTATCCTTTTCTCTTTTTAAAAGATATTTCCTTTGGATTTGGAAACATTTTTTTGCCTTTTTGTTGTCTTCTTGTGAAGTAAATGTATAAAAATGCATGTATTGTTGTTCCTGCGATTATAGCAACAAAGAATCATAGTATTGATATAAATGGAACTGTTCCACCAAACATTACTGGAATATGTATACCTAAAGTTCCGGGGTCTGCATATATACCTAATACAAATGCTACAATTGGACCACCTCACATACCAACGTGACCACCAACAAAGAATGTAAACGCAAGACCTCCTGCAACTGCAGATGATATTGTATTAACAAAGATTGTTTGTTTAGGTCTTTTAGCTGCAAATGGTATTGCACCTTCTGATATTCCAAAGAATCCAAGTGCTAAAGCAGAAATTCCAAGACCTTTTTCTGTTTTATCGAATGTCTTACCACCAATAATTGTTGCAAGACCACAACCTAATGGTGCAATTGGAATTGCAGCTTCTACTGCACCTAGAAGTCTAGGGTCAACAACAATAAGTGCTGTTGCTGTTGAACCAGCAATTTTATTAATTGGACCACCCATATCTCATCCAATCATAGCACCAAGAATAAATCCGATTATGAAGTTAACTCCTGGTACTTGTCCTCCAAGACCAATTCCAAGACCCAACATATTTATTAATCAACCTATTGGAGCTCCAAAAGCAAATACAATTGGGAACACAAGGATTGATGTTACTATTACAGGTATAAATAATATTGGCATTAGTGGTTGTAATAAACTATGTACTTTAATTTTATTAACTTGATTTACAATATAACCAGATGAGAAACCACAAATTATAGCTCCTACTATGGTTCAACCAACCTTTAATTGTATTGCTTTACCACTAGCATCTTTAAGAATATTTCCGGCTAAATCCTTCATATAAACTGCATGAATTAAACCATTTCAATCATAGTAGAAATCTGGATTAGCTGCTATAAAAGTAGCTATTGTAGCAGGTGCAAATGCTGCACGCCCACCTACAGATTCTCCGATAAATCCACCCATTATTGCAATAAAGAATGTAAATCCTACAGCTGCTGCCTCAGATGCAAGTTTAAGTTCATGAGGAACCACACTTCCTTTATAAGCAAATGTAATTGAATTTAATATTGCTCAAACAATTCCTGAAAATACAACAAATGGAATCATACGTGAAACACCTGAAAGTATATGTGATAACATACCTCTTCCGCTTGAGTTAACAATATTTCCATTTGATCCAACTTTTAATTTCTTAGCTTCTCTAGGTGCTTTTGAAATAATTTTGGCAAAATTATGCATTGCATCTTTTGTTGTTGTTAATATAACTTTTTTACCGTTAAATCTATCTAATTCAACATTAATATCAGCGGCTATAATTACATAATCTGCTTCTGCTATTTCTTTATCAGTAAGTTTATTTTCTTGACCTTTTTGTCCTTGTGTTTCTACTTTAACCATATGTCCAAGCTTTGCACCTTCATCTTGCATTGCTTTTTGTGCCATATAAGTATGAGCTACACCAGTAGCACAAGCTGAAACCCCAACAATTTTTAATCCTTTTGAATTATTATTTGTACTGGTTTTTGTTGCGCTCTTTTTTTCTTTTTCTTCAATAGCTTTTGTTATAGATGCTTTAGTTCCATTTTTAACTAAGTCTCTAAATGATTCATCCATTAATTTTGTTGCGATTAAAGAAAGAATTTCCATATGATCATTACCAGCATCTTTTCCACCTTTTACAATAAGCCCTATTGCAACAGTTGTTTTTTTACCATCAAGAGCAGGTCAATCTACTCCTTTTGGAAATCTAGCAACATAAACAACAGTTTCTTTAATTTCAGGAATTCTGGCATGAGGTATGGCAACGCCATCTTCAAAACCGGTTGTTCCTGTTTTTTCTCTAGCTTGAAAAGCTTTGACTAATTTTGCTTGTGAAGAAGCAAAGCCATTTTCAACAGCATCTTTTGAAATTTCTGTTAAAACTTCATCTCTGTTTTTACAAGTTAGATTTAAAACTTTTATTTTCATTTTTCCCCCTTTTTTCCAATACTATTATTTCACTTATTAAAAATACTTTTATTTTTTTAAACTCCTTTGAAAATATTTTTAATAAGTGTATAATTTTTTATATGATAAAAGATAGAATGAGCATTAAAAAAACTGAGTTTACTCAAACTGATAATAAGATTTTTAAGTTTATAGATTCAAATAAAAATTCTAGAACGCTTTTAAAGAGTATTACTCAAGTATCTAAAATTATAGGAGTATCAAGTGCTGCTATAACAAGGTTCTGTCAAAAATTACAATTTAATGGTTGAAAAGAATTGCAAAATAATCTAAAGTACGAAATCTCTTCAGTTACAAATAAATATGATGGAGTTTCAAAAGATATTCATCAAATGATTTATTCTTTAAGTAGAACAGATAAATCTATTAATGAAAGTACAATAAAAATAATTGCTCAAAAGATATTGAATTCTGATTTTGTGTTTATATATGGAGAAGCCTTTACAAAAATACAAGCTTCAGCATTTAGATTAAAATTAAATAAAATTAATATAGTTGCTCAAGACTTTGATATAGCTGGACAAACAGGTTATATACTTCCTAAGAAGAATTCGGTTCATATCTTTATTTCTATGTCAGGAATGAATCCTAACGTTAAAAGAGTTGTTAATAAGCTTAATAGTATAAAAGTAGAAAATCAATCAATCTATACAGTTGGTTCTACACCACATTCTAATGTCATGGATAAAATTAATGAACATGTTGGAGGAGAATTTATTCAAAACAATTCTCAAGATCCATATGAATTACCTTCAATGGCAGGTTATATAACTCAATTTATATTAGACAAGATTTTTAATAATGTATATGATAATAATAGTGATTATAATAAGAAACTAATCCAGCAGTTCGCTAAAGATAAAACTAAATAATAAAATTTATTTTGTTAAAGTAAGTTTAATATTAAAAGGTATAGTATAATTTTAATATATTTTAAAAGGAGATATTATGAAACTGATTATAAAGAAAAACTATGATGAAATGTCAATATGTGCAGCTGAATTAGTTAAAGAACAAATTAACCAAAATTCTAGTTCAATACTTGGATTAGCAACAGGTGGAACACCAGAAGGTATGTATGCTGAATTAATTCGTTTAGACCTAAATTGAGAAGGCGTTAAAACATTTAACTTAGATGAATACTCAAACGTTGAAGAAACACATGAGATGTCTTATAGATACTATATGAATAAACATTTATTTAATCATATAAATATAAATAAAGAAAATACACATGTACCATCAGGTATGGGAGATCCAGAAGTAGTTGGACCTCAATATGATAAAGATATAGAAGCAGCAGGTGGTATTGATTTACAAATTTTAGGAATAGGTACAAATGCTCATATTGGATTTAATGAACCAGGAACATCAGAAACAAGTGAAACTGGTCTTGCTCAATTAACAGAAGCAACTATTGAAGCTAACTCAAGATATTTTGAATCTAAAGACGACGTTCCTAAGACAGCTATATCAATGGGTATTGGATCAATCATGAAAGCTAAAAAAATTATTTTAATAGCATCAGGTGCAAATAAAGCAGAAGCTATTAAAGCTACTATGGAAGGTCCTGTTACTACAGATGCTCCAAGTTCATTCTTACAAAAACATAATGATGTTACTTTAATTGTTGATGAAGAAGCAGCAAAATTATTAACAAACAAATAATAATTAAAAACTTGCAAAAGCAAGTTTTTTTATTCTTTTATATATTTAAATTCTGAATTATTTTTATTGAAATTACGAGCATGAATAAATCATTTAACTCCAATAAATACATTTATAAAAGTTCCTGTTCCATTAATAATCATCTGAACTTCTAATCCATTATCAGTATCAGTTAGAACTTCATGAATATCTGACTGTCCAGAAGATTTAATTTCACTTGAAGTTATTTCTATTATTTTTTTTCCGTGTTTTCTTATTGCTAGATATAAAGCTCTTTCTATTTTTTCCATTTTATATCAAATAGTATGTTTTATTATAACTTGTAATGCTCAGGTTGAAGATATTGATATAGCTATTATTGCTCAAATTCCTAAACCTTGTTTTCTATATACTAAAGCAATTATAGAAAATACTAGAGCGATATTAAAGTTTATGGCTTCTATAAGAAAGTTAGTTGCATATGCTCATATTTTTTTGCTTATTTTATTCATTGTATATATATTATATATTGAATAAAAATAAATCGGTGCTATAATTTATTTAAGTTAAATTTTAATAGGAGGTCTTGTATTTATGAATAATAAAGAAGGAAATAAGGCTCCCGCATTAGAAGTTATAAATTTTACAAAAAAATATAAAGGTGCACAAAAGCCTGCAGTAGAAAATATAACATTTACAGTTCAATCTGGAGAATTTCATGGATTTATTGGTGCTAATGGAGCTGGTAAAACCACAACAATCAAGTCTTTAATTGGAGCTTACGTTAAGTTTGAGGGCGAAGTTAAAATGTTTGGTCATAAAAACTCAACTATTGAAGCCAAAAAAAGAATTGGTTATATTCCAGAAACCGCAAAATTCCCTAAAGGGTTTTCAACTCTTAAATATATTACTTATATGTCTTATATGTCAGGTTTAAGTATGGAAGAAGCTAAAAAATATGCAAAAAATATATTAAAGAAAATTGGTTTAGAATCAATTCAAAATAGGAATCCAAACTCATTTTCATCAGGTCAAAAGAAAAAAGTGTTATTAGCTCAAGCTTTAGTTCATGATCCAGATATTATTATTATGGATGAACCTGCAGCTAATTTAGATCCTAAAGCTAGAATAGATTTTTTTGATACTCTTAAAGAATTACAAAAAAAAGGAAAAGCAATCTTTATTTCTTCTCATATTCTTGCTGAACTAGATAAATACGCTGATTCAGTAACTATTATTGATGGTGGAAAAATAGTTTTTAGTGATACTGTTGCTAAAGCTACTATAAATAAAGATTTAGAATTCTTAATTGAAACAAGTGATAAAAAAGAATTAGAAGATTTATTGAAAAAAACTAAATATAAGTTTAAATCTTATAAATCTGGTTTTTTAGTTAAATTAATTAATGATGATAATGTAAGAGATATGATGAAAAAATTGGGAAATTCTAAAATGACAATTTTAACTTTCAAAAATAATAAAATGACTTTAGATGAAATTTATTCTAAATATGTAAAATTAGGTTCTGTAGAAACTGGTATTGAATTTAACACGAAAGTGGGTAATGATGATTAAATATACAAGGTATTTATTGCTATTAACAGCAAAGAAAGTGTCAACATATTTAATACCTATATTATTTTTGGTTATATTTGGTGGAATGCTAATTGGAACTATTAAATATGGTGTTGCTTACACAAAATCTTCTGTAGTTGCTAATTTAGGTACTTTACAATATATTATTCCTTTTATATTTACACCTTTATATTTAGTAACTAAAGGTTTAAATATTTTTAAAGAAGGTGAAAAAGATGGAACTGAATTGATGATTGTAGCTAAACCAATAACAAGGATAAAAGTTGTATTTTCAAAATTCTTAGCTTTATTTATACATATATTATTATTTTCATTATTTGTGTTTGTGTTTTCAGCATTAATTTCAATAATGGATTCAAATTCTAGTTCATCACAAAAAATTAGATTTTCAGCTTCTTTAGGTTTTGGTACTTTTATAATTTCTTTACTTATGGCCTCATTAATAGTTATTATGGTTTCAACATTCGGGGGTGTGGGAGCATTAGTATTTTCAATGTTGGTTCCATTTGTATTTTCAATAATGTCTACGATTTTAATTCCTTTAACTGGTGCCCAAGTTCATATGAAGGAAACATCAATTGCATATAGAGCTATTATTAATGATAGGGGAGAAGTTTCATATAAGAAAGAAAAAATATATGATAGTAGTATTATAGATAATTCTAATTATGCACGTGAAAACATATTAGATGATTTGGTTAAAGAACAACATAAAAGTTCTTATAAGACAATAGCTTATTTTGATGTTTTTGCACAACTTTCAAGCTTCTTTAATATATTTCAAAATTCTAATTCAATGCATGGACTTAATTATTGAAGAAAACATTCAGATAATTTTAGCGATAATGAATATTTAAAAGTTAAATTAGGTAAAGATAATAAAACAAAAAAAGAATATGTTTTTAGTTTTGGTTTTAGTAATTCAAAAGAATGAGGTGTCGATTTAAATGTTATCAAAAAACAATTTAAAGATATAAATGATCATTTTGAAGATTATAAAAAGACAATAACTGATTCTTTAAATTCAACTTTAAAACAAAATGTAGATAATGGAAGTCTTACAATTGATGATATGGAAGACACTATTTCTAATAACTATAAAACAATGACAAGACAATCTAAAATGTATTTAATTATAAAATGAATCAAAGAAGAACCTAACAGTCAATTATTTTCAAATAAAAACTTCTTTCATTATTATGGTGATTTAAACCAAAAAGAAAAAGCAAAATATGGTGAATTCATTGAAAGTGATTTCTTAATTCCATTAGATGATACTCTAAATGGAAAAGTCTATTATACTTTAGAACCTTGAGTAAATAAAGCCGGTTTATATACAGTGTGAATATTAATTGCAATAACATTCTCAGGTTTAGTTTTATTTAAATATATGAATACTGACTTTAAGTAAAATAATAATAAAAAATACATCTTTTATTGATGTATTTTTTTAACGTCTATATTTATTAAAACTTGAAAAATAGAATAATGCCATAATAATGAATGAAGGTAATGCAATAGATACAAAAATAACTAATACATTATATGCCGCAGAATGTTTTGCGGGTTCTGTTTTAATAATATAATCTACAATCATATTGTTTTTAGCTGCTTTGTGAGTATATAAGAAAACATCTAGAACTAAATCACCTTTTTGATTTTTAAATAATGAAACACTTCTTATTATAGAGGCTTGAAGATCTATGTTTAAATCAATTCCTAGATTTTCTTTTAATGAATAAACAGTATGTATTGATTCTATTGATTGACTTTTATAAGAGTTCGTTTTCATGTTGTTCATTTCAAGATAATTATCTAATTTTGGTAATTGATCATTTATTCTTTTTTTAATAATATCAACATCTTTTTTCTGCAATTGGTTAAACATCTCAACTTTTTGATTTATTTCAGAATCTAATTTACCACCCTTAAATATATATTTAAATGGTGTATCTTTTAAAGCAAATTTTGTGTGTAAAATTCCTGTAACTACTATATTTCCATTATCAGATGTTGCATGAATATTTTTTAGAACAGAACCTTTTATTATTGATTGAATATTTAAATCTAAAAAGTTTGAAAGTGAATCGATATTTGTAATTGTTAGTGCAATATCGCTAAGAAATCTATAAGCTTGCTTTTTTTGTTTAATTTTTAATCCTTTTAAATTCTTTTCTAAATTTGCAATGTTATTTTTATGGAAATGTTCAGCAATAATTTTATTACCCTTACCTTTTAAAATTACTTTAAAGGTATTTTTGGTAAATTCCTCTACTGTGTCTGTTGAATATGTATTAAACTCTAATATAAGCTTGCTTTCTTCTGTATATGCAATAATATCAACTATTTTTGTATTATCTTTTTTAAGTTGTAATTCAATACCGCTAATTTTTTTTAATATTTCCAATTTCTCATTTATATTATTTGCATTATTAATCTGTCTTGAAATTTCAGAAAGATAAGATCAACCTTGGTTTGTAATTTTAGCATCTTTCATTTTATTTTTAAAATATTCAAGTTGTTTTTCAATTTCTTCTTTTTTGTTATTAACAACTTCTAAATTAACTATCTTTTCCATTTTATGGTTGGCAAATACAAAACCATTCTCAGCAATTAATTTTACTTTATTCATACCTTTTTTAACTTTAGTTCCAGGAGCAATTTTAAATTCTTTAGAAGTTATACCCAATGACTTATTGGTAATTTCAAATGTTGAATTATCTTTATGATATATTTTTGTTTTAAAGTTTAAAAGAGAAACAACAGAATAAAATCTATTTTTAATATTGATTTTCATAACTTTAGAATTTTTTCCATCTTCAAATATAAAACCATCTTTTGTCTTTACAATAATTCGATTTAAGCCGTTCTGAAGAGTTTGATTAGGTAGAACTGAAACTATATCAGAATCTAAACCTAAAAGTTCATCTGTTGCAATTAATTCTTTATTTGTATACTTTCTTCCTAAAAAGAATTTATTATTTTTATCAGAAATAGCTTTTTGCATTTGACTATTTATATCACTAGATTGAATAATACTTTTAGCTTCTAATAATATTATTGTTGAAGTTTTTTTTGAGTAAATATCTTTTTTATTTAAACCTAAAATAGAATTTTTCGATAATTTTGAACCATGATCTCTCATTCATATTTCATCTTCTGTATATTTATAACCAAGTTTGTCATTAGCTCTAGCTTTAAAGTTAGCTTCTAAAGCTGCTATTTGTTCATTTGTAGGAATTAATGAAACTAATTTTATTTTTTTAAAATATAATGCATCTTCACCTGTTTCATTATCAAATATATAATGTATTTTAAAGTTAAACATGTTTTTGTTTTTTTCTTTAATTTCTAAATCTAATCCAACATGATTAGAATTTGATTTGCTATTAAGTCCGTAGAAACGTATTTTTGAAAAATTACTATTAATGTTCTGCGTAAAATTTTCAGTATCATTTTTTATTGAAGCTTCTGATAAATATCTATAAGATAATTTATAATTAAACTTTTTATTAGTTTTATCATATGAAATTATAAGATTACCTGAATATGAACTTGTTTTATTAAAACCACTTCCAGAAATATCTTTTTCAAAGTCTTCAATGGATGGTGAATATTTTGAATTTGAAATACCATAAATTTCAAAAGAAAATTTTAAAGAATTACCATTTATTAAAAAACCTTTATTTATTTCAAATTCTTTTTTTAATGCTTTGTTATCTCTATATCAAAAAACACGTTCATTTTTATTTTTATCATCTTCAATACCAAAAGGCTTTTCTTCAAATAATACAGTTTTTTTCTTTTTTTGTTCTATAGATTTAGGTATTTCTAGTCCGGTAATTGTATGACCATCTCTTTTATCTATATTTGCTTGAGTAACTACATCGCCAGGTTTAACTCCTTCGGGTGCAGGTTTAACTACTCCACGCATATCTAATTGTTTTTGAGTATATGTGTTACCTGAACCATCTCCAGCAGAAAAGGCTCTTAATTTATGAGAAGAGTCATTAGTTCATCTAAATAAAATTGGTGATGAATTTAAATTTTCAATAATTCCATTGCTACTAATATTTTTTCAATCTCCCCCATTTTTATATTGTAAAATTGCACCATATTGATTTAATTTGGTATCTATTTTTATTTTATTTGTATTTATTTTATGTCATTGTATTGTTGAAGGTAGTTTTTCCTTAAAAGAAAAATCATTGTCTTTATATAAGTTCATTGATCTAGAACTACTAAATATTGGATTATAATTATTTTTATTTTTTTGTTCTAATTTATTAGAATTTAATATTACAGGAGTCGCAATAATAGCTGAAGATATAGCAAAACCAGATAATAAAAATTTTATATTTTTCTTCATTTTTTACCCCTTTTTTTATAATTTCATATTTTTTTAATTATAGCATATTGCAAATAATTTTATTTACTTGGTAATAAGAGTACAGCTTTAAATATTTAAAAAAATACGAATAATTATACGTATTTTTTATTGTGAGTAAGTATATTCATCATTACGTTTTATAAGATAAATTGCTAGTATGATAATTCCAATCATTGATAATGAAGACAATACAATAGTTAAAATTCCAATAGCACCTATTTTTTTTAATGATGAATCTTGTTTTAATTCGTGAAATTGAATAACATTTTTAATTTCTAATGATGACTTATATGCTTTACGTGTGTAAATATAAGTATCAAGTATTAAATCACCCTCTTTATTTTTAAATAGTTTAACCTTTTCAATAATAGAAGCTTTAAGATTTAAATTTAAATCAATTCCTAATTTCTCTTTTAATAAATGAATATTTGTAATAGTTTTAATATCTATTTTATCATTTATTTTATTTTCTAACTTTATTAATTCACTAGAAATTTGATTTTGAATTTTAGAAACATCTTTTTTTTGTAATTCATTAAATATTTCACTCTTATATTCTATGTCGTCATCTGGTTTACCACCTTTAATTGAAAGTTCGAATTTTTTATCAGTGGGTTTTTTAGCGAATGGTGTGTATAAAAATCCTTGAATTTTTAAGTTACCTTGATCATCAGCTTCAGCAGAAACATCTTTTAAGAAAGAACCTTTTAATTTTGAGCTTAAATCTAAATTAAAGAATTTTGAAAAAGAATACAAATCTGTAATTGTTGTTGCAATATCACTAAGTAATCTATAAGATTGATTTTCTTTAATAATTTTTAAATCTTTTATTGATTCTTCTCATGTTGTTTTATCTAATTTTTGAATCTTATCAGCTATATGAGGAGAACTTTCGCCTTCTAATGAAGATGAAAATACATTATTAGAAAATTCTTCTTCTATTTTTTCTGAGTGTGTGCTAAATTTTAATATAATTTTTTGTTTTTCAGAATCAACATTCTCTGTACTTGCAACGACATCTGTAATTTTTGTTCCACCTTTTTTGGGTGGTAATTCAATACCACTTCATTTTTTTATTAAATCTAACTTTTTATTTATGTTATCGGCATTGTTAATCTCTTTTACAATTTCTTGAAGATATAATAATTTTTGATCAATAACTTTAGCGTCTTTCATTTTATTTTTAAGATATTCAATTTCTTTTTGAACTTCTTTAGATCCACCTTTAATTACTTTTAAAGTTATTGTCTTTTCTAATTTATGATCAGGAAACATAAAACCAGGTTCAGCAATTAATTTTACTTTATTAATACCTTCTTTAACTTGAGTTCCAGCAAGAACTTTAAATCCTTTAGAATTTATACCTAAAGTTTTATTATTAATTTCAAATTCTGAGCTATTTTCATGAAATATTGTCTCCTTAATTTTTGAGAGAGAAATAATAGAATAAAATCTATCTTTAATATTAATATCTATTACTATACTATTTTTTCCATTTTCAAATAAATTGTTTGTTACAAAATCTTTTTTACTATTATCAAAAGTTGCTCCTACAGTTTTTAATTTTATTTTATTTGATCCGTTGTGTAGTTTTTGATTTGGTAAAACTGAAATTACATTAGAATCTATACCTAAAACCTCATTTGTTGCTATTAATTCATCATTTGCATAATTTTTTAATAAAAATGTTATATTATCTTTATCAGATAAATTTTTTTCTATTTGTTTTTTTATTTCATCAGACTTAATTGTTTTTTTAGAAAAATTTATTACTGTAGAAGTTTTTATTTCATTAAATCCTTTATAATCTCTAAGTCAAACTTCATTTTTATCATAAACATCTCCAATTACATCATTATATCTTGCTGCAAAATTAGCATCTCTAGCTGCTATTTGTTCTTTAGTTCATTTATTTTGATATATTTTAAGTTGTTTAAAAAACGCAAAATCTTCATAACCATTATAATTACCTGTTCAAAAACTAATATTTAAATTTAATTTATTTCCATCTGATTTATCTTGTGAAAATTTTAAAATAGGGCCTATTATTATTTGTTTAGTTTTTTTACCATCAGCACTCATAGATTTAGAATTTACTATTATATTCTTCATTTCATAATCTATTCCTAGGTCTACATTAATAGGTTTTTGCCCTTCAAAAATAATACGATAATTAAATAAATTTGTTTTTTGATCAAATGATATTATTGCTTTACCTTTATGTTTAGAATAAGTTCCGCCTTTTTTGCTTGATACTATTTCTTGTAGATCCTTTATAGAAGGTCTTGCAATTTTCGATTGAATTCCATAAAATTCAAATTCAAAAACTAATGAATTGCTGTTAATTAGACTATCTTTTTCAATGGTTATATTATCTTGATTTTTTTTATCTATTCTATGAAAAACATTATCATCTGGATTGTTATCGTCATCTATTCCAAATAATTTTCTGTTATAAAATTCCTTATTGATCATTTCTTTTTGTCCTGGCTTTGGAACTGGGTCGCCATTTAATGTAATCCCGTTTCTTTTATCTATGTTTGCTTGAGTAACTTTATCTCCGGCGTTAGCACCGATAGGAGCTGCTGTAATATTATTTTTAAAATTTTTAAATTTTGCTTTTAGATTATTATCATAAAATCTTCTTGATTTATGTTTTGAATCATTAACTCACTTAAACTCAATAGAAGACATTTTTAGTTTACTTATTAAACCATTGCTATCAACATTTTTTCAGTCTTTTCCGTTTTTATATTGTAAAATTGCACCATCTTGGTGTACTTTAGTTTCAATTTGTATTGTTATTAATGACTCTCCATTAACCATAACCTCAGATATTTTATGTCACTTAATCGTAAGGGGAAGTGAATTTTTAGCAAATCTTTTTTCCATATCATGAATTGAAGTATATTCATGAATTAAAGATTTATGATTATTTTTTGGTTCATTTGTATTAAGTTTTCATATTATCGGAGCCGCTATAATAGCTGAAGATATAGTTGCGCTTGATAACAAAATTTTTATATTTTTCTTCATTTTTAACCCCTTTTTTTATAATTAAACATTTTTTTAATTATAGCATATCACAAATATTTATTTATATTTAAGTGTGTTGATGTTTTAATAATTTATTGATTAAATGCTTAAAATCAAATAAAAAAAATGCTTTAATATAGCATTCTTTTATTTGATTTAAATTTAATTATTAATAATCCAGTTATAACTGATAAAGTTACTACTATTGAAATAATAATGATTGCAGGTAAATTTTTAATAATAGATGATTCTTCATGTTGGAAAATATTTTTATATTCTTTAGTGATAATGATTTTTGAATCACTAGCTCTATAACTTCTAACGTGAATTTTAACTACAACATCACCATCAGATTCTGCATTAGTTTCAACTCTTTTAATAATAGAAGCTTGTAAATCAATATTTAAATCAATCCCAAAAACTTTTTTAAGTTTTGAAACATCTGTAACTTTTCTACCGGCATCATTTAGTTCTTCAATACTTTCATATTGATCAAATTTTAATTCAGAATTACTTAATTGAGAATTAATATTTTTTATATCATTTTTTTGTGCTAAATTGATTTCTTTGGTTGAAATTGCGTTTATTTCTAAATCTGTTTTACCCATAAATGAATTGGTAATATTTAAATCAGGAGTTGTAGCTCCAAAAGTAGACATAACAATATTAAGTTTTAATTTACCTAAACTATCGGCTGTTGCTGATACTGAACTTAAAGTGGATGATTTTAATTTTAGAACTGATTCTATTCCTAATAAATTTAAAAGAGAATCTGAATCTATAATTGTAGACGCAACATCACTAAGTAATCTATATCCTTGTTTTTTTGATGAAATGTTTGCATTAGACATTACATTAACAAAATTGTCATGATCAACCTTTTGAGTATAGTTGGAAATGTCAGTATCATTTACTCCTTGTAATTTTTTACTAAAATTATGAACTGAGAATATTGTGTTCTTTGAATATGTAGCAAACACCAATTCTAATTCACCTGAGCTATTACTTCTAGCTACAACATCAACAATAGCTGTGTTTCCTTCTTTATATTTTATAGTTAAATTTGTTCATTTTTGTAATAACTTTAATTTCTTTACTAAAGAATCAGCATTATTAATTTCATCTACAATTTGAGAAACTTTTATAAAACCTTGGTTTTTGAGTGTCATGTTTTCTAATTGATCTTTTAAAACTTGTAATGCATCATTTGTTTGTTTTTCTGAGTATTGATAAACAGTTATAGAAATAATAATATAATTTTTATGGTTGCTAAATAAAAATCCTGCTTTAGTAAATAATTTTATTTTATTTATACCCCACTTTAATGTTTGCCCTACACCTACAGTTGCATCACCATTTGTGATTTCTAATATTGAATCTGTAACTTCAAATTCTTCGTTTTTATCATGGTAAATTTCATGTTTATAATGAAATTTATTAATAACAATTAAAAACTTATCTACAATTAAAATGTTAAAAGTTTTGGAAGTCGAGCCATCTGCAAAAGTTACATAATTATCTTTTTTTGTTCTTATTATAATTGTATTCAGCCCATTGTGTAAACTCTGACCTGGAGGTACTTCAAATCAATCGGGGTTTAGTCCTAGAACTTCATTTGTAGCATCCAATTCATTATCTAAAAAATCTTTAGAAGCAAATACTGGGTTATATTCTGATTTTAAAAATTCATTTATTTTTGCCTCTACATCTTTAGCCGCGATATGAATAAATTCTTGAAAATCAGGAGGTATAGTTCTTTTAATGTTTATTACAAAAACATTTTTATCATTAAAACCGAGAATTGTATCTTTATTCATTTTTGAACCATGATCTCTCATTCATATTTCATCTTCAGTATAAATATGTCTTATTTTATCTTCTTTTCTTGCTTTAAATTTAGCATTTGCTGCAGATATTTGTTCGTGAGTTAAAGAATGTTGTGTATAAGATTTAGCTGATACAATTCGAGTACTCTTATAATAGAAAGCATCTTCACCTTTTCCATTAATAATATAAGGTTGTAGGTGAAAAAAATAAGCGTCGTTGTTTTTTGTTGATTTTTCTATTCGTACAGTTCAACCAGCACCTGATTCGGAATTTTGTTTATTCCTTCCAAGAAAACCTAAATTTCTGCTTTCGCCTGGTGCTAAAGTAAATGGAATAGAAACATTATTAGATAATAAAGCTGAAGACAAATCTTTTGTTGATAATTTAAAGTAAAACTTATCTATATTTTTAATATAAATTATATTTATAGTAACTTTAAATTTTTGTTCTTTGTTTCCATTAAACAATGCGTTTTCTCTTATTTTTTTTAAACTAGGATGGTATGTATCAGTTAAAGAAGCGTATATTTCGGTTTCAAAATTTAATGAATTTCCATTTTCTACATATTCTTGATTAAACTCTTTTTCTAAGTGGATATTTTTAACTGTGCTAACCTTATCATCGGGATTATATCTATCATCTTCTATTCCAAATTCTGGTTCATTAAACAATTCGATTTTCTTATTTTCATAAACTTTATCACCTTTTAATGTGAATCCGTTTCTTTTGTCTATATTTGCTTGAGTAACTTCATCTCCCGCTTCAGCACCTTCTGGAGCTGCTTTTACACCATCTTTAACTAAATCTAACTGATCTTGGGTATATGTATTACCTGAAGCATCTCCTAAATTAAATCTCATAAGTTTATTATATCTATCAGGAACTCATCTAAAACTTGTTTCTTTTTTATTTTCAATTTGCATTTCTTTGTTTAAAGGAACATAATTTCATTCTTCGCCATTTTTATATTGTAAACGTGCTCCATGTTGATATACTTCACTTTTAATTAAGACTTTATTTTTGTCATTTTTGTCTTTTTCCCAATCAATTTGAGAATCCGGATTAGGTTGATTAGTTACTTTGAATAATTCCACTGAACTAGAACCAAAGTTTTCACCATAAATATAAAAACCACCTTCTTTTCCTGTTGGCATAATATGTTTTACACTTGATCAATCTCCAGTAAATATTTTTTTTCATTTTATATTAGAATCTAAACTATTTGTTGCGAGTTCATTTATATAAATACCGTCTTCATCAGTTAAAAGATATTTTCCTTCTTGCAACTTAAATAAACCACCGATTTTTTTGGTTTCATTTTTTTGGAATGGAACCTCTTCTATTGTTCCATTTTGTATAGATTTTAATAAAAATATTTTATTTTCTTTGTTATGAACACTTCCTTTTAAATAAATTTTATTATCAATAATTTTAATATATGTTTTTCTATCTTTAGACAATAAAATACTATTTATTAGAGTTAATTTGTGTTTACCGCTAATAGTTATATCATCTGAAACAAATAAACCATATTTTGTAAGTACAAATAATTGATTGTTAAATACAGTCATAGTTGAAAACTCATCAAATGTATCTTTTGCATATTTTCCTTCTAATCAAGGAATTATGGTATGACCAGAAACAATGTCTATAGTTTCTCCATTAGGAAAAAATATATCTCCATTTGAGTCGTGATAAGTTTTACCGGATTTTGTATTTTCATTTTGACCAAAATAGATTTCAGTTGAAGAAACATTAATATAATGGCCAAAATCAATTTTAAAATCAAAAAGTCTTTCTGTAAGATAACGCCCATCTGGACGAGGTTGATCATGAAAAGTAACATATATATGACCATTTAATCCTATACTAGCTTGGGCACCTTTCCAATTATAAATGGGGTCAGACAATATATTTACTAATCTATCATTTTGTAAATATGAAATACCTTGTTCATCAACTACATAAATTGTTTTAGATGGTGATACTAAGAATTGTGTTTCATCATTATGTCTATAATTTATTTTGCCTAAGTTTTCCATAACTAATTTCATACAAGTTTTATTAGCTGGATCATTATTATTTTTTGTTGTTGAGTAATTTGTTTTATTTAATATTGTATTATCACCGTTTTTATATACACCAACATTACCAGTCGCTATAAGGGGAATAGAAATAGCGGTTGCACTTATAATGCAACTCATAAATAAAGCTTTAAAACTTTTTTTCATAATTCCTCCTTTTTAAATAAACTACATTTTTCTGCGTTTTTTTAAATAAAATGCCAATATTGCTATTCCTAATGTTGAAACTCCTATTACTGAAAAAATTATAATTAATAATAATTTAAAATTATTTCCGATATTTTTTTCTTTTTCAGGGTTTTTATCTTCTTTTGTTTTAAATGTTTGGGTAATAATAGTTTCTTGTTTACTGGCCCTATATGTTTGCATAAATGCTTTAACTGATATATCTCCATTTGAATTTAAACTAGCTTCAACCTTGTTAATAATAGAGGCTTGAAGAGAAATATTTAAATCAAGTCCGGTTCATTTTTTTAGTGTATGAACATCTTTTGTATTTTCAACAGCTTTATTTAAATCATATTTATTATATATAAAAAAGTCTTTATTTACTTTATAAAAATATTGTTGAACTTGTTTTGCATCATGCTTTTGCGCACTGTTAATTTTATTAACTGAAATTTTAAAAATTTCACTATTACCTTTACCAGAAAATATTTTAGTAAATTCATTTTTTTTGTGCTCTTTAATTCTAGGTATTGTCATTTCAATATTAATTGTAATGGATTTTCCGTTTGTTTTATCTGTTACTGTTGCATATACTTTGCTTAAAACAGATCCATGAAGCTTAGGTATTTCTCCACCTAATAATAAAAATAAAGAATCAGAATCTACAATTATTTTTGATATTTCTTCTAATGTTCTATATCCTTGGTTTTCTTCAGAAATTTCAGAATTATAAAAATATTCATTAAATAACTTATAATCTATTTTATTAATATTGTTTGCTATAACTGCATCGGTTTTTCCAACTAATTTTAAGTTAAATTTATTGGTTTTATTTTCTTGTGATGTATTTTTAGAATTTGTAATTAACTCTAAATAAATTTCATTTGATAAATCTTGTTTATCATTTTCACCACTTTTTGCAATTATGTCAATTATTTCTGTATCTCCAAATTCAATGATTGGTTTAAATCCAAATCATTTTTTTAACAACTCTAATTTTTCTTTTATATTTATAGCGTTGTTTATTTCTTCTGCAATTTGAAAAACAAAATTATATTCTTGATTTAAAATTTCGCTTCCTTTAAATCCCTCTTTGATTTTCTCTATTTCTTCTTTAATTGTTTCAATTGAATTTTTATATACATTTATATTGACAATTTTAGTTCTTTTTCTATCATAAAACATAAAACCTTTTTTAGCAATTAAAGCAACTTTATTTTTACCTCAATTAACTTCAATACCATCTTTTACTTGAAATTTATTGGAATTTATTTCCATTAATTTATTTGTAAGAATTATTGAATTATTATTTTTATCATATAAATTATTATTGTATTTCATTTCATCTTCTTTTATTATGCTAAAAAATTTATCTGTAATATTAAATGTTATTTTTTTATTATTTGTTCCATCTTTAAATATTGCGGGTTGTTTGGTTTCAATAGAAATTGTATTTGAACCGTTATGAAGTTTTTGGCCTGAAGGTATACGAAATAATCTAGGATCTAATTCTAGAGCTTCAACTGTAGCTTCTAATTCATCATCTTTATAATTTTTAGCTAATAAAATTTCATTATCAAAATTAAATAATCCAATAGAAATTTTGTCAGATAATTCTTCAGGGTCTATCAATATATTTTTTTCTATTATTATTTTTGTTGAAGAAACTGATTCAAATTTTCCTTTACTATTTAAACCTAAAATAGGAGTTCCTTTTATCTTTGAACCAATATCTCTCATTCATATTTCATCCTCATTATAAACATGCCCTAATTTATCGCCTTTTCTTGCTTTGAATTTTGCGTTTGTTGCAAATCACTGTTTAGAATCAAGATTAGCAAATAATTTAAGATTTTTGAAATAAGCGGCATCTTCTCCCCAGTTTCAACGATCACCTTGATCTGGTGCTAATACAAAATTTCATTCTTCATTATTTTTTTCATCTATTTTAAATCAGTTTGCAACCCAAGATCTTCTATTTATATTATTTACTCCATTACGACCAACTTTTCCACTTCATTTACCTACTGCTAATTTAAAATCACTTCCTCCCAAAAGAGAATCTATTTTTGGTTTTTCTAGTCATTTAAATAAAAACTTTTTTTCTTTTTCGCTATAACTTACATTAATAACACCTGCTACTCGTTGATTAACAGCATTTTCTGCTAATCTTTTTAGTGTAGGATGATAATCATGTAAATTTGAAACTGACATATCAAATTCAAAATTTATTGATTGCCCATTAATTAAAAATTTTTTATCTATTGGAGCTGTTATATACTTTTTGCTATCTACTCAACGACTTAAAAATTTAATACGTTTATCAGGATTACTATCATCATCTTCAATACCGAAAGGTTCTAAATCAAAAAATACAGCTTTCCGATCTTTTAATTTGCCTTTTAATTGTTCTTTTGAAAAAACAGGCTTCCCATTAAGTGTATAACCATTTCTTTTATCGATATTTTCTTGTTTAACAACATCATTAACATTAACATTTGCAGGAGCAGGTTTTATTTTTTTATTAAATGCTTCTAATTGTTCTTTTGTATATGTGTTACCAGATTTATCTCCTAAAGGTTTCCCGTTAAGGTACATAAAAGAATTCAAAGAATCAGGAACTCATCTGAATTCTACAGAACCAGGTTTAGCAACAATTATTCCGCTTTTATCAACATTCTTTCATTCATTATTATTTTTATATTGTAAAATTAATCCATTTTGATGTATTTTAGTATCAACTTGAATTTTAAAAATATCAATATCATTATAAAAATTATGCCAGCTAATTATAGAATCTGGATTATCTTTTAGTGATATTTTATAGATGTTATTTTTGACATTTCTAAATTCCTTAGAACTAACATATATTATTTTATTATAACTTGTTGTTATATCTAAAGAGTCTTTTCAATTTCCATCAATCATTTGAACTCAAGTGTTATTTTTGTCCAATTCTTTTTCTGATGATTTATAAATACCTTTATCGGTATTGATAATAAATGTATAATCTGATAAACGAGCTATTCCACCAATATCGTTGAATTTAGTTGCAATTTGTTCGATTTTTGATGTATTAGTGCTAACTAAAAATAATTTATTTTCGTTTTTCCCGTTAAAATGAGCTCTCATGTAAAGTTTTCCATCAATATTTTTAATATATGAATTTTCAAAACTGATATTTGAATCAACCATTACAAGATTATTGTCAATATTAGGATTTGTACTATCAAGTTTAAAAAGACCGTATTTTGTACCTACATAAATTACGCCATCTAGTTCATTGATACTTGCTTTATCAAGAAAATCTGAAGGATTTTTTTTTGATAATACATCAGGAATTGGTTTTGTAGTAATACTTACAAATTGATCTCCTGTTTTTCTCATTATTTTATTACCAACAAATAAATAAATATCTTTATTTGAGGCTTCAAAAAATGGGCCAATATTTTTTTCTCCTTTAAATTCTGTTACTAATGTTGGAGTTGAAAAATTTTCTAAATTTATTTTATATACTCCTGTTTTAAATAAACCTGAAGACTCGTTCTTTAAAGTTACATATGTCGAACCATCTTTAGATTGTAAAATTGAGCTACCTGTATAGTCTATTTTTGTTTTTCCAAATTTAGGACCAGATATTGCCTTAGATACACCTGATTCATTAATTTTATATAATGTATCTCCTGAAACAGTTATTATATCTTTATCTTTTGTTATTTGCATTCAATTTGAAGTTATTTCTAAATTCGAAAATTCTTCAATAATATATTTTTCATGATTTTTTGTTACATTATTATTTTGTACAGTAGAGTATCTATAAAATACATTTGAATTATTATTATCTTGATGAATATTAATTTTAGAAGTAGCTATAATCGGAATAGAAATAATAGTTGCAATTGATGTGCTACTTAATAATGAAATTTTTGTTATTTTTTTCATAATAATACTCCTTCTAATTACAAACAATTAAATTAATAATTGAATTGTTTGTAATTATAATTTTTATAATTTATATCTTCTAAGTCTAAGTAATAGTAAAACTATTCCAATACCAACAATAGATGCTCCAAATACAGAAATAACTATAATTCATTTTAAACTTAGTGTTTCACCATTGTCAATAACTATTGATTTTTCAAACACTTTTTTAAATACCTTCTGTATAGATGGTGCTGCATCTGTTGTTATATTTGTTTTAAGGTATATATCAATTATTAAATCACCTTCTGAATTTGAGTGTGCTTTTATTTTATTAATAATAGAAGACTTAAGATATATATTTAAATCAATTCCTGCTCATGTTTTTAATGATGAAACATCTGTTATGTGTTTTGTAATATCAGCATTTTCTGACATAAGTTTAGGAGTTTGGTTTTCTAGGTGTTTATTAATATTATTTATATCTTCATTTCGCGCTTCGTTTATTTGAGGTACTGGAATATTATTAATGTCGCTATCTAATTTATTAGGTTTGAAACTATTGATAAATATATTTTTAGTAGGATCAGTTGCGAATGGTGTTGTCATAATAACTTTAATTTGTAAATTATTATTATATTTATTAACACTTGTATTAAAAGAACTTAAGAATGAACTTGTAAATTTAGGGACATTTTTTTTACCTAATAATAAGTAAAGTGAATCGGCATCTACAATTGTTTTTGCGATGTCGCTTATTAATCTATATCCTTGTGCTTCAGCTGTAATAACTGCATTATCAAAATAATTTTTAAATCTCAAAGCATCTGCAATTTGAATAATATCAGCTATTTCTGTATTGTTAACACCTAATGTTTTTACTTCAAAATGATTATTGGTATTTAATGCTGGTGTATTTTCTGAATATGTGTAAATAGTTAAAGTCAATTCACCTGTTTTTTTACCTGCTCCTGTTATATCAATTATTTTTGTGTCATTAGTTACAATTGGTACATCAATTCCAAATCATTTTTTTAATAATTTTATTTTTTCAGGAACACCAATAGCATTATTGAACTGAATAGCAATATCAGAAACAAATAACTTTGATTGATTTATAATTTTTATATTATCAAAAAGTTTTTTAATGTCTTCAACTTCTTTTTTAATATCTTCTGGTTTATTTTTAAATACTTTTATATTAACAAGAATATATTCTTTTCTATTGGAAAACATAAAACCACTTTTGGCTATCAATTTAATTATATTATCTCCTCAATTAGCTCAGGTATTTTGTTCTACATAAAAATCACCACTTATACCTAATAATTGATTTGTGATGGCTAAACGTGTGTTAGTTTTATTAAAAAATTCACCTTTATATCTAGGATTCTCAATAAGTTTAAAGAATCTATCTTTAATTTCTACTTTAATATATGCTGTTTGACTTCCGTCTTCAAAAGTTGCTAATTCTGTTGTAAGTACCCTAATTAGATTTGAACCATTGTGCAACAATTGATATGCAGGAACTCTAAAATACTTAGGATCTAATCCCAAAATATCGTTTGTTGCTTCTAATTCATCATTTTTATAATTTTTTTCTAAAAATGCTTTGTTTTGAGGATCAGCTAATTTATTAAAAATTTCTATTGCTAAATCGCTTGTTTTAAATATTTTTTTATTCTCTATTTTTTTTGTAGTTTCCAGTGTATTTATATCTTTCAGACTTTTACCTTTAACATGTGTAGTAGAGTAATTATGAAAAAAATGTTTCGAATTATTATTATTAACTATATTGTTATTGTTAATTTTAATAACAATTGGAATAGAAATAACAGCTATACCTATGGTACTGCTTAGTATTGAAATTTTTGTTATTTTTTTCATAATATTCCTCCTTTTTTAATTTAAATTTAAATTTTTACTTAATTATTTTATGAAGATTAATAATAAAATCTTCTTCTTCTTCAAAATATAAATAAAGCTATTATAATTCCAACAATTGAAACAGATATTACAGATATAATTATAATTCATGTTAAGCTAAACGATGTCGGTGATGGTTTTGGTGTATTAGAATTATTATTATTAGTTGATAATTCAAATGTTCTTTTCAACATAAATTCTTGATTACTTGCACCATGTGTTTGAGCATATGCTGTAATTGATAAGGTATTATCTTTATTTATTTGTGCTTCCACTTTTTTAATTATAGAGGCTTTAAGATTCATGTTTAAATCAATTCCAGTATTTTCTTTAAGAGAATGAACATCATGAATTTGAGATATATTAAGTACTTTTAATTTACCTTTACCTTTAATAACTTCTGAATCTAATTTTTCTTTTATTTGATTTATATCTTCAGCTTGATATTCATCCATCTTATCTATTGGAATAGCTTTTATTTCTGCATTTGGTTTATATCCAACAAATGTTTCAGTAAATTTTAAGGAAGGGGTGTCTGTTATATAATCAGGCATAGATATTTTTGTAGAAAGAGTAAAGTTTACTTCTCACGTATATCCAGAACCTGATGAAGAAACACTAGCTGAAACTTTACTTAAATAAGAATTTTTCATTAAATATGCTTTTTTATTTAATAATAAATAAAGAGATTCAGAATCTGTAATTGTAGATAAAACATCATCAATTAATCTAAAACCTTGATTTTTTAATTTTGAACCTATTAAATATTTTGAAAATCCTTCTTTATCTTTGTGTAGTACTTCATCTGCCACTATTTCGTTACTTTTACCTTTTAACGTAAATTTTATGTTATGTGTTTTGTATTCATCGGCTGTATTATCTGTATGTAAAACTAAAGATAATTCTAAATCACCTTTTTTATTCCCTAATACAAAGATATCTGAAATTCTTGTATCTTTAATTGAAAGAGGTAAATTAATATTATATTTTTTTAAGTTTTTAATTTTGGTTTCTAGATTATCTTCATTATTAATTTCATCTGCAACTTCACTAGCTAAAGCAATACCTTGTTTAAATTGACTACCTATAATATCTTGTTTAAATAATTTTAATGTTTCAGATATATGCTCAGGTGAATTCTTAAATACAGTTACATTAACTTTCAAGTTTTTTTTCTTATTTGAAAACATATAACCTTCTTGAGCTATAAGATTTATTGTATTGGCACCTCACTTTAATTGAGTGTTTGTTGGATCAATTGTTATTTTAGAAACATCTAGACCTAACGTTTTATTGTTAATAGTAAATACTTCATTCGATAAATGAAATAAATATTTTTTATATAGGTTTTTGTCATCAATGATTTCAAAAAATCATTTTTTGAAATCTACTTTAAATTCTTTGATGTTTTTATTATTTTCGAATATATTGTCTCCTAAAATTTTTAATTTAAAAACATTTACACCATTATGAAGTTTAGGTGTTGTTACAAGTTCGAATTTTTTAGGATCTAAACCTAAAACCTTAAGACTTAATACTAATTCATCATTTAAAAAATTCTTATTAAATAAATCTTCTGAGTTATGTTTAGTTATAAATATATTAATTTGATCTAAAATAGATTTTGAATCAACAAATTTTTTGGGTTTTAATTCTATTTTTGTAATAGATTTTATTTCTCTATTATTTTTTTTATTTAAACCTACAATAGCCTCTTCAGAATGTTTTACTTTATTATCTCTAAGTCAAATTTCTGCTTTAGTATATTTGTGACCTATTTTATCTGTTTTTCTTGCCTCAAAACTTGCATCTGCAGCATTTTTTTGAGCTCGGTTAACTGTTCGAGTTACTAATGATAATTCTGGAAAATAAACTGCATCTTCTCCTGATTCATTAGTCATAGTAGGTGTTAATGTTAATGTAGCCATACCAGAACCAGTCTTTTTAAATACATTTTCAACTGAGACTTTCATTTTGTTTGATTTTGAGTTTGGCCCTTCTCTTCAAAGGGGAAGTTGTTTTTGCCCTTCTTTGTAGTGGGTCGTACGATCGTCTTTACTACCAAAATCTCATTTTGAATCAATTTTGCTTTTGTTTTCAATGTGAATCTTATTATGAAACTCCTGAGTACCTGAAGTTCAAGAAAGTGTTATATAACCTTCTAATTTATAAGCTTTACCTATTCCATTTCCATCTCCATATCAATATATATTATCCATATCTTTTAAAGTAGGATTTACTTTGTCTGATTGGATTATTGCAAGTTTGAATTTTAAATCTAAATCACCATCTTCTAAAAGTTTCAAATTTAAAGGAATTGAAATTGAAGGTGTTTTACCCTGTCTATAAATATTTGCATCTGAAGTATCATCGTCATCAATACCAAATGGAACATGTTTTCATAAAAGAGCTTGTTTACTACTTGATTTTTCTGGAATTGGTCTTCCTCTAGGTGTAATTTTATTTCTTTTATCAATATTTGCCTGAGTAACTTTTTCTCCAACCTTTGCTCCTGCAGGTGCAGGAATTATGCTTTTGTCTTTTAATCATTCAACTTGTTCTTCTGTATATGTATTACCTGATCCGTCACCTAAAGAAAAATGTAGGTGTGTATTCCAACTATCGGGAGTTCATCTAAATTCCAATGTTCCTTTTACAGAACTTTTAATAATTCCGTCTTTAGGAACATCTTTTCAATCACTAGAAGGATTTTTGTATTGTAAAATAAAACCTTGTTTTTTTAATTCAGTATCAATTTGAATTGTATTTAAAAGCATATCATTAGAAAAAGTTGCCCCTTTCTTATGTCATCTAATTATTAAGAAATCATTTTCTTTAAGTTTTGATATTTTAAATAAACCATTACTATTAGCCATATAAAAATATTCATCATATTTTTTTGAAACAGTAAATTTTGCACCTTCTTCATTTTTATCTTCATCATCAAATAATTTCTTAAATGTAGTTGAACTATTTAATTCTTTTTGTACAGTTATATAAATACCATCTTTAGAAACAACAATAAATCTTCCATCTTTTATACGTGTAATTTCTGTAATGCTCTTTAAATTTGTTGCTATTTCTTTTAGTTTTTTATTTTTTTCATCAAAAATATATAACTTATTATCTTTATAAGTATTAAGTTGTGGTTTATTTTTGACTTTCACAGGATTAGCAATAACATAAAATTTACCATCCAAATTTTTAATTTGTGAATTTTCATCAAGTGATACATCAGAATTAATTGATTTAAGGTTATGTTTTTTAGATTTTTCATCTGATGAAGTTCCTTCTACTCTTCAAATACCAAAAGTATTACCAATATAAACTCTCCCATTGACTTCGGAAATCATAGATTTAACTAGAAGAGTTTTAGTAGTAATGTCAACAAAATCAGCATTACCTTTTTTAAATTTTAATGTTTCTGCAGTTAATGCAAAAATTGTACCATCTGATGCCTGGAATGTTTTACCCATTCGAGAACCACCATTATGAGATTCAAATACTTTTTTTGGATTCGATCAATCATTTGAATTTATTGTATAAAGTCCTGTTTTAAAAGAAGAGTTACCTTGTTGAAGGGAAACATATATAACTCCATCCTTAGTTTGCATTATTGTACTATCAGAATAATCTGGGCCTTTATATTTTACTTCTTCAGGTTTTTGAGTATCATGTTTAATCTTTCATAAGACCTTTTTTCTGTTTTTATCTTCAAGTAAACTATAAGTATCTCCACTAATATTATCAATAAATGTTCAAATAATTTTATTACAACATATATCCATACGAGTTCTAACTAATTGATCTTTACTTGCTGTTGAATATTGTGCATCTTGAAGTTTAATTTTTTCTAAATTTTTATTTTTATATTCATTTAAATAAACATCAGTTACAAAAGGTATAGAAACAATGCCTGAACTTATCACGCTACTAACTAATAAAAATTTTAGTTTTTGTTTCATATTTCCCTCCAAAGAAAAAATTATTATATTTTTTTTTATTATACCATAAAAACTACTTATTTTGAATGTTGATAATCTAAATATAACATTTATTAATGGTTTTTTGTGGTTATCAAAATATAAGTAAAGAGTCAGCAAAAATTGAGTTTCATGAGAAAGAGAAATGTTATGAAGATATGGTTAAAACTAAAAAATTATTTATCTAAAATATCCTTTACTGGCTTATAACTTTTTCTGTGAATATCAGTTATTCCGTATTTTTTTAATGCTTCTTTATGTTTCTTAGTTCCATATCCTTTATGGTTTTCAAAACCATACTCAGGATATTGCTTTCCGTATTCTTGCATTATTCTATCTCTAGTTACTTTAGCTAATATACTTGAAGCAGCTATACTTATTGATAAAGTATCACCTTTTTTAATTCCCTGTTGTTCTATATCTACGTAAATAGTTTCATAATCAACTAGGACATGCTCTGGTTGTTGTTTTAAGCCCTTTATGGCATTAGTCATGGCAATCCTTGAAGCTTCTTTAGGATTAAGCTTATCAACATCTTCTGGAGTGATTATTTGAATGTTAAAATCTAAAGCATCTTTCTTGATTTGTTTGAATGCTTTTTCTCTGTTTTTTTCTGTCATTTTCTTAGAATCATCAATAAGATCATTCTTATAATTAACAGGTAAAATACATGCTGCAGCTACAAGCGGACCTGCTAAAGGACCTCTTCCTGCTTCATCGCATCCTGCTATATACTTAATTCCTTTATTAATTAATTCTTGTTCATATTTATACATTTGTTTAATTATACATTTCTTATTTATTCTAACCTTAAGGTATTTTTTGAGATGAATAATTTTATATGAAAAGAGGTTTTATTTATGCTCAACCCAAAAACTTTGAAGTACCTCAAAATAGAGTTGAAGATGCTATTATTGTTAATGAAAATAACCCTATTATTCAATAAGGATTCCAATGAGTTACTATTGTCATTGAATATTCAACCATAACAATAATTGTTACAATGAAATAATAGAAAAAACTATAAATGAATAATTTGAAATCTATTCTTTGAAAACTTCAAAATTCTCTAGTAATTCTTTCTTTAAAAAGAATTTGAAAAACAATAAAAATAATAGATAACCAAAAGAAAACCCCAAAAAATATTAACATTCACTTAACTGAATCAAAAGTAGCTTTAATACTAGATTGATCCATAAGAGTTCTGTTCATCATAAAAATACAAAATATAGCTAAAAACAATAAACCTATATTTAAAAGAATATCTGTAAATCGTGTTTTCCTTGTGATCAAGTATGCAAAAAGTATAATTATTTGAATTATAGTTATATATAAACTTAATTCATTGCTTCTAATTGAATAACCAATTATTGATAACAAAATAAATAATGTAATAATAAAAAATTTAATATATTGTCATATTTTTGTTTTCAATTTATACCTCTTTTATTTGTTTAACTATAAAAAATTATACTACTTAATACTTTCCCTCTTTATTTTTCAATTTATTGATAACTAAATAAGGTGCTATAATTATTGAACTAATTAAAAAATTAAAAAAGGATTTTCTATGCCATCATTAAGCACAACATCAGTAAAGACGGAAAGAAAATATTCTAAATTACTTAATAATTTATTAAATATAAGAAGTAGAGATCAAACTATTTTTTCTAGAGTTAATAATATTGATTCATTTGATATTTCTTCTAAATTTGGTGATAATCATTCAGAAAAAATAATATCTCAAAATAATTTCACACTTAATTTAAAAGAAAAAGATTTAGAAGAGTTGCTACAAATTATTAAATTTTCAGATGATCCAAAAGAAATTATTGAAGCTTATAAAAATAAGAAAGAGCGTTTATTCCAAACAAAAATTTTACTTTTAGAAGATCCAAAGGAATTTAATTCAACAAAAAAAGAGTTAATTTATAAATTGCAAGAAAAAATACAAAAAACAAATACTAGATGAAAGCAATTTAGACGTAAAGCTATTGATACAAATATTCAAGATAATATTTGACCTTTGCATATTGCAACATGTTTTATTTCTATAAAGACAAGCAGAAGAGAAATATATGCGCCTCTTCTTCTTAAGCATGTTTCTTTAGATGTTCAAACTTCTAAAATTATAATTAAATCTGAAGATTCATGAAAAATTAATGAAAAAGCAATGTTCCTTTTAAATGAATCTGGTTACTATTTTGATAATTCTTTAATTAATAAAGAAATGAATTTATCTGATATTCTGATAAAAATAGGTGAACAATTTAATACACCTCTTTCAATTGAAAATATAAAAGGGAAGTTCGTAAATATTAAAAGTAAAGAAATTAAAACAAAAGCAATTAATTTTGAAAAAGGTATAGTTCTAGGTTTGTTTAAACCATCAGGTGGCCATTTAAGAAAAACAATGATGGAAATTATTGAAAACGACGAAATTGATGAGATTATAGATATTGATCCTGATAAAAGTATTTACGAAAAAAATGTTAATTTAGAAATAACTAATAATTCTAAAAATTTAATAAAAATACAACCATCAAATTTTTCTCAAGATAAAGCATTAACTTCATCATTAATACAAGATACAATTATTTGAGGTCCTCCAGGAACAGGAAAGTCTCAGGTAATTGCTAATATAATTGCTAATATATTAATGAAAGATAAAACAGCTATAATTATGTCTCAAAAGAAAGCTGCTTTAGATGTACTTAAAAAAAGGTTGGGTAAATTATCTCCTTTTGTTTTCTTTGTATTAAATGATAATAAAATGAATAAATCAGAATTTTATAAACCGCTACAAAATTTTGTTGAAATGATAGAAAATCCAGAGTTAACTATGAAACCTGAAAAAACAAATTTAATTTCTAAAGATGAAATTGATGCATTAAAGGTAATTTCAAGAACAAAAGGAAATGGTTCTTATAGACCTTTAATTAATATTATTGAGCAATTTGGTTATAATTTTCGATATATAGAAGATCTTTCTAATATTAATCCTTTATATAATTATCCAAAAGATTCAATTGAATATAAGGAATATTTAAAAAAATTAGCTTTTAATAACAATGTTAAAAAAACGGGATTTTTTATATTTAAAAAATATCCAAAAGATTTAATTTATTCTGCAAAAGCTGCATCTTCTATTATAAGTTCTTATAATGGAATTGATATTAATAATATAAAACAACTTTCTAAATATGCAGAGCATAAAGAAGTAAAAAAATTATTGGATGCTTCTGAGTGAGTCGGCGGAAATAAAAAGTATATTTCAGATGAAGACTATGCAACTTCATTTTTAGGACAAACTATTTTGGGTAAAATCAAGTTTTGAAAAGAATTTGATAGAGAAAAGTTAATGAGTTATAAAAGATTTGCAAACGCTGTTAGAGCTGGTAGAAGGTTGCCTTATAAATTTGCTAATGATCATATGACTTTAATAAGAGAACTTTTCCCAATTATAATAACAACTCCAGAAACCGCTTTTATAAATTGAAAGAAAAATTCTTTTGACTATGCTGTTATTGATGAGTCATCACAAATGTTTTTAGAAATAGGTCTTCCAATACTTTATTTATCTAAAATAAAAATATTGGCCGGAGATACCCAACAAATGCAACCCTCAAGATGATTTACAACTAGAGATGAAACAGGAGAAGAGGAAGAAGATGTTGTTGAAAATGCAGAATCACTTCTTGATTATGCTTTTGACAAAGGTGTTTATAAAGTTATGCTGAATCAAAATTATCGTTCTTCATCAGCATCATTAATGACATTCTCAGCTAAAAACTTTTATAAATCAGAATTAGAAGTAATTGACAACAATAATTTAAAAAATTCTAAAGCTATTGAGGTTATTAATATTGATGGTAAATGAGAAAAAGGTGTAAATATTCTAGAAGCTAAAAAAGTTATAGAAATAACAAAAAATGAAATTGATAATTATGAAAAAACAATTCTATTAACTTTTAATTCGAGTCAAAGACAATATATTGAGAAAGTTATTTTGGAAGAATATCCTGAATTACAAAATGCTTTAGAAGATGAAAAACTAATGATTAGAAATATAGAGAATATTCAAGGTGATGAAGCAGACTTAGTTATAGTATCTGTTGTTTATGATTCTACAACAAATATAGGATCAACATATGTTGCTAGATCCGGTGGTAAAAACGCTCTTAATGTTGCAATATCAAGAGCAAAAGATAAGATGATTGTTATAAAATCTGTAAATTATACAACTATAAAAACAGCTAAATCAGAAGATTTTAAAGTTTTCCATGAATGATTATTATTTTTAGATTTAGATGCCAAGAAGCAAAAAGAATATTCAAATATAGACCAAAAAGAAGGTAAATATAAAATAAATGAGCTTGAAGGAGATGTTGATTCAGATTTTGAACAAGATGTTATTGATTATATGACTGAAAATATAAAAACTGAAAAAGAAATAAAGTTATTAAAACAATTCCCTGTAGGAAGTAAGAAAATTGATATTGCATTATTAAACTCTCAAAATAAATTCTTATTAGGTATAGAGGTTGATGGTTATAGATATCATGGAGGACAAGGATTTAATAAGTATTTAGAAGATTTTTCAAGACAAGAATTTTTAGAAAATAAAGGATATAAAATATTTAGAATTAAAGAAATTGACTGAAAATTAGATAAAAATAAAGTAATTACTCAAATTAAATCTATTATTAACAGATTATAAAAAATCTTTAAGTGTATAATTTATTTGCGAGGCGCGCTACTTAGGTGGCGGCATAAAAAATGGAGGTCTCCTCCTTTTTTTATTTATTAAATTATAATAAGTAAAATTAAAAATAGTTTTATTAAGAGTTATAATTTATAGTATTAAATAATATTTGAAACGTTTGATTTATATAAGGAGAATAAAATGAAAAAATTATTAAATAAAATTGAAGAATTTAATTCTCCTTATAAAAAGAAAGAAAAATTTAAAAATTCAAAAGAAAAAAAGAAGGATATTAAAAAAATAATAAAAGAAATTAAAGTAAAGGGATATACAGAAGATAAAATTGAAAAATCTAAAAAAATATATGAAAAATTAAGTGAAAAAAACACAAGAATAGCAATCTCTGGTGCTACTGGTTCAGGAAAAACAACGGTTATGGAATTAGCTATTCAACCTTTTATAAAAAAGCAAAAAATGAATAAAACTAATTTAATGTGATTATTTTTAAAATTATATTTTTTAAAAATAATTTCCTTTCTTTTTTATAAAACACCAAAACAAATAAATAAAATACAAAATAAAATTTGCATTAGAAGATCCGAACTTATAAATATAAATCTTTGAAATTTATTTGGAACAAGAGATCCGAATGATTATGAAGATATGAAAACTTTTTTTATTGATGAAAATCAAAAAATAATAGATTATCAACACGATTTTGAAAAAAAAGAAAATAGTGATGAATTTGAAATATTAAATTTAAAAGCAACAAGTCTATTTGTAAAAAAAACTTTATGAAAAATCATTTCTTTTAAAATAGGTGTTTTCAGAAGTCTGGATAATAACTTTAAAAAAGCTTTAAAATGAAATGAAATTGGAACAGATAGAAAAAAATATATAAGTCCTTTGAAATTGTTGTTTTTTGCACTTCTAATAATAATTCCTATAGCAATATTTTGTATATTTTTCTTTTCTATAGATTTAGAATATAAGTATGCAAGAAGTATTATTGCAAGTATTTTAACTATTTCTACAACAATTTTAGAAATAATCTTTATTTTAATAAAACCGGATATAGAAAATAAGAAAATAGATGATTTTTTATCTGACCCATCTTATAACAGTGTTTTAACTAGTTTAATTTCAAAAAAAACGAAATATAAATTTGTAATATTGCATTTTTCAGAATTAGATAGATTGCACAAGTGACTAAAAATGAACTCAATAAAAGATGATTTCTTGATAGAAAAAATACTAGAAAATATTAGTTTCTTATATTCAGTTGATAATTTAAATGTAATTTTAGAATTAAATAATTCAATAATTTCCAGCTATACTGGAGAAGAAAAAAATAGTAATATAAGATTAGACTCTGATGTTATTCTTAAACTATTTGATGAAATTGTATATGTAAATGCTTTTAAAATAAATGATTTTTCTAAAATAATAAATAAAACTGAATTTTTAAATATGTTTGATATAGAAAGAATCTTTGGGTTTATAACAAAGAATGACATGAATTCTTGAAGAAATATAAAGATATTTAATAAAGCAATAAAAGAACTTGATGAGTATTATAGAAAGCAATCATTTTTAGATGATGAATTTAAAAAACGGTCATTTACAAAATTTATATCTATACTTAAAAAATATTTATATTTTACAGGTGATTTTAAAATTAATAAAATTCAAAGTATTGATGTTCAAAATAATAATGTAATTTTTACAAGATTAGAAAATCAGGGTTCTCTCATTATTGAATCTCAATTATATTATTGAAATTTATTAAGGTGGATTTTAATAGATTTTAATTTTGCTACATCCAAAAATAAAGTTAATTTATTAAATTTAGGTTATCCTATTAATTTTGCGAATCCTTATGATTTTTTAAATAAAAGACTTATTGATTTAATGAATAAAAATAATGTTGATTTTAGTAATTCTGTTATTAATTTTATATTTAAAAATGCAACTGATAGCCTCTTTTTTAATATAGAACAAGCAGAAATGAGAATTAGGGGTTTTGAGCAATTTAATGTTATTGACTATTATAATAGTAAAAAAATTAAAATTATTGAATTTATGCAAAAAAATATAACAACTAAAAAAATGTTAGAAAATATTGATGATTTTATTGAAAAAGAAACTGAAAATTTAATAAATGAAGAGGTAGAAAAAAATCATAAAGAATTAAAAGAATTAGAAAATCATAATAATATTAAAGATCCTGTTTTTCAATCAAATCTAGAAAAACAAATAAACTTAAAACACGAAAGACATGATAGAGCAATTGATGAAATAAAAAAACAGATAAAAATTAAAAAAGAAGATATTAAAAGAGAAATTAATATATATTATGATAATGAAAAAGAAATATTTAAAATATGAGAAAATTTTATAATAAAAGCAAGTAATGAAAGTATATTTAAAAATGATTTTTTTACAAAATTTTTCAAAAAATATAAAACAGAAGAAATAGTTGTAAAATATAAAAAAAATATAAAAAAAATTATTTTAGAATGTAAAGATGAAAAAATAAAAAATGAATTCTATATATCTTAATTACTTATTATATTCTTTTATTAACTCCATAAACTCTTTTCTAGATTCTTTCTCGTCTACAATAGGTTTAATCTCGTTATCTTTATTGTATTTATTTACATATTCTAAATCAGGATCAAATTTCTTTAATTGAATACTTGGAGAGAATGTTCTGTATGCACCTTGATAATCAAGTCCTGTAAAAGAAGCTCATTGTCATGATTGGTTATTAACAATTGGATCATAATCAATTAGTTTAGTTGCAAAATACTTTTCTCCGATTCTTCAATCTAAATTAAGGTTCTTACAAAAGAATGAAGCTACAATCATTCTTGCTCTATTATGCATATAACCAGTTGTGTTTAATTCATGCATAGCAGCATCAATAATTGGAAAGCCTGTCTTTCCTTCTTTTCATAATTGAACTAGCTTTAGATCATCATTAAATACTCATTCATTATATTTAGTAAGTATGTTGGTTGGATATTCTCCTCTAATCTTATATTCATTTTTATTTTGAACATAATACTGATGATAGAATTCTTTTCAAAGAACTTGCCTAACAAATGGAAGATTAATCTCTTTTTTACTATAACAATATTCAATTGCTTCTCTACAAGAAACAACACCGAATTTAAGAGCGGCTGATATTTTACTATTTTCAAAAGCAAAATAATCTCTTAAGTTTTTATAATCTATAGCTGTAACTCTATCAATTGATTCAAATACTTCTTTTCTATTAATCTTCATTCCATAATCTTTTCCTTCTTCTAAATTAGATGAATATTTATTATCTTGTAATTTAATAAACAAGTCATTAGAATATTTAATGTTATTTGATTTAATATTATTTAATAGCTTTAACTTACTTTCAAAGAATGATTTAAACGTTTTAAAACTAGTTCCGCTTTTAGTAACTGTATCTTTAGGATTAAAAAGTAAATAATCATTATAAGACACAACATCAATATTATTGCTTTTACAATATTCTTGAATTCTTAAGTCTCTTTTATTTGCAAACTCAGTAATATCAGAATTAAAATAAACTCCTTCTATTTTATTTGATTTATTAATTTCTTTTAATACTTCTATATCATCTTTTGATCTATAAAAGTTTATTGGTACTTGTTTGTTTAATATACCAAGTCTTTTATTAAGGTACTCTTGACCCTTATTAGCAAAATATTCCTTATTAATTGCATCATTAAAAATAAACACTAAAGCAATTTCTTTATTATCTTTAATTGCTTCATTAAGTGTTGTATTATCTTCGATTCTTAAGTCTCTTCTGAAAATAAAGATTTTCATATTTTAATTATAATTAATAAAGTTAAATATAAATAAAAAATGAACTCTACTGCTTAAGAAAGCAGAACAAGAAATTATTTGTAATTCTCTTGATAAATAAAAAAACAGGACAACCTGTTTTTTTATTTAAAGAAAGAAGGCCATAATAACAAACGCAACGTTCATTATAACTGATAATAAAATTAATACTATTCCAACTTTTATGATTCAAGAAATTTTATATTTTTTCTTTTCTTGGGCTTTAAGAACGGGCGTCATGTTATATTCATTTCATTTGTTTTGTATAACTTCATTTTGTTTTTTTCTATAAGTAGTTTCTAATTTTAAAAATCGTCATGATGTTCTTAAAGCAATTACTTCAATTGTAAATATTAATATAGCAGAAGTAACTAATGCAATAATTTTTTCGAATTTATTTGGTATTTCTAAAAAGAACTTATCTATTGTTATTCCAAAAGCAATTATTGTGAATAAACTAAATAATCATTTCATATGATTATTGGCCATTCTTTTTATTATATCGGCTATTAATTTTATATGCTCTACTTTAGAATAATCTTTATGCATCAACTTGTCCATATATTTTTCTTGTTGGAGACTCGTTATTTTTTCTTCTTAATTTTGAGTAATCTCATTTACCTTTATTTTTTTCTATATATTGTATTGATTGTTCTATTGCTAATTTTAAAACCTTAGGATTTTCAATGACTTTATTATATTTAACAATTGGAAATACAGCGTGTTTATGTTGTCCCTTTAAAGAATCTTCTTTTGAGTATTTATTTTTAATACTATTTAGAAGTCTTTCTGGAAGAAAATCCAAATCTGTTATTTCATCAGGTCATGATCTATCACCTGGAGCTGGCATAGAATCATGTTCTCTTATTAATTCAGGATTTAATATTCATCCATTAGTTATTCCTTCTGTTGCATCAATTACAACTATTCCGCCTGATTTACCATCTTGAAAATCATAAACTGATCCATAAATTTCTCAATCAACGTGTTTTCTATTTTTTGTATCAGATCCAACTATTACTATTGTAACGTCAAGATCCTTTAAAAAATTATCTCTTATTTCTCTTCTTATTTGCTCGTCTGTCTTATGTTCTTCATCATCAACTTTAGTTCCTTCATTTACTGAAATATCTCTATATCCTATTCCTTTTACTATTTTACTAATTTTTTCGTAATGTTTTTGATTGTTCCTGTGATGGAACGAAATAAATATGTTCTTCATATTTTTCTCCTTTTTTAATTTTGTTCCTTTTATATAAAGGTGAATATATTATTACAATTAAACATACATTATTTAGTATGTTTAAAAAATAAATTTAAAAAGAATTAATTATTAAGAAAAAACACCAATTACAATTGTATTTGGTGTTTTTAAATTAAGTTTATATCTTAAATGGATATACTTCTTTTAAAATAATTTTAGAAAGGGTTTCTGTTCTTTCCCTAATATTTTCAAGGGTTCATTCTTGAAAATTGTCAAATGATTCTATTCCAAGGTCATCTTCTCCTTTAATTAAAGGAACATTAAATTGAGTTAATTTAGTTTTTTTCTTTAAAAAGGGAGCTTTTTTCATTGAAGAATTTATTGGCTTAGGTACAACCAAAAAATTTCCGATCATATTTAGATGCTTTTGAAATTCTTCTTCAACTAATTCACCTTCTTTAATTTGATTTTTTAAATCTTTTAATCACTCATCATTAGTTCTTGGCATAATATGCTCTAATGATGGATTCTTTAAATTTAAGTCATAGCTATTTGTCCCTAATCTATCTAAAATATATAACTCTAATTGTAATAAAATTTTTGTTGCTAGTTGATTTTTTTTATGGAATGTATATGGTGCGGTTAACTTATCTTTAAATATAGAATCTTCAGGCATTAAAATTTCTCCTTTTGAATCTTTTTCATAAATAACTTTAGAAATAGAATCCACTGGACTTTTATCAAAATCTGAAGCTATTAATTTAACTATCTTAATCAACTTCCTTCTAAATGAATGACCAAAACCTTCTGTTACCTCTCTACGAATAAATAAAGAGTCTAAAAGTATAATTGATTTTTCAAACTCATTTTTCTTAACTAACTCTCATGAATCTCCATTTCATTTAAAGCAAGATTCAACTAAGGCCATCATTAAGAAAAATGTTGACTCCTTACTTGTAATATTACTTATTCTTTTTTGGAGATAAGTTAAATCACTATCTAAATCATCTATTTTTTTAATTAATAAAGCTTTATATATAATTGCATATTTTTGAATATCATTTTTTAAAAAATTTAAATATTCTTGCTCTTTTGTAAAATTAACATCTTTAAATAAGACCTTAAAATTATTATAAACTTTAAATCTATCATATTCTTCATTTTTATATTCCATTCCTTTTTTAATAAATAATAAGTAGCATAATTCTTTAAAAAAGTCATTTATTTTTTCATTCGGATCTTTTAAGTTTAAAGAAAATTCAGATTCAAAGTATCTTCTCATAATTCTAACTTTTTCTAAATCTGGCATAACTCCATCTTCTACAAAATTAAAAATTTGGTTTTTTATTAGATCTCATTCCTCTAAATTTGAGCCTTTTGAATTCATGTTTTCAAAAATATCCATCTCTCTTTTTGGTTCAACTCTATACTCTAAATCTGCAATTTCAAATTTTTCAATAAAAATATTAATAAAATCTATTAATTTAGATTCTGAAAATGAACCAATAATATCTTTAATAATTAAATAATTATTAAAATATGTGGTTTTAAAATTATCTAAAGTATTATTTTGAATAATATTTATGAATTCATTAAATTCTTGTTTGTCGGCTGCTTCATTTAAATATCTTTTATTTATATTTAAATTATCAAAAATCTTTATTAATTTTTGTGGATATTTATCAGAATTAATAGATGATTTTATTAATAAATTATAAGCAACTCTCAATAAAATTAATGATGTTGTTATTCTTTGTTGCCCATCAATAATCTTAAGAACAACTGTGTTATCTTTATTAATGCTTTTACTTACTGCAACAACACCAAAATAATGTTGATTTCTATCTTCTATTCTTTCTTCAACATCTTTTATTAAAGTTTTTATATTATGTTGACTTCATGTATATCTTCTTTGATAAAAAGGTATTTTAAAAATAATGTTGGGGTTAGCAAATCATGAAATTAATGAAGTTTTTTGAATTTTTAATTCTTTATCTCTTATATTAGTTACAATATTTTTGGGTTTTTCATCTAATTCCTGTTTAAAATAGGCGCTTTCATTAAAAATAAATTGCTCTTGCGACCCAAGAAATGCATCTTGACAAATGATTGATAATGATTTAATAAGATATAAAATATCAACCATATCAATTTTTCTTTTGATTTCATTTGGTAAATTATGAGAAAATTTATTGCCTAAAGCTCTTATGTGATGTAAAGCATCAAAAACTGTTGGTTCTCCATATCTTTCTTTATAAGTTGCAACCATTGTAGAAAAATTGCCTTCCATTAAATATTTATTTTTTAATATATTTTCTGTAATATTCCTAACATTTAATGGAACTACTTCTCAATCTTTTTCAATTATTCTTTGCTCAACTTTGAATATTTCATCCATTATATTTTCAAACCCTTCTTTACCTTGAATAAAATTAAAGTTCTTTGTTAATCTCATTATAAATCTCCTTTCTAACTTTTGCCAAAAATACCTTATCTTCAATTAATTCTTTATAAAATGAATTGCATTGTTTATCTAATTTTTCTGAATTCAATTCTCCTTTAAATTGATTTATTTTTCAAACCTTTATTAAATCATCAGTAAATCTATTTGATGAATGTTGAATTAAAATTAAATAACCTAATCTCATAGCATCTAATTTTGGGTCGTTTTGTTTTTTACAAAGATTTTCTTTAATGTGTTCCATAACATTATTTTTTATTTTGGATAATCTATGTTTAAATTGTTTATATTGAACTAAACCCATAACTTCTCAAGCCTCAATATTTTGTTTTAAAGTTGCATTATCTCCATTGAATTTTAAAATTACATTATCTTGTTCATCCAATAACTTAGGTTCTTCATCTCTTTCAATTCTAAAATAAGGAACCCCATAACTTTTAATGATCAAAAAATTATCAATATATTTTTTTAAGCTTGTGCCTATGATTCTAATTTTCATTTTCCCTCTTTTCTATTTGATCTATAGTTTTAAAAACTACTTCTAATACTTTTACTGCTATTGAATTTCCTGCTTGCCTATATAAAGACTCTTTGGTTATTATGTTATTATCAATTCACTCCGTCCTAACTTTATCAAAATCTTTAGATTCAAAACCCATGATTTGATATGCTTCTCTAGGCGTTATAAATCTATAGTCTAATTTATTGCTTGACTTGCTTTTATAAGGAAGCATTCCTATATTAGGATGTCTATCTTGTTTTGTTGTTAAAGTGTTTAATTTAGTGATATCTTTTGAAGATAAATCTTTATTCTGTGTTTTCATTCTTACTCTTGAAGGAGTGTTATTTGGTGTTGAATGTTCAAACTCTTCAATTATTTTTTTATTAGTTGAGTGTGTTTTCAATATTGATTTAATTTGTTTTATTGATTCATCTTTACTTAAAATATATTTATAAGAGTCTAAAATTTTTCCTATTTTTTCTGTTGTTCATTTTTTATTTGGTTTTAATATTGAAATAGCAAATACTCTCATTCTTGTTTGAACCATTCCAAATTCATTAGCTTTTAATTTGTAAGTGAATGTTTCATATCCTAAATCTTCTTTTAACAAACGAACTCACTCATCATAGTCAGCCCTATGTTTTTTACTTAATAATGCACTAACGTTTTCCATTAATAAATATCTCGGTAATTTTTGTTTGTTATCTTTTGCTTCTCCTAATATTCTTCCTATTTGTCAAACTAAGTTGGAAGTAGAATCAACATCTCTTTTTATTCCTTTGTCTCTACCCATATTAGCTATAGATAAACCTTGACAAGGAAATGAATAAGTAAGAAGATCTATATCTTTTATTTCTGACCCTTTTACTTTATTAATATCAGGGGAATTATTATTTTTTATACTTGCTGCAACTAATCTTTTTTTAAAGTGATAAGGTTTTCTAGTTAAATTACTTGGTTTTTTTGAATCTAAAGAAAATGTTTTTCCTAATATTCATTTATCTATTTTTTGTTCTGTATCTAAATTATTTTCTTTTAACACTTGTTCTATATTGTAATCATGATGAATTAATGAATAAGCTATTATAGCTCTTGAATCTCATTCGGAAGTTTTTATAACTTCAAATTTATAAGTAGTTTCTTCTTTTATGTTTGTAATAGCTTTATGTTGAGCGCCTATTCCAGCAAAAGTTTCCATTACTTTTATAGTATTAGTTTTTATTCTTTTTAATGATTTTTTGTTATTAACTTCTGTTATAAACTAATTTTTATAATATTTATAATTGTTATTTTAATAAATCAATAAAATTAAAAATAGTTTTGGCTATTTAAATAATGTAAAATTAATATATATGAAGAATATAACAGAAGTTAATAACAAAAAATCATTAAAAAGAATAAAAACTAATACTATAAAAGTAATGGAAACTTTTGCTGGAATAGGCGCTCAACATAAAGCTATTACAAACATAAAAGAAGAAACTACTTATAA